>JANYLB010000008.1 GCA_025363815.1 Actinomycetes bacterium
GGGAGCGACGTCGTTCGCCTCGGCGAGGTGAGCGGGGGAGTCGGCGTTCAGGGTCGCCGGGTGCTGCGATGCCACGACATCCGGATCGAGGCGGTCGCCCGACTGGTGTGGGAGCCGGCCGAATGAGCGCGTCGGAGTCGCTGGGTGTGGGCGAGGGACTCGAACGCGATGGCGATCGAGATGGCGTGGTGACGCGACCCCTGTTCGCGGGCCCACGGCAGCGTCAGACGGTGCCGGCGCCGCGCTCGGTGGCGCGCTCCCGTGCTTCGCGCTCGAGCTCTGCGATGAACGCCTCGAGAGATTCGCCCGAGACGCGCCACACCCCGCGTCGGCCGATCTTCACTGCGGGGAGCTGGCCGGTCCGCATCAACGTGTACACCTGCGACACGGAGACGCTCAACACGTCGGCGACCTCGTCGGGTCGCAGGAACCTCGGCACATCGACCACGTTGGGGCTCCTTGCCCGCCATTGGCGGCTGTTACATCGTCATGCGTTGCCCAGGGTACCAAGTCATGCGGGGAGCGGATCATGGCAGTGACGGTGGACCAGGTCGGCGTGCGCGGTCGGTCGCGCCGGATGCCGCGGGTCGACACGCGGATCGTTGTGGGTGTCCTGCTTGTCGTCATCTCGGTCATCGGCGGCTTTCGCCTCGCCGCGGCCGCGGACCACACCGTCGGCGTCGTCGCCTTGAGGCGTGACCTAGCCGCGAACCATGTCCTCGTCGCCGGCGATCTCGTCGTCACCAGGGTCCACGTTTCCGACGCCGTGCTCGATGGCCTTGTGCGGTCCGGGGGTCTCTCGGAGTTGCCCGGGCGAGTGCTGTTGTTCCCCGTTCCGGCCGATGGGCTCCTCGCGGAGAACGCGGTTGCGGCCCACCCACGCCAAGGCCGCGAGATCACGGTGCCCGTCACCCCCGAGCACGCCCTCGGAGGTCGTGTTCGCCTGGGCGACCGTGTCGATGTGCTCGCAAGCTTCACGAAATCGACCAAGAGCGCGCGAACCCTGACCGTCGTGCACAACGCCGAAGTCATCGAGATGGTTCGCTCAGAGGGGTTGTTCGGCGCCCGTGCAGGGGAGCTGACCGCGCTGACCCTCTCGGTGCCGCCCGACGACGCGGTGTACCTCGCGTTTGCGATCCGCAACGCCGACCTCGACATCGTCCGTACCACCGGCAGTTCGGGCGCTGGTCGGGACAGCTTCGACGGGACGCAACTCCGTTGAGTCGCACACGGGTCGTCACCTGCGCCGGAGGCGCGGCATGGGAAGCACCGCTCGTACGCGGCCTCCAGCGCCCGGAGTTCGGCGTCGAGGTGGTGCGTCGCTGCGTCGATCTCGGCGAGCTGCTCGGAGTCGCGCTGCGCGATCATCCGCGGGCAGTGGTACTGGCCGCCGAGCTGCCTTGGCTCGACCGGGAGCTCGTCGGCACGCTCCAAGACGCCGGCGTCGCGGTGGTGGCGGTCGAGTCGGGTCCGGCAAGTCGGTTGCTCGATGAGATCGGCGTTACCCACCGGCTCAGCGCGCCGCCCGACACAGACATGCTCGCCGGGCTCCTACACCGGCTCTGCGACGAACCCAGTTTGCCTATCGCCGAGCCCGGCCCAACGGGGGTGGGTGGTGGTCGGATGCTCGCGGTCTGGGGTGGTCTCGGGGCGCCGGGGCGGACATTGGTAGCGGTGCATCTCGCGCTAGAACACCGACGTTCCGGCGGCGATCCGATATTGATCGACGGTGACGCCTGGGCGCCCGCCGTCGTGCAGCTCCTGGGCCTCCCGACGGAGCCGGCGCTCACCACCGCGGTGCGCGATGCGGCCAACGGTTGGCCGTCGCCGCTGGAGGACAGCTTGGTCTCGGGCCCTGACGACCTGCGGGTGCTCGGGGGGCTGCCCCGAGCCGATCTCTGGCCCGAGGTGCGCGACCGGTCGTGGCGGGCCGTTCTCGACGCGGCCCGACTCGAGAGTGATGTCGTTGTGGTCGACATCGCCGCGCCTATCGAGGAAGACGAGGAGCTGTCGTTCGACCGGGTGCCGTTCCGCAGGAACCTGATGAGCCGTGTCGTGCTGCAGGAGGCAGACCAGGTGCTGATGGTCGTGCGGGCTGATCCCGTGGGGTTGCGCCATGGGATCTTCGCCTACCGCATGTTGCGAGAGGCGTTGCCGACGGCAGCGGATCGCGTCTCGGTGGTCTTGAACCAGACGCCGCCGTCGTCGCGCCGGTTGCAGGAGTGCTCGAGCGCGGTAGAGGAGTGGACGGGTCGGCCGCCGATCGGGTTTCTGCCGCGTGAAGAGGGGTTCACTCGTGTGCTCTGGGAGGGCAGGCCCCTCTCGCACCTCGTGCCACGGTCGCGGTGGTTGAAGGAGCTCCGGATGATCAACGGGATCCGGCGGTGAACGTGATCGAGACATGAGTTCGTCGCGCGCGGTGGAGATTCTCGAGGAGGAGCTGCGTCAACTCGTGCAGCGCCGCGAGGTTCCGCTCGGACCTGCGGGGGATCCAGAGCTCGCGCGTCTCGTCGACGAGGCCGTAGCCGACTATCGCGACCGGTTCCTGCTGGGTGGCCTACCGACGCTCGACGACGACGCCGTCGAGCTGCTGCACCACCGCATCGCAGGGTTCGGTCTGCTCACGCCGCTGCTCGAGGATCCTGACATTGAGGAGATCTGGATCAACGAACCCGGCCGGGTCTTCGTCGCGCGCTCGGGTCGGCCGGAGCTCACGACCCTCGTCATGACCGCCGATGAGGTCGAAGAGGTGGTCGAGCGAATGCTCGCACGGGCCGGGCGTCGGCTCGACCGCTCCCAGCCCTTCGTCGACGCGCGTCTACCCGACGGCAGTCGGCTGCATGTCGTCATCCCGCCGGTGACCGACGAATGGTCGGTGAACATCCGCAAATTCGTCAACCTCCGCGCCCATACCGTTGAGGAGCTCGTACGTCTGAACTCGCTCTCCCCGCCGGCGGCGCGCTTCCTCGACGCGTCGATCCGTGTGGGTCTGAATGTCGTCGTCGCGGGAGCGGTGGGCGCAGGCAAGACCACGTTGCTCAACTGCTTGGCCGGGTCGGTTCCGGCCGGGGAGCGGATCGTCACGTGCGAAGAGGTTTTCGAGCTTCGTACGGGCCGTCCTGACGTGGTTGCGATGCAATGCCGCCAACCCAATCTCGAGGGAGAGGGTGCGATCACGCTCCGAGATCTCGTACGAGAGTCGCTGCGCATGCGTCCGGATCGGATCGTCGTCGGTGAGGTCCGAGGTCCTGAGGCGCTCGACATGCTCCTCGCACTGAACAGTGGCGCGGGAGGAATGACGTCGGTCCACGCGACGTCGGCTCGGGAGGCGTTGCGGAAGCTCACGACCCTTCCGCTGCTGGCCGGCGAGAACGTCGACCGACAGTTCGTCGCGGCGACGGTCGCAGCCTGCGTCGATCTCGTAGTGTTCTGTCGTCGGGTCGACGACACCCGGGTTGTCACGGAGATCTTGGCGGTCGGTGAGCCGAACGCCGACGGCGTCGAAGCAACCGCAGGTCTGGTTTTCGAAGGCAGTGGCGCGGGCCTTCGTTGGACCGGCGAGCTTCCGAGGCGGGCGGAACGGTTTGCCGAGTCGGGTATCGACCTCCAGGCGATGCTCACATGAGCGCGTTCGCAGTGCTGTTCGGGCTCGGAATCTTTCTCGTGTACGACGCGGCCACCTCGGAGCCCCGCGTTCGCAAAATGCGCGACCGTGGTGTCTCGGCTCGCTCCTCGCGGCTACTCCTCGAAGCCGGATATCCGGGGTTTACCGCGCCACAGCTCATCCTCGCATCGACGGGTGCCGGCCTCGGCGCGGGGGTAATCGTGGTCGTGATGTTCGGGTCGGCCAGCATCGCCGTGCTGGCCTTGGTCGCGGCCGCGTGTATGCCGGTCACGTTCCTCCGCGCGCAGCGGCGGAGTCGTCGTCGCTCCCTACGCCAGTGCTGGCCGGACGCGGTTGAGCTGCTCGCAGGAGCGGTGCGAGCGGGGGACACGCTTCCAGCTGCGATCAGTGTCGTTTCCGAGAAGGGTCCTCCGACGTTGCGCCCGGCTTTCCGATCCATGCTCGGCGATCACCGGGTGTCGGGTGACCTAGCCGGTGCCCTGGATCGAGCCGCGCTGACACTCGCAGATCCGACAGCCGATCGCGTGCTCGTAACGCTCTCGGTCGCGCATCGGGTCGGAGGTCGCGAGCTGGGCCGGGTGTTGCGAACGCTCGCCGCGTTCCTACGTGAGGACCTCGCCGTCCGCAAGGAAGTCGAGGCGCGGCAGTCGTGGACGGTCGTGGCAGCCCGGGTCGCCGCCGCGGCGCCGTGGATCGTCTTGATGCTCGTGGCCAGCCGACCGCAGGGACGGCGCGCGTTCGACTCGGTCGAGGGGCTGTTCGTTCTCGTCGCCGGAGCTGTGGCAACGATCATCGGCTACCGCATGATGCTCGCGCTCGGTCATCTTCCCGAGGAGCCCCGTGTGCTCGGAGGTGGGCTTTGAACCCGCTCGGCGCGATCGTCATGATCGCAATCGGTATGGCGGGCGTGGTCTGCGCGATCTCTGCGCTGCCCAGTCTCCGCCGTCCTCGACTTGCCTCGCGTCTCGACGCGTACCTCGGCTCGCTCGGTCCTCGACGGTCGCCGCTGCTGGCGCCGAACGTGGCAGTTCGAGGAGCAATCGGCACGGCGTTTCGCCCGCTCCTCGACCGATTGGGAAGGCGTCTCCAGCGCCTGCTCGGTGAGACCGGCCAGGACCTGGAGGGCCGGCTCGTGGCTGCAGACCTCGAAATGTCGGCGGCCGATTTTCGCGCCCGACAAGTCACATGGGGACTGACCACATTCGGTGTTGCGATAGCCGGCGCGCTGCTGCTTGTAGCCGTCGGCAGGTCGCTATCTGCGCCGGCTGTCGTGATCGCGGCCGTCATGTTCGCGGCCGGTGGCGTGATGGCCTGTGACCATCGACTGACCCGCGCTGTCGACCGGCGACGGCGCAGGATTGTCGCCGAGTTCCCGACCTTCGTCGACCTGGTCTGCCTCGCGGTGACCGCGGGCGAGAGTCTCCGCGGCTCGCTCGAGCTGGTCGCCGCCGGCTCGGGTGCGCTGGCGACCGAAGTACGCGCGGCATTGCAGGAGGCGCGTGCCGGACGCCCGATCGCCGAAGCGTTGGAAGCACGAGTGCACCGACTCGCGGTCGCGCCGCTGGAACGATTCGTTGAGGCGGTGGTGATCGCGCAGGAGCGAGGAATGCCGCTCGCCGATTCGCTTCGCGCTATGGCGTTTGACGTGCGCGAGACCGAGAAGCGCTCGGTGATCGAAGCGGGAGGTCGAAAGCAGATCTCGATGCTGATGCCCGTCGTCGGTCTGATCCTGCCGGTCGCGATCGTGTTCGCGTTCTATCCCGGTCTGGTCGCGATCAGGACGTTGGCGCGGTGAGATCACCGGCCTATGAGGGCGAGTTGTCAAATGGTCAGCCAGCGATAGCTGGACTACCGAGAGGGAGCACATCATGGGGCAGAAGTTGATCGGTCGGTGGGGTGACGAACGAGGTTCGATCCCGGAATGGGTGATGTTGCTCGTGATGGGAATCGGCATCGTTATGGCGCTCTGGGCGGTGGTGCAGCCCAACATCACGTCGATTGTCTCCGATGCGTTCAACCAGCTCCGCGGGTAGCGCCGCCAGAGGCGGTGCTCGCGAGCGTGGCACCGTCATGGTCGAGTTCCTCGCGGTTGCCGTGTTGAGTGTCGCCGCGCTCCTTGGGGTTGGGCAGATGGCCGTGTGGGTTTGGGCGCGCGGGGTCGCGGTCAGCGCCGCCCATGAAGGCGCCCGCACAGCTGCGGAGTCGGGGCGGTCAATCGACGATGGTGTCTTGCGTACCCGAACCCTCCTTCATGACGGCCTCGGGGGAAGTGCCGATGGGTTTCGCGTCGAAGGGGCAGAAGAGGGCTCGGTCATAGCGGTCGTCGCGGCCGGGCGCGCACCCGTGATCGTGCCGTTCCTTCCCGAGTTCACCGTAGAAGCACGAGCTACCGCTCGAGACGAGGACGAACTTCGGTGACGGGTCGGCGAAGCAGGAGCGTGGGCGAAGCGGGGAGCGCGGTGGTCGAGTTCGCAGTATTGGGAATTGTGCTGCTCGGGGTTCTCGTGCAGGTCATTGTCATATTCGGCATGCTCCAGCGCGCGACTCTTGCGACATCGGCGGCGGCTCGGGAGGTGGGTCGGGCCGTCGTGCTCGCCGATTCGATCGATGACGCGGCCGCGCGCTCGACGATCGTGATTGATCAGGCGACCACCAACCACGGTTTGGCCCCGGGTTCCCTCCACCCCTCCGTCGATGGTGAGATCGTCCGCGGCGCGCGCTTGCGAATCGCGGTGACAACGGAGGTGCCGTTGCTGCAGATCCCGTTCATCGGGCCGGTCTGGCCATCGCTCGCTGTACCCGTCGAGTCGACCCACGTGGTGCAGGTCGACCGCTATCGGAGCTTCCCGTGAGGGAAAAAGGTCAGGCCTCGGTCCTCCTCGTCGGCATCGTGGCCGTCGGCTTGGCGTTCGCGGGTCTGGCGGTCGACGGAAC
>JANYLB010000032.1 GCA_025363815.1 Actinomycetes bacterium
CCTGGTGAAGGCCGGCGGGGTCCCTGAGGTGTTCATCACCGCGCACGACGCCCTGCGCACCTGCGCCGGACTCGAACCGGGTGAACGCGTGCTGGTCCATGCCGTCGGGTCGGGCGTCGGCACGGCAGTCGTCCAGCTCGCCCGCGCGTTCGATTGCGAGATTGCCGGAACCGCGCGCACGCCGGCCAAGCTGGACCAGGCGCTCGGGCTCGGGCTCGATCACGCGATCGCGGTGCCGTCAGGATCCGGACCGTTCGATCCGCAGGCGCTCGCGGCGGCGATCGGCGAGGCCACGGGCCCGATCGACGTTGTGATCGATCTCGTCGGAGGCGAGTACCTCGCGACCGACGTCGGCGTGGCCGCGCCTCGCGCCCGCATCGTGCTCGTCGGCATGCTGGCCGGCACAACTGGAACCTTGGCGATCCCCAGCGTCATGAGCAAGCGGCTCACGATCATCGGAACCGTGCTCAAAGCTCGTTCGCTTTCGGAGAAGGCCGTGGCCATCGAGGCATTCGCGACCGAGACTGAGCGCTGGTGGGATGACAACACCCTGCGACCGATCGTCGACCGGGTCATCCCTCTCGCCGATGCTCCTTCCGCCTACGACCTCGTCGCGTCCGACACCACGTTCGGCAAGGTCATCCTCGACCTCCGCTGAGCCGCCCGCGCCTACGATGCCGCGGCCCGGTCGCCCCGGAACCCCAAAGCCACACCCCTACCTCCCCGGAAGGACGGATCGTGCGCAAAACCGCCGAAACGGATCTCGTGATCGTCGAAGCCGTTCGCTCACCGCTCGGAAAGCGCAACGGCGGGCTGTCGACCGTTCATCCGGCCGATCTGCTCGGCGTCGCCCAGGCCGCGGTGATCGAGCGGTCAGGGATCGATCCCGGCGACGTCGGTCAGATCGTGGGCGGGTGCGTGAGTCAGGTCGGCGAGCAGACGTTCAACATTGCCCGCACCGCATGGCTCTCGGCCGGCTTCCCTCTCAACGTCGCTGCGACCACAGTCGATGCGCAGTGCGGCTCCTCACAGCAGGCGACGGGTATCGCCGCATCGCTGGTAGCCGCCGGGGTCGTCGAGGTCGCGATCGGTTGCGGTGTCGAGTCAATGAGTCGGGTCCCGCTCGGAGCCGCGATCCGCGGCGAGTTCGGTCGCCCGACGCCGAAGACCTACTTCGCGCGCTATGAGGTCACTTCGCAGTTCGAAGGCGCGGAGCGAATCGCCGACAAGTGGGGCATCACCCGCGCCGATACCGACGCGTTCGGGCTCGAATCACAGATTCGGGCTGCGCGAGCCTGGGCCGAGGGACGGTTCGAGCGCGAGGTCGTGGCAATCGACGCTCCGGATGTGGGCGAAGACGGCAAACCAACGGGGACGACACACCGCGTCGAACGCGATGAGGGCTTGCGGGAGACATCGCTCGAGAAGCTCGCGACCCTCAAGCCGGTCGGTCGCGAAGACGGGGTCCACACCGCCGGCACCTCCTCGCAGATCACCGACGGCGCCGCCGCGGTGCTCGTGACCACCTTCGGCCGCGCCAACGAGCTCGGCTTGAAGCCGCGCGCCCGCATCGTCGACCAGTGCCTCGTCGGGGTAGATCCCGTGCTGATGCTCACCGGCCCGATCGACGCGACCCGCAAGCTCCTCGGGCGTACCGGCCTGACGATGTCCGACTTCGACACCGTCGAGATCAACGAGGCTTTCGCCTCGGTTGTGCTCGCGTGGGAGAAGGAGCTCGAGCCTGACATGGACAGGGTCAATCCAAACGGCGGTGCGATCGCCCTCGGCCATCCGGTGGGCGCTACCGGCGCACGGCTCATCACCACCGCGCTCCACGAGCTCGAACGCACCGACGGGACGTTCGGCCTCATCACCATGTGCTGCGGCGGCGGGCTCGGGACCGCGACCGTCATCGAGCGAATCTAGCCGGGGCCTCGCTAGCCTTCACCACGTGGCCGACACCCCGACACCGATGCTCGGACCGACGCTGGCCGAACGACTCGGATACCCACCCGACGCCAAGCTCCTCATTATCAACTGTGATGATCTCGGGTCGTCGCGGTCGGCCAACGTCGCGGCGTATGACGCGCTGCGGCAAGGGCTCGCGACCAGCGCGTCCCTCATGGTTCCTTGCCCTTGGGCGCGCGACGCGGCAGCGCAGTACCGCGGCGACGACGTCGGGGTGCATCTCACACTCAACTCCGAATGGGAGCGGTACCGCTGGGGCCCGGTCACGCACTCGCCGAGCCTCCTCGACGGTGACGGCGGCTTCCCCCGCACGGTGCCCGACACCTGGGATCACGCCGATCTCGAAGAGGTTCGGCGGGAGTGCCGGGCTCAGGTCGAACGCGCGATCCTCTGGGGCTTCGACGTCAGCCACCTCGACAGCCACATGGGCACACTCCAGCTGCGGGCCGACTTCTTCGACGTCTATCTCGAGCTCGCAATCGACTTTGGCTTGCCCCTGCGCATGGCCGGAGCAAGCGGCGAGCGGCGAGTCGGCTTCCCCTACCGACAACTCGCGGCAGCCGAGGGCGTGGTGTTCTCAGACCACCTTGTCCACACGACCGGTGTCGGCTCCCGGCGCGACGTCGAGCGCGCGCTGTTCGATCTGCGCCCCGGCGTCACCGAGATCTACTTCCATCCCGCGGTCGACACCGACGAACTGCGCGCGTCGCATCCCGACTGGGCCGGTAGGGTCGAGGATCACGCGATGCTCTGCCACGACCCGTCGTTCGCCGATCTCGCCGACCGCACCGGCGCGACTCTGATCGGGTTCAGAGAGCTCCGAGACCTGCAACGCGCCGGCGCATGACCACGAGCGTTGAGGGTCTCCACGACCTCCTTGGTCGCGCGCTCCCAAACGAGGGTCTGACGCTCGACGACGTCACGACCTGTTGCTTCGAACCCGAGTCCGAGCTGCTCGGCGACGACAACGCCGCGGTGGTGGTGAAGTTCCACGACTGGGGCGGATACGCGGCGGCGTGGATCGTTGTCGTAGCGGTCGCGCCGGAGCGCCGTCGACGCGGACTCGGGCGCGAGCTCGTCGAAGCCGCCGTCGCGTGGGCCGGCATGCGTGGCGCGCAAGAGGTGCACCTGGGCGCGGCCATCCCCCGCTACCTGTGGCCGGGTGTCGACTTCGGGTTCACGCCCGCGCTCTGCCTCTTCGAGGCCGCCGGCTTCGAGCCCGACGGTTTCGCATACGACATGGCCATTCCCACGAACTTTCGTGCCGACCTGCCTCAGGGCGTAGTAGTCGAGCGCGAGCTCGGCCGCGGTGCAGTCGACCTCGCGCGCCGTGCCTATCCGAGCTGGGAAGACGAGGTGACGAGAGGGATCGAGCGGGGCACCGTGTTCGCGGCCCGATCCGATGACGGCTCCACGATCGGTTTCGGCGCGCACTCGGTGAACCGCCACGGGCTCATCGGGCCGATGGCCACCGACCCAGAACGCCAGTCCGGCGGCGTCGGGAACGCGTTGCTGGGCCAGCTGTGCGCCGACATCGAGCACCGTGATGGCACGAGCCTCGCCCAGATCTCGTGGATCGGACCTGCCCGTTTCTACGCCAAGGCCGGCGCCGCCGTCAGCCGCGTCTATCTCAACGCCAAGCGCCGCCCCGCCTGACCCGAGACCGCCTGACCCGAGACCGCCTGAGACGCTGTCGGGGAAAGGTTCGGCGAACGATCCGAGTCAGTCGGTGAGGGCTTGGATCCGGCGGAGTCGTTCGGCGAACTCGGAGGTCCTGGTTGCGGGAAGAATCCGGAACAGAACCCCGCTGTCGCCGGCGGTCTTGAGCCGACCCTGCATGTAGGCGACATTCACATCGAGGGTGCCGTCGATCATCTCTCGCGCGTCGTCGTAGACAGTTGTGAGCACGAGGTCGGGTTCGTCGGCCACGCCGAGCCGCACGTCACCGTCGGGGCCACCCGTCACGATCACCTGCACACGCTCGGCCATATCACCGAGAATCGGCTCGACCTGCTCGATCCACGCGGTGGTGAGAAAGACCGCCACGGCTCAGCGGGCCACATCGGCCGGGTCACGCAATCCGGCGAACAGGTCGTGCTCGATCTCGCCTTTGGTGACGCCGGTGTCGATAAGTGATCGCACGAGTACATACTCCTCCCACGGCCACACGTCGCGGAGCACATCGTCAGGCAGCTTCATCCAGAACCCGTCGGGCGCGACCTGCGTGGCGTGCGCGAGCAGCGCGGCCCGACGTTGCGCCATGTAGCCGCTCACATCGATCAACGTCGTATGTCGGTCTTCGCGCATCGGGCCATCTTCGCGTTCCAACCACCGCGCGAATGGGCTCTCGAGATCGCGATCAAGATGCGCCTGGTGCAGCGCGACGATCCGACCCCGCGACCAGCCAACTTCGTAGAGCTTCGACGGTTGCCACGGCGCGCCGGCATCGGGAAAGGCATCGGGATCGCCCGCGGCGTCGAACGCAGGCGCGGTGATCTCGAACACCCTGATGTGGTCGGGGTGAGGGTAGAACTCACGATCCTCGGCGTAGGTGATGATCACCTGCGGGCGTTCGCGGCGGATGATCTTCACCAGCCGCTCGACGGCTTCGTCGAGGGGTGCATTGGCAAAGTTGTCGGGGCGGGCGTTCGTCTCGGTGTCGGGCATGCCGGAGTCGTGGTACCCGAGCAGCTCGAGGAGGTCATAACCGATCGCGTCAACGCTGTTCTGCAGCTCTTGCATTCGCACCGCGTAGAGGTTGGACCGCACCTCCTCGGTGTCGACAGCGGGGTTCAGCACCTCGCCGGCCTCGCCTCCGGTGCAACACACCAACACCGTGTGAACACCCTCCTCGTGGTAGCGAGCGACCGTTCCTGCGCCCTTCGACGCTTCGTCGTCGGGATGGGCGTGGACGGTCAAGAGCGAGAGCGGGGCGGAAGTCATGACGATGCCAACGCTACCCGGCCCCCGGCCCTTCCTCGATCTGATCGGCGGCCTGATCAACCGAGATGTCCACGGCCGCCAGCGCCCAGACCTCGACCCGTCCGATGTCGCGGATGCGCCGGGGCCGCAGCCGCTTCCAGGCGAAGGCCGGATCATCGACCAGGGCCGCATGCACGGCGTCGGCGGCGATAACGCTTCCCGGCTTGGCGATCTCCACCAAGCGGCTGGCGAGGTTGACGACCGGACCGAAGTAGTCACCCTCGCGGGTGACGGTGGATCCGTAGGCCAGTCCGGCCCGCGCCGGCGGGAGGAGCACGTCATCGAGCGACCGGTCGGTGAGCCGACGCGCGATGCGAGCCGCGGCAGCGACGTCGCCCGACACGAACATCACCTCATCACCGATGGTCTTGACGATCCGCCCGCCTTCTTCGGCGACCGTGTCGAACGCGAGCTGTTCGAACCGACGGACCAGCGCACTGAGCTCATGCGGATCCAGCTGCTGGCTGATTGCGGTGTATCCGACTAAATCGACGAAGCCGATCGTGAGAACTCGGGCGCCGGGTGCATTGGGATCTTCGTTGGCGAGCTTGCGCCACAGCGAGTCGCGCGCCTGTATCCGCAACGTGTAGTCGAACAGCTTCGTCAGCGATGGCCAATTGAACTCGTCGATGAACGTCAACGCGATCCGCTCGTCGGAGAGACCGGAGTCGCGGGCCGACCGGATCATCTCGGCAAGCTGATCGGTCAAAGCTGCCGCGACCTTCGCCAGCGCGGCGCTGAACACCCGCACCTGCTCGACGAGCGCGTCGACTGGATCATCCCCGAGCCGAACGATCGTCGTCACCCTGCGCTGCTCGAGCACAGTGAGCGCCTCGACGTCGGCGTCGGTGAAGACGGGAGCATCCTCGGGCACATCGGGAAACCCGAGGGCGCGCCACAGCCGCCGTGAGATGTCGGGATCCACCCCCGCCCTGCCGGCAACAGTGGCCCGGTCGTACTGCGGCAATCCCGGGCGGAGGGTCTTGTCGAGGAGTAGCAGCGTCAACCAACCCTCTTCCGCGGCCCGGGCAATCTCTCCGTCGGACGCTCCGAGCCGGCTCAGGGTTCGGAGCAGTTTTTTGTCCATATCGGTGACGAGGCGCCTACGCGCTCCTCGGCACGTCTTTCCACGCCAGCTCGCGCGACGCGTCGGGCTCCTTCGGGAGTCCCAGGACCCGCTCACCGAGGATGTTGCGCATGATCTCGGACGTGCCCCCTTCAATGGTGTTCGCCTGGGCGCGAAGGAATCCCTGCACGATCGACGACTCGCCAGTGCCGGGCCTGAGCTGTCGCGACGCCCGCACCTGATCGGCCAAGCCGGGG
The DNA here is from genome assembly GCA_025363815.1 of Actinomycetes bacterium. Classification (GTDB taxonomy): domain Bacteria; phylum Actinomycetota; class Acidimicrobiia; order IMCC26256; family JANYLB01; genus JANYLB01. The sequence goes on from JANYLB010000032.1 coordinate 6,274, forward strand.
CCGTCCCAAGCGATCCCGTTTACGCCTTCCAGGTCGATGGCGAGATTCTGGAGCCGCCGGTTGAACTCCGCCTGCTGAAGCTTGGTGATGGAACCCTCGGGGCCGGCTTCGCCGCCGCTCTTGCGCTTGTCGGCCGCCCGCTGGTTGTTCACCTTGATCAGCCGACTCTCTATGTAGGCCTGCGCCAACTGCTGACGCACGAGCGGGTCCTTCGTACCCCGGTGGCGGTCCAGCAGCCTCGCCACCGGACTCCCTCCTACCGCGTCGCCGCCGATGGAACCAGCGCCCGACAGCGAAACCCGCTCGTTCATGAGAGTGGTGATCGCAACCTTCCAGCCGTCACCCTCCCGTCCGAGCATCCAGTCGTCACGCACATGTGCGTCGTTGAAGAACACCTCGTTGAACTCGGCATCACCGGTGATCTGCACGAGGGGCCGCACGTCTACCTCGGGCTGGTCCATGTCGACGACGAAGTACGACAAACCCGCGTGCTTCGGGACGGCAGGGTCGGTACGGCACAGCAACATCCCCCACTTGGAGATGTGGGCGAGCGTCGTCCAGACCTTCTGACCGTTGACGATCCACTCGTCGCCGTCGCGAACCGCCTTGGTCGCGAGCCCGGCGACATCGGATCCGGCAACTGGCTCGCTGAAGAGCTGACACCAGATCTCCTGATTGCAGGCCAGCGGCTTGAGCAACCGGTGCTTCATCTCCTCGGTTCCCCATGCCATCACCGTGGGGCCGCCCATGCCGATGCCAATGATATTGAACGGACGCGGAACCTTGTAGTGGCTGAGCACGTCGTTCACATGCTTGGCCTGGCCCGGTAGGAGCGACAACCCGGCGCCGTACTCCGACGGCCACGTCGGCGTCGCGTAACCGGCCTCACCAAAGCGCACACACCACTCGGAGTACTCCAACCCGGCGCGCGCCACGTCGAACGCGTCTTCGTCGTCGGCGTCGACGGCCTCCATCCACCCGACCGGGAGCTGCTCGGCCAACCACCCGAGCGTCTGGTCGCGCAGGTCTTCGGGGCTCAGCTCTCGAACATCGACGGCCATGCGGGCATACCTCCATGCAAGCGACAGCCGGCGTGGTCCGAACCGGCCGGCACAAGGGAACCGCCGGGAGCGTACCCGACCTCCCTGCCCACCCGCCGCGCCAACCATGCCGCTACCGACCCGCTGATATCCCTCAAGCACCCCCACGTCGGACGCCGATACAAGCCGGCATGAGAAACGTCTTGGCCCTGGTGGTCGCGTGCACACTCGTTGTCACGGCCGCCGCCGCGTGCCAACCGTCGTCGACGTACTCCGGCTCCGGCGCGCAGATGACATCCACCGAACAAGCCATCAGCCAGGACCTGCTGACCCGTCTCAACCAAGAGCGCGCCGGCCGTGGGCTCCCCCCGCTCGCCTACGACGCCGGGCTCACCGCGCGCAGCTTCGACTGGAGCCGGACGATGCCGAGCCTCGCCGTTCCCGCAACCCACCTGCACCACAGCGAACTCGCTCCGTTGCTGGGCCGCTTCAGCGCCGCGGCCGAGAACATCGCGTGGACCAACGGCGGAACGTCAGGTCTCATCAGCTTCAGCTGGATGAACTCCGACCTGCACCGCTTGAACATGCTCGCCCCGAACGTCGACGTCGTCGGAATCGCGGTCTACTGCGCCGGCCACCAGATGTGGGTCACCGAGACATTCGGTCGCAGCCCTAGCGCCGGTGGCGATCCGGGCTTCGGCGGGGTCCCACCGCTCTCGCCGATCATCGATCCGGGAACCGACGGCCCGAGCTGTTGAGCCGGAGTCTGAACTTCAGGTAGACGCCCGAGCTCCAATGGCGCCACAGCTACTTCGTCGCCCTTGGCCTGATGGGAGTACCCCCAGTCGGGTTGGTCTCGTAGTTCAAGAAACGGCACTGGATCTGAGCAAGTCGGGATCACCGGGTTGGCGGAGCCGATTCCGCATGATCCGGTAGAACGCCTCGAGCGCAACCACCGCGGCGCCGGCCACGATCATCCCCTCGACCAGCACGCCGGTGGGAGGGATCAGGAACGCGTAAAAGCTCCGAACGGGCGGGATCGCCAGCGCACCGACGAAGGCGACGACCATCGCGCCGACGAGCAGCGCGCGGCCGCGGGTGAACGGGCGAGCCAGGATCACCAACACCCAGAGTCCAACCGCAAAGAGCACGATCGTTGCAGTGGTTCTCGCCTGGCGGGGGCTGACCTCCTGCGCGCGCGCCAGCGCATACGCCACGAACACACCGACAGCGGCGATCGAGCCGGCAGGAATCGCCAGGCGTAGCACCCGAGTGACGAACCCGGGAACGTACCGACGCGTGTTCGGTGCCAACGCCAGGAAGAACGCGGGTATCCCGATCGTCAGGCTGCTCACGACCGTCAGATGTCGGGGAAGGAATGGATACGGCCATCCGGCGATGGACACTGCCAGGGCGAGCACTGTGGCGTAGGTGGTCTTGGTGAGAAAAAGGTTCGCGACCCGCTCAATGTTGGCCGTGACCCGGCGACCCTCGGCCACTACTCCGGGAAGCGTCGCGAATCTGCCGTCGAGGAGCACCAGCTGGGCGACCGCACGCGTCGCCGCCGCGCCCGAACCCATCGCGACGCCGATGTCGGCATCCTTCAGCGCCAAGGCGTCGTTCACGCCGTCTCCGGTCATGGCGACCACATGCCCTCGTGACTGCAGCGCCGCGACCATCTCGCGCTTCTGGTGGGGAGTCACCCTTCCGAACACGGAGTGGGTCTCAAGGATGTCGGCAAGCGCCTCGAGGTCGTCGGGAAGATCGCGCCCGTCGACCGGCTCCCCGGCTTCGGGAAGACCCACTCGGCGGGCCACGGCCGCCACCGTGCGCGGGTTGTCACCGGAGATGACCCGGAGGCGCACGCCCTGGTCATGGAAGTACGCCAGAGTCTCGGCCGCGTCGGGGCGTACCTGCTCCTCGAGGAGCACCAACGCGACCGGCGCAAGATCGGGCGGCAGCTCCTCACCACTGACACCGCCCTCGCCATGGGCGAGCAGCAACACGCGGTGTCCTCCGGCGGCCAACTCGTCGGCGCGGACCCGCGCCGGCGCGGACGCGTCGAGCCAGATCATCTCCGGCGCGCCGATCACCCAGCTTCCGTGATCCTTGAACGCGGTCGCGCTCCACTTGCGCGCCGATGAGAACGGAACCATCGCGCTACGGACCCACCCATCGGCCGGGGCCGGAAAGGCGGCTGTGATCGCGGCGAGAGTGGCGTTGGCGTTGTCGTCATCACCGAGCGCACCGAGCGCGGCCGAAACGGTCGCGTCGTCTGCGTCGTCGATCAGCTCGATGGCGTCGAACACCACGCTACCTTCGGTCAGCGTTCCGGTCTTGTCGAGGCACACCACGTCGACACGGGCCAACCCTTCGACCGCGGGGAGCTCCTGCACGAGAACCTGCCGGCGAGCAAGGGTCACCGCGGCGACCCCGAACGCGAGGCTCGTGAGGAGCACGAGCCCTTCCGGGACCATGCCCACCACACCGGCGACGGCGGCGGTGAGTGCTTCGGAGAGACTGGCGTTGGTCGACTGCAGCTGGCTCCAGAACAACAGCGGGCCGACAACCAGGATCGCCCAAGTCACGTAGACCAAGATCTGGTTGATCCCGTCGACGAGCTCCGAGCGGGTGAGCGAGAAACGCCGGGCCTCGTGCGCGAGCCGGTGGGCGTAAGAATCTTTGCCGACCCGGGTGGCTTGGAACCGACCCGAGCCTGCGACCACGAAGCTGCCCGATAGCACCTCGACGCCGACGGCCTTGTTCACCGGTTCCGACTCGCCGGTGAGGAGCGACTCGTCGATCTCGAGTCCATCACCGCTGCGCACGAGCCCGTCAGCCGCGACCTGATCACCGGTTCGCAGCTCGACGAGATCATCGAGCACGACTTCCTCGACCGCGATCTCGCGGGTCGCTCCCGACCGGACGACCCGAGCGATCGGCGCGTTCAGCACCGCGAGACGGTCGAGAGTCCGCTTGGCGCGGATCTCCTGCACGATTCCGATCAGAGCGTTGGCGACGAGCACGATTCCGAACAGCCCGTCGGCCGGTTGGCCGAACACCAGGATCAGCGCCAACATCGAACCGAGAATTGCGTTGAACCGAGTGAAGAGATTGGCCCGGACGATGTCTCGTAACGTTCGGCTGGTCCGCTCGCCTGAGGCGTTTACCTGGCCCCGAGCCACCCGATCGCGCACCCCGACGTCGTCGAGACCAGCAGTAGGAGTAACGAACTCCGACGTCGGAGCGGGCTCGTCTGCGCGCGACGACACGACCACGGGACGAAACCGTAGTCGGCGCTACTGTCAGCTCCATGCTCTCCGAGCCCGACGTGTGGGAATCCGACGTCGTCCTCGCCGATGGTGGAACCGTCCACCTGCGCCGGATCCGGACCGATGACAACGAGCAGCTGCTCCATCTCTACGAGCGCCTCTCCGGGGAGTCGTTGTACCTGCGGTTCTTCTCGCCGGTCTCGCCGCCGACGGCCGCCCAGCTCGACTCCCTGAGCGTGATCGACGACGCCGGCCGCTTCGCGCTCGTCGCGGAACTCGGCGACGATCTGGTGGCGGTGGCCCGGTACGACCGCACCCCGGGTACATCTGAGGCCGAGGTCGCGTTCACCGTGCAGGACGACCAGCAGGGGCGCGGACTCGGGACGATCCTGCTCGAGCACCTCGCGTCGGCGGCGCGTGTGCATGGCATTACCAGCTTCGTCGCATCGACGCTCCCTCACAACCGCCGGATGCTCGATGTGTTCGTAAGTGCCGGGTTCGAGGTCGACCGCTCGTTCGCCGACGGAACGGTGCACGTCCACTTCCCCATCACCCCTACCGAGACGTCGATCGCGGCCCAACGCGCGCGCGAGCATGTTTCGGAAGCTGCATCGGTGGCACGGCTTCTCGCCCCGCGTTCAATCGCTGTCATCGGCGCGGGCCGCCGGGCGGGAACAATCGGGCACGAGATATTCCGAAACCTGCTCCGCGCCGGCTTCACCGGACCGGTGTACCCGGTCAACCGGGAGGCGCTGTCGGTCGCCAGCGTGCGATCCTACCGAAGCGTCCTCGAGGTGCCCGACGCGATCGATCTTGCCATCGTGTGCGTTCCGGCACCCGAGGTGATCGACGTCGTCCGTGACTGCGCCACCCGCCGGGTGGGGGGCCTCGTCATCATCTCCGCCGGTTTCGCGGAGGTGGGCCAGGATCGAGCCGCCTCCGAGCACGAGCTCGTCGAGTTGGCCCGACGTCACGGTATGCGACTCGTCGGACCGAACTGCATGGGCGTGGTGAACACCAACCCGGCGATTGCCATGCACGCGACGTTCGCCCCCTTCATCCCACCACGCGGACGGGTCGCGTTCTCGTCGCAGTCGGGAGCGCTCGGCATCGAGCTGATGGGAGAGGCCGCGGAGCTCGGACTCGGGATCTCCACCTTCGTCTCCGTCGGAAACAAGGCCGATGTGAGCGGAAACGACCTGCTGCAGTACTGGGAAGATGACGCTGAGACCGACGTGATTCTTCTGTACCTAGAGAGCTTCGGGAACCCCCGCAAGTTCGCCCGTCTCGCGCGGCGGGTCTCGCGCACCAAACCGATCGTTGCCGTGAAGAGCGGCCGAAGCAACGCCGGGCGGCGGGCGGCTTCGTCGCACACCGCCGCGCTCGCCAGCTCCGACGTGGCCGTCGACGCGCTGTTCCGCCAAGCCGGGGTGATCCGGGTCGACACCCTGGAACAGTTCTTCGACACCGCTCAGCTGCTGGCCCACCAACCCCTGCCGGCCGGCCGTAGCGTCGTGATCGTGAGCAACGGCGGTGGTCCCGGCACTCTCGCGGCCGATGCCTGCGAGGCAAACGGCCTCGAGGTGCTCGAGCTCCCAGCGGCGGTGCAGGCCACGCTGCGGACCTTCGTGTCACCCGACGCCGCAGTCGCGAACCCGGTCGACCTCGTCGCGTCGGCGACGGATGACCAGTACGAGCGCGCGCTTCGTACGGTGCTCGGCGAACCAACCGTCGACGCGGTCATCGTGATCTTTGTTCCGCCGCTGGTGACCGCGGCCGATGACGTCGCCCGCGCGATCAGCGCCGCAGCCGGAACTGCGCCGACCAAGACCGTCGCGGCCTGCTTCCTCGGCCACCGTGGCCTTGTCGAGGCCCTCCGGCCCGCGGACGACGGGCAACGACCGATCCCGTCTTACGCGTTCCCCGAAGCCGTTTCGTTCGCGCTCGCACGCGTCGCCGGTCATGCCGAATGGCGGCGGCGTCCGACCGGCGTGGTGCCGACGTTCACCGACGTCGATCTCGACGGAGCCCGCGAGGTCGTGGCCCGCTTTCTCACCGAGAGCCCGACCGGGGGCTGGCTCGACGCGGCCGACGCGACCCGTCTCATCTCGTGCTTCGGGATCACGAACGCGCCGTTGGTGCCCGTTTCCGACGCGGAGGGTGCCATCGCAGCCGCCGGTGTGCTCGGCTACCCCGTCGCGCTCAAGGCCGGTGCGGGCGCCATCGTGCACAAGAGCGACGTGGGTGGTGTGCACCTCGATCTGGGAAGCGCCGGCGACCTCCGTGAGGCGTACGCCGCGCTGCAGACCTCCCTCGGCCCTGATCACGTTGGAGCCGTGGTTCAGCCGATGGTCGCGGCCGGCATCGAGACCATCGTCGGGGTAACCCATGACCCATCGTTCGGGCCGCTCGTGCTTTTCGGCATGGGCGGAGTAGCCGCCGAGCTCCTACGCGACACGTCGTTGCGGATCCTTCCGCTCACTGATCTCGATGCCCACGAGCTCGTCCGGTCATTGCGCAGCTCGCCGCTTCTGTTCGGCTACCGCGGCGCACCCGAATCCGACGTCGACGCGCTCGAAGATCTCCTGTTACGGGTCGGGCACCTGGCCGACACCCTCCCCGAGGTCTCGGAGTTGGACTGCAACCCGGTGGTGGTCTCCCCGTCGGGCGCGGTCGCGGTCGACATCAAGATCCACCTGACTCCCGAACGACCCGGCGCAGCACCCGGGCTTCGTCGGCTCCGCTGAGACCCGGCGCGGATGATCGGCGCGCTAGCGGAAGTCACGAGACTTCATCACGTCGGCGAGGCCGATCGGCAACGGTGATATCCGCTGGGCCACCACGTTGATGACGCCCTGATGTCGCTCGAGGATGCCGCGGATCCGCAACGCCGGCGCGACGCGTGCGACCTTGCGAAACCGCTTCCACACGCCGGCCGAGCAAATCACGTTGATCAACCCCGTCTCGTCTTCGAGGTTGAGAAAGATCGTGCCCTTGGCCGTCTGTGGCTGCTGACGGTGTGTCACCACCCCCGCGATCTCGATCACCCGGCGGGGCTCGCACGTACGCAGATCGGCCGCGGTAAGCACCCCCGCGGCGCTCAACTCCGCGCGGAGATACTCGGTGGGATGTCGGCCGGGTGACAAGCCGGTGGCCCACAGGTCGGCCGCGGTCTCCTCGACTTCGCTCATCCCCGGCAGAGCGGGTGCCTCGACGCCGATCGTCAACCCCAAAAGCTTGTCGGCACGCGCATCGCGCAGTGCACCCGCGGCCCACAACCCGGCGCGCCGGTCGACGCCGAGGCAGACCTGGAACGCTCCGGCCATGGAAAGTGCCTCGAGCGCGTCGACGGGCGCGTCGGTCCGGCGGGTGAAGTCGTAGAGATCGACGAACGGGGCCACGGAGCGCTCCGCGTCTATCCGGTCGAGCAGCTCCGAGCTCAGACCCCGCACGTACCGGAGGCCGATGCGCACCGCGTGCACCGACGGATCGGCGTGCCATCCCGGAAGCGGTCGGCCCACCGCGCCATCCGCACCCGTGCGAGGCTCGAGCGTGCAATCGCGCCGCGACGCGTTCACGTCGGGACCGAGCACCTCGACGCCGTGGCGACGGGCGTCGCGTACGAGGGTGTGAGGCGAGTAGAACCCCATCGGCTGCGCGTTGAGCAACGCGGCGGCGAACTCGGCTGGATGGTGCAGCTTGATCCATGAGCTCGAGTACACGAGATAGGCGAAGCTCACCGAGTGGCTCTCGGGGAACCCGAAGTCGGCGAAGGCCTCGAGCTTGTGGGCGATCGCCTCCGCGGTCTCCCCGGTGATGCCGTTGGCGGCCATGCCCTCCATGAGCCGCTCGCGCATAACCGCCATGCGGGCCCGGGAGCGCTTCGAGCCCATGGCCTGGCGCAGCCGGTCGGCGTCGCCGGGCGAGAAGCCGGCCACGTCGACCGCCATCTGCATGAGCTGCTCCTGGAAGAGCGGCACCCCTAGCGTCTTGGCCAGGCACGGCTCCAGCAGGGGGTGCAGGTAGGTCACCTCTTCCTCGCCGTTGCGCCGACGCAGGTACGGGTGCACCGAGCCACCCTGGATCGGCCCGGGGCGGATGAGCGCGACCTCGACCACGAGGTCGTAGAACTTCTCGGGTCGCAGCCGTGGGAGCGTGGCCATCTGGGCCCGGCTCTCGACCTGGAACACGCCGACGGTGTCGGCCGCGCTCAACAACGCGTACACCTCGTCTTCCTGCGGGATCGTCGCGAGGTCGACCTCTATGCCTTCGTGCTCACGGATCAGATCGACCGCGAGGTGCAGCATCGTGAGCATCCCGAGGCCGAGCAGATCGAACTTCACCAGCCCGGCCGCGGCGCAATCGTCCTTGTCCCACTGGAGCACCGAACGGTTCTCCATGCGAGCCCACTCAACCGGCACGCACTCGACCAACGGACGGTCGGCCATCACCATCCCACCCGAATGGATGCCGAGGTGACGCGGGAAGCCGAGTACCTGGGTCGCAAGATCGATCACCAACGAGGGGATGGGATGGCCGTCCTCCTCGAGCCCCTCGAACGACTCGCGGCTGCGACCCCACCGGTCGACGTACTTCGCGAGCGCGTCGGCGTGGCCGGGTGAGAGGCCACACACCTTGGCCATCTCCCGCAGCGCCGACTTCGGGCGGTAGGTGATCACGTTCGCGACCTGCGCGGCCCGGTCGCGTCCGTAGCGGGCGTACACATACTGGATCACCTCTTCGCGCCGCTCGTGCTCGATATCAAGATCGATGTCGGGTGGACCGTCACGCTCGGGTGACAGGAACCGCTCGAACAGGAGGCCGAGCGCGACCGCGTCGGCCTTGGTGACACCGAGCGCGTAACAGACCGCGCTGTTCGCCGCACTCCCCCGCCCCTGGCAGTAGATGTTCTCGCGGTGGCAGAAGTCGACGATGTCGTGGAGCAGAAGGAAGTAGCCGGGGAACCCGAGAGCCTCGATCACCTCGAGCTCGTAGTCGATCTGGAGGCGCGCCTGCTCATGCTGCTCGTGGGTCACCGGGTAGTACACCGCCGCGCCGCGCCGGGTGAGCTCACGCAGCCAGGTCATGTCGGTGTGCCCGTCAGGCACCGGGTAGTCGGGCAGATCCGGCACCGCTACCCTCAGGTCGAACGCGCAATGCTGGGCGATCTCGACGGTGCGGGCAACAGCCCCCGGATACCGGGCGAACCGGCGGAGCTGCTCCGCCGGTCGGCGCAGATGCGCAAACGGCGCCGCTGGCAGCCAGCCGTCGAGCTCATCGAGGGAACGACGGGAACGGATGGCGGCAAGCGCGTTCGCGAGTCGGGAGCGGTCGGGGGTGGCGTAGTGCACGTTGTTGGTGGCCACCACCTCGACCCCGACGCGCGTCGCGATCTGGGCGAGCGCGTCGTTGCGGTACCGGTCGAGGGGATCCCCGTGGTCCCACAGCTCCACCAGCACCCGGTCGCGCCCGAAGATCGCGACCAATCGATCGAGCTCGCATTGCGCCGCGGCGGGACCGTCGCTCACCAATGCCGCCGGTACCGCGCCCTTCCGACAGCCGGTCAGCACCCACCAGTGACCGTCATGCGCGTCCGCGAGGTCTGTCAGGCAGAGCTGCGGCGCGCCCTTCTCTCCGCGCATCTGCGCCTCGCTGATCGCACGTGCGAGACGCGCGTATCCCTCGGGTCCATCGGCGAGCACCACGAGGTGGTTGCCCTCGGGGTCGCCAACCCCGATCGCCGGCTTGCGGGGACCGTCGAGTGTGAGCTCTGCCCCGAACACCGTCGGCAGCTTGAGTGTCCGCGCCGCCACAGCGAAGCGCACCACCCCGTAGAACCCGTCGTGATCGGTGACCGCGAGCCCGGCCAGGCCCAGCCGGTGCGCCTCCTCAACCAGCTCCTCGGGGTGGCTTGCCCCATCAAGGAACGAGAAGTTGGTGTGGCAATGCAGTTCGGCGTACTCCGCAGGTGCCATCTCCGGACGGTACCGAACATACGTTCGACCCCGCAAGACCGCCCAGTAGCGTTGGTGGACACGGGATCTCGATGATCAGAGGGCCTCGGGGCCCGATTCCCCCGTGCGCACGCGGTACACGTCGTCGAGCGGGATCACCCAGACCTTCCCGTCGCCGATCTTGCCTGTCCACGCGGTGTCGATGAGCATCTGCGCGACCCGAGGTGCATCGTCGTCGACGACGATGACCTCCACCCGCACCTTCGGCACGAAGTCGACCGTGTACTCGGCCCCGCGATACACCTCGGTGTGACCGCGCTGGCGGCCGTACCCCTGCACCTCCGACACCGTGAGCCCCTGCACACCGATCTCGTGCAGCGCGTCTTTCACATCGTCGACCTTGAACGGCTTGATGATTCCGACGATCAGCTTCATGGTTGCTCCTCTCAGACCCGCTCGAGGGCATAGGCGACTTCGGAATGCTGCGTGAGATCCAGACCGATCTGCTCATCCTCTTCCGAGACCCGGATGCCATTCGGCATCACCGCCTTCAGCACGAGGCCGATGGCTCCCGACACGACGAGCGAGAACGAGAAGACCACCGCCACCGCGAGCACCTGCTCGCCGAAGAGATTCCAACCGCCACCGTAGAACACGCCGTCTCGGCCGGCAGCGTTCACCGACGCGTCGGCAAAGAGACCGAGCAGCACCGACCCGATGATCCCCCCGACGAGATGCACGGCGATGACATCGAGCGAGTCGTCGTAGCCGAATCGGAACTTCAGCTGGACCGCGAACAGGCACACGACCCCGGTCACGAGGCCGATCACCACCGGCGCGAGGCCGCCGACGAATCCCGCACAGGGCGTGATCGCGACGAGACCAGCCACAGCTCCCGATGCTGCACCAAGGGTCGTGGCGTGGCCGGTCTTGACGCGCTCGGCGATCAACCAACCGATCATCCCCGCGGCGGCTGCAACGAAGGTGTTGAGGAACGCCTGCGCGGCGACGAAGTTGGCCCCGAGAGCGGAGCCGGCATTGAAGCCGAACCACCCGAACCACAGGATCCCCGCACCGAGCAACGTGAACGGCAAGGAGTGCGGCGGCATGTGATCCTTCGGCCAACCTTTGCGCTTACCGAGGATCAGGAGCAACGCCAGCGCACCAGCGCCCGCGTTCACGTGCACGACGGTTCCCCCGGCAAAGTCGAGCGCACCCCGCTGGGCCAGCCAACCTCCGGCGAAGATCCAGTGCGCGACTGGTAGGTAGACGAGCACCGACCAGGCTCCAATGAACGCTACCCACCCGGCCCAGCGCATCCGATCCGCGATCGCACCCGTAATGAGCGCAGGAGTGATCACCGCGAACGTCAGTTGGAAGGCGACGAACGCGAGCGTCGGGATCGATCCGGTCACACCGTTGGTGAGGCCCTTCAACCCCACGTAGTCGAGGTTCCCGATCAACCCGCCGTTCCCTGAGCCACCGAACGCGAGCGAATACCCGATGAGCACCCACAGGATGGTGACGATTCCCATCGCGAAGAAGTTCTGCATGAGCATCGCGAGCATGTTCTTGGCCCGCACCATTCCTCCGTAGAAGAAGGCGAGACCCGGTGTCATGAACAGGACGAGCGCAGCGGATGTGAGCACCCACGCGGTGTCGCCCGTGTTGATCTTCGGCACTGATCAACCCCCAAGGCTGTGCGGGTCGACGGCAACCGCCGCCCGCGACGAATGTGTGACGCGTTTGCGCCGCGACAGCGCGGCAGCGCGGACGTACGCGTCCTGACAATGCCGATGATCCGGGTCATGTCGGGGTGGCGGGATCCCCGTCGGGCGGGCGCGGCTACAGGTGGGGCCAGTGGGCGACGGACCTCTGGCATCGGGTCCACGCGAATTTCGAGAAGAGAGCGACTGATCCGAAGGCATCGTCGCAACTTAATGTTCGGTCGATATGTAGTCGGGTTTTCGTTTCGTAATTCTGTCGGTTGTGCCGGCGGCGGTCAGTCGTAGACGGCGGTGACGAATGCAGATCCACCTTCGAGCGCGACCAGACACGCTACGTTCCCGACGAGGATCTGCCAGTGCGCGCACCGGCGGCGCGTGGCTAGATCCCACCACCGAATGGCATGGGGCCACGGCCCGGCGTAGGCATCGATCCGCCCCCCGCCTGCCGGGAGCACCCCGCACCACAAGGTGGCCGGATCGCTGGCGGTCTCACCCCGAGCCGACACCGTCACCGGGCATTCGGAGACGTCGAGCAACTCCGCCGGGTGCGGAGGATCGAACACGCGCGCCGGAGCAGGCCCGGGAAGCGTCCCCGGCCACGTGGCCTGCTCGTCGTGGAGTGGTTCCCGGGGCTCACCCCACGGCACCCACCGCAACCGCTCGACCGGGGTCCTTCCACCCTGGCGGACGGCAGTGACGACCGAATCCGGACCCAGCATCCCCTGCACCCGAGCCAGCGCGCGATCGGCCCGTTCTGTGGCCACCTGGTCGCCGCCCCAGAAGCCGAGCTGTCGACCCGTCGCAGGGACAATCTCATCAGGAACGAGCCGCAACAATGTCAACCCGCCGCTAAGGCTGCCCTCGCTCGTCAACCAACCGTCAAGCTGCCAGCGCACCCGTTCGGCAAGCGTGGCCGGGGTGAGCGCACCCTCGTGACGCCAACACCGCGCGAGGTGCTCACCCTGTTCGGTCTCGGCCTCGATCACGACGCGCGAGCACGCGAGCCCCAGGGCATCGAGACGGGCAAAGAGCCGATCGGCAAGTCCCTTGCCCGCGAACGCGGCGACGTCGACCCGTTCGGCCGGTGGCTCGAGCACGGCGGTCTCCACCAGGTCGGGCGGAGGAACCGCGAGAATGACCGGACGGTCGTCGAGACCATGGGCCCACCGGTGCGCACGCGCTCCCTTCTCGCCGAACCGGGCGAGGACCGCCGCGGCCGGCAGCGCAGCAAACGCTCCCAGCGTCCGCAGGCCCAGTCGTATGAGCAGGTTCGTCAGCTCCGGGATCACAAGCGATCCGATGGGCCATGGTGAACAGAACGCGGCCGAATCGCCGGGTGGCACCACCACGTTGCGGCGAGCCGCCAGGCGCGCCGCGAACCGACCGTCGGCAATGCCGATCCGCACCTCGGCGACCCCGGCCGCGTGCACCTGCTCGCGCACACACGCGAGCAACGGGTCGTCGCCTCCGAAGTAACGCGACGGGCCCCGGGTCGGGAACGTGAGCCGGCCCGCCTCTTCTAGCTCGACGCGCGGCGTCAACTGCTCGACAGCACGGGCAACCAGCTCGAACACGCGAGCCTCCGCCCTAGGGTCGACGTCGAGCACCACCAGCCCAGGGCACCGCGCCTCCGCCTCCCGTCGTCGGAGCCCTGCCGTCACCTGCCCGGCGCGCGCTTCGGCCGATGCCGCGCGCACGATCCCGTGCTCGAGCACCGCAACAGGACGATCGAAGAGGTCTGCTCTCTCGTGCCGCCACGCCACCACCGGCCAGTCAGGACACCAGACCGTGCACGACCGCACGTTCTCCGGCGCCTCCATTCTTCAGCCCACCCGGGCGAGGACCTCGACCGGCGCACGCGGCACGACGCCGCGCCCGGAGACCGAGACCCGGAACGCGTGCTCACCGAGCAGCGCGGGGCCACCGACCGGAGCCGACCAGCGCACACCATCGGCGTGGAGCCGCAACGCGGCATCAGCAGGCCACGAACCCACCGCAACCAACACTGCGCTGCGTTCCCGCGCTCGCGCGACCAACCGCCGGGCATCGCTGATCCGCATGTTCTGCGGGATGGCCGCCACCACCATGGTCACTCCGTCTAGTAGCGCCGCGACAACGGTGGCCCAGCGCGCGGCCGGCACCGCGCGCACCACCGCGAACCGGTCGAGCGCGATCCCTGCTTCACCCGCGGCCAATCCGCCGAGCGTGCCATCGGGGTCGAGCATCGCCGCCCACTCCCCGACGCGCGTCGCCGCCGCGGCCAACTCGAGGGTGATCGACGTGATGCCCGAACCCAGCTCGCCTTCCATCGCGACCACGGTGCCTCGCTGCAACCCGGCAGCCGGGAGCAGCGCGCCGAGCGTGCCCGGAACAGGGATGAGTCGATCACGGGCGAGCACGAGCGGTTGTGCGCCACGGGCCGCGTCAACAAGCGCCGCGAGCGCCGATGCATCACGCCGGGGAAGAACCGAGACGAGGGGTAGGGTGACCACGTCCCACTCTATCGAACATATGTTCGATCCGCCAAGGTGCCGAGCGCCTCGGGCGACCAGCCGGCGTCATCGCCGTAGTAGTGGAAGAGGTACTCGATCACATGGACGGCCTTCGGTTCGAGCTCGGGCCATCGCTCGGCCGGCGCCTCGACCGTCACCACGCTCGAGTAGACGCTAACCGCCGTCACACCGAGCGCGAACAGCCGCCGGGCCAGCACATCGGCCGGCCGGCTGTCATCCAACCGCGCGTCATCGGGAGAGGCGTACCGCTCGATGGCCATACCCGTAAGCGAGCGGTTCGTGTCGAAGAACCGCACCGACGGCGACGCACCCTCTCGAACCAAAACCGTGATCGTCTGACCCATGAGCCGAGGTTAGGCGCTGAGACCACATGGGGAGCGAGCGGGCCACATCAAGGCGGGAACACAACCAGAGAGCGAGCGCAGCAATTCAGGACGTTCTCCCGAGTACTGCGAGGAGTGCGGTCTCGCGGTCCGCTGCCGGTGGAGCGTGGACACCCGTGGAGAACATCCCGCTGCCGATCAGAAGATCGGCCTGCGGCGCAACGATCTCCCAGCAAGTCTCAACCAGCTCCGGGTCGATATGGGTGTCCTGGCCCGTAGCCACGGCGATATCCCACCCGTGGATCAGCACATCGATGTACCGATGACCGGCGTAGATCTCACCGGGCACCGGCCCATAAGACACCGCGCACGGCGCCTCCATCGCTCCGGGCGCCGAGAACGCGGCCGACGCGGCCGCGGCCGCTGTGTCGTAGGTGGCCACGGGATCATCACCGAGCACGTCGCCGTCGAGCCGGTCGCCCACATCCGCGATCGTCTTGGCGGTACCGAGCTCCGCCGCCCAGAAATTGCCGGACACGATGTGGTTAACCAGCTCGCGAACGTTCCACTCCGCGCAGGGGGTCGGGAGCGCCCACTGGTCGTCGCCGATCCCGGCGACAATCACGCGGGTCGCGGCAAGCGCACGGTCGTGCGCCAACGCCAACTCGATGGACATCGGTCGAACCTCCTGGATCTGGGTCAGAACAAGCGACCGGGAGCGGGCGCGATCCCACCCCAGCACAACCCTTCCATGAACACCCATGAACGGCGGTGGATCGTGCTCGGACCGTACGCCGCCAGCGCCGCCTTGTGAACCGGGGCCGGGTACCCGACGTTCGATTCGAACCCGTACGGCGGAAAGTGCTCGGCTTCATCACGCATCAGCCGATCACGCGTGACCTTGGCGACGACCGAAGCCGCGGCCACAGCCAACGACGTCGCGTCACCTCTCACGATGGTCACCACCCGGTCACCGAGGCCGAGATAGTTGTGGTTCCCATCGAGAATGATCCGATCGGGTTCGTATCCCTGGGCCGAGAGCTCACCGAGCGCGCGCTCACCCGCGAGACGCAGCGCCCGGGTCATGCCGAGCTCGTCGCACTCGAGATGGCTGGCGTGGCCGATACCGATCGCCACCGCCCAGCCGCGGACGTCGATGGCCGCCCGCTCACGCCGCACGCGCGACAACATCTTCGAGTCACGCACGCCCCGTAGGTGCAACGGCGGCGGGATCACCGCCGCGACGGTCGTGGGACCGGCCCACGCGCCCCGGCCGACCTCGTCGATCCCGCACACGAGGCGGTCCCCCGCCTTCCAGCACCGTCGCTCGAAGCGCAACGTCGGCGAGGTCACGGGCACGCCTGAAACCTACTCGGGGCGGCTTGCACCCGGCGGTACGATCGACACGTGCATCCCGGTACCCGCGTCGAAGTGCGTTCCCGCTTCGATCAACGCTGGGCCCGCGGCTTCGAGATCGAGGAGAAGGTCAACGACGAGACTGGTCCCCGCTATCGGTTGCGACGACGTTCCGATGGTTCGGTCCTGCCCGCGCTCTTCATCGACGACGACCTGCGCGAGGAGAAGCACAAGTCGATGTGGTGGGTCTAGGCGCTGCTCTCAGTGCCGCCGTCCTTTAGCGCGGCAATCAGCTCGTCGACTCCGAGTGCCTGCAGCGTGGTGGTGCGCATCGTCCCTCGCGCCGCGAGCATCACCGCTGCCCGGGCCATCGTCGCCTCGTCGGGCGCCTCGATGATGTTGACGAAGTCGTACTGACCCATCACCGCATACTGGGCGATGACCGTGAGGCCCATCGCCTCGACCTCCGCGGTGACACCCCTGATGCGGTCGGGCTTCTCGCGGATGGTCGCCCATCCGTCGGGTCCAATCGTCGACAGCATCACGTAGGTCGGCATGGGGCTCGATCCTAGGTCTCGGTCCCAGGATCGAGCCCCGTGCGGGAACCGCTATTCGACGAGCACACCTCGCTCATCGGGAATTACGATTCGTGGCCTCGTCTTGGCCGACGGGATCGCTGAGTAGCCCTCGTACGCCGGCTCGTTGTGGTACGCCGGCGCACCGTGTTCGGTGATGTCGAGCCCGTTGATCTCGCCCTCCTCGGAGATGCGCAGAATCCCTAGTGCCTTCACCCCGAACATCAGGGCCAGCCCGACCACCAAGGCAGCCAGGGTCACGAATAGCGACCCGATGAACTGGACCTTGAGCTGCTCCCAGCCACCCCCGTAGAACAGGCCATGCGCGCCGAACCCGGCCGCGTTGCCGTAGCTCCCCGTGGCGAACAAGCCGATCGAAAGCGTTCCCCAGATGCCGGCGGCTCCGTGCACCGCGAACGCACCGCAGGGGTCATCGACCCTGACCCACTCGGTTACGTCGACCGCGAGGATCACCACGGCACCGGCAACTGCGCCGATTACGAGCGCACCGGTCGGAGACACCCAGTAACACGGCGCCGTGACCGCGACGAGACCGGCAAGGAGACCGTTGATGCTGATGCCGACATCCCACTTCTTCGTCCGGGCATAGATCCATGCCACCGCTACGAGCGCACCCGTGCACGCGGCGAGCGTCGTGTTGGTCGCGACGCGCCCGATGCCCTCGAAGTCCATCGCCGAGAGCGTGCTGCCGGGGTTGAACCCGTACCAGCCGAACCAGAGGATCACCGCGCCCAGTGCCGCAAGCGTCATGTTGTGACCCGGCGGGAGCCCGCCACCATCACGCTTGAACTTGCGACCGAGTCGCGGCCCCAGCGCGATCGCACCGGTAATGGCGAGCACGCCGCCGACGGTGTGGACCACCGTCGATCCGGCAAAGTCACGCATCGGGAGATTGCCCATGCCGGGGAACTTGCCGGTGCCGAGGATGCCGTCCGGACCCCAGATCCAGTGTCCGAAGATCGGGTAGATGAACCCACTCACGAAGATGCTGTAGACGAGGTCACCCCTGAAGTCGGTGCGACCGACCATGGCACCGGACACAATCGTGCTCGCCGTGTCGGCGAACGCGAACTGGAACAGGAAAAACGCGAGGAAGCCGATTCCCGTGGTTCCATATGTCGCCGGGATGTTCTGCAAGAAGAAGTACTGGTGCCCGATCCACGGGTTGCCCACGCCGAACATGAAGGCGAATCCGAACGCATAGAACAACACCCCGCAGAGTGCTGTGTCGACGATGCACTCCATCATCACGTTGGAGACTTCCCGGGTTCTGGCGAACCCGCCCTCCAACATCATGAAACCGGCCTGCATGAAGAACACGAGGAAGGCCGTGATGCAGACCCACGCGGTGTTGAGCGGGTTGACGATGTCGTCGGCGTTCAACGCCGGCGCGTGCAGCATCGAGGCGCCCGCCTGGGTGCCGAAATACCAGACGACGGCCCACATCGTCACACAGAGCAGGCCGACGCCGATCATCTTGCCGCCGAGATATTGCGCGAAGTACTTCCGCGCGTCGGGCTTCCTGATGGTTGCGGTCAGATTCATCATGGAACCCAGATTCCGACCGCCGGGTTGATCAGCTGTGTTCGCTGCGTTACGCAGTCTCGACGCGTTCCTGACGGCGGCGTTGCACAGATGTTCAGAAGCTGTTGGATTGGAGCGCTTCGAGCATCGTGGTCTCGATCTCGGTCAGCACCGACGCGTCCTCGACCTTCTCGCCACCCCGTCCGACCACGTAGAACGCGTCAACGACCTCGTGGCCCATCGTCGTCACCCGCGCCGCCCGGATGTCGAGCTCGAGGTCGGCGAACGTGCGGGCGATCCGGAACAACAGACCCATCGCGTCAGGCGCCCGGACCTCGATGATCGTGGCAGTTCGGGAACCGACGTTGTCGAAGACGACGCGCGGTTCGGGTGACCATGCCGCCGTCGGCCGGCCGAGCCGGCGGGACCGCTGCGACTGCTGTTCGAGCCGATCCTCGATCGAGAACGCACCGCCCAACGCGAGCCGCACATCGGCCGCGACTTCATCCCATGCGGGTAGCTCGGCGGCGCGCAAGTGGGGTTCGAGCTCGAACTGCGAGATCGCCGGGCCGCCGGGGATGGAGCGGGCCGATGCTGCTCGCACACCTTGGCCATGGAGCGCGAGGACCCCGACAACCCTGCTGAACACGCGGGGCTCGTCGGGCGCGGCAACGATGAGCTCACGCCCGTTCCACTCGACGAGCACGCCGCTGCCGGCTCGGGCACCGAGCGCCTCGTCGTCGGCGGCCAACGTCGCGACGAGCTCGGGCCGGAGCCCGGCGAGCTCGCGGGCAACCCGCTCCACCAGCTTCGCGACGAGCTGGGCCTTCCACTCGCTCCAGGCGCTCTCGCCGGTAGCGAGCGAATCGGCCTCGGTCAGCGCCGCCAATAACCGCAGCAGCTCGGGGTCACCGATCTGATCGGCCACGCCGGCAATGACGTCGGGATCATCAAGGTCGCGACTCGTCGCCACCGACGGAAGCAACAGGTGATGGCGGATCATGCCGACGATCAGCTCTACGTCGGCGGTACCAAAACCCATCCGTCTGCCGAGCTCGGCGACAAGAACCACCCCTCGGTCGGTGTGGTCACCCGGGTAGCCCTTGCCGATGTCGTGAAACAACGCGCCGATGAGCAGCAGGTCGGGACGACCGACCGTTCGGGTCAGGAGTGCCGCGCGAGCGGCGCACTCAACGAGGTGGCGGTCGACCGTGTAGCGGTGGAACGCGTTGCGTTGCGGCTTGCTACGTACCGCGGCCCACTCCGGCAGGATGCGAGTGACCAGCGCGTAGCGATCCAGCGTCTCGAACACCGGAATCGCAGCCTGACCGGCACCGAGGAAGCCGACGAGAGCGTCGCGAGCACCTTCCGGCCACGGGTCGGGAAGTGTCGGAGCCTCGGCAACGAGCCGCCGAAGCGTCGGACGCGCGATCGCGGCCCCGTGGTTCGCCGAGAGATCGGCGATCTGCAGGGCCAGCTCCGGGTGCGGCGCCAGGTCGGCGTCGGCAGTGAGTGCAAGCTCACCGTCGCGAAGCACAATCCCATCGATGAGCGCGAGGTCGCCACCTCCACGGGTCCGACCGCGGGGCCCCTCGATCGCGGCGCGCGCCGATCGCCACGCGTCGTCGATGTGCCACGCCACCGTGCGGCCGGCTTGGGAGACCTCGCGCATTAGCTCGTCGGCGTCGGGCCGGTCGAGGATGCGCGCCACGTCATCTTGGTAGTCGAGCAGAAGGCGCTCGTCTCGACGTCCACTGATGCGCTGTAGCGCGACCCGTACACCGAATAGGAGCCCGGCGGCGTCGATCACCTCGTGGGTGAGGTCGACCGCCGGGAGTGCGACCGAGAGCGCCCGCAGTACGGTGACGTCACGCAGTCCGCCGTCGCCTTCTTTCAGATCCGGTTCAAGCTCGAAAGCGACCGGCCCGAAGCGGGCATGGCGCGTCCGTACCGATTGCTCGAGGGCGGGGATCCTGCGCTTGGCCCGGTCGCGCCACTGGTTGTGGGCACCCTCCGCCAACGCATCGGCGAGGCGCCGCTCCCCCGCGACCCAACGGGTGTCTAGGAGCCCGAGGCCGACCTTCAGGTCCTTGTCCGCGAGGGACAGAGCTTCCCTGACGGTGCGGATGCTGTGATCGAGCCGGAAGCCGGCGTCCCAGATCGGGTACCAGACCTGGTCGGCGACAGCCTCGGCGTTGGTCCCGCGATCGTGTACGAGGACCACGTCGAGGTCACTCGCCGGTGCGAGCTCCTCGCGCCCGTAGCCGCCGACCGCGATGAGCGCGATGCCTCCACCTCCGGGAAGCAGCTCGGTGAGCCACGCGTCGACGAGCGCGGCGAAGGCCCGACCGAAGGCCGGGCCCTGCACGCTCGCATCCCCGAGTAAACCATCGAGCCGCTCGCGGGCCGATGAATCAGATCGCGTCGTCACCGATCTCCCCGGTGCGGACCCGCACCACCGTCTCGAGCGATTGGATGTACACCTTCCCATCGCCGATCTTGCCCGTCCGTGCGGTCTCGACGATCGTGTTGGCGATCTTCTCCGCTTCGCTCTCTTTGGCGATGACCTTCAACTCGATCTTCGGGACGTAGTCGACCACGTACTCACCGCCACGGTAGACCTCGGTGTGACCGCGTTGACGACCGTGGCCCTTGACCTCGGTGATAGTGATCCCCCCGATGTCGATGTCGTGCAACGCATCGGTGACGGCCTCGAGCTGGTGCGGCTTGATGATGGCAACGACGAGCTTCATGGATCCCCTCTCGCGGCAGGTGTCGCCGCCTTGATCTCAGCGTGAAGGACATGCGGGTCGAGAGCGTTCAGGCATTCGTGAACGTGGAGAACCCTGCGCCGATCACGGCGGGCGGGCTTACCCTCCCCCATCGCTCGACGTCGTACCACGACCACACCAACGACTTGTTGATCCGACCAACGGGCTCGGGGAAAGCGACGGGTCGCAGTCTCAGATCGAGCACCGCCTGCGCGTTCGCCAGACCCATGATCCCTGCAAGCTCGCTCGCCGTCATAAGAGAGTCTTCGTTCATGCTCATCCTTTTGGTCCGATGTCGTTGCGGGATCGCCCCGAGCGGTGACCACACGAATTGAACGCCGCCCGGAGGTCTCGCGTGTCGCGGCTCTGTCACGCTGCGGTTAACAATCCGGGGGCAACTGTTGGGTTATGCTTTGGAAGTCGTTGGGAAGTCATTTGGATCAGCCGCGGTTCGCTCCACCCAAAAGCGGGATCGTCGTGCCGTCAACGCGGGCGGTGCCGACGTGACGACGGTGCTCGTCGTCGAATGCGACAGCTCACTCCGACGCACGCTCAGCGTCATTCTCGAAGAGCGCGCCTACGAGGTCATCGAGACCGGAAGCGGAGAAGAGGCGCTAATCGTGGCCAGCGACCGCGCGCCCGACATCGTGCTTCTCGATCTCGCCCTCCCCGGAATCGATGGGATGGATGCCCTGCGACTTCTCCGGGCCGAGAGCGACGTCCCGATCGTCGTGCTCTCGGTCCGCGACGCGCCATCGACCAAGGTCGCGGCGCTCGATGCGGGGGCCGACGACTACGTGGTAAGGCCGTTCGACTCCGAAGAGCTCGTGGCCCGAATCCGAGCCGTCCTCCGCCGCCGGCCCGACCCGGGAAGCTCAACGCCACCGGTGATGCGCGTCGGTGATCTGGAGATCGATCTCAGCCGACGCCTGGTGCAACGAGACGGCAAGCCAATCCGGTTGACCCGAACCGAGCTCCGGCTGCTCGAGCTGTTCGCCCTGAGCGATGGGCGGCTACTCACCCACGACCAGATGCAACAGGCGATCTGGGGCTCGGTCGAAGCAGCGCGCGCGACCACTCTGCGTGTCTTCGTCGGCCAGCTCCGCAACAAGCTCGGCGACGACGCCGCAGATCCGCATCTCATCGTCAACGAGACCGGTCTCGGTTACCGCTGGATCGCCGCGCGGTCGTAGTCGAGCCGGCTGCGACCCATCGCCAAAAACGCTCCGCCGCCCGCCTCGTATCCTGAACCCGTGCGTGACACTCAGGAGCCGATGGTTGTCGGCATAGTTCCCCACACCCATTGGGACCGCGAGTGGTACGTGTCGTTCCAGACATTCCGCCTGCGCCTGGTGCCTCAGCTCGACGCCCTGCTCGTGCGCCTCGCAAACGACACCCACGGACGGTTCCTCCTCGACGGACAGACCGCTGTCATCGACGACTACCTGGAGGTCCGTCCCGAGGCCGCGGCAACGATCCGCGCGCTCGTCGCCGATGGCCGTCTCACTATCGGGCCGTGGATGGTCCTCATGGACCAGTTCATGGTTTCGGGCGAGACCATCGTGCGCAACCTGCAGATGGGGATGCGACGCGCAGCCGAGCTCGGGGGACCGATGCCGGTCGGCTACCTCCCCGACATGTTCGGCCACCTCGCGCAGATGCCCCAGATCCTGAGCGCTGCCGGCATGAAGCACGCGGTCGTGTGGCGCGGCGTACCGCTTGCGATCGACCGCAGCGCGTTCTGGTGGGAGGCTCCCGACGGATCACGCGTCCGGGCCGAGTATCTCTACGGCTCCTACTCCAATGGACGTGATCTTCCCGATGACCCGAACCGCCTTGTCGCGCGAGCGCGAAGCTACGCGCACGAGCTCGGCGACGTCAGCCTCGTGGGCGGCGACCTCCTGCTCATGAACGGGAGCGACCACCTCCTTCCCCAGCCGGGCCTCGGCGCCGTGGTGGCCGCGGCCAACGCCGCTCAACCCGAGTTCCGCTTCGAGATCACGTCATTGCCGGAATACCTCGACGGCCAACCGAATGACGGGCTCCCCAGCTGGACCGGCGAGTTGCGATCAGGGGCCAGGGCGAACCTGCTGATGGGCGTCGCCTCGAACCGCGTCGACGTGCACCAGGCAGCCGCGAAAGCGGAGCGGGCGATCGAGCGCGGCGCCGAGCCACTCGCGGCACTGTTTCTGTCGCCATCTGACCACCCCGACGTGCTGCTCGGGCTCGCGTGGAAGGCCCTGGTCCTCAACAGCGCGCACGACTCATCGTGCGCCTGTAGTGCCGACGAGGTGATTGATGAGGTCCTCGTGCGCTACCACCAGGCGCGCCAGATCGGGGAAGGGCTCGCGCTTGAAGTCACGACATCGCTGGCGGCGTCGGTCGACGCGCCTGCCGATGCGATCGTGGTCGCCAACTCGACCCAGTACGACCGCGATGGTCTGGTAGCCCTCACCATTGCCGGGCGCGGTCCGGTGCACCTCGTAACCGGCGACGGGACCCGCCACCCCGCCCAAGTCGTCAGAGAACATTCACGCGAGATCTTCAACGCCACCTTCACCGCCCGAAAGGTCGGATGGGTCTTGCAGCGGATACACGGTTCGGAGTTTGACGGCACCCGCATCGGCAGGGTCGAGCACACCCAACACTCCGACGAAAGCCATGACTTCCACTTCGTGAGCGCGCTCGATAGCGAGCCGGCAATCGATCTCGAAGCCACGCGGAACGAGATCCACGACCTCGGCGACCACGGTGCAAACCTGGCGGTCCGCGTCTCCGGCCCACCAGAGCAAGACCTCGTATTCATGGCCCGCGCAGTCGCCGGCTTCGGTTGGCGCACCTACACGCCGGTGGCGTCCACACCGGTGTCGTCGCTTCGCGGCGTTGCCCCCGCCGGCATTCCCAGCGGAATCTCCGCGACTGGGGAGCCGTTCTTGGACAACGGCCTCGTGCGCGTCGAGATCGAGCGCGACGGCCTCGGATACACGGTTATCGCCGATGGAGTGCGCGCCGAAGGTCTCGGCCGCCTGGTCGATGGCGGCGACGGCGGCGACACCTACAACTACTCGCCTCCCGCCGATGATCTCGTGGTCGATCACCCGATCAGCACTGAGTTCGGTGTGAACGAGTCGGGGGTGGCGCGAGGGCGCCTCTTCCTCGACCGGACCTATCGCTGGCCCGTAGCCGCCATCGGCGACGAACGCGCCTGTTCCCGACGCAGCGAGAAGACCATCGAGGTGATGGTGCGCACGATCCTCGAAGTGCGCGCAGGCGAGCAGTTCGTACGGATCCACACCACGTTCGACAACCCGTGTCGTGACCACCGCCTCCGCGTCCACTTCCCGCTACCGACGCCCGTATCCGGTTCCGACGCCGAATGCGCGTTCGCGGTCGTCCAGCGCGGCCTCGACGCGGAAGGTGGACCGCATGAGGCCCCGCTCCCGACCTACGTGTCGCGTCGCTTCGTCGATGCCTCCGACGGTACGAGCGGACTCGCGCTCCTCCACGACGGCTTGGCCGAGTACGAAGTCGTCGGCGGTCACGAGCTGGCGCTCACCCTGCTGCGCGCCACCGGGTATCTCTCACGAGCGGAGCCAAGCCTGCGACCGAACCCTGCCGGACCGCTCGATCCGCTGCTGGGCCCGCAACTACTCGGGGCGATCGAGTGCGACTACGCGGTGATGCCGCACCGCGGCGACTGGACCGCCGCGGGGCTCCACGCCCGCGCCGACGAGTTTCTCGTTCCGTTGCTCTCGGCACCCGTCGCCGGTTCGAACCGAACCCGACCCGAGTCCGGGCAGTCGTTGGCGGTGCACGGCGCCGTCGTCTCGGCGGTGCACCGGGACAACGGCGCGCTCACGGTGCGGGTGTTCAACCCCGCGGCCATATCTGCACAGCTCCGCATCGACCTCGAGGCAGCACCAGCCCGCGGTCAGGTGGTCGATCTCCTCGGTCGGCCCGTGGCCGACTTCTCCGGCTCGGCCGACCTGCGCGCCGGCGAGATCGTCACGCTCCGGCTCGGTTGACGGCCGCGGAGCCGAGCAGCGCTTCGCCGGACGGCTCACCCGTAGACCACGCCGGATCGAGCGCAGGCGCCACCATGCGCAATGAGTCGGGCTCAGGTTGCACGTCCCAGAGCAGCGCCGGGCGCTCCCCGTGCCACCGAACCGCGAACGACACGAAACCGCAACGGGTGGGCGCCCCATGGACTTCGAGGGGTTGGCCCGCCACCGGTGGCTCGGGCGCGAGCACGATCACGCCATCGTTGCGCTCCGCGATCAGCGCATCACGCGTGGCCCGCAGGAACCTCGCGGCGGCAAGGCCGACATCGGCATCGCGCCGGCCTGCTCGACGGCGACCGCGCCAGCCAAGGCGCCGCCATACCTCGACCGCTTCGGCGTCGAGACCCCAGTCCTCTAGCGCAGCGAACAGATCGGGACCCGCTGTCGCCAGCCCGGCTTCGAGCAACACATCAACTCGCGCGCGGTCAGTCTCGAGCTGTCGGCCGGCGTCGGCGAACACGACCTGCATGCCGCGCTGGCGCATCGCGGCCCACCCGCGCTCAACATCCTGCGCGTCGGGAGCGGCGGCCAGATCGATCTCGGATGCCCGACGGGGGTCGAGCAAGATCGCGAAGCGGGCACGGGTGCGATGCGTGATCGGCGTCAGGAGCGCCACGACGCCTGCGCCACTGGGAACCATTGTCGGAGCCGTGTCGGCGCCGACGCCCCGATAGATCGCCGCCAGCAACGCCCCTCCATCGGAGGCCGCGACCGCGTGGGAGGCCGGTTTTGTCGCTCGCAGCTGCAGTGTCCGGTCGAGGTCCACCCTGGTCTTGTCGAGCTCGATGCCCCCGGGCATACCCCGCACGACCAGTGCCAGCGCAACCGGAGCCGGTGAGGCGTTCTCGACCTCGAGGATGATCGGATCGCCCGCGCCTCCGATCGCGTAGACGCGATGGATCGCGTCACCACTCGGGATCCGCATCGCAGTCTCATACGCCGGAGCGGTATCGAGTCGACGTCGACGGACCGCGGTTTCCTGATGCGCGACGTGCCAGCGATCTTCGGCGCCGATCCACCACTCGAGCGCGACCGGGCTCCCATCGAATGTGATCCCCCCCCGTTTGTCGACCCGCGCCAACCGGCTCGCGCCCAGGGCCCCTACCGGCGCATGCGCCTCCTCCGGCGGCTCCGCTTCGCTCACCCTCCGTGCTCGGAACGGGCTTGGCGCAGCATCAGTGCCGGGACGATGCCGGCGGGCCGACGACCCTCGTAGAGCACCGCGCCGACCTGGTCGGCGATCGGCATCTCGACATTCGCGCGCTGGGCTATCGCGAGGACCGCAGCGGTCGACTTCACGCCTTCGGCCACCATCTTCATCTCCTTCACGATCTCCTCGAGCGACTGACCTCGACCCAGCGCGACGCCGACAGCCCGGTTCCGGCTCTTCTCGCTCGTGCACGTCGCCACGAGATCGCCCATGCCGGCAAGACCCGAGAACGTCATGGGCTCACCGCCGAGGGCGATTCCGAGGCGGGCCAGCTCGGCGAGTCCCCGCGTGATCAGTGCCGCCTTCGTGTTGTCGCCGTAGCCGAGTCCATGCGCGACCCCGGCCGCGAGCGCGACGACATTCTTCAGAGCCCCGGCGATCTCACAGCCGATGACATCGGGGTTGGTGTAAACCCGAAATGTCGAGGTCATGAACAGGGCCTGCAGCGAACGGGCTGTCTCGGTGCACGCGATGGCGACCACAGAGGCAGTCGGCTGGCCCTCCGCCACCTCACGGGCAAGATTCGGTCCTGTCAGCACGCCGGTGCGGTCCGTTCGGTGCTCAGGGAGCACATCCGCGACCACCTCGGTCATCCGAAGCATCGTTGTCTGCTCGACTCCCTTGGCGAGGCTCACGATCGGGGTGTCGGCCGAGATGTGTGCGCGGCCGGCCTCGAGCACCGTGCGCAAGCCGTGTGACGGCACGCCAAGCACCACAACATCGGCATCGCCGAGCGCGACCTCGACCGACGCGGTCGCGCGCAGCTGGGGTGGAAGCGCGATTCCTGCGAGGTACTCGGGATTCTCGTGATCGGTGTCGATCCGCTCGGCCAGGTCGGGGTTGCGAGCCCAGAGCACCGTGTCGGCGTTGGTCGCGACCAGAGCTGCGACGGCGGTCCCCCATGATCCCGCACCAATGACGGCGACCTTCACGACGCCGTCCGCTTCACCGGCCGCAACACCGCGGTCTGCGGCCCGCGGACCCACCATTGATCGTCGTCGTTTCCGGCGACCTGGGGGTAGACCTGGCGGGCGCGGGCCACCTGCGCGCAGATCGCGCTCATGATCCGATCGGTCGCGCTGCGAATGTCATCGCCGGGCATGACGGGTACCGGCTCACCGACGACGGCGACCTCGGCGATGCCCCGCTGCCAGCGCGGCTTGCGACCCTTGAACATGAGACGATGCGCACCCCACATGCCGATCGGCGTCACCGCGATCCCGCTCTCGCGGGCGAGGCGGGCGGTTCCGGACTTGCCCCGCATCGGCTCGAGATCGAGCGAGATCGTGCCCTCTGGAAACACCGCCACACACTCGCCGCTCCGCAACGACGCGACCGCGTCGTCAAGCGCGCCGGCTGCGGTCGCGGATCCACGGGATACCGGGATCTGGTGCGCAGAGTGCAGAAAGGACCCGAGAACCGGTTTGTCGAAGAGCTCGGCCTTCGCAAGGAACCGCACCCGACGTCGGCGTTGGTCGGCGACATATGCGAGCGCGAGCGGGTCGAGGTACGACGTGTGGTTCGAGGCCAGAATCACCGGTCCCCGCAACGGGATTTGTTCGGACCCCTCGACGGTCCAGCGCAGACCTAGGCGGAGCGGAGGAAGAAGCACCGCACGCGCGACTCCATAGGCAAGGTCCATCAGGAGGGAAACGGTTCAGACGATTGAGACTGCTCGGACACCGGCCGGTAGCATACGCACCGCTCATGCCGTTCGACCCCGCCTCCTCCGGCGCCAACGCATCGTCTCCGGCCGGGGTCGTCGTGCCGATCCGCGCCTTCGCCGGCGGCCAAGCTCGTCTTGCCGGCGCGATCGACGCTGCCGCCCGTGCAGATCTCGGCCGCGAGCTCGCCACCCGTGTGCTCGAGGCTGCCAATCCGTTCCCAGTTGTCGTCGTATCCGACGCGCCCGAGGTGCGCGCGTGGGCCGGCGTCGCAGGCGCGACCGCAGTCATCGACGACCCTGGCGGCCTCGACGCTGCCGCCCGTGCCGGCGTGACCTGGTGTCGGGCGCAGGGGCTCTCTCGAGTGATCGTCGCCCACGCCGACCTACCGTGGGCCCGCACCTTTGCGGGCATCGCGAGAGACGGCTCCCGACCGATCGTCACGATCGTTCCCTGCCACCGCGACAACGGCACACCGGTCCTCTCGGTGCCGACCGACGTGGACTTCGAATTCGGCTACGGCGAGGGTTCCTTCCGTAGACACGCCCTGATCGCCCGCGAGCAAGGTCTCGCGGTTCGGGTCATTCGCGATCCGTCTCTGGCCTTTGATGTCGACCTGCCGGATGACCTCGCCCGACTCGGCGCCATGAGCACGGCGCGCCGATGAGCGTGCCTCGTCGAGCGCTCGCCATCGGGGCGCACCCCGACGACATCGAGTTCGGTTGCGGTGGGACCCTCGCCAAGTGGGCAAGGGCCGGATGCGTGGTGCACCTGCTCGTACTCACCGACGGCTCGAAAGGGTCATGGGACGCCGCCGCCGATCTCGCCGATCTCGTCACAACCCGCCAATCCGAGCAACGAGATGCGGCCGCAGCCCTCGGTGCCGTCGAGGTCCATTTTCTCGGAGAGGTCGATGGCGAGCTCGTTGCCGGCGAGGTCCAACGGGCCGAGGTGTGTCGGATCATTCGTCTCGTGCGGCCCGAAGTAGTGCTCGGCCACGATCCCTGGAAGCGCTACCGACTCCACCCTGATCATCGCGAAGCAGGACGGCTCACTGTGGAATCCATTGTCGCCGCCCGTGACCCCCACTTCTTCCCCGGCCAGCAAGAGGCGCCTTGTCGGCCCGAGCGGCTCATGCTGTTCGAACCTGATGAGATCGACCATCTCGAACTGCTCGATGCGGTCGATCTACGGGCCAAGCTCGACGCGCTCCACTGCCATCGCAGCCAGTGGCGCTCGACTATGGGTATCGGCGACGGGCCCGATGCCGGATCGCAACGCCTGGCATTCGAGGCAAAGGTGATCGCCGAGCTCGACCGGGCCGGGGCTGACGTCTCGGGGCCGGCGGAGCCGTTCAAGCTCATGACCGACCTCTAGGACCAACCTGCGCCGCCGCGCCGCGGTGAACCAAGACTGGAGCTGAAACGACGAGGGAGGGGCCGGAGCCCCTCCCTCGATCGGCGTTCAGACGCAGTTTGCGAGTTGCTCGGCTTAACGACGCTTCGCAGGCTTCCGTGCCGTGGTCTTCTTCGCGGTGCGCTTGGTCGCCTTCTTCGCAACCCGACGCTTCGCAGGCTTCCGTGCCGTGGTCTTCTTCACAGTGCGACGCTTGGCCGGCTTACGGGCCGTCGTCTTCTTCGCAGTGCGCTTGGCTGCCTTGCGAGCCGGAGCCCGCTTAGCCGTTTTCTTAGCCGTCCTTCGCTTTGTGGGAGGCACGGTCACCACCTTTCGTATGGACTGTCTGGGATGTTCGACGCGCCCCGGGGAACCGGGACGTCGCCTAGTTCACGGCAGACTTGAAGTTGGCACCAGCCGTGAACTTCACGCCCTTGGAAGCCGCGATCTGTACTGGCTCGCCGGTGCGCGGATTGCGCCCGACACGAGCCTGGCGGTCGGTACGAGACCAAGCGCCAAAACCGGGAATGGTGACTTTCTCACCCCGTGAGACTGCGGACTTGACGCTCTCGAGCAAGCTGCTCAAGGCCGCTTCGGCATCCTTCTTGCTGATGCTCGCCCCATCTGCGATCTGATCGACGAGCTCCTGCTTGTTCACGCTCAAACCTCCGACTCTCTGATTCCGGCACCGCGCGTTCAACGTGTGCTGTTACGAAGCATCGAAACCTATTCATGCATGCAGGTCAAGCATTTCCACATGCGGGAACAATCATCGGTGCTCCGCGCAAACAAGTTGAGCATATTTCGCGCAGTGTCGCGCGGATACTCGGTGCACACATCCGAACGCACGCGCGATCATGAGACGCAATGCACACACCGCGCGATTCGCAGCCACCTGACGCGCTACTTCCCGACGGCGTGTACGACGCGTTCGTCGTATGGATTGACGAGCGCGATGACGGCATGATCGCGGTCGATCTCACCGTCATCGCGGGCGCGCACAAAGGCGATGTCGTGTGCGTCATCGCGTCTCCCGATGTGACGCGGGTGACCCTGCGCGTCGGCCCGGGTGCCGACGCGCTCGACCTGGTAGGAGTGCCGCGCACGCTCCACGTCGAGGGCGGAGAACCACGCCTCGCGCGCGCTTAGCCGCGCCCGGCATTCATCCATTCCGTGCCGCATTGGAGCCGCGAACAGGAAGATCAGAGCCCGGGTCCGAGGACCCGGGCTCGACCTGCAGTAGCCCCGAGCGGATTCGAACCGCCGTTACCGCCTTGAGAGGGCGGCGTCCTGGGCCGCTAGACGACGGGGCCAGGAAAGCGCCGGGTGGCGCGGCCTCCGGGCGGGGTCACCGCTCCGAGGTTTGCTCGGGGGGGAGGACTCGAACCCCCAAAGACAGGATCAGAACCTGTTGTGTTGCCGATTACACCACCCCCGAATGGGCAATTCATGTTAGCCGCTGGCGTGCCCCCCTGAGCCGGTCGAGGCTCCGCTCGCGGCCGAGCATCTCGATCGCCTCGAACAGCGGAAGGCCGGCAGCGCGGCCCTCGACGACCACATACAGCGCCTTCATCGCCTTGGCCGGTTTGAGTCCGAGTTCGGTGATGACGCCGCGCAGGTCGATCGCGTCACGGGTCCATTCGCAGGTCTCGAGATGGTCGATCACCCCGTCGAGCACTTCGACGACGCGCTCCGCCTCATCGACCACAGACCACGCATCGGGTGCGATCTCGAACGCTTCATTGCCGACGAAAAGGAAGTCCATCTGGTCTGCCAGGGCCACCAGTGTCACGGCGCGCGGTTGACCGACTGCGGTCGCGCCGCGCAGCGTGGCTACATCGACCTCTCCGTAACGCGCTCGCACGAATGGCTCGATCCGCGCCAGCAGTTCGTCGAGGGGGAGCCGGCGAATCCAATCTGCGTTCACCCAGTCGAGCTTCTTGTAGTCGAACCGGGCGGCGGAATGCGTCACGCGCCCGAGGTCGAACTCTGCCACCAACTCGTCGAGCGAAAGGATCTCGCGCCCGTCGTTCGGCGCCCAGCCGAGCAACGCGAGATAGTTCGTAAGGCCTTCCGCGAGATAGCCGCGGCTCCGGAAGTCTTCGGTCGCGACCGCGCCGTGGCGTTTCGAGAGCTTGCCGCCACCCTCGCCGAGAATCAGCGGGAGGTGGGCGAACTGCTGACGGGTACTGCTGCCCAGTGCCGCTCGCAACGCGAGAACCCGGTGCGTCGAGTCGATCAGGTCCTCGCCCCTGATCACATGCGTGATCCCCATGTCGAGGTCGTCTACGGCGTTGGCGAGGTAGAAGACCGGCGTGCCGTCGCCCCGCATGATCACGAAGTCGGAGATGGTCGACCAGTCAACCGCGACCTCCCCACGCACGAGATCGTCGAAACGACTCTCGCCGCTATCGGGTGTGCGGAACCGCAGGGAGACGGGCCGGCCCTCGGCCCGGAGCGCCTCCCGCTCTGCCGACGTGAGATCGCGGCCCCGACCGTCGTAGCCGGGCGGGAGCTTGCGGGCCCGCCGATCGGCGTTCATGGCCTCCAGTTCCTCGGGGGTCTCGAAGCACTCGTAGGCGAGGCCGGCTTCGAGCAACGTCGCCGCTGCTTCTCGATAGCGGTCGAAGCGCGAGCTCTGATGAACGGTTTCACCGTCGGA
This sequence comes from Actinomycetes bacterium, assembly GCA_025363815.1. GTDB lineage: Bacteria > Actinomycetota > Acidimicrobiia > IMCC26256 > JANYLB01 > JANYLB01. The sequence goes on from JANYLB010000032.1 coordinate 38,342, forward strand.
TACGAGACCGAGCCAGTCGAGAATCTCCTCGATGCCGACGGCCCACTCCGCTCGCGACCGGGCAGTGTCGGTGTCTTCGATCCGGAGCAGGAACTCGCCGCCGTGGTGCCGGGCGAACAAGAAGTTGAACAGAGCGGTGCGGACGCTGCCCACGTGCAGGGTTCCGGTCGGAGCCGGGGAGAAGCGGACGCGCACCGGATCGGTCACGAGCCGGCCAGCAGCTGCTTGGCGATCACGACGCGCTGGATCTGGTTCGTTCCCTCGTAGATCTGGGTGATCTTCGCATCACGCATCATGCGCTCGACGGGGAACTCGGTCGTGTACCCCGCTCCGCCGAGGAGCTGTACCGCATCCGTGGTCACGCGCATCGCAGTGTCCGACGCGAAGAGCTTCGCCATCGCAGCCGTACGCGACACGCCGGGGTGGTCGGCATCGACGAGCGAGCAAGCGCGGTATACGAGCATACGGGCGGCCTCCACCTGAGTCGCCATGTCGGCAAGCATGAACTGAAGGCCCTGGAACTCGGATAGATGCTTTCCGAATTGACTGCGTTCCTGAACGTAGACGCGGGCAGAATCGAGTGCGCCCTGGGCGATTCCGACGGCCTGCGCGCCGATGATCGGCCGCGACGAGTCGAGCGCTGTCATCGCGTAGCCGAAGCCCCGACCTTCCTCGCCGATCAGGTTCGCCGCGGGAATCCGCACATCGTCGAGCAGGATCTCGCCGGTCGGGGAGCCGCGGACCCCCATCTTCTGCTCGAGCTTGCCAATTGCGAAGCCGGGTCGATCTGCTTCGACGACGAAGGCGCTGATCCCTCGATGACCCGCATCAGGATCGGTCTTGGCGAACACGGTGTAGAAGTCGGAGACACCTGCATTGGTGATCCAGATCTTGGCGCCGGTGAGGATCCAATCGTCACCGTCGCGCTTCGCCCGGGTGGACATAGCCGCGACGTCGCTACCGGCCCGCGGCTCCGAGAGGCAGTAGCTCGCCTGGCACTCCCCGCTCGCGACCCTTGGCACGGTTCGAGCCTGGAGCTCCGCGCTTCCCCACCGAATCACCGGCGTCATGCCGAGCCGCGAGATCAGGACGAACAACGACGACGACGCGCAGACCCGTGCGACTTCCTCGACGAGGATCGCGTAGGTGAGCCAATCGCCACCGTCGCCGCCCATGTCGGCGGGATACAACGCTCGACCCAGCCCGGAGCCGCGATAGGCCTCGAACGAGGCCCACGGGAAGGCCGCGTCGGCGTCGGCCGCGCGCGCGTTCGGCTCGATGCCGGTCTCGGCCAACCGGCGGGCGGCGGCACGGAACTCCTCGTACTCCTCGGGAAGGACGAACGGTGGCACTGGATCAGCCTCCAAGGCTCGAGCCGCGCTCAAGACTCGTGGACAGCGACGGCTTCGAGCGCGGCGCGGACACCGGCCATCGACTCCGCCACCTGCTCCGGTGGCAGCCGGAGCACCTCGAGCGGAACCGAGTCGATGATCCGGCGTCGCTTGGCATACTCGTGCGCGGCTTCGTGAACGAGGTGCAGCCGCCACGCCGGAGCCTCCAGCGGGATTTCGCCCGAGAAGCCCAGGAGCTCCATCGCGATCTCGACATCGGCGGACACCGGAGCCCGACCGAATGAAGATGCCCGCTTCATCGCCAGTTCGGAGACGACGGCTTCAACGTCATCACGCGATTCGTGGGGCGAGATGACGAAGCGGTCACGCCGACGCTCGACCAGTAGACGGGCATAGCCGACGTCGGGACCCGGGGAGCCGAGCATGTCACCGTGGGGTTGACCGGCCACGAGATCACCGGGGCGGTCGGCATGCCACGATCCCGCGGGAGGGATGCGTACTCCCGGAGCCAGATTGGGCAGCTGGCGGGGGTCGCTGTCGATGTTGTTCGGCACGTACGGATCGGTAGGCACGCGGGGATCCTAGGCGTCGAGCTCGCGAGCTTCAGCCAGGAGGAGGCCGTAGAGCAGCGAGTCGAGCAGGGCCAGCCACGAAGCTTCGATGATGTTCTCGCTGACGCCGATGGTGGTCCAGCTTCTGTCGCCGTCGGTGCTGTCGACGAGAACGCGGGTGACCGCCCCTGTGCCCTTTTCGGTGTCGAGGACCCGCACTTTGTAGTCGGTGAGGTGGACCCGTTCGAGGCCGGGGTACCTACCGTTCAACGCAGTCCGCAACGCGGTGTCGAGCGCGTTCACCGGACCGTTGCCCTCGGCCACCGCGACGAGGCGGTCGGATCCGACATGCACCTTGATGGTGGCCTCGGTATTGATCCCACCGACCTCGTCGGGAGCCAGATCATCGGCAATGACCCGGAAGCTCTCAACCGTGAACCACGGCTGCTCCCAACCCGATACCCGGCGCATCAGGAGCTCGAGCGACGCGTCGGCCACCTCGAAGTGGTATCCCTCGTGCTCGAGCCGCTTCAAGCGATCGACGACTTCGTTCAACGTCGGACCCGCGATATCGAGTCCGAGCTCCTTGGCCTTGAGCGCGACAGTCGAACGCCCCGCGAGCTCCGACATCACGAACCGGGTGCCATTGCCGACCGAGTCGGGCTTGACGTGCTCGTACGCGTCGGGACGCTTCGCTATCGCACTGACGTGCAGTCCCGCCTTGTGCGCGAACGCCGAGCTGCCGACGTAGGCCGCCTGCGGGTCGAGCGCCATGTTCACGAGCTCGGCGACATGGTGTGCCACCGCGGTCAAACGTACGAGGCGGTCACGCGGGATCGTTTCTATCCCCATCTTCAACGTCAGGTCCGGAATGATCGTGGTCAGGTTGCAGTTCCCGGTGCGTTCGCCGTAGCCGTTGATCGTTCCCTGCACCTGCATCGCTCCTCCGAGAACACCGGCGAGGGCGTTGGCAACACCACAGCCGGTGTCGTCGTGCAGATGGACCCCGACCGGAACGTCGACGTAATCGACGACCGCACGTACGGCTGACTCCACCTGGTGCGGGAGCGAACCACCGTTGGTGTCGCACAACACGAGGCGATCGGCGCCGGCAACTGCGGCACCTTCGAGCACGCGGAGGCTGAACTCGGGGTTCGACCGGTAGCCGTCGAAGAAATGCTCGGCATCGAAGAGCACCGTGAGGTCTTTGCTCTTCAGGTACTCGATCGAGTCGGTGACCATCGCGACGCCTTCGTCGAGGGTCGTCTGGAGCGCCTCGAGCACGTGGTAGTCCCAACACTTCCCGACGATGCACACCGTGTCGGTACCGGCCTCGACCAGGTGACGCAGGGTGTCGTCGGAGTCGACCTTGCCCTTCGGGCGGCGGGTGGACCCGAACGCGACGAGCGTGCTCGTCGTCAGGGTCAGCTCGGCGGGCGCCCTCCGGAAGAACTCGTCGTCCTTCGGGTTGGCCCCGGGCCAGCCGGCCTCGATGTAGTGGACGCCGAGCCAGTCGAGCTGTTCCGCGATCCGTAGCTTGTCGTCGACCGTGAGCGAGATGCCTTCGAGCTGGGCGCCGTCACGAAGCGTCGTGTCGTAGATCTCGACGTGGCGCGCGGATACGTCAGCCATTGGCGTACTCCAACCAGTCCTTGTAGCGGTCTTCCTCGCCCTTCACCGTCGCGAAGTAGATCTCCTGGATCTTGCGCGTGATCTCTCCCGGTGGGCCGATCTCGCGGTCGTCGACCGAACGCATGGGCACGATCTCCGCCGCGGTACCGGTGAGGAATGCTTCGTCGGCAAGGTAGAGATCGCTGCGCAAGAGGTTGTCCTCGCGGACCTCGATCCCTAGGTCACGCGCGATCGTCATCACGGAGTCGCGGGTGATGCCTTCGAGCGCGCCGCTTGACAACGGCGGCGTGATCAGCCGGCCCTTCTTGACGACGAAGAGGTTCTCACCGGTGCACTCGGCGACGAAGCCGTGGCTGTTCAACAGAATCGCTTCGTCGTAGCCAGATTTGAGGGCCTCGACCTTCGCGAGACTCGAGTTCACGTAGATCCCGGTGCCCTTGGCCGCGACCGGGTTCACGTTCGGGTCGATACGACGCCACGACGACACCTTCATGCGCACGCCGTTCTTCAGGCCTTCCTCACCTAGGTAGGTCCCCCACGGCCACACCGCGATCGACACCTGCACCGGGCACGGAAGCGGGTTGAGGCCCATCTCGCCGTAGCCGAGGTACGCGAGCGGTCGGATGTAGCAGGACTCCACGTTGTTGACCCGGATGGTCGCCTTGGTCGCCTCGACCAGCTCCTCGACGGAGTACGGGAGATCCATCATGAAGAGATGGGCGGAGTCGTGCAGGCGCTTCATGTGATCGGTGAGGCGGAACACCGCCGGACCCCGCTTCGTCGGGTAGGCGCGGATGCCCTCGAAGACTCCGGAGCCGTAGTGCAGCGTGTGCGTGAGCACGTGGACCCGAGCCTCGTCCCAGTCAACGAGCTCGCCGTCCATCCAGATCTTGTCGGTCTTCTCGAGTGCCATGCCGCTAGACCCTTTCTGCGATCTTCGAACCGATGTCGGAGGTCGTGCCGGTCACGTCATCCGAACCCGATACCGCCTTGAACACCCGGGCGGCGGCCTCTGATTCACCGACGAAGTCGAGGAGCATCGCGGCCGAGACGATCGCGGCGCGCGGATCGGCCTGACCGGTCCCGGCGATGTCGGGGGCCGAGCCGTGCACAGGCTCGAACAGGGAGGGACCGGTACGAGCCGGATTCAGGTTCGCCGACGCGGCCCGACCGATGCCACCGGAGACCGCGCCGCCCAGGTCGGTGAGGATGTCGCCGAAGAGGTTGTCGGTGACGATCACGTCGTACCGGCCGGGTTCCGCCACGAAATAGATGCATGCGGCGTCGACGTGGTGGTAGCCGGTCGCGACATCGGGATACTCGGCGGCCACCGCGTCGAACGCCCGCTGCCAGAGATCGCCCGCGAACGTGAGCACGTTGGTCTTGTGCACGAGGGTGAGATGGTGCCGTTCACGCGACCGGGCGAGGTCGAACGCGAAGCGGATGCAACGCTCGACCCCCATCCTGGTGTTGAGTGAACCTTGGGTCGCCACTTCGTGGGGAGTGTCCTTGCGCAGGAACCCGCCCTCACCGGCATAGGTGCCCTCGGTGTTCTCCCGGATGACCGTCATGTCGACGCCGTTGTTGAACGCGCTCGGGCCGGCCCGGAACGGACGCACGTTGACGTAGAGATCGAGAGCGAACCGAAGCCGCAGGATGATCCCGCGCTCCAGCACGCCGGGCGCGACGTCGGGGTGACCCATTGCGCCCATGAGGATTGCATCGGTGGCGCGGATCTCCTCGAGCACCGAGTCCGGGAGCACCTCGCCGGTGCGTAGGTAGCGTTCGCCGCCGAGGTCGAAGGGCACGGCTTCGTAGTCGACACCGGCGGCGCCGACCACCTTTAGCGCCTCGGCGGTCACCTCGGTGCCGATGCCGTCGCCGGGAAGGATCGCGAGTCTGTGCTTCACGCTGGGTACCTCGGAAAGAGGGTTCTGACAACGAAAAACCGCCCGCCGGAGCGGACGGTCAGGAGCGAACGCCGAAGGTGGCGTTCGCTTACGGAATTACGACGATCTGTGAGGAGGTGGTTGAAGTGCGAGTCACGCTGCCCAGCGTAGCAGCACCGGATCCGGCCCGGGCGGCGACTACTCTCGCCGTCCATGGCCGAAGCCCAGCTGTCACCCGACGCGCATCGGCGCCTCTCCGAGGAGCATGCACACCGGAGCGGCGACTCCCGTCGCGACATCTCGCTGCGAATCGAAACTGCGAGGGAGCACGGCGACATCCGGGAGAACGCCGACTACGACGCGGCCAAGAATGAGCAGGGTCTCAACGAAGCCCGCGTGCGCCAGATCGAACAGATCCTGTCGGATGCCGTGATCGTCGAGCACGCGCCGACCGACGTCGTCGCCGCCGGGACCCTCGTAGAGATCAAGATGTCCGGCGTCGACGAGCCCACCGTATATCTCGTGGGGTCGATCGAAGAACGCCACGACAAGTACGACGTGCTGTCGACCAGCGGGCCGCTCGGTCAGGCTCTCATCGGCAAGGCACCCGGCGAGACCGCCACGTACACGACCCCCAAGGGCAGCGAGCTCGAGGTAGAGGTCGTGAGCGTCCGCCCTCTCGACTGACCCGAAGCCGGAACGGCCTGGCTAGCTGTGGCCGTTCCTCGCCCTCGCGCTCATCCCCTGCAGCAGGTAGCCACGCGAACGAACGGTGCGCACCTCGAGGCCGAGCGGAGCAATCCTTCGGCGCAGGCGTAGCACGTGCACGTCAAGCGCGTTGCGGGTCGGCGCACCGGCTGGCGTTCCTGTCGGCGCACTGGCCGGCCAGGCCCGTCGGGCCAGCGTCTCACGACCCACTACGGCGCCGAAACGCTCGACCATCGCCCGAGCCAACGCACGCTCGACAGGAGATAGCGAGACCCACTCGCCTCGATAGCGCAGGAGACCATCTTCATCGAGCGCCGGCGCGGTGCGCTCCTGAGCGGCTCGGCTCGCTAGCGATTCGACTCGGGCGCGCACGTCGCAGTCGTCGGCAGGGAGCCGGATCCAGTCCTCGAGGCAGTCCGCGCCCTTAGGCGGGGGCTCCTGGGGTCCGACGAGGAGCAGGCGAGGTGTCCCGTCGGTTCTCAAGCGACAGAGTCGCCTTTCTTCTTCGGGCCAGCGCACGAGCACGACATCCACGACCGCCAATCTAGAGACGCCATGTTTCATGTTTGTTTCGCGCGGTTGAACGTTCTTCGCTTGTACCCCCGGCCGAAGGCGCCGGAGGCCGCCGGGCAGTTCAGGCCCGTCAACGCAATCCGGCGGCGCGCTCGAGCGCGCGTGCCGCCGCGACCACGGGTTCGGCTAGACGCCGACCCGGTCGTCTGCCGAGCCTCTCGATCGGTCCGCTCACCGACACGGCGGCTACGGCGACGCCGGCAGAGCCGAGCACCGGAGCGCTGACGCTCGCAACACCGGCCTCACGCTCGGCCACCGATTCCACCCACCCTCGCGTGCGGATCGCAGCGAACTCCCCGATCATCTCAGCGGTGCCCTTCGCCCACGCGACCAGCACCGTGCCGCCCGAACCGGCGTCGATCGGGAGCGACGCGCCGATTGCCACAGTGTCACGCAGACCCGTCGGTCGTTCGGCCACGGCGACGCACACCCGCCGGTCGCCCTCGCGCACATAGAGCTGCGCGCTCTCGCCGCTCTCGTCGCGCAGCCTTTCGAGCACGGCGCGCGCATGCTCCAAAAGCCCCTCTGGCGCCGCGGCGCGTGTGCCCCACGCGTGCAACCGCATGCCGAGCCGGAAGCGGCCGCCTTCATCGCGCCCCACGAGGCCGTGAACTCCCAGTGCGGCCGCGAGTCGGTGGGTTGTCGGGCGCGAGATACCGGTGGCCTCCACCAGCTCGGCGAGGGTGAGCGGACCTCGCGTCGCCAGCGCATCGAGGATCGCCGCGGACTTGTCGACCACACCGACGCCGGATAGGATGTCCATATACAGATCCTAGCGTCTCACTATACGAGACGCCAGACCTCGGAGCCGCCGTATGGCCGAGCAGGAACCGACCCGCATCGAACCCAAGACCGGGAGCAAGCCCAAGACCCTGAGCCAGAAGGTATGGGACCGCCACATCGTTCACGCGGGTGGAGTCGAGGGAGAGGGTGCGGGTGAGCCCGACCTTCTCTATGTCGATCTCCATCTCGTGCACGAGGTCACATCGCCGCAGGCATTCGACGGCTTGCGCTCGCACGGCCGCCCGCTCCGCAGGCCCGACCTCACCCTCGCCACGATGGACCACAACGTCCCGACCACAGACATCGACCAGCCGGTAGCCGATCCCATATCCGCGAAGCAGATGGAGGTGCTCGCGCGGAACTGCGCCGAGTTCGGTGTCCGCCTCTTCGCCATGGGCGACCCCGGCCAGGGCATCGTGCACGTGATCGGACCGGAGCTGGGGCTGACCCAACCCGGGATGACCATCGTTTGCGGCGACAGTCACACATCGACTCACGGCGCGTTCGGCGCACTGGCGTTCGGGATCGGCACCAGCGAGGTCGAACACGTGCTCGCCACCCAGACACTCCCCCAGGCCCGCCCCAAAACAATGGCCGTTAACGTAGAGGGAGAGCTTCCGGCCGGCGTCACCGCCAAAGACGTCGCGCTGTCGATCATCGCGCGCATCGGAACTGGTGGCGGGATCGGCTCTGTTATCGAGTACCGCGGCTCGGCGATCCGCGCGCTCTCGATGGAGGGGCGCATGACCGTCGCCAACATGTCGATCGAAGCTGGCGCGCGTGCCGGCATGGTTGCACCCGACACCACGACTTTCGCCTACCTCGAGGGTCGGACGTCGGCTCCGAAGGGTGCCGATTGGGAGCGGGCGGTCGCCGACTGGCGCACGCTCGTCACCGACGACGGCGCGACGTTTGACAAGGAGGTGTGGATCGACGCTGCCGATCTCCGGCCGTCGGTCAGTTGGGGCACGAACCCGGCTCAGACGACGACCATCGACGATGTCGTCCCCTACCCCGAATCGTTAACCGAACCCGCCGCTCGCGAATCGGCGACGCGTGCCCTGCAGTACATGGGCCTCCAGCCAGGAACGCCGATCCGTGAGATTCCCGTAGACACGGTCTTCATCGGTTCGTGCACCAACGGCCGCATGGAAGACCTTCGCGCGGTCGCGGCGGTCGTCGAAGGTCGCCTGGTGCCGGAGGGTATGCGGGCGTTGATCGTGCCGGGCTCGATGCGGGTGAAGGCCGAGGCCGAAGCCGAAGGGCTCGACCGGATCTTCGTCGACGCCGGGTTCGAATGGCGTGAGGCCGGCTGCTCGATGTGCCTGGCCATGAACCCCGACAAGCTCGCGATCGGCGAGCGGTGCGCCAGCACCAGCAACCGTAATTTCGAAGGGCGACAAGGAAAGGGTGGGCGCACCCACCTCGTCTCCCCCGCGGTAGCGGCGGCCACCGCTATCGCCGGTCACTTCGCGACTCCCGAGGATCTGACGGCTCGACCTGTGGAACTGGGGGCATGACCAATGGACGCCGTGCGTGAGATCGTGGCTCGAGCAGTGCCGCTCGAGCGTTCCGACGTCGACACCGATCAGATCATCCCGTCCGACTGGCTCAAACGCGTCGAACGCACCGGCTTCGGCAAAGGCCTGTTCTCCGAGTGGCGGGAGCAGTCCGACTTCGTTTTGAATCAGGACCGCCACAACGGAGCCGAGATCCTGGTGGCCGGCCCGAACTTCGGCACCGGATCATCACGGGAGCACGCAGTCTGGGCGCTCCAGGACTACGGCTTTCGGGCCGTGATCTCCTCGCGCTTCGCCGACATCTTCCGCAACAACGCGCTCAAGGGCGGGCTCGTGCCGGTCGTGGTCAGCCAGCCCGTCGTCGACCGGATCATGCAGGCGGTCATCGACGACGCGTCCATCGAGATCGTCATCGACGTCGTCCACCGGAGAGTCGCGGTGCCGAGCATCGACCTCGATGAGCCGTTCGAGCTCGACGACCACCACCGCCACCGCTTGCTGAACGGCCTCGATGACATCGCGCTCACCCAGCTGCGCGAACGCGAGATCGGAGCCTTCGAGGCGCAACGGCCACCGTGGCTCCCGCGGGTCGAGGCATGAACAGTCGCTTCACCCTCCCTTGGGCCCCTCCGGCTTGAGCGTGCGAAGATGCCGAGATGTTGAAGCTCATCCGGCGCCTGTTGTTCCTAGGTCTCCTCGCAGCAGGCGGATATGCCCTTTGGAAGAAGCTCGCCGGTAGCGGCACCGTGGCGGCGCCCCAGTCGCCAGAGAACGAAGCCGCGTCTCCGGCGTGGGTCGAATCCGACGACGGTGCGTGCCCGATCTCGCATCCGGTCAAGGGCAAGGTCACAAGCGGGATCTTCCACGTACCGGGCGGCCAGACCTACGAACGCACCCGCGCCGACCGCTGCTACGCCGACTCCATCGCCGCCGAAGCCGACGGCATGCGCCAAGCCAAACGCTGACGCACCGCCGTCGTCGACTAGGGGCCGATCGAGAAGGTCGCGGGTCCGTTCACCCCGGTGAGAGCGAAGCTCCCGACCCCCTGGTTGAGCGGCGGACCGTTGTAGGAGCACGGCAGCCAGAACGAGCCGTCGATCGTCTGGTCGACCGGACCGTTCCACGTCGTCGTCTGGGCGGGGAACGCGGAGGAGTTTGCCGCGGCGACCGCGGAGAACTGAAGGGTGATCACTCCCGGCGGCACCGTCGGCGGGAACGGCGGCTGGGCGGGCCAGCTGCTCGGGATCCCGGCGCCCAGGCCTCTTACGGTGAGTGACCCGCTCCCGCCCTTCGTGACCGCGATCTTCGTTCCGGTCGCGTTGTACCAGCCGATCGTGAAGGTCTTGATCGTCGCGCCCGAGGTGGAGAACGACGCGCAGCTGTGCTTCACCGCGAGACCCTTGCCGCGCAGGATGCCGTGGTCGATGGGGCCGGGGAGCTTCGGGTTGCCTCCGGCCTGCGCCCCCGAGCAACCGGTGAGCGACGAGGCGATCGTCGCCTTCGTGTTCCCGTTGGGTCCGACGTGCTTGCCGAGGAGCCCGGGTGCGTAGCCGAGCGGAGGCGAGAAGGTGACCGGCCCCGACAGGGCGCACGACACGCTCCCGGTGATCGGTGGAGGCGCGGCCTGCGCGACTCCCGTCCCGACGAGCGAACCCGCCGCCGCAATCGCGACCACTACCGCCAGCGCACCGAACCCGATCTTCGTCATGGCCAATACCCCGTCGGACGCCATAACCCCCCTCTCCCTAAGGATCCGGGTCGAGAGTATCAGTCGAGCTCTATGGGCTGGGCGAAGAGGATCCCGGGTCGCGCCGAGAGCGCGGCGATCACGTCGGGAGCGACAACGGCGTCGAGCGACAGCACCATCAGCGCGGCGTTGCCGTCGGGCCCACGACCGACGTCCATGTCGGAGATGTTGATGCCGGCCTCGCCGAGCACCGTTCCGACCGTCCCGATCATCCCGGGCCGGTCGTCGTTGTGCACGACGAGCATGTGACGCGTCGGCGGCAGGTCGACGAGGTGGTCGTCTATGCCCACGATGCGGGGAAGCTCCTGGGTACCGGTCAACGTTCCCGCCACCTGCACCCCACGACCCGCGATGCGCCCCCGCAGCGTCACTAGGTTCACGTAGTCCCTGGCGGCACCCGACGTCGTCTCGCGCACGGTAAGACCGCGCTCCGCCGCGATCTGCGGCGCGTTGACGAACGAGACCGGTACGTCGACGACCGGCGCGAGAACGCCTTTGAGAACCGCGAGCGTGAGTGCCTTGCAGTCGTAGTCGCCGATCGCGCCCTCGTAGCTGACCTCCAGGACGTCGACGACTCCACCGGCGAGCGCGGTGAAGAGCCGACCGAGCCGCTCCGACAGCGGCAGGAACGGCTGCACGGTCGCGTTGGCTTCGTTCGCAGCTAGGTTCACCGCGAACGGCACGAACTCGCCACGCAGCGCCAACACGACCTGTTCGGCGATCGTCTGACCCGCCTTGTCCTGGGCTTCGACGGTAGACGCGCCGAGGTGCGGCGTGACCACCACAGTCGGAAGCTCGAAGAGCGGGCTCGTAGTCGTCGGTTCCTTCACGAACACGTCGAGCGCGGCACCGGCGATCCGACCTTCGCGTACCGCATCGGCGAGTGCCTCCTCGTCGACGATGCCGCCGCGAGCGGTGTTGACAATGCGGAGGTTCGGCTTGGCCTTGAGTAGCGCGTCACGACCGATGAGTCCGAGCGTTTCGGGCGTCTTCGGCAGGTGCACGGTAAGGAAGTCGGCAACGGCGATGAGCTCGGCGAGCGTGGGAACAAGGCGCACGCCCAGTTGGCGGGCTCGATCGGCGCTCACGTACGGGTCGTACGCGACGAGCTGCATCCCGAACGCGAGCGCTCGTTGTGCGACCAGAACCCCGACACGACCGAGACCGACGATCCCGAGCGTCTTGCCGTGGAGCTCGACGCCGTTCCAGCGCGACCGGTTCCACTCGCCCGCCTTGAGGTCACGATGGGCCTGGGGGACGTTGCGCGCCTGGGCGAGCATCAGTGCCATCGTGTGCTCCGCGGCCGACAGCACATTGGACTGCGGTGCGTTCACGACCATCACGCCATGTTGGGTGGCGGCGGCGACGTCGACGTTGTCGAGGCCGATCCCGGCCCTCCCGACCACAACGAGATCGGTGCCCGCGTCGAGCACCTCCGCGGTGACCTGGGTAGCACTGCGGATCACCAGGGCGGCCGCGCCGCGGACGGCTTCGACCAGCTCCCCCGGCGACAGATCGAGGCGCTCATCGACGACGAGGCCGGCGTTGCGCATGGCATCGAGACCGCTCTCGGCCAACGGCTCTGCGACGAGCACGCGCTCCCCACTCATCTCGTCAGCTCCTCATACCTCATGAGAGCAGCTTCGCGATCCGGGCAATGCCTTCGACGAGGTCTTCGTCACCCAGCGCGAACGACAACCGCGCGTAGCCGGGTGCCCCGAACGCCTCTCCCGGGACGATCGCAACCCGGGCTTCTTCTAGGAACAATTCGCACAGCTCCAAACTGGTTGTGGGCACACGGCCCGCGACCTCGCGGCCGAGCACCCCTTCGAATGACGGGAAGCAGTAGAAGGCGCCCTGCGGCTTCATGCACTCGACGCCGGGGATGGCTGTGAGCATCTCGTGCATTGTGTCGGCGCGTCGGGCGAATGCCGCGCGCATCTCTCCGACGGCCAAGAGGTCTCCCGTGACCGCAGCGAGCGCGGCCTGTTGTGACACGTTGGCAACGTTCGAGGTGGTGTGCGACTGGAAGTTCGTCGCGGCTTTGATCACATCGGGTGGGGCGATCATCCAGCCCACGCGCCAACCTGTCATCGCGTAGGTCTTCGCCACTCCGTTGAGGACGATGCAAGTGTCAGCCAGCTCGGGGACCAGGACCGGCATCGAGCTGAACCGATGCGACCCAAAGGTTAGATGCTCGTAGATCTCGTCGGTGATCACCCAGATCCCATGCTCGAGCGCCCAGCGACCGATGGCCTCGACTTCGTCGGGCGGATATACCGCGCCGGTCGGGTTGCTCGGCGAGACGAACATCAGCGCCTTCGTGCGCGGCGTACGCGCCGCCTCGAGCTGCTCGATGGTTACTCGGAAACCCGATGCGGCCGTGGTCGACAACGGCACGGTCACCCCGCCGGCGAGCTTGATCGTCTCGGGGTAGGTCGTCCAGTACGGCGCCGGGAGCAGGACCTCGTCGCCGGTGTCGACCAAGACCTGGCAAGCGTTGTAGACCGCGTGCTTACCGCCGTTGGTGACGACGACCTGCGCCGCGGTGCACTCGTACCCGGAGTCACGCGCGGTCTTCGCCGCGATCGCGGCGCGGAGCGCCGGGAGACCGGGGGTGGGTGAGTAGTGGTGGTTCGCGGGATTCCAACATGCTTCCGCCGCGGCGGCGACGATGTGCGCGGGGGTCGGGAAGTCGGGCTCGCCCGCGCCGAAACCGACCACCGACTCACCCGCGGCCTTCAAGGCTTTCGCCTTCGCGTCCACCGCTAGCGTCGCCGACTCGCCGATTGCGGCGATCCGTGGGGAGATTCGAGCCATGGGCCCATGCTCGCACACCCGCGACGGAGGCTCCCGATTGATTCCGCGCCGGCCGGAGCGCCGGCGAGTACCGCGTTTGGTGCGTGCACTCCCCTACCCTGGATCGCCATGGCGGGCGGGAGGACGATCGCAAGCGTCATCGCGGGCGTGCTCGTAGCGGCCACGGTCGCGCTCGGGGCAGGGCCGGCCCGAGCGACAGGGCGGCCCAATGTGCCCGACGAGCCCCAGCCGACCGCCTTCCTCGTCGCCGACGCCGACACCGGCGTGATCATCGCCGCCCGTAACGAGCACCAGGCGCTCCCCCCATCGAGCGCGCTGAAGCTCGTCACCGCGCTCGTCGGACTCGAGAAGATGCCAATCGAAACGATCCTTTCGGTCAGCGCACTCGACGCGCGCCAGCCGTCACCGACCATCGACATGCAGGAAGGCCAGAACTGGCCGATGACCGACGCGCTCCACGCTCTGCTCATGGCGTCGGCGAACGACGCGGCGTTTGCGATCGCTGAGAACGCGTCGGGAAGCGTCGCGCAATTCTCGGCCGACATGCAGGCTGGCGGGCGGCGGTGGGGTCTGGCCGACAGCACGCTCGACAACCCGGCCGGACTCGACACCCAAGGCAGCCCCAAGAACGTCATGAGCGCGTACGACCTCGCCATCATCGGGCGCAACGCGCTCTCGGTCCCTGCGATCGCCGACGTCGCCAAGCTCGCGCAGTACCAGTTCACGGATCCCACCGGGTCGGCCAGGACCGTGACGAACCAGAACAACACCTGGCTGAGCGGCTACGAAGGAGCTACCGGACTGAAACCCGGCTCGAGCGACGGCGCCAGTAACGCCCTGGTTGCCAGCGCGACCCGTGGTGGGCGGACGTGCGTGGCCGTCGTGCTCGGCAGCTCCGACATCAACGGCTGGGCGGCACGGTTGAACGACCAGTGCTTCTCGACCCCGGTGGCGCAAGGGAAGGGCTCCACACAACTCCCACCGGTCCGGGTCGCCACTGTCGATGGCCGGCGCGACGCGGTATCGGGATTCCCGCGAGCGCTCGGCGCACCCGCGTTCGCAAGCGCGACCCGAGGAAAACGTCAGGCACCCAACGGCGTCGCGGGCAAGCGGGCCCAACGCGGCACCGCCAAGGGCAACTCCCCGAACCGCGACACAAAGGCTGGAGCGAAGAACTCAGGCGGCGGCAGCGCGTTCACGCTCCGCAACCTGCTGCTGGTCGGGCTGGTGCTGCTCATCACTTTCGTGCTGTTGCGTCGACGTGCGGTGAAGCGGCGGCGACAGCGCCGGGTAGCACGCCAGAGGCTGCTCGCCGACGCCCGGCGGCGAGGCGTCCTGCACGTCCTCGAACCTGAATCGACCGGCGAGGTCTCCCATGTAACGGTCGTGCCGGGCGACGGTCGCCGACCGCGGCGATAACCCGGTATCGGGGCTCAGGCGACCGCTTCGGCATCCTTGTCGAAGATGTGGAGATCCGCGAGTCGCGAATCGTTGGAGAAGATCTCGACGATCGGCTCGTCGAGGTTCAGTCGGCGCTGGATCACGCGGATTTCGTTCTCCTGGTTGTAGAGCATCAGCGTGACCGCTACGCCTTTTGCTCCGGCGCGGGCCGTGCGTCCGGAGCGATGGAGATAGGCCTTCTGGTCCTCGGGCGGGTCGTAGTGCACCACCACATCGACGTCGTCGATATGCAATCCGCGCGCGGCTACGTCGGTGGCGACGAGCACGGGGACTTTGCCCGACGCGAAGTCCTTGAGCGCGCTCTCACGGGCCGATTGGCGCAGGTCACCGTGGATCGCGCCGGCCCGTACGTCCTCGCGCTCCAGCTGGGTCACGAGGCGGTCGGCCCCTCGCTTGGTGCGCATGAACAAGAGGGTGCGGCCGTTGTTGCGACAGATCTCGGCCGCGACCTTGACCTTGTCCATCTGATGGACGAGCAGGAACCGGTGCGCCATCTCATCGACCGTGACCTCCTGAGCCTCGACCTCGTGATAGGTCGGGTCGGTCAGATAGCGCTGCACCAACCGGTCGATCGCGCCGTCGAGCGTGGCCGAGAACAGCAGCGTCTGATGCTTCGACTCGATTCGATGCAGGATTTTCTGAACCTGGGGCATGAACCCCATGTCGGCCATGCGGTCGGCTTCATCGAGCACGAGCACCTCGACATCACTGAACGAGAGCTCCTTGCGCTCCATCAGGTCGATGAGGCGACCGGGTGTGCCGATCACCACGTCGACGCCCTTCTCCAGCGCGGTGATCTGCGGCTCCATGGACACGCCGCCATACACGGCCCGCACGACCTTGCCGGTCGCCTTGCCCAGCGGTCCGAGCACCTGCTTCACCTGGTTGGCCAGCTCGCGGGTCGGTACCAGAACGAGCGCGCGCGGCCGGTGAGGCTCGGCCTGGCCGATGCGTTCGAGGAGCGGAATGCCGAACGCAAGGGTCTTGCCCGATCCGGTCTTGGCCTTTCCGCAGACATCGCGTCCGGCGAGGCCGTCGGGCAGGGTCAGCGTCTGGATGGCAAATGGCTCGTTGATGCCTTCGGCGGCGAGGGCTGCGACGAGCGGCGACGAGACGCCGAGCGCCTCGAAGGTGAGAGGAGTCATGGGTTAGGTGTGACCTTTCGAAGTCGTGGGTGTAGCCGGTGGGTCGTCCTCGGCGACGGTCCCCGGCCGGGCGGCCCCTACGGAAGGGGTGATCGGCCCACGAGCGGCGGTGAGGTGACCCTCGGGCGTTGGTCGGTCCGATTGGTGGACGGGCTCGAACAACTGCTCCGGAAGCAGAGGCTACCAGCCGAAGCCCTCGGGACTTGCCGCTGGCGCCGCCCACGCCTGAGCCCAACTCTCAGGGCTGCGTGCTCGGGTGCCCCGGGAGCGGCCAGACTCTTGGTTGTGCGGGTGCTGGTCATCGAAGACGAGGTACGCCTGGCGGAGGCTGTCGCCGACGGTCTCCGAACCGAGGGTTTCGACGTAGAGATCGTCCACGACGGCCTCATCGGGCTCGATCGCGCCCGCGCCGAGGAGTACGCCGCGATCGTTCTCGACATCCTGCTCCCCGGCCTCAACGGATACCGGGTCTGTAGGACGCTTCGAGAGGAAGGCGTGATGACGCCGATCCTCATGCTGACGGCGAAAGACGGCGAGTACGACGAAGCCGAGGCACTCGACACGGGCGCAGACGACTTTCTCTCGAAGCCGTTCTCCTTCGTCGTTCTCGTCGCCAGGCTGCGCGCTCTTATGCGTAGGGGTCGCACTACCCGTGCCCGCACCTTGCGCGTCGGGACCCTCGAGCTCGATCCCGTCAGTCGCGCGTGCACGCGCCGTGCAATTGAGATAGGGCTCACCGCACGCGAGGCCGCGCTGCTCACGGTGCTGATGGACCGCTCCGACGCCGTCGTCGACAAGCGTGAGCTCCTCGAGGAGGTATGGGGACCGGAGTTCACCGGCGACCCGAACATCGTCGAGGTGTACGTCGGCTACCTGCGCCGCAAGATCGACCAGCCGTTCGAGACGTCGACTCTGCTGACCGTGCGCGGCGTCGGCTACCGCCTGATCGGTGACGCATGAGCAACGATCCGACAGCTCCGGTCACGCACTCTTTGCGGAGCCTGCGGGTCCGCATCACCCTCGCCTCCACGCTCGCGTTCGCCATCGCCGTCGGCGCGGCCGCGGTTCTGCTGGTCGCGGCGGTGCGAACGTCGGTCGAGGACCGCATCCGCGCCGACTCGAATCATGCCATCAGCACGGTTAAGTCGCGCATCGAAGCCGGCGCGTCACCCGAGTCGGTTTCGTTGCCGGTGACGGTCGACTTCTACGTGCTCGACCCTAGAGGGCACCTCGTCGCCGGCCGGCCGTGGAGCCGCGACACGGAACCCGTCGTCGTCCGCGACGCGAACGGCGACGAGCACGTCGTGATGCCCGGCGACAGACGCCCGATCGTGGTCTACGAGCGTGTCCGGACCCAGGTCGGCACCGTCACACTGGTTGCGGCGAGCCCACTCGAAGAAGTCAGCCGTAGCGTCGACGCGCTCGCAAGGGCATTGTGGCTGAGCATTCCCGCGTTGGTCGTGGCCGTCGCCCTGCTCGCGTGGTGGCTCGTTGGGCGCGCACTGCGCCCGGTCCACGCGATGCGCACCGCGCTTGCCACAATCAGCGGAGCGAGCATGGACAGGCGCGTCCCCGAGCCGGGGTCTGGTGACGAGGTCGACCAACTTGCCCGCACGATGAACTCGATGTTGGAACGACTGGAGCACGCGACCGAGCGCCAACGCCGCTTCGTCTCCGACGCGTCGCACGAGCTACGCAGCCCGGTGGCGTCGATCCGCGCCACCGTCGAAGTCGCCCAGCGGCGCGGCCCTGATGCCGACTGGCCCGACGTCGCCCGACGCGTCCTCGCGGATGATGAGCGCCTCGAGCGCATGGTCGACGATCTGTTGGAGCTGGCCCGCCTCGACGAGACTCCAGAGGCGCTCCCAGACACCCACGTCGACCTCGACGACATCGTGCTGGAGGAAGTCAGCCGGCTCACCGACCGGGCAACCATCCTGACCGATCGCGTATCAGCCGGTCGGGTACGGGGCAGCCGAAGACAACTCGAGCGCGTCGTGCGCAACCTCTTCGACAACGCGATCCGACACGCCCGGTCGACGGTCGCGGTGTCGCTCGGCACCGAACGCGGCGGTCCGGGAGATGGCACGACCATCGTGCGTCTGACCGTCGACGACGATGGCCCCGGGATTTCCGAGGCCGACAGGGAGCGGGTGTTCGAGCGGTTCACCCGACTCCAGGAAGGTCGGGGGCGCGACGCCGGGGGCGCGGGGCTCGGGCTCGCCATGGTGCGGGCGATAGTTGATCGTCACGGTGGCACCGTCACGATCGAAGCGAGTGAACGGCTCGGCGGCGCCCGGTTCGTCGTCGATCTCCCCGTGAACGAAGCTGACAGCGGTGACACTGCCGAAGCCGAACACCTCGACACCTGACGCCGACGCCATCGTTGTCGGTTCGGGTCCGAACGGACTCGTTGCCGCGAACCTCCTCGCCGACGCGGGGTGGTCGGTGCTCGTGCTCGAGGCCGAGCCCGAGCCGGGGGGCGCGGTACGCAGCGGCGAGATCACCGTTCCCGGGTTCGTGCACGATCGCTTCAGCGCCTTCTATCCCCTCGCGTTCGCATCGCCGGTGATCCGCTCCCTCGGCCTCGACGAGTTCGGGCTGGGCTGGAGCCGAGCGCCGCTCGTGCTCGCCCACCCCACCCCCGATGGCAATACCGCGGTGCTCTCGATGGACCTGGACGAGACCGCGGCATCGATCGATGCGTACGCGGCCGGCGACGGCAGCGAGTGGCGGAAGCTCGATCAGGCGTGGAGCCGAGCGCGCGGTGGCATCACCGAAGCGCTGCTGAGCCCGTTCCCGCCAGTGCGGGCGGCATTGCGCCTGACGCGCGCGGCCGGACCCGTCGGCTTCGCCGGCATCACCCGCATCGCGCTCTCGTCGGCCGAAGGACTCACGAAACGCTTCAGCGGTGACGGCGGACCGCTCCTGCTCGCCGGCAACCTGCTTCACACCGATCTCACGACGCGTTCGATCACCGGGGGCATCTACGGCTGGATGCTCTCGAGCCTCGGGCGTGAGCATGGCTTCCCGGTTCCCACCGGCGGCTCCGGCAACTTCACTGCCGCGCTCGTTCGCCGTCTCGAGGCGCGCGGCGGCCGCATCCAGTGCAACACCCGGGTCACGCGCATCGATGTGCGTGCGGGCCGTGCCGTCGGCGTGACGACCGCGGAGGCCAATTCGGTGCGCGCTGGTCGGGCGGTGCTCGCCGACGTCAGCGCCCCCTCCCTCTACGTTGCGCTCCTCCGGCACGAACGCCTACCGGCGCGGACCAAGCTTGGAATGCGCCGATTCAGATGGGATCACGCCACCGTCAAAATTGATTGGGCCCTCTCGGGTCCGATCCCCTGGGAGTCCGAAGCATCACGTCGGGCCGGCACCCTGCACATCGGAGAGTCACTCGAAGCACTCGCGATGTACGGCGCTCAGTTGAAGGCCGGCGTGATCCCCGAACGACCCTTCTTGGTAGTCGGCCAGATGACGACGACCGATCCATCCCGCTCACCCCCCGGCACCGAGACGGCGTGGGCCTACACCCACGTACCCCAAGGGCGGTGGGACGATGCACGCGACACCGACATCGTCGTCGGTCGCATGGAAGCCGAGATCGAGCAGCGGGCGCCCGGATTCCGCGACCTCGTGGTCGGCCGTCACGTTCTCACACCACCCGGCCTACAGGCGGTCGACGCCAACCTCGTCGGCGGCGCGTTGAACGGCGGTACGGCCAGGTTGCGACAGCAGTTCGTCTTGCGACCGGCACCGGGTGGCGGTACCGCCCGCACCCCGATCAAAGGGCTGTATCTCGCTTCGGCATCGGCGCATCCGGGTGGCGGGGTGCACGGTGCGTGCGGAGCAAACGCGGTCCATGCCGCCCTGCGCGATTCCCGCGCCTGACCGCGACGCCAAGTGCCCACGGCCGCGGCCGCCTAAGGCATCGAAACGCCACCGTTCGGACGCAGGATCTGACCGGTCATGAATCCTGCGCCGTCCGACACCAGATACAGGATCGCATTGGCGACATCCTGTGCCTCGCCGACGCGCCCGAGCGGTGCCATCGCCCCAAAGCGCTTCTTGTACTGCTCGACCTTCTCCGGAACGACGCTGCCCTCCTCGTCGACGAAGTTGTGGCGCGAGAAATTCGTGTGGATCACACCGGGCGCGATGCCATTGACCCTGATGCCGTGCGGACCGCCCTCGACAGCCGCCGTCTTGGTCAGCATCGCTACCGCGGCCTTCGTCATCGCGTAACACGCGAGCGTCGGAGCGGGGGTGTCAATCGCGCCAGACGAGAGGTTGATGATGTTCCCCGACTTCTGCGGCATCATCACCCGGAATGCCGCCTGCACGCCGTAAAACACGCTCTTCAGGTTGATGGCGAGGATCCGCTCGAACTCGTCGTCGGTCGTGTCGGCGATCATCTTGTTGTGCGGTATGCCGGCGACGTTGCCCATGATGTCGACTCGGCCGAACTCCGCCTGCGCTCCGTCGACGAGTGCATCGACGTCGGCGCGACTGGTCACGTCGGTCCGGACTGCCCGGGCCTGGCCACCGCTCTGAGCGATCTCTTCCTTGGTCAGCTCGACGGCTGCTTGATCGATGTCGCCGCCGATCACGGTGACCCCGACGGCGGCAAGGGTGAGCGCGGTGGCCTTGCCGATCCCGCTCCCCGCACCGGTGATCACGGCCACCCGGCCGGCGAGGTCGTAGCCCTTCAACGGTTCGATCATGGGTTTTTCGTCTCCCGGGCGACGCCGGGGCCACCGATCTGGCAGCCCGCTCGGTGTCGAGACTAGTGACGCCCGGCGGTACCCTGCAGATCCCCGTGCGACCGCCCGTCGAGCTCACCATCGCCAGTTTCAACACCCATTGGGGCATCGACGCGCGGGGTCGCGCCTACGACGTGGCCGCGGCGGCGCGCAGCCTCTGCGCAGACGTGCTCGTCGTCCAAGAGGTGTGGCGTCCTCACGCCGGCCCCGCGTTCATCGACGACGTCGTCGTCGCCACCCGGTTGCCGATCGTCAACGAGCTCGTGCTCGCGCCCGACAACATGAACGGACGACCCGGTCGCCTCCCGAAGCAACCGCCCGGTGAGCCGCCGGGGACCTGGGGAATCGCGGTGTTGAGCGCGCTTCCGGTCCGTCGGACATTCGACATCGATCTCGGCTGTCCTCCCGGCGACGTCGTAACCCGCCGAGCTGCGGCCTGCGTCGAGATAAGCCTCGCCGGACGCTTGCTGCTAATCGCCGGGGTGCACGCGTCGCACAAGCTCTGGGGATCGCCACCGCAGCTGCGCTTCCTGCACAAACAGCTCGCCAACGATGCCGTACCGAGCGTGATCGTCGGCGACTGCAACATGTGGGGCGGCGTTCTGCAGCTTCTGCTTCCCGGTCGCAAGCGGGCAGTGAAGGGCCGGACGTTCCCGGGGCATCGACCCCACAGCCAGATCGACCACATCTGGGTTTCATCCGACGTCGAGATCGTCTCCGGCGAGGTGTCGGGGTACCTGTCTTCGGACCACCGCGCGGTGCGGGCGCGCCTGAGGCTGGAGTAGACAGGCGGGTCCATCTGGTAGTTCTGGTGGGCAGCGCGGCCCCGGGAGCCGGCCCTGGGAACTGATCCACCGGAATGGTGGAAGGAGCGAGGATGGCGCAGGAAGTACGCGGCGTGGTGGCGCGTGGCAAGGGCGCACCCGTCTCCGTCGAGACGATCATCGTTCCTGATCCCGGGCCGGGTGAGACTGTGGTGCAGGTGCAGGCCTGCGGCGTGTGCCACACCGACCTGCACTACCGCGAGGGCTCGATCAACGACGACTTCCCGTTCCTCCTCGGCCACGAGGCCGCCGGGATCGTGGAGGCTGTCGGCGACGGCGTCACCGAGATCAGGCCGGGTGACTTCGTCATCCTGAACTGGCGGGCGGTTTGCGGCGAGTGCCGCTCCTGTCGCCGCGGTCGACCGTGGTACTGCTTCAACACCCTGAACGCGACCCAGAAGATGACGTTGACCGACCACACCGAGCTCACCCCCGCACTCGGCATCGGTGCGTTCGCAGAGAAGACGCTGGTAGCCGCCGGTCAGGCGACGAAGGTGAACCCGGCGGCGAAGCCGGAGGCCGCGGGGCTGCTCGGCTGCGGCGTGATGGCCGGTATCGGCGCAGCAATGCTCACAGGAAACGTGCAGCCCGGCGACACCGTGGCGGTGTTCGGCTGCGGTGGCGTCGGCGACGCGGCGATCGTCGGCGCGCGCCTTGCGGGCGCTCGCACCGTGATTGCGGTCGACCTCGACGACGCCAAGCTGGCTATCGCGAAGGAGTTCGGCGCGACCCACACTGTGAACGCGGGCGCGGGTGATCCCGTCGAGGCCGTGCGCGAGCTCACCGACGGCTTCGGCGCCGACGTATGCATCGAAGCCGTAGGCCGACCCGAGGTGATGAAGCAGGCGTTCTTCGCCCGCGATCTCGCCGGGACCCTGGTACAGGTCGGGGTCCCCGACCCCACAATGAGCATCGCGCTGCCCATGATCGAATTCTTCGGCCGCGGCGGCGCTCTGAAGCCCAGCTGGTACGGCGACTGTCTCCCGTCGCGCGACTTCCCGATGCTCATCGACCTCTATCTACAGGGCCGCCTCGACCTCGACCGGTTCGTCACCGAGACGATCTCACTCGACGACGTCGAGGAGGCGTTCCGAAAGATGGAGCGGGGCGAGGTCCTCCGCTCGGTGGTGACGATCTGATGTTCCCTTGGCCGATGTTCCCTTGGCCGATGTTCGCATGGCAGATGGAGTGGCGCTGATGGCAACCAAGCGCGTTGATCGCGTCGTCACCCGTGGAATCTTCTCGCTCGATGGAGAAGACTTCGAGGTCGACAACAACATCTGGATCGTCGGTGACGACCACGCGTGCTTCGTGATCGACGCCGCGCACGAGGTCGATCCGATCGTCGAAGGCGTGGGTGACCGCCAGGCGCTCATGATCCTCTGCACCCACGGCCACAACGATCACATCAACGCCGCGGTCAAGCTCGCCGACATCCTGCATGCGCCCGTCGCGCTGCATCCCGCCGACCGCATGCTCTGGGACGCCGTCCATCCCCGACGCGCGCCCGAGGTCGAGCTCGAGCACGGCGGCGCGATCGAGTACAAGGACCTCACGCTCACGATGCTCCACACGCCAGGCCACTCGCCCGGTGGGATCAGCTTCCACGACCAGGCGAACAAGCGGGTGTTCTCGGGCGACACCCTGTTCAAAGGCGGCCCCGGCGCAACCGGGCGGTCCTTCTCCGACTTCTCCACGCTCGTCGAGTCGATCCGTACCCGCCTCCTCACCTTGCCCGCAGACACTGTCGTGCATACCGGTCATGGCGAATCAACCCGGATCGGCGACGAAGCCGCCAATATCGACGAGTGGATATCCCGAGGCAGCTGAGCCCGCCGATCCCAGGAGGCAACGATGACCGACCGCATGCCGCTCGACCGAACGAAGGTTCGAGACCTACTCGATCGCGCCCAGCGCGAGATCAACGATGGCAACCTTCCCTCCTGCCAGATCGCGCTCGCCCGCGGAGGAGAGCTGGAGGTATTCGAGACCCTCGGTGATGCCACTGACGACTCCCGGTATGTCGTCTTCTCGTGCACCAAGGCGTTCGTTGCCGGCGCGATGTGGGCCCTCATCGGCGACGGCGTTGTCGAGGTGGCCAAGCGCGTCGTCGACTACATCCCAGAGTTCGCGCCGAACCACAAAGACGTGATCACCGTCGAGCAGGTGATGCTGCACACCTCGGGATTTCCGAACGCGCCGCTCGGCCCGCCCGACTGGTTCACGCGTGAGGGCCGCCTCGAGATGTTCGCGAAGTGGAGGCTCAACTGGGAGCCGGGCACGGCGTACGAGTACCACGCGACGTCAGCCCACTGGGTGCTGGCCGAGATCATCGAACGCGTCACCGGCACCGATTTCCGGGACGTGGTGCAGGAGCGGGTCACCGATCCGGCCGGTCTTCCGCGCGTTCTCGGCATCCCCGAGGCCGATCAGTCCGGGATCGCCGACCTCGAGATCCGCGGGGAGGCGCCGTCGCCCGATGCGCTCGAAGCTGCTTTGGGCATCCGCGAGCTCCCGGTAACCGAGGTCACTGATGAAGCGCTCATGATGTTCAACCGCCCCGAGAACCGCGCCGTTGGCGTGCCCGGAGCGGGCGGGATCATGCGTGCAGCCGATCTGGCGCTGTACTACCAGGCGATCATGAACGACGACGGCACGATCTGGGATCCCGCGGTCCTTGGCGACGCCACCACCAAGGTACGCAACACGTTTGTCGATCCGATGACGGGCACCCCGACGAGCCGCACGCTCGGACTCGTCACCGCAGGCGATGACGGCCTAGCTGCGATCCGCGGGTTCGGTTACACGACCTCGCGGCGCGCTTTCGGCCACGCCGGCGCCGCCGGCCAGATCGCATGGGGCGATCCGGAGACCGGACTGTCGTTCGGCTTCTGCACCAACGGCAACGACATCGACATCCTGCGTCAGTGGCGTCGCGGTGTCGCGCTCAGCAGCCGAGCCGGAGCCACGATCTAAATCCTCCTGCTCGCTGCCGCCAAACCTGGGTGGACGGCCTAGCCAGTCTCGCCGAAGACGGGCGCGTTGGTATTGCGCTCGTAGACGGCGATGCCATCGATCGACTGCACGTAGTGGTAGTTCGCGTCGACGAGCGCCTGGATCGCAGGAAATTTCGAGATCGGGTAATACTGCGCGTCACGGATCGACGCGGGTGAAGTGTCGAGAACAAAGCGCGGTGGATGCGCCGCGAAATCGGCCAGGAACAGGCCGAGCGCGTTGGGGGTGGCGAGGTCGCCCGAGAGATCGCCCTGGGGTCGCCCACCCCAATGACCGGTCACGAACGAATTGCTTGCGAACCTCGTCGCGGGCCGACGGTTCGATGCCCAATACACCTCGGGGAGCGCCCCCCACACGAGGATCCGGTCGCGCTGCGACGCGTTGCTCTCGATGAACCGACTGACCTCCTGGTATTGCGGCTCACCCCCGAACGGCTGCGCGAAGTAGCCGATGGTTGAAAACCCCACCGCCAGGAACCCGGCCGCGGCAATGGTCCCGACCCGGACCCGATCGGATACTCGGACAAGAACGCCGGACGCGATCAAGCACAGCGGAGGGAGGAGCTGTAGGTAGTAGTGCCCGAAGAACCGAAAACCGACGGCGACGGCCACCACGCCGGAGAGCAGCCAGAGCCAGAGATCGGTCTCGTCACGCTCGATGCGACTCTTACGCGCCCAGATCAGCGGGGCGACGACCGGGAGGTTGCAGAGCACGAACGCAATGCTCATCAGCGCGAAGAGGCCGAGAACATAGGCAGAGGCGGAACCGATGCCGAGGTACGAGCCGTTGCCGAGCACCGCCCAGAACAACAGCTGCGCCGGGCCGACCAGAAGCGCCACCAGCGCGAGCGGCATCACAAAACCGGCGCCGGCGTCGACCACGCCCCTTCGCTTTCGGAATCGCCACGCGAGGTACAGCACCGGGAGAAGGGTCACCGCGCCCGTCTGCTTCGCCAGTGTCGCCACGGCGACGGCGACGCCCGACGACGCGAACCTCTCGCGTCTCGCGAGCAGGATCGCCGCCGTAGCGAACGGAAGCATGAACACCTCGAAGTTCGCGGCCTGGCCGTCTTGGGGCGCGAAGCACACGGACGCGAAGACGAACAAGAGCCCTGCGATCCACCCGCGCCGGGCACTGTCGCGACGGCGACCCTCCGCGACGAGGAGGAGCGCGGTGAGCGCGACCGAGAACATCGCGACGACGCGTACGCCGGAGAGGTCGTTGCTCCCCGTGACGGCGAAGACCGCGGCGTAGAGATACGGCACGAGCGGCGGCTTGCGGTCGACCGCATCGTGATAGAGGCGACCCCCGTCGTTGATGACCTCGGCCTGGGTCGCGAGAAAGGTCTCGTCGGAATTGAAGACGGGAACGGTGAAGGCGGGGAGACGGAGCCCTACGGTCAGGAGCAGAAGCGCGCCGAATACGAGCGGCAGTCTCCATCTGGGCAACGTGGGTGAGGGGGGAGCGGAGTCGGTGACATCCGACCGCTCGAGGACCGTGGACACCCGATCGCCTCCGTCTCGGGGGTCACAGTGTGGCCTGCCCCGGGCCGCCGCGGAGAACGCCTGCCCTGACCTGCGGTGATGGCCCGCCAGAGCGGAAGGTCAGTCGACCTCTTCGAGGAGCCGTACCGCTTGGTGGTCGATGCGGTCGAAGAGCTCGGTACGCTCGCAGCCCTCGAGGTCGTCACGCCGGGCCAGAGTCACCGCATCCCGAATCGATCGGCCGATCTCGCGCAGCTCCTCCCGACGGGTGTCGATGCCATCGAAGTCTCGGAGGCGGGCCGCCTCGAACCGCCGGGCGTTGGCGATGGCCTGCGACGCCGGTGCCGCCAGCCGGGTCAGCACGTCAAGATCACCGGTCGAGTATCGACGTCCCGGGAGCGCCGCGATCGTGAGCACCCCGAGCACGGCGTCGGCCCGCACCAGCGGAATCAGCGCGACCGATGCCGCCTGAGTCGAACCCGACGTCTTGTCGCAGAGCTCGCGAGGGAGCGGGCCGACGAGCAGGAAGGGCTCACGCGCCATCGCCACCTGTAAGAGCACTGACTCGGCCACGAGGCGGCGTCCGCCCGTGGCCGGGGAACCGCGGGTCCAGACCTCCTCTAGGTGACCTCCGTCGGTCAGGAGCGCGATCGACGCCACCGACGCACCCACGAGGCGATCGCCCTCGTGGAGGATCTGGGCGAGCACTTGCTCCAGGTCAATCGACGTGGTGACGGTTTCAGTCGCCTCGGCGATAGCCGCCGACATGAGCATCCGCTCCGCGAGGACGAGGTCCAGGTCCTGGGCCCGCCGGCCGAGGAGCCCGAGCTGCTTGAGGTGGCGTTCCTTCTCGAGGACGTAAACCGAGAATCCCGCGGCAAAGACGATCATCCCGATACGCATGGCCTCCGGGTCAAACCACATTGCCTGGCTCTTGAAGCCGTTCCATAGATCGTTGGCGATCGTCGTCACCGCGAGCCCAACGAACACCAGGAGCATCACGAGCACGATCTGGAACCTTCGGCGCTGAATCTCGACAGGGGTGACAAAGCCGTCGGGGCGCAGCCCCACCAGCCGTTCCTCGCGCTGTATATCAGCGCGCAGATCGTCGATCTCGACCTTGCGATCTTGGCGCCGATCTCGGGTCTTGCGCTTCTGCATCAAGGCGGTCATCGTCCGTTCCCTTCGCGATCGAAGTCCCACCGTCGAGGCACGGCGGACGCCTCCTGCAGCCTGCTCTCGGTATCGGCGGAAGGGGTGACGATTCTTGAGCGGCTGACCACGAGACGACCCGAAATCCCGCTACGGGAGCACCGACGCAGAAACCTGACACGCGTGTCGGATAACGTGCGCGCCGCCACGTCTCCCACAACTTGAACCGCCCAACCCGAAACCTCACCACGATCGAGGGACCGCATGAGAGCACTCGTCTTCGGTGTCGCGCCCGAACCCCAGCCCGAGCCCGAGTCCGACAACCCATTGCTGCGCGGCCTCGCGCACGCGCCCATGCGGCTCGAGCGGGACCACGCCGACCCGGGATTCCTCCGGCCCGACTGGGTCGTGACCCGCCCGCGCCTCGTCGGGATCTGCGGCTCCGACTCGAAGCAGGTCTTCATGGATTGGGGCGATGTCGGGTCGCCCGACAACCCCTTGAAGGCGTTCTTCTCCCTTCCGCAGGTGCTCGGGCACGAGGTGGTCGCCGATGTGGTCGCCCTCGGACCCGAAGCCGAAGGGCTCGAGATCGGCGACAGGGTGGTTCTGAACCCGTGGCTGTCATGCGGCCCTCGCGGCGTGAGCCCGATCTGCGAGGCATGTGAGGTCGGCGACTACTCGCTGTGCTGGAACTTCGGCGTCGGTCCGATCGCGCCCGGCATCCACATCGGCACGTCCAAGGATGCATCCGGCGGCTACGCCGATCTCATGCCCGCGCACGACTCGATGCTCTACAAGGTTCCCGACTCCATCCCCGACGAGCTAGCGGTGTTCGCCGACCCGTTCGCGGTGTCACTCCACGCGATCACGCGTCACCCACCAACGCCCGGCGGCAAGGCGATGGTCTACGGCGCCGGCGCGCTCGGAACCTGCGCCACCGCGATCCTGCGCGCGCTGTACCCCGATGTCGAGGTGCTCGTCGTCGCCCGCTTCGAGGCCCAGGCCGCGATGGCCCGATCACTGGGCGCGACAGTGATCGGCCACGAGCCTGCGATTCGTGTGATCGAAGAAGCCGCGGCCTGGTCGGGGGGCCGGCTGGTCGCGAGCGACGGCCTACCGATGGCCTACCCCGGCGCGATCGATGTCGTCTATGACACGGTGAGCAAGAAGGAGACGTTCGAGATCGGCTCGCGGGTGCTGAAGGCTAGGGGCACCCTGGTGAAGGCCGGCGTGCACGGTCCGACCCAGTGGGAAGACACTCCCCTGTACTTCAAGGAGCTCGCGATGGTCGGCTCCAACGCGTTCGGAATCGAGGAGGTCGACGGCGTGCGCCGTCACGGCATAGAGCACTATCTCGACTTCGTCGGCTCCGGCCGGATCGACCTCACCGGCATGCTCACCCACACCTTCGACCTCGACAACTGGCGCGACGCCTTCACCGCCATCGCCACCCAGGACACATCAGGAGCGATCAAGACGGCCTTCGACTTCCGCTGAGCCGACTTCCGCTGAGCCGACCTCGACGCCGGGCCCTGACCCCGACCTTCAGGGTCAGGTGAACGATTCGATGAGGCGGTGGAGATCGACTTTGACCGCGGGCTGGAGCTCGACGGGCGACCTACCGAGCCGTACGACGACGAGGTCGAGCGGCGGCACCACGAGGGTGTACTGGCCCTCGTAGCCGTGTGCTCCGAACGTGCCGAAGGCGTCGTCCCAGAGCCACCACTGGGCGCCGTAGCCGTGCGGCTCCTCTGGGGGAACAGGCGGAGACGTCATGGCCCGGGCATGGTCGACCCAACCCTCCGGCAGGATACGCGTGCCGTTGACCATCCCGTCATGGAGATAGAGCTCGCCGAACCGGGCAAAGTCACGCGCGGTCGCGTAGACGTACGACGATCCGACGAACGTGCCCGTCGCATCGAAACGCGGAGTCGCCGAGGTCATCCCGGCCGGGGCGAACAGCTCCCGATCAAGGTATGACCGCGTTCCCGCCTCGCCGTCACCGGAGATCGCCCGCCCCGCGATGGCGCTCACGATGTTCGTGGTACCGCTCGAGTAGCTCCACACCGCTCCCGGCTCGTGCGCGAGCGGGCGCGACTCCGCGTACGCGGCGACGTCGGCGGCACCGGAGCCGAAGAGCATCTCAATCACGTCGGACACCTGGTCGTCGACGTAGTCCTCTACAAACTCGAGCCCGCTGCGCATGTGCAGCAGCTGGTCGAGGGTGATCTCGCGCCGCGGATCGTCGTCGTCCTGCCAGCGTGGCACCGCCGCCGGCGCTGCGATGTCGAGTCTTGCGTCTCGTACCAACAGTCCGACCAGCGCGTGCGTGATGCTCTTTGCCATCGACCACGAGATGAGGGTCGTGTCTGGTCCGGTTTCGGGCCCGTACTGCTCGGCGACTACCTCACCGTGGTGCACGACGACGATCGCGTGCGTTTCGCCGAGCTCGGGTGGCTGCGAGAACGCCCGCTCGAGCACGTCAGCCACAACCGAGGGCGTCATGGCTTCGAGAGCGCCAACGCGTTCTCGCGCATGATCAGGCGGATCTCGCTATCGGCGAACCCGTGCCGGAAATCGGACCCGAAAAGGATCCGCTCCGCGCCGATCACATCCCGGACCGCAATGAGATCGTCCTCGTAGTAGGGGTTGTCAGCGTCGAAGGCTTGATAGTCGAGCGACACGGCGATCTCCAGAGCATGTCTCGCGGCAGGCCCGAGACGACGGGCGGCACATCGGTTCACGGTAGCCCCCTGGCTCGCCGCGCCAACCCGGCCTCGGCCTGGTTCGCATCGTCGAAACCTGGATCGACTGCTACCGCCCGTTGGTACCGGTCGTTCGCGGATTCGGGTGATCACTCACCCACGCAAGGATGCGGAAGTACAGCTCAAAGATCTTGGGGGCATAGGTCGTCGATGTAGCCCAGGTACCGGTGAGGCCGTTCCAGGTCGGCGAGCGGCCCTTCAGGAAGAAGCTGGGCAGCTTGGGATCGACAGGCGGGTTCCCGAGGTTCGTCGCGGTCACCGTCGCGTCGGCATAAGCGCGGAGCAGTTGGATCTGTGCTCGCACTCCGGTGCGCGCGTCGGGGTAGCCCCGACCGGTGCTGCACGAGTCGCATGCACCGATCCCGGCGAAGTTGTTGTCGGCCGGGTGGACCTGGCCGCGATCGGGAAAGAAGAACAAGCCGGTCTCGAGAACTGACTGCGCGAACGCAATGTCTCCGCGCACGCCGGCGGCGTCGCCCTCGCTGATGTAGATGGCGGTCAACTCTTCGATCGACACCGTCGTCCGCGCGTCACGGCGCTGCGCACGGAACCAGCGCGCGAGATCGGTGCCGGTGAGCCGACCGGCACCCATGATCGGCGTGTCGGGTCCAGCCTGCACCGACGTCCAGCGGTCGAGTTGGAAACGCGCGGTGGCGGCAACCTGCTCGGCGTCTGCCGCGGCACGCGCCGCGCCGGGGAGCGCATTGTCGAGTCTTGTCACCTCGCGTTGAATCTCGTCACGCGCCGTCCTGGCCGTGTCGGTGGCCCGCTGCGCGCGCACCCGCGCCCGCCGGAACTCTTGCAGCACGTCCTGCTGACGGTTCCCGACCCGGTGGGTCAGCTCCTGGTTACGGCTCAGCTCGGCCGCGTCCGCGGCGTCGAGGATCCCTGAGATCACATCGGCACCCGAGCCTCCCTGAACGTAGGCCTGGACCACCACCCGAGCGACGCGCGCCTTCGCGACACCTGCCTCAGCCTGCGCCGTCTTCTCCGCAACATCCAGCCCCGCGAGCGTCACGTCGGCGCTCGCCTGCCGGCCGCGGGCAAGGCCCAGATCGGCCGTGATCCCATCGCGCTGGGCTGCAGTCCGGGCTACTTCGGCGTCGGCAGCCCGTACCGTCGCCGACAGCGGTGGGATCCGGCTCGCCGGTTCTGGCGAAATCTCTGCCGCCGAGGAAGGCGCGGCGGGTAGCGCCGTCGCGGTCACGACGGCCAGCAGCGCACAGGCGAGGAGGGATCGAAAGGTCACAGGAGCGACATCGGCATCGGGGGCATGCGCCCTGAAGCAGCCCGCCAGTGTGACGCATCTGGAAGGGTCGATTCACCGAGGCCCCGAAAGGCCACGAACGCCCCTCAGGCCGGGAGGTCGCCCGAGCCGTCAACTGACTCGCAGGAGCGGCTCAGCGAACGCCGTGAAACGCGCGGCTGAGCAGCGGTGACGTGGCATCGAGCACGGTGCCCGTGTCGACAGAGGCGAAGAGTCGGGGCGACCACGCCGGTGCCGCTTCGACCGATACCTGAGTCGGTTCCAGGGATGGCTCGGGAGCAAGCTCGGGCGAAATCGTCACCACCGCGGCCTCGGGTTGCGACCGGAGATCGTGCAGATCCCAGTTCCGGGGCGGCGTCAGCGTATCGGCGTGGCGACGGCAGAGACAGCAGGCCGCGGCCGGCTTGTGGTCGCCCAGGTCATCGATCCACACGACGCGAGCCTCGCCGTCGAAGTCGACGCGCGCGATCGAGGGAGCTGAACAGAACTGCCGCGCGCACACGCCACCCACGAGCCGAAAGGTACCGCATGGCCTACGTCGATGCGCGGACGGTTCCCGCAGCGGCAGGCCAGCCCGTTGTTCGCCCACCGAGATCCGCCACCCATCAGCGATCGATGGATGGATGCTCAGAGCTTCCAGCCGGCAGCCTTGCGTTCTTTGCAGGTCGGACAAACCGGGTAGCGCTCGGGATCGCGCGCCGGGACCCACTTCTTTCCGCACAGCGCGGTGATGGCCTCGCCTGTCACCATCGCCCGCATGATGTCTTCCTTGCGGCAATAGTGCGAGAAACGGTCATGCTCACCGTCATCGGTGCGGGAGACCTCGCGTTCTTCAACCGGCGTCTGGACCGGAGCCTGCACGGGGACGATGACTGGCGTTGCGGTGTCGTTGCGCACGTCGGCCATCGTACCGCCGAAGACCGACGCGACTCGTTGCCCCGCCCTCGACGTAGCCTGAATCGTGGAACCCGACCAGTCCAACCACCCGGACTCCAACCGCCCCGACCAGCCCGAGCTGCCGTCGGTGCACGAGTTTCGCAACGGGTCCTTCACATTCGAGGGCCAGATGGAGCGGCTCCAGCACTGGGTTGTCGAGATCAACCGCCGGGGTGGCCGAGACAAGCAGATCGTGCGGATTGCCGTGATCGCGGGTCTGGCGCTGCTCCTTCTCGCCTACTTCTCCGGGATCTTCTGGGGCCTCTTCGTTTGAGGACCGACACGGCCGGGTCAGCGGGGGCGGAACGGGATGTTCGAGAAGCCGGCGACGTTGGCCATCTGCACTCGGCGCAGGCCCGACTCGTCGATTTCGTAGCGCGGCCAGCGCTTCCGGATCTCCTCGAACGCGACCCGACTCTCGAGCCGTGCCAGCGCGGCTCCGAGACAGGAGTGGATGCCATGGCCCAATCCGACCGACAGTTGGAGCGGGCGATCGATGTCGAACCGGTCCGGATCGTCGTAGGCGCGTTCGTCGTGGTTCGCGGCGCCCGTGAGCAACAACACCGGCGAGCTTTCGGGAATCGTCACGCCGTGCAGGGTTACGGCTGTTCGGGTGAAGCGACCCTGGTACTGCGACGGCGCCCAGAATCGCAGGATCTCCTCGATCGCGCCCGCGAGCGCTCCAGGATCGTCGACGACCTTCTGCCATTCCCTCGGGTTGCGGGCGAAGAGCACGAGGCCGCTGCCGACGAGCTTGGTGACCGTCTCGCTCCCAGCCCCCGCGAGCAGCGTCGCGAAGCTCGCGACCGCTCCGTCTTCGAGCCGATAGGTGGAGCCGTCGTCTGCCGGCACCTCTGCATCGATCAACGCGCAGAGCATGTCGTCGGCGGGGTGGCGACGCTTCTCCGCCACCAGGTCGAGGAGGTACAGAGACGCGAGAAGTCCGGCCTCCATGCCCTCCCTGGTCGGCTTCGGATCGTCGGGCTCTCTGTGCAGCATCGCGTCGACCCAATGGCGGATCTGCTGCCGATCACCTTTGGGGACACCAAGAATCGCGCTGATGACCTCGACCGGGAACGGCGCTGCCAGGTCCGCCACCACGTCGAACTCCTCTGCCGATCCGACCTCGTCGAGGTATTCAGTGACCACGCGGCGCACCAGCGGCTCGAGGTCGGAAACGGCTTTCGGGGTGAACACCCGGCTCACCAGCCGACGAAGACGCTCATGCTCCGGCGGATCGAGAAAGATGATGCTCCCGTCGACCGTGACGGACCGAGGATCGGTGAGCTGATCGATGGTCACGCCGTGCGTGCTGCTGAAGACCTTCCAGTCCCGATGAGCGTTGACGACGTCGTCGTAGCGCGAGAGGGCCCAAAAACCGTACTGGTCGTTGTGATACACGGGCGAGTGATCCCGCAGCCAACCGTAGGTCTCATACGGATCGTCGAAGAAGTCAGCGGAAAACGGATTGAACTCCATGCCGCGCAGTATCGGGCCCCGAGGCGCCCGCGCGCAATCGGACGGCGCGGCGATGCGGGACAACGGCGGTGACCGACCCGGCGCTGGTCGAGCGCTCGGTTCCCGATACCCGGTTCCGTCTGCTGCTAGCTACCGCGGCTCTCGCGGCACTTGCCTTCACCGGCGTGTACCTCATCGCCGTGCACACGCATTGGGGCCAGCGTCTCGATGCGACGGCCCTCGAGGGCAGCAGCCGCGTCGACCGACCTCGCGTGCAGCGAGCTACCGAAAACCTGCTCACGACGGTCACAGTCGGTTCGGTGGCTTTCGTGGGTGTAGGCATAGTGCTCGTGGCGCTCGGTCGGGGCCGGTTCCACCTCGCGGTCGCCGCCGGGCTCGTCGCGTTCGGCTCCGATGTCAGCGCCGAGCTCCTGAAGCGCGTGATCCTGACCCGCCCCGACCTGACCGGACCGGGCCCGCACGGCCTCGTCAACACCTTCCCCAGCGGCCACACCACTGTCGCGATGTCCCTGGCCCTCGCCGCGGTGCTCGTCACCCCGGCGCGCGCCCGCGGGCTCGTCGCGGTCATCGGTGCCAGTTACGCGATCGGTATCGGCGAGGCCGTGCTCATCTCCGGTTGGCACCGGCCCAGCGACGCGATCGGGAGCTATCTCCTTGTCATGATGTGGGCGGCGCTCGCGGCGTCGTGGCTCGCGAGCTCGCACGCGCGCCTGGTTCGCAGACCCAGATCCGCATCTTGGGGAACGCCCATCATCAGTCCGGTGATCGCCGCGCTCGGAGCGGCCACGCTCGCCGTCTCGTTCATCGGCATGGCGACCGTGGCCGTCGCGCTACGAGCTGATCGGCTCGACGCGGTCGGTCTCGACACCGCCTACTTCGCGGCGGCGGCAGCGATCCTGGGGGTGGGCGCGCTCGTGACCACCACGTTCGTGTCCCTGCTCCGCGGCCTCACGCTCGACCCCATCGGGTAACCCCATACCCGTTCAGGTGGCGGTCGCGGCGCCGTCGGCGAGGTTGAACTTCGGGAACTCTCCGAAAATGCCGTGCTCGTGGAGGCCGTAGCCGACCTCGCCGTCGGCGTCGCCGCCTTCGACGACGAAGCGCGCCGCGTGGTCGACAACGCCGTACCAGGCCCACGTGTCCAGATCGGCCATGTCCCATGTCTTGGCCTCGACGAGGAGGTCGCCCATGTGCATACCGTGGCGGAAGTCGTCGCCAACTCCGTATCCAGTGCCGACGGCGATGTAGTTGTGCACCAAGGGCGTCACCCGAACCGCGAACGAGCCCCGTGGCGCATCGGGGAAACGCAGGACCGACGGCGTCGAGATCATGCGCGTGCCCGCGTCCAGCGCGTGTTCGAACACGGGGCTGCCGAGCCACTCGGCCTCGCGCTCGGGATCGGCCCAGATCAATACGGCTTCGTTCATCGGCCGCGAACCGTCGGGCTCCTCGTTCACGATGTAGAGGATCGAGAAGTCGTCGAACTGCATCGGCGCGTAGTTCCAAAGCCCTGCCATCTGTCCGGTTTCGCCGCGGATTCCGGGTGGCTCGACCTCGCCGACCGGGCGCACGCCCCACGACCGGTCGCGCGTGCCCTTCCAGCGATCCGGTGTGACCGCGATCGTCTCGCCTGCAACCTCGAGCGTTCCGGTCCAGCAGCCGGTCTGGGCGAATCGCATTGTGTCGAACAAGACCCGTCCGAACTTGCGGATGTACTGGCGGGGTTCCTCGAAGGCAGGGATCGCACCGTCCCAGGTGAGGTCGCAGGCAATCTCGTTACCGGTCGGCTCGAGAATGAACCGCAGCTTCTTCAGCGGTTCGACGATCTCGACACGGAACGGCCCGACGGAGGTGTCCATCCGATCGTCGAGAACCTTCGAGGCCCGCACGACTCGGTGCTTGTCACCGCGCCGCACGCACGCAAACGCGTCCTGGGTCCCGAGATTGGGGTACTGACCCATCCCCATGACCATGAACAACTCGTCGCTCGAGCCGTGCAGGTTGAAGTAGTACCGGTCGTAGAAGTTGCGGTCGCTGGTTCCGACGTGACGAATCGTCTCCGCGACCTGATGAACGGGGTAGTCATCCCAAGACGAGAGCACGGTGCCTCCTGAACCTGATCTCAGGGCTCCGTGGGCGCGTTCGTTGCCTGGTCGACCGCGATGCTCTCGGTCGTCGCTTCGCCGCCCTCTATATGGGCGGTATCGCCGTTCTCGCCGTTCTCGCCGTCGTCGCCGTCGTCGCCGTCGGCGAACATCGACATCAACGGCATTGGCCCAGGGACCTGTGGCGCGTTGGGATCGGGTGTCTGTTGGCGCTTATGGCGCTTCTCCGCCTGTTTCGACAAGCGCGCCCGTTCTTTCTCGCGCTTGGCGAATGTCGCCCGGTTCTTCTTGGCCATCGCGGGCCTCCTCGTTCTCGACGCCCGCTAGTCAGACCGCCCGTACGTTCTGCGCTTCCTCGCCCTTTCGGCCCGGCGCTACGTCGAACTCGACCTTCTGGCCCTCTTCCAGCGACCGGTAACCGTCACCCTGGATCGCCGAGAAGTGGACGAACACGTCGTCACCATCTTCACGCGAGATGAATCCGTAACCCTTTTCTGCGTTGAACCACTTGACGGCGCCTGTTGCCATGTCGTTGATGCTCCCTGTGCTGTTCCGGTACGTGTAGCCCACCGCGCCGACCGGGCGGTGAACGATCCAGGCTACCAGCCGTCAGCCCGGCATCTCAGCCGGGAGCCGGGAGCCGACAGGGTCCCCAGGACAGCTATCCGGCGTCGCGCCCGACGATCGAGACGAAGGACACCATCTCCCCCGGGTAGCCACCCAGGTTGTGGGTCAGCGCGAGCGGCCGCTCATTGGCAATGCGACGGTCGTCTGGCGCCTCACCGCGGAGCTGTAGCCAGCACTCGAACATCATCCGCAGACCCGACGCGCCGACCGGATGCCCGAAGCTCTTCAAGCCTCCGTCGGGGTTGACGGGCAACGCGCCGTCGAGATCGAAGGTACCCGCGAGCGCTTCCTTCCAGGCCGAGCCCCGCTCGGCGAAGCCGAGGTCCTCCATCAGCACCAGCTCGGTGGGCGTGAAGCAATCATGCACCTCCGCCATCGCGAGCTCGTGTCGAGGGTCGGTGATCCCCGCCTGCGCGTACGCGTCGGCCGCGCTGACCTCGACCTCGGGGAAGTGGGTGTAGTCGTAGTCGGGATCGGTCAACCCCGATCCGTTACCGGCCACGAACGAGAGTGCCTTGATGTAGATGGGACGATCGGTGTAGCGGTGCGCGTCTTCTGCGCGCACGACGATTGCCGCCGCGGCACCATCGGCTACACCTGCGCAGTCAAGGATGCCGAGCAGGCCGGCAACCCTCGGTGACGCGCGGATCGTCTCCAGACTCATCTCCTTGCGGAACTGCGCGCGCGGGTTTCGTGCGCCGTTGAAGTGGTTCTTCCACGCGATCCGCGCGAGGACCTCCCCTATCTGTGCTTCGTCGACGCCGTATTTCTTCGCGTACGCCGGCGCGACCATGCTGAACATCGCCGCCGCGGTCAGCGTCCGACCGGTACCGTCGCTCGGGATCGGGAAAGCGTTCAACCCCGCGTACCCGCTGTCCTTGACCTTCTCGGCACCGACTGCCATCGCGACGTCGTACGCACCCGACGCAACCGCGTAGGCCGCCTGACGCAACGCCTCGGATCCGGTCGCGCAATAGTTCTCCACCCTGGTCACCGGCTTGCCCTCGAGCTTCAACGGTCGAGCCAGAGTGATCCCGCTCATCCCGCTCTGGGCGGTACCGAACCAGTAGGCGTCCACATCGTTCTTGTCGATGCCCGCCGACGCGAAGGCCTGGCCCGCGCCGTCGATGACCAGGTCGTCGAGGCCGCGATCGAAGCGCTCGCCGAACGCGGTGCAACCCATCCCGACGATCGCGACGCGGTCCTTGATTCCGTTGGAGCTCATCTTCTGGGCCTCGCCTTCCAGAAATAATCGTGGATGCCGTCAGCGGTGAACAACCGGCGGAAGGTCATCTCGACCCGATCACCGATGTGGACGTCGTCGGCGTCGACATCGGTGAGCTCGAGGGGGAACCGCCCGCCGCCGTCAAAGTCGACGACGGCAAACACAACCGGTGGGCTCTGCGAATACGCAAGCCGGTCAACAGTGAACGCCACGATCGTTCCCATCGCGTCGGCCATCGGCACGGGCGTCTCGCCGGGCGCCGGGGGGAGGTGCAACCCCGCGTCGCGTTCGTCGCGGGAACCAACGAACCCGAACTTCCAATCCTCGACGCGACTCGCGGCCGATGACGAGACACGCGCCGGCTCGGGTCGGCGTGGCGGCTCGACCGTTACCATCTGGCGCCAGGTGAGGAACTTCCCGTAGGACAGGTCGGCCGCGGCTGCGATCTGATCGGCCACCGGCGAGGTGTGATCGTACGCGGTCAGCGCGTCGGTGGCGCGGAAGATCAGCACATCGACACCGTCGGCGAGCACGACAAGCGCGATCACCTCACCAGGATTCGCTTGCTCGAGCGCACTGGCGATCAACAGGCCGGGCTGGGCCGTTCCGGTGTTGCCCACGACGGCACCGAGGTCGTCGACCACGCGGGAGGCGTCGACCCCGAGACGCCGAATCGACGCCCGCACAGCCCGGGCGTGCAAACCGGTGACGACGAGCCGGTCGACCGATTCGGGCGCCAGCGCGGTCGCCTTCAGCGCGGCGTTCCACGCCCGCTCCGCGAGCGGTACGTATCTGGTCTCGCCGAAACGCTCCTCCCATACCTTCGAGCGGCTGTCGCCCGGTTTACGCCACCGGTCGACGAACTCCCCGGTGGCGGCGCCCGCACCCAGGAACTCGGCGATGACCGGCCCGTCGGTGTCGTCGCCGACGAGCAGCGCGGCCGCGCCGTCGCCACCGGCCGCCTCGTCGGGGCTCGTGGGCAGGCCGGTGCGAAGGTCCGCGCTCACCACTAGCGACGAGCCTGATCCTTCCAGCGCGACGCGCAACGCGCCGACCCCAGATCGCGCGGCACCGCAGAAGTCGAAGGCGGGGCTGTCGGAGTCGAGCCGCAGAGCGGCGTGAATCGCCGTCGCGTTGGTCTTGTCCAGGTAGGCCGGATCAGTCGTCGAGAAGAAGAGCGCACCGACCTCGGCGTCGGGTACAGCGCGCCGCGCCGCGCGGCCGGCAGCGACACCCATCGTGGTCGTGTCCTCGTCATACGACGCTACTGAGCGGGTCCCCTTGCCTCCACCCGCGCCGAAGGTCTTCGCGATATCGGAACGCTGCAGGCGTCGGTAGGGCACGTAGCCCGCGGCGCTGATGATGCCTCTGATACTTCCTGCGTCGGCCACGGCCGACGAGTCTACGACCCCACCTAGAGTGATCCCCATGCGACTCGGTGACATCGCGAACGCCGATGCGCAGGAGTTCGGCAAGCCACTCGATGGCATCCGGATCCTTGCGGCGGAGCAGATGCAGGCACTCCCCTACGCGACCCAGCTTCTCGCGCGCCTCGGCGCAGAGGTCGTGAAGGTCGAACACCCCGTCCACGGCGAATCGGGTCGGGGCTCCACTCCCGCGATGACCGACCCCGATGGTCGCTCCGTCGGCGCGACATACCTACGCAACAACCTCGGCAAGCGAAGCCTCGGAATCGACCTGAAGACCGCCGAGGGTCGCGACCTGTTCCTCGCTCTGGTGCTGCGATTCGACGTCGTCGCCGAGAACTTCAAGGCAGGCACGATGGGCCGTCTCGGTCTCGGCTACGACGTGATCGCCGAGCACAACCCCCGTGCCATCTATGTATCGCTCTCCGGCTTCGGCGACGGCTACGCCGACGCCGCCGAATCTCCCTACCGCGATTGGCCTGCCTACGCCTCGATCGTCGAGGCGATGTCGGGTATCTACGAGTGGAAGGCAGGGCCCGACCGGCCCCCGGTCGCGAACCCCGTCGGCGCACTCGGCGACATCTCCTCCGCTCTGTTCGCGACCATCGGGATCCTGGCCGCGCTACGCCATCGCGACAACACCGGACTCGGCCAGTACGTCGACGTCGCGATGTTCGACGCCGTGATCGCCATGACCGACGTCGTAGCCAACTTCTGGTCACTCGGCGTGCGGCCGGAACCGGGCAAAGAGCTGCAGATCATTCTCGACGGGTTCCGCACCTCCGACGGCTACGTGGTGGTGCAGATCGTGCGCGAGCACCAGTTCGGCAAGCTCGCCGATCTCATCGGGCATCCCGAGTGGAAGAACGATCCCCGCTTCGCTACCCGCGCCGGGTGGGCGCCGAGTCTCGAGGAGGTGATCCGCCCGGCAATGGAGGCCTGGACGAAGACCCGCACGAAGCTCGAGGCGACCCACGCCCTCACCGCTGTCGGTATCGCCGCGGGCCCGAGCAACTCGGCGGCCGACGTGATCGCCGATCCGCACGTCGCCATCAGGAACATGCTCGTGGAGATGCCCCGCACCGACACCGCCTCCGACGGCAGCCCCCTCGAGCCGGTGCTGATCCCCGGCAACCCGGTCAAGCTATCGAAGATGGCCGAAGGTCCGGAGACGCGTGTTCCGTGGGTCGGCGAGCACACCGAGACCGTGCTGCGCGAAGAGCTCGGCCTCTCCGACGGTGATCTCGCCGAGCTGCGCGCCGGCGGCGTCATCGCCTGAGGCCTGATCCCGTGCGCAGGGGGCGCGCCACCCCCGTCCTCCCGTAGGATCCGGATCTGACGACCCGTCAGATCATCAGATCCAAGAGAGCCCGCCCCGGAGCGCCCATGGACTTCGACTTCTCACCCGACCAGCGCGACTTCGCCGCCGAGGTGGAGCAGTACCTCGACGACCACGACGACCACGAGGTCTTCGACGTCACCCGCGAGAACATGGCCCAGATCGTCGACACACCGAAGCGCCGAGCCTTCATGAAGTCGCTTGGAGAGCACGGCTGGCTCGGTCTGACATGGCCGAAGCAGTACGGCGGCTCCGAAGGAGAGGGCGTCTACGAGTTCATTCTCAACGAAGCCCTCGCCGGGCGCGGCGGGCCGCAGATCGGCAAGGGCGTAGGCATCATCGGCAAGACGCTCATCGCGCACGGCAACGACTTCCTGAAAGAGAAGTTCCTGCCGATGATCCTGCGAAACGAGGTCGAGTTCGCCGTCGGCTACAGCGAGCCCGACGCGGGGTCGGACGCAGCGTCGATGCGTCTCAAGGCCGAACGGACCGAGCGCGACGGACAATCCGGTTGGCTGCTGAATGGCCAGAAGACGTGGACCACTTCGGCCCACTTCGCCGAGTGGTACTGGCTCGGCACCCGCACGGATCCCAACGAGAAGCACCGAGGGATCACGTTGATGCTCGTGCCGCTCGACCAGCCCGGCATCGAGATCCGCGGGATCTGGACGATGGGAGACGAGCGCACCAATGAGGTGTTCATCGAGAACGTCTTCGTCGCCGACGACTATGTAGTCGGCGACGTTGGCAAGGGCTTCCAGTACATCTCGCAGGCGCTCGACCTCGAACGCTTCACCATGTTCACGTTCTCGCCGATCAAACAACGCCTCGACGTGCTCACCGACTATGTGCGCACCGCGACGCGAGATGGCGAACCGCTCCGCAATGATCCGGTCGTTCGACAACGCATCGCGCGCCTGCACACCGACGCCGAGGTCGCTCGTGTCCTGGGTCTGCGTGTCGTCGACGAATCGGTCAAAGCCGAGAAGGTGCCGGGTGCGCCACCTCCGTCGATCGAGTCGTCGCAGTACAAGCTCTTCGCGACCGAGTTCTCCCGTCGGCTGGCGAACGCGTCGATGGACCTAGGCGCGCCGGGAACTCAGCTTCGCGTGCGCACCCAAGACGCCCCGATGGCCGGTCGGTCCGAGTCGACCTACCGCTACACCGTGATCGACACCATCGGCGGCGGGTCATCCGAGATACAGAAGAACATCATCGCCCGACGCGGCCTCGGACTCCCGAAGAACTTCTGAGCATGGTCGCTAAACCTCTGCTCGATGGAGTCACAGTTCTCGACCTGGCCAGCGTCGGCCCGGCCGCGCGCACCTCACGCTGGCTGGCCGACTACGGCGCCGTCGTCGTGAAGATCGGTCCGACACCCAAAGACGGCGGGGTTCAGATCACGCCTCCGTTCTACGCGTACGCGGGTCACCGCAACATGCAGCGCGCACTCTTCGACCTGAAGAGCGAGACCGGTCGCGACGCGTTCCTTCGCCTCGCCGCGTCTGTTGATGTCGTGATCGAGAGCTTTCGACCCGGGGTCGTCGACCGGTTAGGAGTCGGCTACGAGGCAGTGCGTCGCGTGAACCCTGGCGTCGTCTACTGCTCCACCAGTGGCTACGGCCAAGACGGGCCCTCCTCGCAGTGGGCCGGCCACGACCTCAACTATCTAGCCCTCGGCGGCTACCTCGACTGCTCCGGCCGTGACGCCGACGGGGGGCCCGCACTTCCCGGCGCGACCATCGGCGACGGTGCCGGTGGCGGCATGCACGCTGCGATCGCGATCCTCGCTGCGCTGGTGCACCGTGGAACCACCGGGGATGGCACCTACCTCGACGTCTCGGTTGCCGATGGCGTGCTCGCCCTGATGTCGCT
The DNA here is from genome assembly GCA_025363815.1 of Actinomycetes bacterium. Lineage (GTDB taxonomy): Bacteria > Actinomycetota > Acidimicrobiia > IMCC26256 > JANYLB01 > JANYLB01. The sequence goes on from JANYLB010000032.1 coordinate 80,809, forward strand.
GAACATCGACGAGTACCTCGCCACCGGCGCGGTACCTGGCCCTCGACACGATCTACTCACCGGTCGCTACGCGTGTTACGACGTCTATCCGTGTCGCGACTCGAAGTGGCTCGCGGTCGGCGCGATCGAGCCGCGCTTCTACGCCAACCTGTGTAGCGAGCTCGGCTGTGGGCAATGGGAGGGGCACCAGCACGACGACGCCCTACAACCCGAGATCCGCGCCGACTTCCTCGCCGCGTTCGCGACCCGCGACCGTGACGACTGGGTCGCGACGCTGGGGCCGGCCGACGCCTGCGTGAGCGCGGTGAACACGGTGCCCGAGCTGGTCGAGGATCCGCACCTGGTTGCCCGCCGGGCATTCGCCGACGCGCACGCCGACGGCCACGGCAACTTCCGCCAGGTCGGCTACGTCCTGGCCGGGATGGAACGCGGGCAACCAACCGTCGAGGTACGCCTGTCGGCCGTCACCGACACCGACGCCCTCCTGGTTGCCGTCGGCCTCGAGCCCGAGGCGGTCGCCGCACTACGAGCAGAAGGAGCCATCGCGTGAGCGACGCGAGATCGCCCGAGGCCCTGATCGGGACACCGCAGTACGAGGAGATCGGTGAGTTCCCCGTGGAGCAGGGATATATCTGGTCCACCTGCTCATCGGTCGAGAATGGCAATCCACTCTTCTGGGACGCCGTCGTCGCGGACAAGATCACCGACGGTCCGATCGCTCCTCCGACGATGCTCTCCGTGTGGTTCCGGCCGCACAATTGGTCCCCGGGGCGCACGGAACCAGCGGTCCCGCTTCAGGTGCACTTCGACCTGAAGGAGCACTTCGGCCTTCCCGAAGCCGTCATCTCCGACAACACCATCGTGTTCCACGAGCCGGTGCGCATCGGCGACGTGATCACCAGCCGCCAGGTGCTCCGGTCGGTGAGCGGTCCCAAGACGACGAAGCTCGGCACAGGGCGCTTCTGGGTGATCGACGTCGAGTATCTCAACCAGCGCGGTGACGTCGTCGGCGTCGAGTCGTACACCGGCTTCGGCTACCAGCGAGGAACCCGATGATCCTCGACGAAGTGCACCAGGGCGACATGCTTCCCGAGCTGCGCTACGACGTAACAGCGAGCACGATCGTCCTCGGCGCGATCGCGAGCCGCGACTGGCGCCCGATGCACCACGACCACGAGTTCGCGGTGAACCGCAACGGCACTCAGGACATATTCATGAACACCCCGAACCAGGCCGCGTGGTTCGAGCGTTACGTCACCGACTGGACCGGACCCTCGGGCCGCCTGGGCCGGATGAGGTTCAGGATGTTGGGATCGGTGTTTCCCGGCGACACGATGCGCTTGACCGCGACGGTCGAAGACGTCACCACCGACGACGCCGATTGCGGTTGGGCCTCGCTGCTCGTGACCCTCTCGGTCGACGGTGACACCAAGACCGACTGCTCGGTGCGGGTCGCGCTCCCCACCTCCGAAGATGACAACCCCTGGAAGCGACGCGGCAACGCGTGGCAGCCCTGATCCGGTAGAGGAAACGATGGACCTCAGCTTCTCCGAAGAGCAAGACATGCTGCGCGAGATGGTGCGCGGCGTGTGCAGCTCCTACGCGCCGCTCGACACCGTGCGCGCGATGGAAGACGACCCCATCGGCTTCCCCCCCGAGCTCTGGAAGCAGCTCGGCGAACTCGACCTGATCGGGCTGACCCTGCCCACCGAGTACGGCGGCTCCGGGATGTCGCTGCTCGACGCGACCGTTGTATACGAGGAGTTCGGCCGGTCACTCGCGCCGTCGCCCCATTTTGTCAGCGCGGTCATGAGCGGCGGTGCACTGCTGCGCGCCGGCTCCGAATACCAGAAGAACACCTGGCTCCCGAAGATCGCGTCGGGCGAAGAGATCTTCACCGTTGCCTGGATCGAGCCCGAGCGTGGCTTCGGTCCACGCGGCGTCGCGCTGAACGCGCGCGCCGACGGCGACAGATTCGTTCTCGACGGGGTGAAGTGGCACGTTCCCTTCGCCGAAGCTGCCACCCGCTTGCTCGTGCTCGCGCGCACCGTTGACGGAATCGATCTCTTCGTTGTCGACCGCCGCGCGCCGAGCCTCCACCTCGATCAGCAACACACCATCGCCTCCGACACCCAGTACCAGGTCACGTTCGACGGCGTGGGCGCCGAACGCGTCGGCGACGCCGGAACCGGCTGGGAAACCTGGCACGAGACGATGCTCGACGGCATCATCCTGCAGGCCGGGCTGGCTAGCGGCGGAGCCGCCTACGCGCTCGAGATCACCGTTCAATACGCAAAGGACCGTCAGCAGTTCGACAAGCCGCTCGGCGCGTTCCAAGCCATCTCCCACTATCTCGCCGACGCGTCGACCGCGGTCAAGGGCGGGGCGATCCTCGTGCACGAAGCGGCGTGGGCGCGCGCGAACGATCGAGCCGTGGAACGGCTCGCACCGATGGCGAAGCTCTTCAACGCCACGACCTTCCGTGACGTGACCGCTATGGCCCAGCAGGTCTTCGGCGGGGTCGGCTTCACCCTCGACTACGACGTGCAGCTCTACTTCCGGCGCGCCAAGCAGCTCCAGATCTCGTGGTGGGACGACCGCTACCTCGAGGAGCTCATCGCCGACGCGACCTTGTAGATACAGCCGCTCACACCCTGCCTACGATCACCACCATCGAGCGCTCCAATGGGAAAGCACCTTCCATGCGACCGACCGCGTCGGCAACGACACGATCCCGGACGTCCGCACGCAGCGCCCCGAAGAACGCCGCGGTATGCGCCATACCGAGACGCCAGTGCGCAAGATCCTCGGCCGAGAGTTCGGGGAACGCCACCCGTCGCGTCAGCACGACGACGTCGGAGAAGCCCGCGGCCCGGGTCACGGCAGCCGCTCGCTCCTCGGTGGAGAGCTGCGGCACGGCGTCACGCTTCATAGCCGAGTAGACCTCGGGCGCCGACCATCCGACAGCCGCCAACGCGCCTTCCGCCGCGTCCTTCGCCGGATGCGCATCGCCTTCGGCGTACGCAGACGCGACGACCGCGCCCCCCGGCCGCAGGACGCGCGCTGCCTCACGCAGCCCGCGCTCCGGGTCTGTCAGATGGTTGTAGGAGAACGCGGCAATGACCACATCCACCACCGCGCCGCGGATCGGCAACGCGCCCGCGTCGCCTACGACCGCAGGCGGTCGGGCCGCCTGGTCGTAGGCCAGCATCCGGAGGGCGAAGTCGAGCGCGCAGACCCCCGCTCCCTTTGCGATCGCAGCACGCGACGCCGCGCCCGTCCCTGCACCGACGTCAAGCACGAGCCGACCGGCGAACGCAACCGGGCAGGCGTCGAGAAGCACCTCGGCGAGGCGGTTGTAGATCAGGCCAGGGCCGTTCTCCCATGCGGCACCCGATCCTGAGTACGCATCGGCGAGGGATCGGGGTTCGCCTGAGCGTGATGGTTCGCTCATCGACCGAGTGTGACAGGTCGAAGGTCAAGAAGCCGTGGGCCCCTCCTTCGGCTCGCCCCGTCCGATCCAACCCAGGATTGTTGGCACAGGCCGAATAGGCCGGCGCGAACAACCCCCGGCGCCCCAGGATTCGCCACCAGAGTGGCCAGAGGTGACAGGGAGGCCCGACTGGGGCTATTCTGCCCAACGGGGAGGATCCATGGAAGGTGCTTTGGGCCGGCGACTCCCCCGTGGAGTCGCCCAGATGTTGGTGGTTTTGGCCGTGGCGACCGCGGGTTTGTTCGTCGCCGCGCTCCCAGCCCGCGCCGAGCAGCTGCGAACGACCGTCTCCGGCTACGGAGTTCGGGTTCGCGTCTACAACCAGATGTGCGACAACGGGTTCCAACACACCCGCCTCAACGTGAACAACCTCTCGAGTCAGCCGGTCACGATCGACGTCACCGATCCCGAGGCCCGCAGCATCGAGTACGGGCCGTCTGGGTTTATCCCGGCGGGAACTGCCAAGTCGGTGAGCATCACCGCCAACCCGAACGCCCCGGCTCGAAACGCGACCGTCACCGTCAATCCCGGCGGCCCGCTCGCGATACCGATCCCGTACAAGCAGTGCGTCGAGGTCGTACCGACAACCGTCGTCTCGATTCCTCCTTCACCGCACGACCCGGGCACCACCCCGATCGCGCAGGTCCTCCCCGGGGTCACTGCCAGGGCCACCCCGGCCGTCACGACGGTGGTGGAGGCGGCCACGCTGCCGTTCACCGGTGCCGATGTCCGTTTCATCTCCGCGTTGGCCGGCTTGTTCGTTGTCCTCGGTGGCTTCTTCATGTTGCTTCAGTTCCGCAACGACTCGTACAACACGTTGCTTCTCGGAGAAGTACTGACCCACCGTGGTCTCTTCGTGCCCGCTGGGGGCAGCGAAGAGGCGTGATCCGAGCGCGGGTCGAGCCGGTGCGACGATGACCGGCTACAGCGTTTTCGCGATCATCGCAGTAATCCTTGTCGTCTTGATCTTCTCGGCGATATTGCGCGCCCGGCGGAACCTACGCGAGGTCGAGCGTGAGGTACGTCGGTGGGGTCGCGATGCCGAAGATCCATCTCCGCCGCCCAAGAGTTGAACCGCGCGGATACGCGCGGTCGCGACTAATTTCTCGCGCCATGACATCAGTCCCGTTCGAACCACTCGCCGGTCGATACGAGCTTCGCCAACGCCTCGCCGCGTCTTCGGCGGCGGAGGTCTTCCTCGCCCACGATCGCGACCTCGATCGAGCGGTAGCGATCAAGGTCCTTTCCGCCGATCTCGCCGCGGACCCTCAGGTAGTAGATCGGTTCCGCCGAGCTGCGACCTCGACGGCAACGATACGCGACCCCCACGTCGTGACGGTCTACGACTGGGGCGAGGTCGGCGGCACTGTGTTCGTCGCGATGGAGTACGTCGACGGAACGAGCCTCGCGGCCACGCTCACCGAGGCCCGACGACTCACCCCCGATCGAGCGGCCGACATCGGTGCGGACGTCGCCCTGGGCCTCGCCGCGGCCGAGCAGTCCGGCGTCGTACACGGCGGACTCACCCCGAGCGACATCCTGCTCGGTCGCAATGGCGACGTGAAGATAGTTGACTTCGGCACCGCCGCCGCGGGTCTCACCGGGTTCGCGGGCGCGGGCGCCGGCGTCACCGCGGCCCGGTACGCCGCGCCGGAGCAGCTGCAGGGAAGCGCGGCGGATGCGCGCAGCGATCTCTACGCGCTGGGATCGATCCTCTACGAAGCGGTCAGCGGGACACCGCCATTCGACGCGGCCGATGTCGTCACCATCACCGAGCGCAAGCTCCGTGAACGGCCATCGCCCCTCTCCACCCGTACCACTGGCATTCCCCCTGCGCTCGACGCGATCATCGAGCGGTTGCTCGAGACCGAGCCCTCGCGGCGCTATTCAACCGGTGCCGATGTGGCCGCCGACCTGCACCGCCTCTCCGCGACGCTCGTAGTCCCCGTCGCCGGGGCCACCGCTCCCGTCGCCGTGACTACCGCTCCCACCACGGCGACGAACATCCGCCCGGCGGAGGCAGCGGAACCGAGAAGTCGCACAAGACCGCTCTGGATCGTCGGCGCGCTCGTGATCCTCGGGCTCGTCGTGGCCGGCCTCGTGGCGTGGGCGGTCTCTAGCGACAACAACGCAAAGAACGCCCGGGTCGACGTGCCCGCCGTCGTCGGCCAACGCGTCGGAGCGGCCACAGCCGCCGTCACCGCGGCCGGCTTGAGCCCGACGACGGTGAACGAACCCAACGATCAGTTCGCCGCCAACCTGGTGTTCGGGCAGACCCCCCCTGCGGGTACCAATGCGGCCAAAGGCTCCGTCGTGGTCCTCCATGTGAGCACCGGTGCGACGACCACCACGTCCACATCGACCACCACGTCCACGTCGACCTCGACCTCGACCTCCACCTCAACCAGCACCTCGACCAGCACGACCACAACGACCGCGCCTCCGACGACCTCCACGAGCTGAGCCGTACCGGTGGCCCTCAGACGCGCAGGGTCACCGGCAATGACTTCAACGCGTTGTTGAGATTCGATCGCTGACGCGTCGGTTCGCCGGCGGTTTCGATGATCGAGAAGGTGTCGAGCAGCTCCTCGAAGAACACGCGGCCTTCCATCCGGGCGAGGTGGACGCCAAGGCAGAAGTGCTCGCCGGTACCGAACGAGAGGTGCGGGTTCGGATTCCGGGAGATGTCGAACCGATCTGGGTCGGCGAAGACCAACTCGTCGCGGTTCGCCGACGTGTACACCATCGCCAGCTTCTCGCCGGGGGCGATCCGCTGGCCGCCAAGTTCGGTCTCCTCGGTCGCGGTGCGACGGAAGTAGTGCAGCGGGTTCGCCCAGCGGAGGATCTCCTCGACCGCCGCCGGTACCAGGGTGGAATCGGCCCGCAACGCGTTGAGCTGATCGGGATGTTGAAGGAGCGCGAGCAGACCCGAAGACAACATGGAGCGCGTCGTGTCGTTGCCCGCGGTCACCAGCTGGACAAAGAAGCTCCCGAACTCGGGGTCGGTCATCGCGTGCCCATCGACCTCACAGGCGAGCATGTAGGTCATGAGGTCGTCGGCCGGCTCGGCCCGCCGTTGACCGGCCAGCTCGATCGCGTACATCGCCATCTCGATCGTCGCGCTCATCGCCTCGTCGCCGACTCCGGCAGCGATGTCGGGGTCTTGGCCGCCGGAGTTCCGCTCCGACCAGGCGTGGATCTTCGGCCAGTCGTCGCGCGGGATCCCGACGAGCTCTCCGACGACCTGCGACGGGAGGTGCGCACACACGTCGTGGACGAAGTCGACCGTTGCACGATCGCCAACCCGACCAAAAATGGCACGACACATCAGTCGGATCCGCTGCTCCAGCTCGCCGATCACCAACGGCGTGAACCGGGGCGCGACGTTGCGTCGATGGTCGATGTGGCGCGGTGGATCCATGGCCAGGAGCATGTCTCTCATCATCGCAAGCGTCTCCGGCGGAAGGTCTTCGAGCACGACGCCGCCCACCTCGGCCGAGAACACCCGGGGGTGGCGCGCGACGTTGGTGACGTCGGCGTGGCGGAGCACCGCCCAGTAGCCGGTGCCATCGGGCATCGGCTGCCAATGCACCGGATCCTCAGCTCTAAGCCGCTCGAACTCGGCGTGAGGCGGGGAAACGACATAGGTGTCAGGGCTGTAGAGATCGATCACTGAAGCTCCTCGCTGCTCCGGGTCAGCGGCCGGCGTCGAGGCGATCCGGCTCGACGTCGTAGTAGGTGCGCCAGAGCATCCGGACGTCGCGACGGGCAAACCGCCACGGACCCTCTGAATCAGTTTGCTCGTATCGGTCGTCGTACCGGATCGCCACCACCCGATCGCGTACCGGCCCACCTGATGCTTCGGTCGTCTCGTGGATGTGGTGAGCGAAGCAGTAGGTCTGGCCCGACACGACATCTCCTTCGCGCTGCGTGCGGTGGTTGCCGACGAAGTGGAGCGTCCGCAGATACCGGCGAACTCCCGCCACCATCGCAGCGATCTCGTCTCCGTGCCATCGCCGCACCTCGCCGGTGGCGTCGTGCACCGAGAGATCCGCGTCGGGCGTCCACAGAGAGCTGAACCAGTCGACATCGAGCGCGTCGACAGCCATCGCGTAGGAATCGACGAGCTCCCTGAGCTCGAAGCGATCCTCTACTGAGAAGGTCACGACTTCGTGAGCGGATGGTTCTGGAAGAACTTCCAGATGACGTCGTCGGCCGAGATCGTGAAAGTCGTCGGGCCGACGACCGCCGCGATCTGCTTGGAGAACGCGCTCCCCGGCCAGGAGTGTCCGCCACCTTCGATCCGGTAGAGCTCGACGGTCGCGTTCTTCGGGCATCGGTAGCCCACCACGGTCACATCGTCACCGATCTTCGTCCGGGATGTCCGCGCCGCGCAGTGGTTGCGCTTCGCCCACGCGGCCGTGATCTTCGGGATCGACGGACCCTTGGCCGCCGCACGGGCCGCAGAAGCAGCCGTTGATTCGCCGACGGTCTTGCCGGATCCGTCGGGATTCGGGAGGGAAGCAACCGCGGGGCCGTATCCACCGTCGAAGGCGACAAACCTGTCCTTCGTGCCGTGGAAGGTGACCACCGGCACGGGACGCTTCGGGTGGCAACCCTTGATGTCGCGGATGCCCGCGACCGGAGCGACTGCCGCGACCCGATCGGCGTACGCGCACGCAACCGCAGACGACATGAACGCGCCGTTCGAGAGCCCAGTCACGAACACGCGGTTGGTGTCGACGCACAGCGTCGACTCGAGCTGGTCGAAGAGATGCCCGAAGAACTTCACGTCGGCGCCGGCGAGGCTCGTGTCCCAGAGCGGGACCGGTCCCGATCCGGTGGGCGTGATCGTGATGAATCCCTTCGCGTCACCCATCGCGCCGAGCATCGTATGGCTCTTGTGGATCCCGGCCGTCTCCGCGTAGCCGTGGAGATCGACGATTACAGGGAGAGGAGTGGTGCCGTCGTAGACCGGGGGCACGTGCTGGAAATACGTGTAGGTCGCACCGTTCAACAGCATCGTCACCATCGTCTCGCCCGGCGACACTTTGGTCCCGTTCTGGCAGCCGGCTGATCCGGCGGCCTTCACGCGGGGAGCGGCCGATGCGCCGGCAGACGCGGCAGGGCCGGCGGCTCCCACGAGTGCGGCCGCTAACAGCAGGACGAGTAGACGCACAGACACGAAACCCCCCAAATGACGACGCCGGAGGGACCGACGTCCGCGCGCAGATTAGCGGTTCAGCACGCCGATCCAACTCCAGGCGACCCTGCCTCCGGCTCCGGGCGTCGCCAATGGGGTTCGCGCCGTTGCGCGAACGCACGGGGACCTTCATCCTGATCGGGATGACCCCACAACCCGACCAACTCGTCGGCACCGGCCCGGCAAGCGTCGGTGAGCCCGTGCTCGAGCGCCCCCCACAGCGCACGCTTCGTCGCGGCCATCGCCGCCGGCGAGTTTCGGGCGATCGTCTCGCCGAGCTCCTGGGCCCGATCCCGTAGGAGCTCGGGCGGGTCGACGATCTCGCTGATAATGCCGAGCTCGTACGCGCGGATGGCAGGCATCCGCTCGTAGCTGCCGATGAGAGCCATCCGAAGGACCGGTTCCATAGGTGAACGTCGGGCCATGCCGATGGCTTCGGTCGCCGAGACCTGCCCGACGCTCACGTGCGGATCGAAGAACGTCGCGGTTCTAGCCGCGATCACGATGTCGGCATCGGCCACGAAGTGCAGTCCCCCACCGGCGCAGACCCCGTTCACTGCGGCGATAACGGGCTTCCAGACCTGGCAGTGCCACGCCGTCATCCGCAGCTCAAAGTCGCGCGTTCGTCGGCTCTGCTCGCGAAACGCCTCGCGATCCGACGCGAGCTCGCGCACATCGAGGCCGGTCTGAAACGACGCGCCGTTACCCGTGTTCACGATCACCCGCACCTCGGGATTCGCGTTTAGCTCGGCCCAGGCCGCTTCAAGCTCCGTGAACATTGTCGCGTCGATCGCGTTGGCGCGTTCCGGACGGTCGAACACAAGCCAGCCCACCGGGCCGACCCGCGTGACCTCGAGCGTCGAGTAGCTCACCGCGCCTTCTCCTCGTAGCGCTCCTGTAGCTCGCGCCGCAGGACCTTGCCGATCTCACTGCGCGGCAGCGCGTCGATTCGATGGAACGCGGTGGGCACCTTGTACGCCACAAGCTGGTCCCGGCACAGGGCCGCTAGTTCGTAGTCGGGCGCGTCGCCTACGACGAAGGCGACCGGAACCTCACCGAGGCGACGATCCGACACGCCTACCACCGCGACATCGCTGACCCCGGGCGAGAGGCGGATCACCTCCTCGACCTGCTCGGGGAACACCTTGTTGCCGCCGCGGTTGATCACGTCACCCATTCGGCCTTCGATCCAGACGAAGCCGTCGTCGTCGATCCGGGCGATGTCACCGGTGCCCACGAATCCGTCGGCGTCGACCCGGTCGTCGAACGCGGCGCCACCTGTGTACCCAATCGCCCGGCTGGGCGGTCGCACCAGGAGCTCGCCGGTCTCGGCCACGATTCGCAACTCGACTCCGGGATGGGGCTTCCCTGCCGCACCGATCTTTTCCGGATGCGCGTTGGCATCGGCCGCGGTCCAACCGATCACCTCTCCGATCTCGGCTTGGCCGTAGCCGTTGAGCACCGTGACGCTGAACTTGGCGGTGAACCGCCGGGCCGCTAACGGCGACAACGGCGCGGTGATGCTCCGCACGTACCGCAGCGGTGCGAGATCGATGACGTTGCTGTCGTCGCAGAGCATGATCATCGCGGCGGGCGGCAACACCGTCGAACGGATCTCGTGATCGCGCACGAGCCGGGCGAAGCTCGATGTCTCGAAGTGGTCCATGATCACGAGCGCGGCACCGGCCCGAAGGCCGAAGAGGGCGTTGTAGATCCCCGCGTTGAGCGCAAGCGACACCGGAATCAGGTTGGGCGTCGGGTCCGAGGTGGCGGTCCCCGCCTTTGCCTTCCCGCGCAGCGGCGCGAGGACTCGGTCGATCAGCTCGAAGTATGCAGCGTGGGTGTGCAGGATCGCCCTGGGTCGTCCGGTCGTGCCCGATGTCCAGGTGACGAACGCGACGCCTGGCCCGTCGTAGGTGCTCGGATCGGTTCGGATCTCGAGGCCGTCGGAACCAAGAACCACCGCCGGGCGGGTGGTCACGAGACCAGCCGCGAACTCAGCCTCGGGAAGGCGTGGGTTCAGCGGAACGAACACTCCACCGGCGAGCCAGACCGCCATCATTGCGACGATCGCGTCGGGCCCATTAGGTAGCTGTACCGCCACCGCGTTGGCCGGTTCGACCCCGGCAGTGGCGAGCTGAACAGCGAGCGCTCGTGCCTTGGAGCGCGCGTCACCGGCCGTCAGCGTCGTGTGCTCGCCGATGAGCAGCGGCACGTCATCACCGAAAGGGTGCTCGATCAACAGCGACGCGAGGTTCACGGACGCTCGAGCGGTGCCCAGATTGGTTCACGTTTCTCGGCGAACGCGCGCGGGCCCTCTTGCTGATCGGGATGGCCCCAGAGCGAGGCAAGGTGCTGAGAACCGATCCGACACGCATCGGTGAGACCGTGTTCCAGTGCGGCCCACAACGCCTTCTTGGTCGCGGCCATCGCCGCCGGTGAATTCTTCGCGATCGTCTCGGCGAGCTCCTGGCCCCGTTCGCGGAGCCGCTCCGGTGGATCGACGACCTCGCTGATCATGCCGAGCTCGTACGCTCGAGCGGCCGAGATGCGCTCGTACTTCCCCATGAACGCCATCCGCATGACGGCCTCGACGGGCATCTTTCGGATCAACCCGATCGCCTCGATCGCGACGACTTGGCCCACCGACACGTGGGGATCGAAGAACTGCGCGTCGCCGGCGGCAATCACGATGTCGGCGTCGGCGACCCAGTGGAATCCTCCACCCGCGCAGATCCCGTTGACCGCGGTGATCACCGGCTTCCACACCTTCTGATGCCACGCGGTGAAGTGCAGATCGAACTGCTCGATGCTCTCGCGGTAGCGCTCCATACCCTGGCCGTCACTCGCGAGCTCGGTTACGTCGACTCCGGTCTGGAACGCGCGACCCTCGCCCGTGTGCACGATCACCCGGACCGCGGGATCGCGGTCGAGCTCCGTCCACGCGTCGGCGAACTCGTCTCGCATGTCGGAGTTCATCGCGTTCAACTGCGCGGGGCGGTTGTTGATCAACCAGCCGACGGGACCCTGGCGCTCCACGATCAAATGTCGGTAGCTGCCGGTGCTCACGACCGCGGGACCTCCTGCCAGGGCGTGTCGCGATACGGATCTGGTTCGCGCGCCAGGCCGAGCACCTTCTCACCGACGATGTTGCGGTTCACCTCGCTCGTACCGCCTTCGATCGTGTTCGCCCGGCTTCGCAGCATGCCGGCGACTTCGAAGGGCATGCTCGCAGCCCACGATTCATCCTCGCCCGCGGGCCATGCCGCTGCGTCTACCCCGAGGAGATCGGTGGCGAGCAGCTGGATGCGCTGGTTCAGCTCGCCCTGGTGGATCTTGCCCATCGACGCCGCCGGTCCCGGGTGGACTCCGGCCTTCGCATTGGCGCTCACCCGTTGGTTGGTCCAGCCACGGATCCGTTCCTCGCCGTAAACGCGCATCAACTCCTGACGGACGCGGACGTCGGCCCACCGCCCGTTCTCGCGCGCCAGGCGCACCAGTCGGGCGCTGCCGGCTCCGCCGATGCGGTCAACGCCACCCGAGCCGCTGCCCGAGACCATCTGCCGTTCGCCGGCGAGCGTCGCACCCGCAACCCGCCAGCCATCGTTCTCGGCGCCGATCCGGAACGCGTCGGGGATCCGCACGTCGTCGAGGAACACCTCGTTGAAGTCGATCTCACCGCCGATGTGGCGGAGCGATCGAACCTCCACCCCGGGAACGCGCAGGTCGACCACGAAGTAGGTGATCCCCCGCCGCTTCGGCACCGACGGGTCGGTACGGGCGAGGCAAACGGCGAACTCCGAGATATGGGCCCATGTGCTCCACACCTTCTGCCCCGAGAGCACCCACTCGTCGCCGTCACGCGTGGCCCGCATCGCGAGTGAAGCCAGGTCGGAACCGGCACCCGGTTCACTGAACATCTGGCACCATCGCTCCTCGTTGCGCACCAGCGGCGGGAGGAAGCGGAGCCGTTGCGCCTCTGTGCCGTACAAGAACAATGCCGGTGCGGTGTTGTTCAGGCCAAGCGGGTTCAGCCGCCCGAGATTGTGCGGTGCGAGAATTTGCTCGGAGATCTGCGCCTGCTCGGGAGTGAGATCCAAACCGCCGTACTCGACCGGCCAGGTGGAGACCGCGAGCCCCGATTCGGCGAACGTCGGGTACCAGGCGTCGTACGCTTCACGCGACCGCACGGCACGAATCGCGTCACGACCCGCGGGTGCGGCGGCGCGCCACGCCTCCGGGACCTGGGCTTCGATCCACTCCCCGACCCGCGTGCGGATGTCGAGCGCGGACGACGAGCGATCGAGGAGGACGCGGCGAGACGTCATGCGAGTGCCGACTCTAGAATATTCTTTCAGTCTGCTGAGCTGGCGAACATGTACGGGCCGCCTCGGCCGCGAGAGGATCTGACCGGTGAGTCCGTCTGAAGGTGAGGTCGAGCCCGCGCCGAGCGCCTCGATCACGGATCAGGGCGTCGCGGCGCTGCGTCGACGAATCGGCATCGCCCACCCGCACCCACAGCCGCCGCACTACCGATTTCCGAACGAAGACACATTCCGTCATGTCGCCGAGTCGTGTGGCGACGACAACCCGCTCTGGTCCGACCCCGAACACGCAACCGCCAGTCGTTGGGGTGGGCCGCTCGCACCTCCGTATCTCGTCGGCGGTGACACCTTGATCGGCGAGGACGAGGTCACCACGCTCGAGCCCGACCTCGAGTTGGTCTTGCGTGGCGATCCCATCCGAGGCGCGCACGCGTTCTATTCGGGGAGCTTTCGCGAGTGGTGGGCGCCGCTGCACCCCGGCACACGGGTAACCCGTCGCAACGCGCTCGTCGGCGTACACGACAAGCAGGGTGACTTCGCCGGGCGAGCGATCCATGAATGGACCGCCGAGGTGTTCTCTGCGCTCGGTGGGCCCACCCTCGCCGCGCAGTACCGGTTGATGATCCGCACCGAGCGGGAGAAGGCCGGCCAGCGCGGCAAGTACGACGACACCGAGATCCGTCCCTACACCGACGACGAGCTCGCGCTCATCGACGCCGCGTACGCGGCCGAACCGCAGACGCGGCGCGGGAGCCAGCCCCGATGGTGGGAACAGGTCACAGAGGGCGACGAGGTCGGACCCCTGGTGAAGGGTCCGCTTCGGGTCACCGACCTCATCTGCTGGCACGTCGGGATGGGCATGGGGCTCTACGGCGTCAAGGCGCTACGCCTGGGTTACCAACAGCGCCAGCGTGTCCCGCGCTTCTTCCGTCCCGACGACCTCAACGTCGCCGACGTGGCGCAGCGCGTCCACTGGGACGCCGAATGGGCGCGCCGGGCGGGCAACCCGGCGATCTACGACTACGGACGCATGCGAGAGACCTGGCTCATCCACCTGTGCACCGACTGGATGGGCGACGACGCCTGGCTCTGGAAGCTCGATTGCCAATTCCGCAAGTTCAACTACGTAGGCGACACCCATTGGATGCGCGGGCGGGTGACCCGAAAGTACCTCGCCGAAGGCGGCCGGCCGGCCGTCGACCTCGAGATCTCGGGCCAGAACCAGCGGGGTGAGACCTCCACACCCGGGCACGCCACCGTGCTGCTTGCGAGCCGCGAGCACGGTCCGGTCCGGCTCCCCGACCCACCCGGTGACGCGACCACGGCGCAGGCCACGCTCGACGCGCTAGCGGCCCGGTTCGCCGACCAGGAGGACGATCTGTGACCACCTACCCCGAGGCCGTCGATGGCTTGGTCGTCACCCACGACGGCCCTGTCCTGCGCCTCATTCTCGATCGCCCGGCCCGAAAGAACGCTCTGACCGACGACATCGTGCTCGCGCTCATCGGCGCGTTCGATGCGGCCGGCCTCGACGAATCGGTACGAGTCGTCGCGCTCACGGGAACCGGCGGCGACTTCTGCTCCGGGTTCGACCTCGGCCTGCGCTCCGGTTCGCCCGGCGATGCTCACCCCCGCGTCGGCGCAGTACAGCGGCGAATGCAGACGCACGTCAACCGCCTGATCCCGGCGATGCTCGAGACGCAGGTGCCGATCGTCACCGCTGCGAGCGGCTGGTGCATCGGCCTCGGGCTGAACCTTCTCCTGGCGTCGGACTTCGCCATCGTCGCCGACGATGCCCGCCTCCGCGCGCCGTTCGCCTCGTTCGGCTTCACTCCCGATTCCGGCGCGTCCTGGCTGTTGCCCCGTCTCATCGGCGTCACCAGAGCAAAGGAAATGCTGCTGCTCGGACGAGAGGTCAGCGGCGTCCGCGCCGGGGAGTGGGGCCTCGTCCACCGCTGGGTCGCCCGCGCCGACCTCGACGCGGCGGCGGCCACGCTCATCGACGAGCTCGCGTCGGCCGCGACCGTTGCCGTCGGCCTGACCAAGGCGCTCATCCAGCGCGGGCTCACCGTCGATCTCGCGCACCAGCTCGCCGACGAGGGTCTCGCGATGGAACTCTCGAGCCGCAGCGATGACTTCCGTGAGTACGCCAAAGCTCGTCGCGACAAGCGCGACCCCGACTTCCAGGGCCGCTGACCAATCCCGAGCCCTGCGTTTGTCCGTCGCCACCACAGAACCAGCGCGCATCGGCGACGTCAAGCCGTTGTCGGGAAAGTCGAGATCGGTCAGCGCTTCTCGTAAGTGACACCGCTCGCGTCGAGGTCCCAGGTGGCGTCGGTGACTCCCTCGTCACGCAGGTCTCGCTTCAGGACCCGCCCCACCGGGCTGCGAGGAAGTTCGACGCGGAACTCGATGTAGCGGGGCAGGGCGAAGTACGGGAGCTCACCCACGCACCAGCGGAATAGCTCCTCTTCGGTCACCGACGCGTCGGTGACGAGGACCGCGGTGATCTTCAGGTCGTCTTCGGTGATGTCACTGGGCACCGCGTGCACCACGACATCGGCGATGGCCTCGTGCTTCACGAGGATCGCCTCGACCTCGAAGCTCGAGATGTTCTCGCCGCGGCGACGCAGGTAGTCGGCCTTGCGGTCGACGAAGAAGAGATAGCCGTCGTCGTCGATCCGGCCGATGTCGCCGCTGTGGAACCAGAGGTTTGCCAACGCCGCGACCGTTGCCTCCGGCCGGCCCCAGTACCCCTCGAACATCACGTGCGGCCGCTTCGGGCGCAGCACAATCTCACCGGCCTCGCCGCGCGACAGCTCGCGGTCGGCGTCGTCGAAGATCCGCACGTCGAAGTACTCGTCGTTGATGATGCCGGCCGCGCCGGGCCGCTGCTCCACTCCGAGCGGTGTCCACGACGGAAGGCTCGCCTCCGTCATGCCGAATGCGCCACTGAACACGTCGACACCGAAGCGTTCTCGGAGCTTGCGGTCGATCTCCACCGGCATCGGCGCCGCGCCGATCAGGCGCATCGACGTGTTCGCCTCGGGCGCGCCCGAATTCGGCATGTCGGGGCGGGGGTCATCGTTCGCGAGGAGGTAGGCCATTGAACCCAACAGCGAGACGACCGTACCGCCCACCCGGTTGATCTCCGGCCAGAATCCCGATACCGAGAACTTGCCCGAGATCGCCGAGGCGCCGCCGGCTACGAGCGCGCCTACGAGCCCGGTGGTGAGCGCGTTGAAGTGGAACAACGGCAGCGGGGTCCACAGCACGTCGTCGGCGGTCCGGCGCCAGCACGTCGCGATCTGGGTGCTCAGAGCCACGTGGTAGTTGTGGCTGAGCATGCAGCCCTTCGACGGGCCGGTGGTTCCACCGGTATAGACGATCGTCGCGAGGTCGCCCGGTCCGACATCGGTGCGAGGTTCGTCTGGCGCGAGCCGGAGCATGTCGCTCCACGCGTGCACCGTCACCCCCTTGATGTCGGCACCGGCGTCGCCGACCACGACGACGTGCTCGAGCGTGTCGATGTCGGCCGCGATCGCGCCGATGCGGTCTACGAGGTCAGCCTGCACGACGACCACGCTTGATTGTGAGTCGGCAAGCTGGTGGCGGAGGTAGTCGCCCTTGAACGCCGAGTTTATGGGCGCGCCGATGGCACCGGACATGACGGTGCCCCACCACGCCAACATCGCCTCGGGGGAGTTCTCGAGCAGTGTGGCGACGCGATCGCCGGGACGAACACCGAGGTGCGCCAGCGCCGCGGCGAACCGCCCCGATATATCGGCGACAGCGGCCGCGGTGAACGCGGTTCCGCACACGTCGAGATACGGCCCGTCAGGGTCCGACTCGAGTCGGGCACGCAGAAGATCCGGGAGCGAGTGCTGCTCCTCTCCGATCCAGACATCAGAAGCCACGGTATTTTCCCCAATCGTGTCTCGGTGCTGCCCATGAATCTAACGGATCCGCGCATATCCCTGACACGCGCGTCAGGAAACTGTATCTCGGGCCCATCGGTGCCGACCGCCGCAGATCCGCCATAGCCAGTCCTAGGATGCCCTCCGGTGGGTACCACGATCGTCTTGGTGCACGGTGGAACGGTTACGGCGCGCATGTGGGATGGGGTACGCCTGCATCTCGATACGCCGGCCATCGCGCCGGATCTCCCCGGCCGCCGCTACCGGCCGGCCGACCTCGGCACCACGACGCGCCAAGACTGGATCAATGCCGTTGCGGCCGACGTGACCGCGGCGGCGCTCGACCGGGTCGTGCTCGTAGGGCACTCGTCGGGCGGATACGTGATCCCCGGCGTAGCCGCCCTGCTCCCCGAAGTCGTAGCGCACCTCGTATTCATCGCGGCGACGGTGCCGAGCGAGGGCATGCGCCCCGTCGACTTCCTGAATCCGAAGCTCACTCAGATCGCGCTGGAGAACGAGACGGCGATGCGCGAGAGTGCGCAAGGGCGGACCCTCGGCGGCTTGGCCCACGGCGAACCTCCGATCGAGACCGAGCTCACCATCGTCGAGAACGAAGGTCGCCTCGGCCTCGAGGCCCCAGGGCCCCTGTTCGAGCGCTTCACCTGGGTGGGAGTGCCGCGCACCACGCCGCGCGCGTTCATCCGCTGCACGGCCGACCGGGTCGTGACTCCTACGCTCGTCGACCAGATGATCCGGAACATGGGCGGCGCGGAGCTCGTCGACATCGATGCCGGCCACGACGTGGCCGGCACTGCGCCCGAGGCACTCGCGCGGTTGCTCGACGGGATCGCGACACGCTGACCGGCGCGGCGCTGCTCCCATCCTGAACTCCGAGAGAAAGGCCAACCATGGCCGATGAACCCGAGCACACCTACGCGCAGCGGATGTTCCCCGCGCCCATAGATCATGGGATCGCGGAGCCCGAACGGGCCGTGTCGAGCGTGCCTGCCGGAACGAGCTCGTACCTCGAAGGTGCGGGCGGAGCCGGAAAGACCTGGTACCAGGGCGGTGGAGGCCTGGGCGAGAAGGCCGTGCAGGAGATCGTCATCTACCCACCCACCGGTGGGTTGGAGACCCAAGGCGATCCTTGGGAGCCAGTGAAGATCGGCATCCTCGTCGACATGGACCTCGGTCAACTCCTCGCCGACTGGATCGACCCGACGATCCTCGCGATCGAGGACGCTATGAACGAAGGGGTCTGGGGCCGGAGCCCGATCGCGTTGATCACGGCCGACGCACGCGGACTCCCGCGCGAGAACTACCGCAAGGTGATCGCGGGCTACGAGTGGCTGGTCGAGCAGGGCTGCGTCGTGATCCTCGGCCCGATGATCTCCGACAACTCCCTCGCCCTTCAGGACACGGTGAACAAGGCTCGCGTCCCGGTGATCGGCTGGACCGGCGCCCACAGGTTCTCGAGCGAATATTGCTTCACGATCGCGAACGGCGACATCCCCACCGAAGGCGTGATCTGCGCGAACTGGTTTCGTCAACGAGGCATCGAACGCGTTGGTCTCTTCTGGGAAGCCGGGTCATCGGGTGGCGACTACGCCGAGTACTTCCGCCAGACCGCGTTGCGCCTCGGCATCACTGTCACCCGCGAGGTCATGCTCGAACCGAACCCGCGCAACCTCGGCCAGCACCTGCGCGAGATGCGTGACAGCGGCACTCAGGGCATCTACTACGGCGGCTACGGCTACGCGACGTTCCACTTCGCGGAGGCGTTCCGCGCCCTCGATTGGGATCCGCCCCGCATCATGGGTACCGCGTTCATGTTCTATTCGAACTCGAACGAGTGGGCTGCCGGCCTCGAGGGCTGGCATGGCATCGACCAGCTCGGTGAAGACGGCACGAACCCGAACTACGAGGCGATGACACGGCGGTTCCAGGCCCGGTTCGGTCGGCCGGCCCGCAACGTGGTCGTGGCGCTCGCGTACGACACCGCCAGAGCCGCTATCCACGGGATCGCGAACGCGAAGTACCCGGTTCCGTGGGAGGTGCGCGACGGGCTCGAACGCATTCGGTGGATGCCGGCGGTGAACGGCGGTCCTGCGACCTACATCCAGTTCGGGCCGTCCGACCACAAGGGCTACAAGGGTGACTTCCTGACCGTGCGTGAGCTGCGCAACGGCGAGCTCCGCTTCGACGGATACTTCCGCCCTCAGTGGCCGTCGAACAGCGAGAGTCCGAGCGCAACCGGCCCGGAGGAGTCCCAATGAAGAACCTCGCCACAACTCTCGCTCATTGGAGCTGATCGAGCGGGAGGCGATCCGATTCGGCGGGCTGGCGCCCGATGCGCAAAGGCGCGAGAGGCGCGTCGACGAGCAGGATGCGCTGCCAGGTTGCCTTCAGATCCGCGAGCGCGTGGCGCCAAGGCTCCAGCTGCTCACCTCGCTGCGCCTGCTCGAACGCGGTCCACGTCGCCCAGTCGGGGATCGCCCAGATCACGATGCACTCGGAGTCGCTGATCATCGCGACCTCGAAGGCACCCACGAGGGTGAGTCCGAGACTCTCGACCAGCGCCTTGCCCACGTCACGCAGCGCGTCGAGGTACTCGGGCGCGGCGCCGGGAGGGAGGGTGACGATCTCGTGCGCGTAGGTGATGCCCCGTACGCCGTCGGCAATCAGCTCATCGATCGGACGGGTCCACGGCGCCGGTACGAGAATCCGATCGACACCGCCGCGTCGGAACTCTGATGCGGTTGCCCACCACGCCGCGAGCGAAGGATCCTGGAGCGACGCGTGCGACAGCTCATGGTCGAAGTTCGCGGCGAGACCGTCCCACCCATCGAGCTCCCAGAGGTTGACGACCTCCGGCCAGCGGCCGGTAGAACCGACGGTGCCCCATACCCCGAAGCACCGCTGGTTCCGCTCTTCGATCGCGACCGGAACCCAGTTCGCGGTCATGTGGTGCATGTACTGGGCGCGGTGTTGGCCGCGAATGTCGATGAACTCGTGGATGTAGACCTTGTCGTTCGGCATCAGCCTCGAGAACCGCCCTTCATCAGTTCCAACGGTACCTCTGCCCGGAGCAGTGATACCGGGCCCGGATAGACTTTTTGCGCCGTTGTTGAATGCTCGAAGCATGTCGCGAAAGGGGCCTGGCGGATGTCGGTCGAGGAAATGATCTTCATCAGTGTCGACGACCATGTCGTCGAGCCACCCACCATGTTCGACGGGCGTCTCCCCGCCAAGTACGCCGACCTCGCACCCAAAGTCGTCCGCACTGATTCCGGGAACGACGTCTGGGTGTTCGACGGCTCCGAGATCCCCAACATCGGGCTGAACGCGGTGGCCGGGCGACCGCGCGAAGAGTACGGCATCAACCCGACCTCCTTCGAGGAGATGCGTCCCGGTTGCTACGACATCGATGAGCGGGTGAAAGACATGAGCGCGGGTGGCGTGCTCGCGTGCATGTGCTTCCCGTCGTTCCCATCGTTCTCGGGCCGGCTGTTCGCGAACGTCGACGACAAAGACGTCGCGCTCGAGGTAACACGTGCCTACAACGACTGGCACATCGACGAGTGGTGCGGCACACACCCCGGCCGGATGATCCCGATGGCGTTGCCGATCCTGTGGGATCCCGAGCTCTGCGCGGCGGAGATTCGTCGTGTCGCAGCGAAAGGTTGCCACTCCCTGACCTTCACCGAGAACCCTGCCGCGCTCGGCCTCCCGAGCTTTCACAGCGACCACTGGGATCCGATGTGGCGCGCGCTGGTGGAGGAAGGGACGATCCTGAACGTGCACCTCGGTTCGTCGGGCCAGCTCGCGGTCACCGCGCCCGACGCGCCGATGGACGTGATGATCACGTTGCAGCCGATGAACATCTGCATGGCCGCCGCCGATCTCGTCTGGTCACGCGTGTTCAAGGAGTTCCCGGACATGAAGGTCGCGCTCTCCGAGGGCGGAACCGGATGGATCCCGTACTTCCTCGACCGCCTCGACCGCACCTACGCCATGCACCACGCATGGACCGGCCAGGACTTCGGCAACAAGGTGCCGTCCGACATCTTCCGGGAGCACATTCTCACCTGCTTCATCGCGGATCCGATCGGTCTCGCGCTGCGTAATGACATCGGCATCGACAACATCTGCTGGGAGCAGGACTACCCGCACTCCGACTCATCGTGGCCGAACGCGCCCGAGGAATTGGTGAGCATGGCCGCCGAGCACGCGGTGCCCGACGCCGATCTGAACAAGATCACCCACGAGAACGCGATGCGCTGGTATCGCTTCGACCCGTTCACTCACCGCGCCCGCCCCGACTGCACCGTGGGCGCGCTCCGGGCCGAGGTCGCCGGCCACGACGTAGCGGTCAGGTCGATGGACCAGGGCCGCCACGCCGGCGCGGGCAAGGCCACTCTCGGCGACCTCGCCGCCCGCGCCACCGCCTGAACCATCACCCCGCGTTCTTGGTGGAGACCAGGGCCTGACATCAGTGTCAGGTTTTGCGCGATGATCCTCCTCTCGACCGAGGGGGGAACAAGATGCCGGGGGCATTGGACGGCGTGCGGGTGCTCGACCTGTCGTGGGGCATCGCGGGCTCGATGGGCGTGCTGCTCCTCGCCGAGCAAGGGGCCGACGTGGTCAAGATCGAGCCGCCGGGCGGCGATCCCTTCCGGGACTACAGCGGCCATGCCGTCTGGAACCGGTCCCGTAGGGCGGTCACCATCGATCTCAAGCGGCCAGAGGGTGTCGAGGCGTTCCACCGCCTCGCCGAAAGCTCGGATGTGGTCGTCGAGACGTTTCGTCCCGGTGTCACCGACCGCCTCGGGATCGGGTTCGACGCGCTACACGCCGCCAACCCACGTCTCGTGTACGCGTCGTGCCCCGCCTATCCGAACGGCCACCGGCTCGCCGATCAACCCGGGTACGACGCACTCGTGCAGGCGAGCAGCGGTCAGCAGTGGGATCAACCCGGCTGGCGACTCGGGCCGATCTTCCTCGCGCTGCCGCTGCCCAGCGTCGCGGCGATGTTCCTCGTACCGACCGGCATCCTCGCCGCGCTCATCGCCCGCGAAGAGACCGGTCGCGGCCAGCATGTGCGCACGTCGCTCCTGCAGGGCGCATTGCTCTATACGACCCAGATCTGGTCACACGTCGAGAACGCCAAAGCGGACTATCACGAGGTGATGAGCAAGGCGCACCCACCGGGTGTGCACCAGGAGTTTCTGTTCGAGGTGGAGAGCGGCGACTGGCTCCACACCTGCATCATGAGCGGGCTTACTCCCGTGCGCGGACAGGACGAGATTCTCGGCCTCGGCGACGGGCCATCCAACAACGAGAGATTCGCGATGCTCTCCGAGGAGGAACGGGCGCAGTTCACCCCACGACGCCGGGTCGCGTACAAGGAGTGGGACGGCAACGCGCTCGTCGAGGAGTTCCGCGCCAACAATCACGCCGTCGAGCCGGTGATCAGCATGGAGAACGCACTCGGAGGCAGCGGAGCACCCCATCCCCAGCTGGTGGCTAACGACATGATCGCCACCGTCGAGGATCCCGACCTCGGAACCACCACCCAGATCGGTGTACCCATCCACCTGCTCGGCACACCCGGCGCCATCCAAGGACCGCGACCACGGGTCGGCGAGCACAACGACGAGATATTCGGGGCGCTCGGCTACACGCCCGACCAGATCGCCACCATCACCGGATCCGGCCTCACGGGAGCATCCAGATGAACGCGCTCGAAGGTGTCACGCTCATTGACTTTGGCCAGTATCTAGCCGGGCCGTTCGGACCGATGGTGATCGGCGACCTCGGCGCCTGCGTGATCAAGGTCGAGCCGGTCACCGGCGACGGCATGCGCAATGTGAACAAGCCCTTCTTCGGCTGCCAGCGCGGCAAGCGCGACATCGCTCTCGATCTCAAGACGGAACGCGGTCACGAGATCGCGCTGCGACTCATAAAACGTGGCGACATCGTGCACCACAACATGACCGCAGGTGTAGCGAAGAGACTGCGGATCGCGTACGACGACTGCATCGCAGTCAACCCCGACGTCGTGTACTGCAACACCTGGGCCTACGGGCTCGAAGGACCGCTCGCCCGGTTCGGCGGGCTCGATCCACTCTTCCAGGCCGCCGCGGGGATCGAGTACGACGCGGGTCCGGTACAAGAAGGCAACCCGCCGCTGTACCTGCGTTTCGGGATGACCGACACCGCGAACGCGATGCTGTCCGTCGTCGGCTGCCTCGCGGCGTTGTATCACCAACGCCGAACCGGAGAGGGCCAGGAGCTGTGGACCTCGCTGCTCGATGGCGCGGCGGCGCTCGAGGCCGACGCGATGCTCATCGACGGCGTCCCCGTCGAGCGGCCGCACCTCGACAAGGGCCAGCACGGAATCGATGCCTGCTACCGGCTCTACCAGACCTCCGACGGTGGCTACATCCAGATCGCGGCGGTCAAGCCGGAGCACTGGGTCGCGCTGTGTGCCGCACTCGGCCTTCCCGAGCTCGCCGACGACGCGCGCTTCGCCAACGCGCCGGCCCGGCGCACCAACCGGGCCGCGCTCGAAGCCATCTTTGAACCGGCATTCGCGGCCCGGACGGGTGTGACTTGGTCGCGCCGGTTCAGTGATGCCGGCGTCCCGAGCCAGGTTCCGACCGAAACCCACGAGGGTGAGCTGACTCTCTTCGACTCCGACAACGAACGCCTGGGCCTCGTCACCGAGTACGAACACCCCCTCATGGGTCGCATGCGCCAGTTCGGGAACCTCGTCGACTTCTCCGACACGCCCGGACACATATCGGGGCCACCGCCGATGGTCGGCCAGCACACGCGTGAGATCCTCAGTTGGCTCGACTACTCCGATGATGCGATCGACGAGCTACGCGGCGAAGGGGTCGTGTACTGGCCCGACGACAGCTACCCCTGGAGCGTCTGAGCGCCCCGCGCGAATGGGCTAACCGGCTGAGTTGAACGCGTCGAGCGCAGCGCGGGTCTCGGCGCCCCCGAGCAGCTCGGCGAACGCGGCTTCCTCACGGGCCCGAGCGGCCACGATTGCCGGCGCATGGGCTGTGATCATTGCCCGCTTGATCGCCTGGAGCGCGCTCAGCGACATGACCGCGATCGATTTGGCCAACTCGAGCGCGTTCGCCAACAGCTCGTCGTCGGGATAACGCGCGAAGGCGATGCCGCACTCGACCGCCTGCTCCGAATCGAGCCAGGTGCTGGTGAAGAGCACGAACGCAGCCCGCTGCCAACCCATGCGGGCCGGGAAGAGATAGCTGCTCGCGGCCTCCGGCGGCACGCCCATCTCTGCGAACGGCGCACGAAAGCGCGAGCTGTCGGCCACCAGAACCAGATCGCAGTGCGGCAGTAGCGTGAACCCGATCCCGATGGCGAAGCCGTTGACCGCGGCGATCAGCGGCTTGTCGAATGCCTGCACAGCTTCGAGCAGCACCGGGAAGCCCGCATCGGCCGGCTCCCCCGCAGCGAGCTTCGCCATCTCCTTGAGATCCTGACCCGCGGAGAACGCTCTACCGACACCGGTGAGCACAACGACATGCACAGAGTCGTCGGCCCGAGCGTCGTCGAGCGCGGCCGCGAGATTCTGGTAGAGCACAGCGTCGAACGCGTTCAGCGCCTCGGGTCGGTCGATCGTGATCAGCCGGACGGCACCGTCATCGGCGGTCTGGATCATGGCCGGACCACGCAGTTGTTCAAGCGATCAAACTGTAGTTCACTGATCGGCTCCCCCATCCGGCCGACCCGCGGAGCAGCATGGAACTCGACCAATCAACGGCGCTGATCACGGGTGGCGCGTCGGGACTCGGCGCGGCGACGGCGCGGCATCTCCACGGGCTCGGTGCTTCGGTCGTGGTGTTCGACCGCGATGCGGCGAAAGGCGAGCAGATCGTCAGCGAGCTCGGAGAGACGGCTCGCACCAAAGCTGTGTTCGTCGCCGGTGACGTACTTTCGACCGACGACACCGAACGGGCGATCGCGGCCGCCACCGAGCTGGGCGGTCTGCGCGTTGTCGTCGCGTGCGCCGGTGGAGCGCGTGGTGTGCAACGCACGCTCGGACGCGACGATCAGCCGCACGATCTCGATCTGTTCGCCGACACGATCCAGTTGAACCTTGTCGGTTCGTTCAACACCGCGCGGCTCGCCGCGGCTGCTATGGCAGCCCAGGAACCCCGCGACGACGGCGAGCGCGGCGTCATCGTATTCGTGGCGTCAATAGCCGGCTACGAAGGCCAGATCGGACAGGTCGCCTACGGCTCGGCGAAAGCCGGGATCATCGGCATGACGCTCATCGCCGCCCGCGACCTCGCGTCTCGAGGCATCCGGGTCAACGCGATCGCGCCCGGCACGATCCGCACGGAGGCCTGGGATCTCGCGCCGGCCGAGATGCTCGAGAGCTTCGAGTCGAAGGTGCCGTTCCCGCGTCGCCTCGGTGACCCGTCCGAGTTCGCGGCCCTCGTCGAGCACCTGGTGACCAACCGGTACCTGAACGGACATGTCGTCCGGCTCGATGGAGCGATCCGCTTCGATCCTCGCTGACAAGCGCCCACCATGACCATCGGGCACCGACGGTCAGACCACGCAATTCTCTCGTAGTCGGGCATTTCCGAAGCAGAATCTCGACCCGGTCGCGCCCCCACCAGACGCCCGGAATCGCCGGACAGGCAACTGACACGCGACCGTCAGCCAACGTTCACTCTCAAGGACGTCCCGCTCTGCGCCGAAGTAGGTGGTGACACGCGCGAACGCGGGTGCCGCCGGTCGTGAAAGGCGCCATGGGAACCCCCGGGGCAGGGACAAGGGAGTCGAGTGCGTCCAACGTCGACGCTGCGGGTTCGCGCGCATCCTTGATCGTCGCCGCCCTCGGGACCGGTTGGGTGTTCACCATCGCCTTCGGGCTCCTCGGGTCGGCCGCCGACCCGACCTTCGTGCTCCTCGGCATCGGCGCGCCGATCGCGATGGTCGTCGGCATCCGCCGCTACCACCCGGCGGGTCGCGGGCCCTGGGTCGCGATGGGCGGCGCGCTGATCATCTTCCTCGTGGGGGTGGGGCTGCGCGTCTCGTTCAAGACCCTGGGCGACCTCTCGGCGAGCCGGTCGCTGCTCCCCGACCTCGTGACCCTGCCGGGATACCTGCTGCTGGGCGTCGGGCTTCTCGGTATCGCGCGGATCCAACGCGGCGGCCGTCGCGACGTCGACGGGTTGCTCGACGGCGCAATCGCCGCCCTCGCCGCGTTGACGCTCGCGTGGATCTACCTGGTCAATCCGGCGCTGTTCCACTCCAACGCACCGCTCAGCGTTCGCGTACTGCTCTCGTGCTACCCACCCCTATCGGTATTTCTCGTCGCGATCGCAGCGCGCATCGCGTTCGGGTGCGGCCAGGGCGTCCGCCGCGCTCCGGCCTTCTACCTGCTCCTCGTAGCGATGTCGGCAATGCTCGTCGGCGACGTGGCCTACATGCTTGTCGAGACCCACCTCGCGTCGATCCCCAACAACCTGCTCGACGTCCCGTACGCGATGACCTACGTCGCCGTCATCACACTCGTCCTGCACCCCTCAATGCGCGAGCTCACCGAAGCTGCTCCCGAGGAGCCGGACGTGCCCGGGAAGGGCCGGCTCGCGCTGATCGCGGTCGCACTCGGCGTTCCCGGTCTCATCACCGTCACCCGAGTCGAGGCCCGACCCGGCGACCGCGTCATGCTGGGCGCGATAGTCGTGTTGCTCACCGCGGCGGCTACGTGGCGGATGCTGCGGGCGATTCGCGCCTACGCAACGTCACAGGAACGCCTGGCGCACCTGGCGACGCACGACACGTTGACCGGACTTCCGAACCGGATGTCCGTACAGACCGCGGTCGACCTGACGCTGGCCAGTCGTGGTACCGACGACGGTCTGATCGCCCTGCTGTTCCTCGACATGGATCGGTTCAAGCTCGTGAACGACAGCCGGGGTCACGGAATCGGCGACGAGCTCCTGGTGGCGGTCGCCCAACGCCTCACGGCGACGACCCGACCCGGCGATCTGGTCGCGCGCATCGGCGGAGACGAGTTCGTCTTGGTCGTGCACGGCCTCCGCACGGTCGCCGATGCGTTGGAGGTGGGCGAGCGCACTCGGCTCGCCTTCGGAGTGCCTTTCATCGTCGGCAACGACGAGATCGCTTCAACCGTGAGCATCGGCATCGCGATCTCCGACCCCTCCGACCACTCGCGCGACGCCGAATCGCTCCTCCGCGACGCCGACACCGCCGTGTACCAGGCGAAAGAGGCAGGCCGCGACGCGGTAACCGTGTTCGACACGTCGATGCGCGACCGGGCGACTCAGCGGCTGGCCCTTGAGCACGACCTTCGCCGGGCACTCGAACTCGGTGAGTTGCACCTCCACTACCAGCCGGTCGTCAAGCTCCCCGGCGGCGAAATCGAGGGGTTCGAGGCGTTGCTGCGGTGGGCTCACCCAACCCGGGGTCAGATCCCACCCGTCGCGTTCATCCCCCTCGCCGAGGACACCGGCCTGATCGTCCCCATAGGGGCGTGGGTGATACGCGAGGCGTGCCGTCAGCTCGCGCGATGGCGCAAGACGCTGCCGAATGGCCACCAGCTCACGATGGCAGTCAACCTGTCGGCCCGCCAACTTCGCGACCCGGAACTAGTTCAGTGCGTGCGCGATGCGCTCCGGGACGAGGGGCTGTCGCCGGGTTCGTTGTGCCTCGAACTCACCGAGAGCCTGCTGATGAACAACGCAGCCGCGGCGGCCGACCTGCTCGAGACGCTCCGCTCACTCGACGTGAAACTCTCCATCGACGACTTCGGAACCGGGTACTCGTCGCTGTCGTACCTCCGCCGCTTCCGGGTCGACAACGTGAAGATCGACCAATCGTTCGTCGACGGGCTCGACGATGATGATTCGTCGGACGAGACCCTCGTTGCCGCGATCCTCGCGATGGCAAAGGCACTGCGGGTCGCGACGATCGCCGAAGGGGTGGAGACCCCGGCTCAGGCCGAGCGGCTGCACGCCCTCGGTTGCCAGACCGCGCAGGGGTACTTGTTCTCCCGCCCGGTCCCGTCCGATCAGGTTCCCGCGGTCGCGCAGCGCCTCGGCGTGGTCCGGCGGCTCAATCTCGTCCGCGACAGCGAAACCGCGTGACGAAAGGCTACGAAGCCACCGTGGCGGTGATCGATGCGAACGCGTCGACGAGCGCTTCCCAGTCGGGAGCCCGAACGGCCTCTTCCATCCCCCGACCGTCAATGAGTAGCTCATAGGTCGCCGGATCGAGCGACGCGAGACGGGGCAGGTAGGTACGCACATCGCAGTAGACCGGCAGGCTCGCCGGCGAGTCGAGATAGCGCAGCGGCTCGCAACCGGCGAAGCGCTCGTACGCGTCGTGCGAGATCGTCTGGATCAGATCCAGCACGACGAGATCGAGCACCGCGATGACCCAACCGACATCGCAAAGGTACGCCCCCCGGCAGATCGCCTGGTACAGCGAACCGCTGACAAGGCTCTGGGTGACGCTGGCGCGATAGTCGCGATCGACCGCGATCGTGGCGACATCCCACACGTGGTTCGGGTCGAGATCAAGGCCAGATCGGCGAAGCGTGTCGTCGAGCGGAAGACCCCAGGTCGTTTCGATGTCCACGAGGGTCTTGAAGCCGGCCGGTGAGGGCAGCAACAGTCGCACGCTTCCGACCGGGAGATTGCGGCGGTGGTCGATGACGCAGAAGAAGAACGTCGACGGCTCGTACGCGCCGTACTCGGCCGCGAGGAGATCGGGGCTGTTGCCGAACTGCTCCGCGAAGACGTTGCGTTCAACCGCGCGTGGGAGCGCCGACTCCTCGGAGGCTCCGGTGAACCCGTAGAGGCCGAACGGCTCGGGGGGATCGCCGGCCTCGGCAACGACGCGTGAGGCGAGCTCTCGCAGCTCCTCCCGCGCGAGATCGAGCGTCGAAGCAACCGCGCGTTCACCGTCTTCGATTCCCAGCCGCATCCGGGGAAGTATGGGCGCTCACGGAGAGCGTTGTCCAGGCCGCGGACTGCATCAGCCCGGCAATTCGACCTACGGCCGGAGCCGGTCAGCGGGAGATCGCGTAAAGGTAGATCACAAGGCTCGTGCCCAACCGCTGGAACTGATCGCCGGTGAGGCCGACCTGGTCCGCGCTCGATGCCAGCCGTTGGGCATCGGCAGCCGGGTAGACGGGCGTGACGGCCACCGGGCCCGTGTTCGCCGGCGGCGTGAAGGGTTGGGCCGGCGGGCCGGCGATGGCGAGTAGGTACTGGAGCAGCTGGGCGCCGAGCCGCGCGACCCCGGTGCGATCGGTGCCGTAATAGGCGGCGGCCCGATCGAGCAGCGGCAGCTCGTCTCTCTGGAACCGGGTGGTGAACGCGACCGTGACGATCCGGACCGAGACCAGCTTCTGGGCGACATTGCCGGCAGCGTCGACGGCTATGACGATCAGCGTCTTGACCCCTGGTGTGCGGGTGTCGAGGCTCGCGCCGTTCGCGGTGGTCGCGGCGCACGCCGCGAGGCTCGTCTCGTCGGCGCAGGCGAACTGCGCGGGTACAGCCGCGTTCAATCCGAACAATCCACCGTTGATCGGCCCGACGAGCGCGATCGTCGGCGGGGTCGTGTCGATGACGGTGGTGCGGGTCAGCACCGGGTTGGGTTGTCCGCCCGAGGGGTTGCCACCGTTACAGGTGCGCGTGAGAGGGACCTGACCGACGCCGGTCAAGGCGTCGGTTTCGGTGTATTGCGAAAGCTGAGTCTGCACATCGACGTTCGGTGTCGTGCCCGCTCGAATGACCACGTCGACCGCGGGTGGGGTGTAGGTCGTCGCCGCAGTGGTCCCACCGTCGATGGGACCGGCGATGTTCAACTCAGCCTTGCCGGCGGTGACCGTCACCGACGCCGCAGACCGCGCGTTGGCAGTGCCGGTGCCTTGCACCAGCGACGCCGAGATCGCGGTTCCGTTGGCCGGGATCGCCAGAGTGAAGATCACGTTGGTCCGGGTCATGAGCGCCGGAACGCTTGCCTCACCGGGGGCGAACCTCATGGTGAGGCTCCGTCCCGTTCCGACCTGGATCGGCGCGTACACGGTGGCGGGCAACGGTGGGTTCCCCAGCGGCGGATTCGGGTTGCAGGTGACCGGGATGGCGTTCCCCGCGTTGTAGCTCTGGGCGGCGAGTGCGGGATCCACGACGCGGTACCCGGCGGTCGTCCTGGCACTGTTGCCGGCAGTGTCTCTGGCGTCGACCGTGAAGATGTGGGCCCCGATCGTGGTCGAGATCGGCGCGCCGTTGACGACGCTGCCCGTGCAGGCCTCGACCGCGGTCGTGGAGTCGGAGCAGAGGAAGCTCGCGTTGACGACCTGACCCGGGGCGAAGACCGAGCCGTTCTGCGGTGACGAGATCGTGACGACCGGTGGGGTGTTGTCAATCACATTGTTGCGGAAGACGTTGATGGTGACGGTTCCGGTGCCGGTGAGGCCGCCGGGGTCGGTCGCGGTGAATGTGAACGAGTCGACCCCCGCGTAGGTGGCGTCGCTGGTGTAGCTGAGCGCGGGAGCCACGCCGGTCAGGACACCGTGCGCGGGTGGCGTCGCCACGGCGAACGTGAGCTGTGCGGGCGTGTTGTCGGCATCGGTGGCTGAGAGCGTGATCGACTTCGCCATGCCCTGGCCGACCGCAACGGTCTGGTTTTTTGCCACAGGTGTCTGCGGCCCGGCCGGAACGGTCGTCGTCGCGATCACCGTGCTCGGGTCGTTCGGCGCACATGTGGCGACGACCCGCCCGACGAACTGCGCGTCGACGTTGGCGACGATCTGGTAGGGAGTACGCCAGACGACGCCTGGGCCTGCGGCCGCGCTCGTGATGGTTCCGGTCACCACCAGATCGGGAGTCGGGTACGTCCCGCCGTCGATTGGCTGGCTTCCGGTGTTCGTGATGACGACGCTGTCACCTTGGATGCTCGCCGTCGCAGTGAGGTTGCTGCCTGCCTTCGGCGGCGCGCTCACGCTCGTGACCATGAGGCCGGCAGGGATCCGGTACGAAGTCGTACCACCTCGGTACGTCGCAGTGACGGGCGGCGGGTCCTGGGCGAACGGCACGACGAAGCGGTAGGTCACGCTGTTGCCTACCGCAGCCGGATCGATGGTGTCTGTGATCGTGGCCGAGTAGGTAGCCGGCTGGTTTCCGAACCCGTTGGTCGTGCACGTGTACGCAACGTTGGTCGCGGTCGAGGTGTCGGCGAAGGCGCCAGGGGCGATCGCGCTCGACACGAGGCCGATCGCGATCGCGATCGCGCTCGTCACGGATACGAGCCGACGCACTGGTCCTCTTGCCGAGCTTCCCCGACGGTTGTTGCGAGACATAGATCCCGAACCTGCGCCCATCTCGTTCTCCCCGGTGTCGCATTCCCGCCCGAACTGACAGTTCGCGACTGGGGCGATTGTGCACAGGAACCCGTGTCACTCAAACCAACAGCAGCCCAAGTCCGACAATGGGCTGGGAATTGGGGTGGTGTTGATCTGGCGGACCCCGGCTCAGCTGCGCACAATGGTGCGTGGCAATCGACATGACATACGCGGGTCGGAAATGGTCGTAGGCCCGCTCGAGCAGGCGCTCGACTACGCCCCCACCGGCATTGCCTTGCTCACCGGCGACGGTTGCATCCGGTGGGCGAATCGTCGGCTGTGCCGGATGCTGCGGCGCGACGCCGACGATCTTGTCGGTCTGGCCCTCTCCGAGCTCACCGATCCCAACGGTCCCAACGACTCGACCGACCGCGAGGTCTCGGCCGACCAGCTCGAAATCGGCCAGATGAGTGATCGCGGGCGTTTGCGGTTCCTGCGACCCGACGGCACATCAGTCTGGGGCGGCCTCGCGCTCAGCCGGCTCCCCGACGAAGTCTCCGAGACCGTCATGGTCGCGCAGATCAACGATCTCTCTGCCCTCATGCGCGCCGAGGAGCAGCTCGGCATGGTGGTCCAAGGCTTGGACGATGGCATCGTTACCTTCGACCCACACGGGCGCGTAGCGAGCTCGAACCCCGCCGCGTCGCGCCTCCTCGGCATCGTGGCCACCGAGCTGCTCGGTGAGGTCAGCCAACCCGATTGGGCGATGATCGACGAAGACGGCGAACCCGTCGCGCCGCAGGGTCGGCCCGAGGCCATGGTCGCGCGCACCGGAGAACCGGCGCACCAGTCGCTGGGCGTTCCCCTGGACGATGACACCGTGCGCTGGCTCCAGGTCTCGGCGCATCCGATCGAGCGACCAAACGGCGAACGCTGGGTCGTGGCGAGCTACCGCGACGTCTCAGAACATCGCAGAGTCGAGGCCGAGCTCGCGGTGTCGCTCGCCGCGGACAGGGCGAAGAGCGAGTTCTTGTCGCGCATGAGCCACGAACTTCGAACGCCGCTCAACGTGGTGCTCGGCTACGCGCAGCTGCTGCAGATGGATGACCTCGCGCCGACACACCGCGACTCCGTCGATCAGATCCTCACCGCAGGCCGCCATCTGCTCGAACTCGTGGAAGAGGTGCTCGACCTCGAGCGCATCAAACGGGGGCGGCTCGAAGTCGTCCTACAGCCGGTACCCCTCCTCGATGCGTTGCGTGAGGTGCTCGAGCTCGTCCAGCCGCTCGCCGACGCCAGCATCGTCACCGTCGAGCTGCGCGCAGGGACCGAACCCGAGATCATGGCCGTCGCCGACGCAGTGAGACTGCGTCAGGTTCTGCTGAACCTGCTCACGAACGCGATCAAGTACAACCGCAGGGGAGGGCGGGTGACGCTCGCCGGACGCGAGATCGGCGGGATGATCGTCGTGCGCGTGCGCGACACCGGTCGTGGTATCGCACCCGACCAACTCACCCGCATCTTCCTTCCGTTCGAGCGGCTCGAAGCCGACGCGCTCGGCATAGATGGAGCCGGTGTCGGGCTCGCGCTATCGAAGCGGCTCGTGGAGGCGATGGGAGGTCAGATCGGGGTCGAGTCGACGCTCGGCGTGGGCAGCACCTTCTGGTTCATCGTGCGCGCCGGTGTGGCCGGCAAGGCCGATCCCAATCCGCCCCCCATATTCGAGCCGCTGAGCCCGAGCGCGGCCGCCGACCTCGCCCGTCGCGCCGACGGCCCGCGCCGGCGCCTGCTCTACATCGAAGACAACACCGCGAGCCGCACGCTCCTCGAACAGCTTGTCGCGCATCGAGGTGGCTTCGACGTCGTGGCCGCCGGGACCGCTGCCGAGGGATTACAACTCGCACGCGAAACCGCACCCG
Source organism: Actinomycetes bacterium (assembly GCA_025363815.1). Classification (GTDB taxonomy): domain Bacteria; phylum Actinomycetota; class Acidimicrobiia; order IMCC26256; family JANYLB01; genus JANYLB01. The sequence continues at coordinate 114,034 of JANYLB010000032.1, forward strand.
ACACCATCCTTGTCGACCTACACCTCCCAGACGCCTCCGGAGAAGACCTGCTCCGGGAGCTGCAAGCCGATCCGAATACGGCATCCACGCCCGTGGTCGTGCTGACCGCCGACGCGACCCCGGCGCGTCGGAACGCGCTGCTCGAGATGGGCGCCGCCGCGTACCTGACCAAGCCGCTAGATGCCGCTGCGCTGTTCGTGACGCTCGAGACGTTCGGCCAGGCGCGTGAGTAGCCTCTCGGTGAGCTGTAGAGCGGAGGTAGGACCGGGGGGAGGCCAGCTGATCATGGCGGAGAAGATGGTCAACGCCACACCCGATGGCCGGCCCCTGGTGCTCGTGGTCGACGACGACGACCCGAGCCGTTCACTCATCCGTCAGTACCTCGAGCGCACCGGGTACGCGGTGTCGGAGGCCGGCGATGGGCCCGCCGCGCTCAAGGCGGTGACCGTCGAGCGGCCCGAGGCGATCGTGCTCGATCTCGGGTTGCCCGGCCTCGACGGCCTCGACGTGTTGCGCACGATCCGGCGCGCCAGCGGGGTGCCCGTGATCGTGCTCACCGGACGAGACGAAGAGGTCGACAAGCTCTCGGGGTTCGACGCCGGCGCCGACGACTACGTGGTGAAACCGGTATCGCTCCCAGAGCTCGGCGCCCGGCTCCGTGCGGTGTTGCGGCGCGGCGAACCGGTCGTGGCCACCGAGCGTTTCGAGCTGGACGGACTCGTCATCGATCTGGCCGCCGCCACAGTTACCCTCGACGGAAACCCGGTGGAGCTCACGGCCAAGGAGTACGCGCTCCTCGCGTTCTTCGCCCAGTCGGGAGGGCGGTGCCTCGACCGCGAGGAGCTGCTGCATCATGTGTGGGGCTCCGTTGGCGACTGGCAGGACAGCGCCACCGTCACCGAACACATCCGCCGCATCCGCCGCAAGATCGATCCCGATCCTGAAAACCCTCGGTTCATCGAGACGGTTCGAGGCCTGGGTTACCGGTTCGCCACAGCCGAATCCTGAACGCGCGTGCTCGATCGCGGCACCTGAAGTGTTCTTCGCCCGTTCGGGCACCATTCACCCCCGGGTCGACATCACCGCGGCGAACTCCACTAGACATGAGACGTCGATCGGACCGACCTAGGAGCGACGGGTGTTCTGGGGTCAACCGCGCGAGCAGGCCAGACACGCCGTCGTCACGACAGCCGTCGCGATCTTGATCTTGGCCGGCGTTGCGCCGTCGGCGCGTGCGACCTCTACGGCCACGCCACCACCAACCCTTTCCGATCCGACGACGACCACGTCGACGCAGACCTCCACGACCTTGGCGGAGCCGTCGACCACCACTTCGATGGCGCCCGCTACGTCCACGTCCACGTCGAGCTCGACCACGACCTCTCTGTCCAGGACAACGGCTCCGCCTGAGAACCCGACGCCGGGTGAAGCCCCGACGCCCGCGATGATCCTGGCGCAGCTCCGGCCAACGGTCGCGGCGCCGCCCCAGACCGGTCCCCCCGATGTCGCTCGGGAGCTGGCGCTACCGAGCGACTCGCTCACGGCTGCGATGGCGGAGCTCGACGCGCTCCAGGCAATCGCCCGAGGGCTCACAAACGCATACCCACCGCTGGTCGCGTCGGCAGAGTCGACGCGCCTCGCCGCAATCGAAGCCGCGCGATCCGTAGAGCGCACGCGCACGGCCCACGACCAAGCCCGAAGTCGAGTCGCGCGAACGATGCTCGACGCGGCGCGCTCGAGCCGACCAACTGAGCTGTCGGGCTCCGACCTCGGGGCCAGGCGCGACCTCAAGTTGCTGCAGGCAACGATGCTTGCCCTTCGCAGGGAGGAAGCCCACCAGGACCGAATCTCCACCGATGCGGAACACGTTCGCGCCTACACCGAGGCGCTGCGCGCCAACCATGCGGCGGCCGCGGTAGCTGTGTACGCCGAGATTTCAGGGGTCACCGCCAAGCTCACATCGACGCGAGTGGGCGTCGCCTTCGCCGGGCATGCGACCGCCGTCGACCCCGGCCCGACCGAGGTCGCGCGGCTCGCACGAGCCGCCGAGCTCGCGCTCGATTCCAACATCGGCGTAGCTGGGTCACGGCGGCAGCTCGCCGAAGCGGTCGGTGCCCAAACCCAGCTCGACCCCGTGCGATTCGACACCGAATGGGCTGCGACCCCCGTGCCCGCCCTTCGGTCGACCTACTTCGCGTTGTCGCAGGTCGGCAAGCCCTACGTGTACGCCGCGGATGGCCCCGAGAGCTACGACTGCTCCGGTCTCACCCGACGCGCCTGGCAGCAGGCGGGGATCTCGCTCCCCCACTTCTCGGGTGCGCAGCTCCACTCAGGTCTGCCGGTCGCACCGGCCCAGGTCCGGCCCGGCGACCTCCTCACTTACGGCCCAGACGGGAGCGAGCACGTGGTCCAGTACATCGGAGCCGGCTTCGACGTCGAGGCGATGGGGCGGCAGTGGGGCATCGTGATCGAACGCGCCGACACCAATGCCGCCGGTGGCAACTTCGCCGGCGCATCACGACCTCTCCCCTAGCCCTTGCCCGGCCATCACATCTGACGTTGCCGTCAGCATCGAGTGCCGCTTTGAGTCTTGGGGGGCGCTGCGCGACGCTGGTCGCGGCGGTCAGACCGACGGGAGGGCAAACGATGAGCTACGGAGCACCCGCATTCGAACGCATCGAGCGCAACGGCGTGCCGACGCTCGTCATCACCGGTGAAGTCGACCTCGCCTGCGTCGACGAGCTCCGCGATCAGCTGCATGCGATCACCTCGGCTCCCCTGGGTACCGGTGTTGTCGATCTCTCCGGCGTGACGTTTCTCGACTCGAGCGGCCTCGGCGTCCTCATCGCGGCGAAGAAGCACGCCGTCGCCGCCAACGCTGATCTCGCGCTCGCAGCGCCTTCACCGCCGTGTCGTAAGGTGCTCGAGATCAGCGGCGCCGATCAGTACTTCGAGATACGCGACTAGCACGAGCAGCCCGGAGCCCAGCCGGTACGATCGGGTGCATTCCTCCTGAGCCCGCTTCCGCCGCCCCTTCGAAGCACGGTGACGCAACGATCTGGGTGAACGGCACGCTCTACGATCGTGATGCCCTCCCCCCCGAGCTCACGATTCTCTTCGGGACCTCGCTCGGCCTTTCGCCCGTCTGTTACCCGAGGGAGAGACTCCTGCTACGCCAGAACCTCGACATCCTCGGGCGCGCCGCCGAGTCGGTCGGGTACTCGAGCTTCGATGCTGATGAAGCAGCGGAAACGATCTCGTGGATCGATGCACCGGAGTCGGTGGTCGCTCTGGTCCCTTCCCCTGCCGACCACCGCGCCGCGCCGCCCGGCAACGACTGGTTGCTCGTAGGCGCTCCGTTCAGCGCGCCTGACGCGTCGGATCCACTTCACCTCGGGGTCTCGATCCATCGCCGGAACCACCACAACCCCATGATCAACACGCTTTTCCTGGGCGACGGCGAGCTGCTCGCCGGAACCCGTGAGGCCATCGCCACCGGCCTGGACGACGTCGTCTGGTTGAACCTCGACGACAACGTGTCGTGCATCGCCTCGGGTGCACTCTTTGCCGAGATCGACGCCGAGGTGGTCACCCCACCGCTCGCCGATGGCGTCCCCGACAGCGCATGGCGAGCCGCGTGCATCGATGAGACGGGTGCCGTGGAGCTCCACCTCGACCTCAAGGAGCTGCTCGCCGCCCAATCGGTCGCATGCGTCTGGCCTTGGGGATCCGCGCAGGCCGTCGGCACGATCGACCAGACGTCGTACGCCAACGCGTCACTCGCGACGAGGCTCGTCACCTCGATCACAACCGCAGGGGGTCGACGATGACGGACCGCACCGACCACGGGCTCACCGGACCGTTCACGTTCGAGCGCGCCTCGATCGACCGCAATCAGGTCGAGCTCGGGTATCGGATCGGCACTGCGGTTGGTACTGGCATCGAGCTCACCGAGATAATCGAGTTTCCGTTCTCGCTCGGCGACTCCGCGGCGGTTCGTGCCGCGGTCCGGACCCTGCACCTCATCGCCGGGGTCTCGTACTACAAGTGCGTCGCGCCGACGGCGCTCGTAACCCACCCGTTGGTATCCGCCGAGCGCGCGCTGCTCCGCGCGCTGTACGACGAGGGTTTGCGCGAGTTCGCGTACCGCAACGACCTCGCGATACCGCTCCCGGTTGAGCTGCGTGAGACCAATGACAATTCGTCCGTGCCGCTCCCGCTCATCGCGCCTGTACCCCTCGAGAACATCGGCGCGCTCATCCCGGTAGGAGGCGGCAAGGACTCCGCTCTCGTTGCCGACCTGGTTGCCGACGGCCGGCTCATGACCGTCAATCCCACTGCCGCCCACGAACGGCTCGCTGCTTCCCTGGGGCGACCATTGCTCGGGGTCACGCGGCGGCTCGATCCGCGCCTGCGAGAGCTCATCGCCGCGGGTGCCCCGAACGGGCATGTTCCGGTGACCGCGATCAACTCCGCGATCGCGGCGATCGTCGCGGTCGTGTGCGGCCTCCGCGACGTCGTAATGGGCCTCGAGCGCTCGGCCTCCGAACCGAGCCTCGTTGTCGACGGCATCGAGATCAACCATCAGTTCTCGAAGTCACTTCGGGCAGAGCAGCTGCTGCGGGCGATTTTCGAACCGCTCGGAATCCGCTACTTCTCCCTGCTCCGACCGCTCACCGAGCTCGCGATCGGCACGAGCCTCGCCCGGCGCGGCCTCACCGACGACATCGTCTCGTGCAACCGGGTCTTCACCGTCTGGAACGAGACCACCGCCAGCCGAGAGCAACGACCGTGTGGCCAGTGCGCTAAGTGTCTGTTCACCGCGCTCGTGCTGGCCCCGTCCCTCGACCCGAAGGCCGTGTACGCACACTTCGGCCACCACGTCTTCGACGAGCTCGAGAACATCGACGGTGTAAGGGCGCTCTGGTCGGACGCCAAGCCTTTCGACTGTGTAGGTGAGCGCATGGAATCAGTATCGGCCCTGACGGTGCTGGCCGACTCCTCGGTCTGGCGGCACCACGCGGTTGTGTCCGCCCTTGCTCCCGAAGCCCGTTCGTTGCTCGAGTCGCACGGCACCAGCACCGGCGACTATCTCCACGTCGGGTCGGTCGACGGGCTGCCCGAGGAGTACCGCGATCGCATCTGCCGGATCGCATCCGAGATCGAACCGATTCAGGGACCTGCCGATGCGAGTTGACGACCTGCGTGGTCGACGGGTCGCGCTCCTCGGCCTCGGGATCGACGTACGCGCCGCGCTCCCCGCGATCATGGCGGCCGGACCGAGTGAACTCGTCGTCGTCGACGAGAGCCTGACCGCCCGCGAGCACGAAGGTCTTCCGGTGGCATCGCTCGGTGCAGCGACACGGAACGCGGAGATCCTCGTGCGCTCCCCCGGCTTCCCCCGCTACGTCGCGCCCATCGGCGACGCGATCGCCGGGGGCACGATGATGACCACTCCCGTCGACCTGTGGGCATGCTCGCTCCCCGGAAACCAACGGTTAGTGATGGTGACAGGGACCAAGGGCAAGTCGACGACCACCGACCTGATAGGCCACCTCGCCGGCCGTTCGGGTCTCCAGGTAGGAGTGGCCGGAAACTTCGGGATCCCGGTGTTCTCCGACGCCTGGGACCATGACGCGCCAATCGTCGTCATCGAGGTCTCGAGCTATCAGGCGAGCGATCTCCACAATGTGCCGGAGATCGCGGTCCTCACCTCGCTCGCCGAGGATCACCTCGACTGGCACGGCAGCTACGAGCAGTACCGCAGCGACAAGCTCCGCGTCGTCGGAAACGACGGACGCGCGGCCACTCACGTGTTCGTCCCCCGCGCCGAAGCGGCCGCGATCGACGCGACGCGAGCCTTCTCCGCGAATCTCGTCGACGTGCCCGAGCACGCGCTTCGACTCCCAATCCACCGCGTGCAGAACGCCGCACTCGCGGCGCGCGTGGTTGGCGCGCTGGGTGCGACCGGCATCGGTGACGCCGAAATCCTCGATGCAGCCGAGCGCTTCCTGCCCGGCCGGCTCGCGACCTGCGCCGGACCCGCCGATGGTCTGTGGATCGATGATGCCCTCGCTACGAACCCCTCCGCGGCCGCCGCCGGCCTCGCTTGGGCTCGATCGCTCGATCGCCCGACGATCGTGTTGCTCGGCGGCGTTGACCGCGGGGTGAACCCGAGCCCGCTGAAAGAAGAGATCGCGCGGTGGCCCACTGGGCGCATCCGCGCGGTGACACTTCCCGACAACGGAGCCGCGCTCGCAGCGGCATGCGGCATCGAGGTGGTCAGCGCCGCGGAGACGGTTCCCGACGCGGTCGCGGGCGCGGCCGACGCACTCCCCCGCAACGGCATCGTCATGTTCTCGCCTGCGGCACCGACCCCGCCCGCGGTCGGAACCTGGAAGATCCGCTCCGACGCGTTCCGAGCCGCAGCCGCTGCCCTGCGTGACGGCTCCTGACCACCGCGGCCTCGCCGAATAGGTACTCGTGATGCCCGACACCTCGGAACACCTGGCCGATGCCCGGGTCTCAGTCAACGGCCCAACCGCGTCGGTGAGCAGGGCGTGCACGAGTAATCACACGGGTGGCGGCTCCCACACCCGATCCGGAGCGCCGACGCCGTAAAGCTTCGCGGCGTTGTCCCAGAGCACCTTCCGACGGGTGATGGCGTCGAGTCTGCCGAACGCTTCGTCGATCCGCTCTCGCACGTTGCCATACAGGCAGACCGGATGCGGGTAGTCGGTCTCGAACAGCACGTTGTCGGCGCCGATCACGTCGAGGTCGCGTTGGGGCGCGTGCGACTCGAAGAACGAGCACGCGTACACCTGGCGGTGGAAGTAGTCGCTCGGGCGCATGTCGAACTCGGGTCGCTCGGCTCTCATCGTCGAGTACTCGAAGCAGTAGTCGGCCGACTCGAGCACGAACGGTACCCACCCGATGCCGCTCTCGACCGAGACAAACCGAACTTCGGGATGACGGGGAAGAACCCCGCTCAACAACAGATCGGCGACCTGCATCGCGTTGCCGAGGAACAGACCGAGGCTGGTGGTGACGAGGGTCGAGCCGACGCCGTGTGCCTTCACCCGATCGCGGTTGAAGGAGTCGGACATGTCGCCCGAGCCGATGTGGAAGTTGAGCGAGAGGCCGGTCTCGGCCGCGACGCGGTATAGCGGGTCCCAGTGGCGGTCGCCCAGATGCGGCTGGCCTAGCACCTGCGGCTCCCCTGAGAACAAGATCCCTTTGTGTCCGATCGCGGCGCAGCGCTCGACCTCGCCGACAGTCGCCTCGATGTCCCAGAACGGTGTGGCCATGATCGGAATGAAACGGCGCGGGTCGGGCGAGCACCATTCGATCAGCCAGTCGTTGTAGGCCTTGACGCAGGCGAGCATGAGATCCGGATCGCCGAGCTCGAGGAATCCCTGGTTCCCGAACCCACCGATGTTGGGATACAGCGCCATCGCCCAAATGCCGACCGAGTCCATGTACGCGAGCCGCGCCTCGGCATCGTGCGCGGCAAGCGGCGCCTCCTCCATCGTCTTCGGGCACGAAGGGAACGGCTTGGGCCAGCCCGCGACCGCAGTCATCCCGATCGGGATGGGCTGCGCGTTGGCACCGATCTGCCACGCGTCGACGCCGCGTTCGGTGCGGACCATCCGAGGGCCGAGATCGCGCCACTTCGCAGGCAGTCGATCACGCCAGACCCCGGCTGACTCGGTGATGTGGGTGTCGCAGTCAATGACCCAGTCGCTGATCTGGCTCTCGGGTTGGTTCACTGGTTCGTTCATCGGCATCCCCCTCGTGATCACACGCGCCCCACCGGATCAAGTCTCGGCCAGCTCCCGGGAGACACCGTCTTCCCACCGGCGCAACACGAGGTACTCACCCTTGAGCGCGGCACGTTCCCACTGACCGAATCCCATCGTCGTCCCGGCCCGGCCCGTTGCCGCCGGCAGCAGCTTGATGCGCTCGAGACCCTCACGGATACCAGCCCGGGTCAGATGATCAGCGCGCCCGGCCGCCTCGGCCACGAGTCGACCGAGATCGTGCTGTCCAGGCAGACCCGGGCCCGGCATCGCGGCACCGACCTGCTCCTGCAACGCGGCGAGCGTCTCGTTGCTCCCCGACACCGAGTCGCAGTAGGTCCAGCCGTTCCAGGCCCGAGCCCAGTCGGCGTTCGCGTAACCGAACATCAGGGCGGAGTTGGTCACGACCGGCGGATTCCATCGGAGCTCGCCGAGCGCCCGGGCCAGCGGATACGCAGAGAGGCCCAGGCCCAGGTAGACCACCGCGTCGGCGTCGGTCGCCCGCAGCGACTCGACTGTGGCGCGGAGGTCGTCGGTCACCGGCGACACTCCGACCCGGCCGACCAGGTCAACGCCGAACGCGGGGCAGGCATCATCGAAGAACGAGGCGTAGCGCCGGCCGATGGTCGAGCGGTCGTACACGAGCGCGACACGAGTGAGTTCTCGATCGCAAAGGTGACGCGCCAGCACGTTCGGCTCCTCTTCGAGCGACCCGATCTGGTAGTGAAACATCCATTCGCTGCGCGTCTGCTCGCTACCGGTGTAGTTGATGCACGCGATCTCCGCCGCGTCGGCGAGATCGCGCACCACCAGGCCGTTGTCGGTGATCGCGGGGCCGATCACGGCGAGCACACCGGCCGAGGCGAGGCTCTCGAACGCCGTGACCACGGAGTTGGCAGTCCCACGCGGCAGTCCCGCCGCGTGGACGTGCAGGAACTCGACCCGCCGGTCAAGCCGATCGCCGACGAGTGAGACGCCAACGCGCGCGGCGCGTTCGAAGCTCGCGTCCTGGTCCGGTAGGGAATGATCGTGTAACACCCCGATGAGCAGCGACTCCGGTCTGTCGGCCATGCGGTCACCGTACCTGTGCTTCTGAGCCACTCACCACCTACGGCCTACCTCCAGGCGCTGGTCGAAGCGGGCATCTTGCGGCGCGAGCTCTACCGGAGGGCGGCTGGGTATTGAATCGCGAAGCCGCGCAAAGGGTTGTACGTCCACGCGCAAGGAGCGGACCAGATCTGGTCTCAATGCACGGGCGCCCGACGACGTCGAGCAAGTCGCATGATTGGACGTTCGAGTAGGTACCAGCTTGCCGTGGCGATTGCCACGGAACCCGAGTACGCGAGAACCACCAGAAGGTCGCGTGGGATCCAGCCGTGCTCGTAGAGCTCACCACCGACAAAGGTGTGCCACAAGTAGATGCCATAGCTCACCGTGCCGATAAAGGCGACGGCCGGCCAGGCGAGCGCACGCCGGACCACACCTCCGGCGCCCGGGGCTAGGACCGCGGGTACGACCAGGAACAGAGCAACGAGGACGCGCAGAAGTTGCTCGCGCATCTTGCCTTGGGAGCTGCTGTCCTGGTTGCACTGCACTGCGAACAACACCGCGGCGGCGATCCACCACCCTCCCGCAGGGCGCCCGATCCGTGCGAGCCGAGCCTCCCAGCGCCGGTCTCGCTGCGCTCGCGCATTGAGCACGGAGAGCAACATCCCGAGGCCGAGTGCGGGAAGGGCGGGTGGCAGCACTTCAAGAGCAGCCGGGGGATGCCCGAAGATCGACGCCCACAGCGCGACGATGCCGGCTGCGACTACAACCCCGACGCCTACAAGCTCGGCCGCAAAGGCGCTCCGCCGTCCAGCCAGCTTGCGCTGGGTGAATGCCCACAACGGAACGAATAGGTAGAAGCTCACCTCTACGGCGAGTGACCACGCGACGCTGATGCCTCCGAGTCGCTGCCAGCTCAGCGGCGGGAAATACGTCTGGGTCAAAGTCAGGTACGACCACACCCTCCCTTGCGGGAAGTCGATGCTGCCGAACAAAACCAGCACACCCAGCGCGAACCAATACGCGGGATAGATGCGCAAGAAGCGTCGAGGCGCGTACTCACGGATAGAGGGACGCGGTCGGTCGGACAGGTGCGCGAGCGCGAAGGGTCGGTAGATTAGGAATCCGGACAGGACGAAGAAGATCTGGACTCCCGTGTCCAGGTGGAAGACCACGCTGAGCGCATGTGCTCGCAGCTCCGGTGAGAGCAGTCCACCGTGATAGAGGAACACGGCGGTCACAGCGAGCGCCCGCAGCCCGTCAAGGCCTGGGAAGCGGTCCGATTGGGTCGGCTCTGGGGCTGTTTCCATTTCCGGCACAAATGCTCCGTGCTTCCACAACCAGACTTTGCGAATCCTATTCATTGCCTCGCTTACTTCCCACGCCACACGAGGCCAACCGCTCCTCCTCCCGCAGTTCGCTCAGATCCGGCGACCCGCGGTCCTCCGCGCGGGATTGGCGAAGGGAACCGGTTTCAACTCGCTGCGGCAACCATTACGTCGGCCTCCTGATCCGGCACGGCGAGAGCGTGTAGGCGGTTCAGCGAAGCCTTGGTCATGCGTCCGCAGCTCAGACGCTCGACCTCTACTCGCATCTCTGGCCGGATAGCGACGACCGCACCCGCGCCGTGGTTGGCGCCAAGCTCCAGTCCGCGCTCAGTCCGCGCTGAGGTCGAAAACCTACGAGAGTCGGCGCGAGATGACGCGAGACGAAACCGCAGGCTGAGCGGTGCGTCGCCGTCGAGCCGCAGGTCACCGGAACGTGCACGGACCGTACCTGTGCAAGTGTGCGACACGCATGGCGACGACGAAGGGGACCCCTGAGATGAGCAGCTCTGCAAACGACGTCCGACCAGACCTGACCGGAAAGGTTGCGATCGTGAGCGGTGCGTCCAGAGGAATCGGGCGGGGTCTGGCCCTCGGGCTCGCCGCGGCCGGCGCGGCCGTGGTCTGTTCCGCCCGCACCACGGCCGATCATCCCAACGACCTCCACCTCCCCGGCACGATCGACGAGACCGTCGCTGCGATCCGCGCTGCCGGCGGCGAGGCGCTGGCCGTCCGGTGCGACATCGGCATCGCCGAAGACATCACCGCGCTTGTCGACGCGACGGTCGCCGCGTACAGCCGCCTCGACGTGCTGGTGAACAACGCGATGGCGCCGACCCGGGGACTGTTCCCCGATACCACAGAGGAGATGTGGGACGAGTCGATGCGGATCAACGTCCGCAGCCTCTTCCTCACCTCCAAGGCCGTCGTCGGACCGATGCGCGAGCAGGGCGGAGGCAGCATCATCAACATCTCGTCGGGCGCGGCCGATCCATACATCACAGGAATGCCACCGGGCTACGTGACCTATTCGGTCGCGAAGGCGGCGCTGGAGCGGTTCAGCACCGCGCTCGCCGGTGAGCTCGCCGAGTTCGGAATCGCGGTCAACGCGCTTCGTCCCGGTGCGGTGAAGACCGAGATGACAGTGCGCGAGCTCGGCGAGGACTACGACTGGACTGGCTGGACCGGCCCCGACGCCGTCGTTCCCGCCGTCAACTTCCTCGCCGTCCAAAACGGCAACGGGTTGACCGGTCGCATCCTCGAGTCAACCCAGTTCGGTATCACCTGGCCCTGACCGAGCTCAGACCAGACGCTCAACCAGAGGGAAGATCAACTCCCGATCCGTCGCCTCTCGCGACCGAAATCCGTGCGCCATCAGCAGCGGAGGAAGCCCGGATCGCGTCGAGCACCTCGACGCACGCGAGGCCGTCGGCGAACGTCGGCACCGGCACAGTCGACACATCGTCGAGTCGCGTCCCGTCGATAGCCGAGTGCAGGGCCCTCAGCAACTGCGTGTACGGCCCGAGCTCTAGGTGCGTGTATCGGTGACGGGGATCGTCGCTGACCTCGGGTTCGACTGCCAGCATCAGATCGGCATCGACCGGGAGCGGGCGGCTTCCATCGGCATCGGCGATCCACGCGGCATCCCCGTCGATCCACACCGTGCCCGAGATACCGGCCACGCGAGTCAGGCCGGTCGGCGGACCCCAGGCCGCGGCCGTCTGTTGCATGACACCCTCCACGCCGCTGCGAAGCCTGAAGCGGACTGTGAAGCTGTCTTCGGCAAGCCGTCCGCCCTCTTCCGCTCTCGCGTGGCCGGGTCGACTAGAGGTAACCCCGAGAGTCGCGCTGACCGATTCGAACTCGCCGAGCCAGACGCGTATCTGGTCGACGACATGCGACCCCGACGCGCCCAGCCAACCGCCACCCGCGTCGGCATCAAACCACCAATCCGGTGTGCGGGCGCCAGGATCCGCGACAATCGGAACGAACTGCACGAGCGACGCGACGCGGGGTTCGCCGATCGCGCCGGACGCGATCGCACGCGCCACCGTCGCTCGCTCAGTTGCCCATCGGAACTCGTGGCCCACGAGAGCAACGGCCCCGCTTGCCCGGGCGGCGTCGACCATGCGCCGGGCCTCATGGGCGTTGACCGCGAACGGCTTTTCGCAGACAACGTGACGACCGGCCTCGAGCGCAGCGACCGCGATGCGTTCGTGGGTCGCCGGCGGCGTCGCGATGGTCACCGCGTCGAAGTCGAGGTCGCGGGATGCGAGCGCATCATCGAGCGAAGTGAACGAGTGCGGGATCCCACCCCGTTCCGCGCGCCGAGCCGTGCGCTCCGGATCTCTCCCGATGAGCGCGACCACCTCGAAGCCGGCAGCACGCAACGCTGGGACGTGCACGCGCGCCCCAAAACCGGTTCCTACCACCACCGCACCACGACGAGACTGAGCCATTATCTGTGGCCGATCCGCGCTACCCGAGCGCCCCGGACAACCGCAGCTTCTCGATCGTCTCTGGCTCGAAGCCGGCTTCCGTGAGCACCTCGGCAGTGTGCTCCCCCGGATGCGGAGCTCGACGCCGGATCACGAGATGCTCACCGTCGAACTGGCACGGGCCCGCAGCGAGACGGGCACGATCGTGATCGGGGTGCGGAGCGAGATAGCCGTTGGCAGCCACAGCCTGATCGGCGGTCACTTCCTCCGGTGTTGCCATCGCCGACCAAATCGTGTCCTGCGCGAGGAGGTCGGGTCTCAGATCGACGAGGTCTCGTGACGCGATGGCCCCGGAGATCGCCGCGTGCAACGCCGACCGGTTCTCCGAGCGCGCCGCAGTGTCGGCGTACTCCGGTCGGTCGATGAGATCGGCGAGGCCGAGGGCGCGGCACGTCGGAGCCCAATGGCGGGTGTCATCCATCATGTTCAGCATCAACCAGCGACCGTCTCGCGTCCGGTGGGTACCGATCAACGCGCTCGAGAGCGGGGCGCTCGAATCGATCGGCGGCGGAGCCGCGCCGAGGATCGACGTCGTGACGAGATCCGGCGCAAGCGTCCAGACCGCGGTCCCGAGCAAGGACACGTCGACGATGGAACCGACCCCGGTCTTCTCGCGTTGGTACAGCGCGGCGGCGACACCACCGGCGAGGAACGCTCCGGCGGGCCCGTCGCCCATCGCGGCCCTCTGCATGATGAGCGGCCCTTCCTCAGGAGTGAGCACATGGGCCAGGCCGCCGCGAGCCCAGTACGAGACGGAATCGAACCCGCCCATCTCGGCATCGGGCCCGGCCTGACCCTGACCGTGACCACGCGCGTAGATGAGGCGAGGGTTGATCTTCCACACGTCGTCGGGCTCGATGGTCAGCTTGCGCCGTGCCGCCGGGAGGAAGCTCGTGATCAGCACGTCGGCCCATTCGAGCAACCCGTCGAGCGCGGCTCGGCCGTCTTCGCAGCGGAGATCGATCGTGATCCCGCGCTTGTTGCGATTGATCTGCTCCCAGAGCAGCTCGAAGTCACCGGTGTCGGCAACGAGCCCGGCGCGCTGGACCAGCCGAAGCGGGTCCCCCGACGGCCGTTCGACCTTGACGACCTCGGCACCCCAGTCGGCCAGGATCGCTCCGCAGCTCGGAACGAATCCGAATTCCGCCAGCTCGAGCACCTTCACCCCTTCGAGCACACCCATGTGATTCCCTCTCGCGGCATCCGGACGTCCGACTATCCAGCGTACGCGCGCACGGTGCGACGGTTCCTCCGATCAGGCCAGATCCCGACACCGACCGTGCAACGCGGCCGTGGGCATGCGAGCCTGAGCCTGTGCCCCGGCCCTTCGAGTTCGACCGCGTCTGGGTGTTCGCCGCGCAACCCGACGAGTTCTACGCGACGGTCTGTCAGACCGATGAGTTCACCAATTGGTGGAGCTGGCTACGACGCTGCGAGATCGATGGCATAGCCACGGGCGCGCAGGCGCGCTGCGTGATCCAAGCGCCGCTGCCCTACGCGCTACGCATCACGATCACGATCGAGGACGTCGACCCCGGCTCCCTCATCGCGACCCGGGTCGACGGTGACCTGCGCGGCCCGGCCCGCCTCGAGATCGAACCGCACCCACACGGCTGCGCAGCACGGCTCGTGTGGTCGCTCGAGCTACGCGATCCCGTCTTGGCCAATTTCTCGATCATCGCCCGACCGGCAATGGTCTGGGCGCACGATCGTGTGGTTGCCGCCGGTGTCGCCGAGTTCGAACGTCGGGCGCGGTTCACGCGACCCGCGTGAACGCCGGGCTCAGCTCGGCCGAGCGATCAGGAACCGAATCCGGGGCGCTTCTCGTCGCGCTTCGCGTTCTTCTCGGCCCGCTTCTCTTTCAGCGTCTTGCCGACCTTCTTCGAGTTGGGTTTCTTCGGGGATTTGTCGGCCATCGGATCTCCTCGGAGTCGGGTGCCAGGGCGACGGTGTGCGCCCCGGTCGGCGGCTGACTCATTCTCGGTCGCTGGTTCCCGGTCGACGCTACTCGCGACGAGAGGCGAACCGGGCTGACAAACTGAATAGGGAAGCCGACAGAGGAGGCAGGCGATGGAGTACCGCACGCTTGGACGTACCGGGGTGAAGGTGAGCCCGCTGTGCCTCGGGGCCATGATGTTCGGGGCGTGGGGGAACCGCGACCACGACGATTCGGTCAAGGTCATCCACACCGCGCTCGATGCCGGCATCAACTTCGTCGACACGGCCGACATGTACTCGGCCGGCGAGTCGGAAGAGATCGTCGGCAAAGCACTCGTCGGCCACCGCCACGAGGTCGTGCTCGCGACGAAGGTGCACGGACCCATGGGTCGGGACCCGAACATGGCGGGCAACTCACGCCGATGGATCATCCGGGAGTGCGAGGAAAGCCTGCGTCGCCTGGGTACCGACTACATCGACCTGTACCAGATCCATCGGCCCGAGCCCGAGACCGAAATCGACGAGACACTCGGCGCGCTGACTGATCTCGTGCACCAGGGAAAGGTCCGCTATATCGGGAGCTCCACGTTTCCTCCTGCCGAGATCGTCGAGGCTCAATGGGTCGCGCAACGGCGCAACCGCGAACGGTTCGTATGCGAGCAGCCGCCCTATTCGATCCTCGTGCGCGGCATCGAGGCCGACGTGCTGCCTACGTGCGCGCGCTACGGCATGGGCGTGATCCCGTGGAGCCCGCTCGCGGGCGGCTGGCTGTCGGGCAAGTGGCGAATCGGCGCAGAGAACACGAGCCGACGCGCCGCGATGGTCCCCGATCGCTACGACATGACCAATCCCGAGAACCAGCGCAAGCTCGAAGCCGTCGACCAACTCGCGACCCTCGCAGAAGATGCAGGGATGACGCTGGTGCATCTCGCGCTGGCCTTCGTGATCAACCACCCCGCCGTCACCGCGGCGATCATCGGACCTCGGACGCTCGAGCAGCTCGAGACGCAGCTCGCTGCGACCGACATCACCCTGGACTCGGATCTGCTCGACCGCATCGACGAGATCGTCCCCCCCGGCACCACATTCTCGGCGGCCGACGCCGGTTACACGCCTCCCTCGATCGCAGAGCCAAGCCTCCGCCGGCGTTAGCCCCGCCGAAGTGTCTCCTACAGGGGCCTGGCGAAGCTGAGCTCGTGGCCGTCGGGATCGCGGACGTGGAAGTAGCGCTCGCCCCACGGTGCGTCGGCGGGCATAGCGGCGGGCTCGAAACCGGCGGCAAGAGCCCGCGCGTGGACGGCGTCGACGTCGGCGACCCAGAAGATGACCCTGCCCCATATCGGCCCGGTCGGATCGTGGGCGCGGTCGAGCTGAAGGTTCACGAAGTTGGGCACTACGACGGAGCCGCCTGCCCGCAAAGTCGTGAACTCGGCATCGGGGCCACCTGCCACAACGCGGAAGCCGAGCATGGCGTAGAACGAGACCGAGGCGGCCATGTCGACAGTGAGAAGCGTCACCGCGGAGATCGCCTCGATCGGTTCCGAAGAGTCCATTCCCCTCGACCCTAGAGCCACCCTCGGCGCCCGAGCATCCGAGGATGGAGACATCTGGCCGCAGAGCCCGCTCCGTAGAACCCGTGACCGGGCGCGGATCGTGCCGACCCCGCCTCGAGACGATCTCTCCAAGGAGCACCGATGAACCTCGGCCCCACCGAACTGCTGATCATCCTGGCTATCGTTTTGTTGATCTTTGGCAGCGCCAAGCTCCCGAAGCTCGCCCGCTCCCTCGGCGAAGCGTCCAAGGAGTTCAAACACGGCAGCAACGGCGCCGCTAATGCCACCGCTGACCCCGCCACTGCCGAGGGCGCTACGGACCACGAGAACGTCTCGTAACGGTCATCGGGAAGCTTGCAGGCGAGCCGGAGCGCTGCGCTCCGGTACCGTCACCTGATGCAGTCGGTGCCCAACTCCGACCGCGTCGTGCTCGACGGCCGGCTTGACGGTGGGCAGCTATGGCTCCTCACCGATCCCGACGAGGGGCTGCGACAGCCCCACCTCGGGGATCTCGCCGAGATCCTCGGCCCTAGAGCGCGCCCGGTCCAGCAGTCATTCTGGATCGCTCCCAGCGGCTTTGAACGGCGCTGGGCAGTCGCTGTCGACGAGGCCGCCGCGCTCAGAGCCCTCATCACAACCGGGTGGCCGGTCACCCCTGCGTTGGGCCAGCTGCTAGAGCTGTTCGTGGCCGTCCTGCGGGTCGTGACCGATGGACAGGTGCTTCCCGGACCCTTGCCCAACTTCGCAACCGCGTGGATCGCCGCACCCGAACGCGGCGCGGTGCAAGACCTGGCCGACGCCCTCGCCGGTGCCCGGGCGCACCACCCCGACGCCGAAGAGCTCTGCGGGTACCTGATCCACACGCTCGCAGTAGCCGCGCTCGGACCCGTGCCGTCGCCCCTGGCCGGCCGGCGCCCGAGCACGACGTTCAGCCGATGGGTCGACAGGGTCATCGCGCGTCGAGCCGCCGAGGCGCGCCTGGTGCTCCGCCTTGAAGCGGGAGTCGACGGATTCGAGCTGGTTCCTTGCATCGAAGCACGTCGGGTCACGACCACCATGCTCGAGCTCGGCGACATCGAGACAGTTGCATCGACGCTCGATCTCTCCGCCGATACCGTTTCCCAGCTCGTCACCGCGGAGTGGGCCGCGGCTCGCCAAGCGTGGCCCGCGTTACGCGAGCGCGAGCCGGTTCGCCGCGAGCTCGACCTCGAAGACGTGGTGAAGCTCGTCGAGACTGCGGCGCCCCGTCTCACTGCCGCGGGGATCGCTACGTTGCTCCCGGCGCGCCTCGGTCAACGCCACACCAGCCGACGCCGGTACCGGGTGAAGGGGCAACCGGCGAGCCTCGACGTGGCGAACCTAATCCTCACCGGCGAAGTCCGGGTCGGCGACATCACGCTCTCACGGGAAGAGCTCGACACGCTTCTGAACGCGCGGCACGACCTGGTATCGCTGGAAGGACGCTGGATCTTTCTCGCCGACGGCGAGCGCGCCCGCATCGCCGACTTCGTCCGTCGGTTCGGCGTGACCGACGCGGCCGCAGTGCTCGAGGCCGCCGCCGACGCCGAAGGGGAGCCCGACATCGAGTTCGAGCTCGATCTCGCACCCGCGAGCTGGCTCACTCGCGCGCTCGCGGGTACCTGGCAGCCCGAGCCCGCCGAACGCGTTCCGGTTCCAGCCTCGGTGCACGTACCGCTGCGCGACTACCAACGCGACGGACTTGATTGGCTGGTGTGGCTCGAACGCAACAGTCTCGGAGGGATCCTCGCCGATGACATGGGACTCGGCAAGACCGCGATGCTCCTGGCACTCACCGCCCACGACCACGAAGGGCCGACACTCGTCGTCGCGCCCACGTCGGTCGTCGGGAACTGGATGCGCGAAGCGGCGCGGTTCACACCGGAGCTTCGCGTGGCGGTGCACCATGGCGACACCCGTGGCGATCCGGTCAACACCGCAGCCGATGCCGACCTTGTGATCACGACCTACGGGTTGTTGCGTCGCGACGATCGCCTCGCGCATGTGAAATGGCACCGCGTGATCGTCGACGAGGCCCAAGCGCTCAAGAACGCGGACACCGCTACCGCGAAGGCCGCGCGCGCACTCAGTGCACGTCATCACATCGCGGCGACTGGGACGCCGGTCGAGAACCATCTCGGCGAGCTCTGGAGCATCATGTCGTTCGTCAATCCCGGGCTGCTCTCGAACCGGCGAACCTTCACGGCGCAGTACCGACTCGGTGGGGCAGGTGACGAGCTCGCCGACGCCGAAAGGCTCGAGCATCTCCACCGGAGAATCGCCGCGTTCGTCTGTCGGCGCACGAAGACCGATCCGGGAATCGTCGACGAGCTCCCCGACCGCATCGTCGTGCGCGACGACTGCCTTCTCACCCATGAACAGGTCACGCTCTACCAGGCCACCGCGCGCGCGATGCTCGACGAAGTCGCCGAGCTCACCGAGACCAACCGCAGACAGCTCCACGTGTTCGCCGGGATCGCCCGCCTCAAGCAGATCTGCAACCACCCGGCAAGCCTCATCGATGGTGACGACAGCGAGCTCGCGGGGCGCTCGGGCAAGCTCGACCGCCTGGTGGAGCTGATCCAGGAGATCGTCGCCGAAGACGAAGCCGTTGTGATCTTCAGCCAATACGCGCGGTTCCTGCGCCGTATCGCGCCGCACCTCTCGGAACAACTCGGGCTCGAGGTTCCGATCCTTCACGGTGGCGTCGCCCGAATCCGCCGCGACGAGATCGTCGAGCAGTTCGGGAGCGGCAGCGGGGCGGGCGTGCTCGCGGTGTCGCTCCGCGCCGGCGGCACCGGCCTCAACCTTGTTAGGGCCAACCATGTGATCCACTTCGACCGCTGGTGGAACCCGGCGGTCGAAGACCAGGCGTCGGACCGTGTTTGGCGGATCGGTCAGACCCGAGGCGTCGTCGTGCACACCCTCGTATGTCCGGGGACGATCGAAGAACGCATAGCCGCGATCATCGAGGCCAAACGCGCTCTCGCCGGTTCGATCATCACCTCGACCGAGCAGCTGATCACTGCGCTCGACAACGACGAGCTCGCGTCTTTCGTCAACCTCGACGCCGTCGACGCAACCGGGAGCACGCTATGACCGACGCCGGCCCCGAGCCCACCTTCGATGGCCTTCGCCAGGCCGAGTTGGCCCGCATCCTCGGCCAGCTCGACCGCCGCGCTCCGATCGATCGAGCTGACGTATTCGCCCGCGCCGCGCGGACGCTCCCTCCCCCGCCCACTGCGGTGAGCGTTTTCGCCGCCGCCGCCGACGCCGACGCCGCCGCCGACGCCGACGCCGAGAGCTGACGCTTACTCCAGCGCTTCGAGCACCGCGAGGATCTCGTTGCCGTAGAGATCGAGCTTCGTCGGCCCGATCCCGTTGAGCTTCGCCAACTCCGCAAGTGTCGTCGGACGACTGATGGCGATCGACGCCAAGACCGCGTTCGACGCCACGATGTACGCGGGGACCTCATCGGCCCGGCACCGCTCGCGCCGCCAGGCCCGCAGCGCTTCATCGGCCGACACCGCATCCGGTGGAAGATCGGGCAACACCACCTTCGCCTTCTTCGCCTTCTTCGCCTTCGCCGCGCCGGCCTTCGGTATCGCCGAAGGTGACCCGGTGACTCCGGGAAGAGGCCTGCGAGCCGAGCCGTCCAGCTCACCTAGGAACGGCGACGGACGCACGACATCGGCCAGCAGCACGACCCTGTGACGACTGCGGGTGATTGCCACGTGTAGGACTCGCCGCTCTTCCTCTTCGTTCTCGGCCAGCCGATGCGGGAGCACGCCCTCGGTGACACCGGCCACAACGACTCGGTCCCACTCCATGCCCTTGACCCGATGGACCGTCGAGAGGGTCACGCCACCACCTGCATCTCCGAACTCACCACCGCCGGTGCCATTCTCGCCCCCACGATCACGTCGACGGCCGAGGACCCCACGGAGCCACGACTCGAACGACGCCGGTTCAGGATGGAGGGAGGCGACCTGGGCGAGCGCATCGAGGTCATCGAGCTGCGAACCGCTCTGGCCACCCTTCGAACCGTCCAGCAACGACATCGCGCCGCCGAGACCGATGTCGTCGGCAACTACGGCGAGGACATCTCGAGTCGTACCGCGGCCGGCAACCTCGGCGACGACGGCCAGGTCATCGGCCAGCCCGACGACCTTGGCCCCGACTTTGGTGTCGTCGATGCGCTCGGCGATCTCTCGCAGCTCGGCGATCGACATCGTGCGCTGCATCCACTTGCTGATCCACGGTGGAAAGCCGCGGCTCGGCCGGCGGAGCACCTCAACCAGATCACCGGGCTCGAGTCGGTCGGGTGACGAACCCAGCCGGAGATAAGCGAGTGCGGCCCTGATCCCCGTGCGTTCGAGCATGTCGGTCGAAACTGCCGAGCTGACCGGCACACCGGCTTCGACGAGGGCGACATGCGGTGCGAGCAACAGCGAGTTCACGCGGGTCAACACCGCGATCTCCGAGGCGGCAACACCGTCGTCGAGCCAGCTCCGCACGACCGCTACCAGCTGCTGCGCGCCGGCATCGGGGCGGTGTCGGTTCACGACGAGAGCGTCGGGATCGTCGTCGGCCGCGGGCCCGGGCCGGATCTCCTTCGCCACCCGTACCTGGTTGTACGACAGGAGGGTCCGTGCCGTTCGCACCACTTCGACCGGACAGCGGTAGTTCACCTCGAGCGCATGGGAAGCCGCGCCAGGGAACAGCTGATCGAATTCGATGAGGAACGCGGGGTCGGCACCGGCATGGCCGTAGATGACCTGATCGTCGTCGCCGACACCGAAGACGTCGAGACAGGGCGCAGCCAGAAGCCGCAGCAGCAGCATGTGCGCGGGCGTGAGGTCCTGGAACTCGTCGACCAGGAGGTGACGGTACGCCGGCTGCACCTGCCGCCGGAACTCGCCGTCGACCAGGAGCACCTCGATTGCGCGGTAGATCTGCTCATCGAAGTCGACGGCTCCCGCGGCCCCGAGCGCGCCGCGGTACGGACCGAACGCGTCGGCCAGACCGGGGACGTCGTCTCGCTCGGCTTCGACGTCATCCGGATCGCGAAGGCCAAGCCGGATCGCGGTCAACCCTTCGAGATAGGGCGCGAGGCGATCGGTATTCGCTCGAGGTCGACCGCGAGGAACGACGTCGTCGACCAGGCGCCGCACCTCGCGCTCGTCGAGCACGCGCGGAGCCCGATCCGCATGCTCTCGGAGCAGTCGGTAGCCGAGCGCGTTGAGAGTGCTGACGCGCGGCCGGAAGTCGTTGGTGCGCTCCTCCATCTCAGTCTGCGCCAGCTTGTTGTACGCGACTGCGAGCACGCCTTCGCGATCAAGGCCACGATCGACGACGAGGTGACGAAGGCGTTCCGTGAGCACTCGCGTCTTTCCCGAACCCGCGGGGGCGACGATCCGGGCCGGACCCGCGCCGTGCTCCACCGCGGCAAGCTGGTCGGGCGCGAGGGCCACGGTCACCGGCGCGGGAACGGGGTCGCACGTCAATCGGCCGCACTCCACCACCTCCCTGTGGAGCACTCCGGCATCGAGCGAAGCGCGATCGAGCGGTCCCCGGGGGCCACCGTCGATCCATGCCGCGGTGCCGTCGACAAACCTGACGTCACCCGATCCGGCGCCGGTCACCTCGGTCGCGCCCAGGCGTAGCGCCTTGGCGGTCCACCACCACACCGGGTCCCTGTCACCGCGGGCGTCGTAGTTGTTGGCCCAGACGAGGAACTGGAGGCGATCGGCCCAGAGCTCGAAGCGGGCGCCCAACCGCCACGGCTCATCAGTGATCGACACCGGGGCCCGGAACCGATCCGTGTCGACGGCGAGCACCACTGCCGGCGGAAGGCGATCCGCCCACAGGCGGTGCAACGTCGTGACGACCGGGCCCAAATCGGCCAAGGCCTCGTCGTCGATCTCGACGACCTCTGCATCTGCCCACGGGGCGGGAACGGCGTCGCCCGCCAAGAGCACGACACCGCGACCGAGCACGGAAGGACCGGGTACCGACATCCTCCCGACTCTAGGAGGAGGGTGCGACAGCGACAGTGACGCTGATCAGGTCGGGGCGATCAGGGATCGGGCAGTTCGGCTTCGGGCTGTTCATCTGCGCCGACGCTGAAGGCGTGCTTAACCGACTGGCTCCGTTCGCTCCACACGTCGCGGACGACGACCTGGATCGCGCCCGCGGCGGGGATCGCCAGGAGCGCGCCGAGGAGCCCGGCCAGCTCGACCCCGACCAGCACCGCGAGCAACACGCCGAGCGGGTTTAGCTTCACCGTTTTTGCCATGATCGTGGTCTGCAACACGTGGTTCTCGAACGCCTGGTAGGCAACAAAGAAGATCAGCGTCGCGATGCCCAAGCCGGGTGATTGAAGGAACGCCACAAATATCGCGGGGATCGCCCCGATCGTCGCACCGACCAGCGGGAGCAGATCGGCGAACGCGACCCAGAGTGCGAGCACGAACGCGAAAGCCACACCGAACGCGAAGAGCCAGGTGTAGATCGCGATACCGGCGATGAGCGAGATCACCAGGTTGCCCGTGATGTACCCCGAGACCGCGCCGGCCGCGTCCTGGCCGACCCTGCGGATCCGGGTCGCTCGACGCTCCGGGAACAGCCCGAGCACGAACGCGGTGATGCTGGGCGTCTGCATCAAGATGAGAAACGACAACACGAGCACTGTCACCATTGCCACGACCCCCGACACGAGAGCCTTCCCTGTCGTGACGAGTGGCCCGTTGGCGCTGCTGAGCGACGACTGGATCTTGGGCAGGTTCTTGCGGACCCAATCCTGGGCCCCGAGATCGCGCAGCGTTCGACCCACTTCGCCGCGTCCGCGTTCGGCGTCGTGGATCGTGTGCGGCAGATCACGGGTGAACGTCGACGACGCGTCGTATATCGGGCGGGCGAACGCGTAGGTCAGGGACCCGACGATGACCACACCGGCCAGGAACACTGCGAGGGTCGCGATCCCACGCCTGACATGCGTGCGCGCCTGAAGCGCATCGACCGCGGGCGTCAGGACGATCGCGAAGAACGCGGCCACGACGACGAGTCCGATCACCGTTGCCAACGAAGCGATCAGGGTCCAGGCGATGAGCGTGCCACCCACGACTGCGACGCCGATCACCCAGAACGCCGCGAATTGCCTCACCGGGACCGGGGCCCGCGTCGTCGGCTCAGGCGCGGGATCAGGCGGTGAGATCATCGCATCATCGTGGTCGACGGAGGCTCCGACCGTCCGGACATCCCATCAAAGACTGCTTGACACATCGCTTCACAGTGTTCGATACTACGAACGATGGTTGTTCAGCCTATTCGTGATCGCCGCGCCGAACGGCGTGAGGCCACCCGTTCGGAGATTCTGGACGCGGCATGGGAGCTGGTCCGCGCCGAGGGCCTCGCCGGGTTGTCGCTGCGCGACCTGGCCCGTCGGGTCGGAATGCAAGCGCCGTCGCTGTACTCGTACTTCGACTCCAAGCACGCGATCTACGACGCTATGTTCCGCCAGGGCGCGCAGGAGTACGCGCGAGGACAGGCACTGATCCCGGAGACCGGCGATGGGCTGGTCGACCTCAAGGTCGGCCTTCACTTCTTCGTCGGGTTCTGCACCGAGGATCCCGCCCGCTACCAGTTGCTGTTCCAACGCACCATCCCCGGCTTCGAGCCGTCTCCCGAGTCGTACGCGAGCTCGGTCGAGGGCCTCGAGACACTGCGCGCTCGCCTCGCGGGCATGGGGCTAGATGACGACGCGCTCGATCTATTGACGGCAATCGGCACGGGCCTCACCGACCAACAGATCTCCAACGATCCCGGCGGCGACCGGTGGACCCGGCGCGTCGACGAGGCAATCGAGATGTTCTTCGCGCACGTGTCGCTTAGAGGTCCGGCGACCAGAAGACCGGCGACCATTGAGAAAGTGGGGAAGCGGAGATGATGACCACACCGACACCGGTCGACCAGGTGCCGCGCCTTGGGCGGGCAGAAGCGACCGCGCTCGCGCCGGCCGAGAACCAACGGGTCCTCGAGCTCCTGGTGTCGCTCGCACCGTCAGACTGGACGCAGGCGACCGACTGCCCGGCGTGGGACGTGCGGGCGATGGCTGCGCACCTCCTCGGGGCGATGGAAGGGTTCAGCTCGGTTCCCCGGTTCGTGCACCAGATGCGTGCGGGGGCGAAGGCAGCCGGCGATGGCCCGTTCATCGACGGTATGACCGCCGCCCAGGTGAGCGAACGGGCCGACCTCACTCAAGCTGAGATCGTGCACCGACTGGCTCTGGCCGCGCCGCGCTCGGCTCGCGCCAGGGGCCGGGTCCCGGCACTCCTGCGACGCATTCCGATGAAGCAGGAAGTGGCGGGGGTCGAGGAGAAGTGGCGGCTGGGTTACCTGCTCGACGTGATCCTGACCCGCGACATCTGGATGCACCGCGTCGACATCAGCCGCGCCACCGGTCGCGATGTGATCCTCACTGCCGACCACGACGGACGACTCGTCGCCGATGTGGTCGCGGAGTGGGCACGACGCCACGGACAACCGTTCACGCTCGATCTCGAGGGCCCGGCGGGCGGCTGCTTCACCCAAGCCGGTGGTGGCGAGCCGATCGGGCTCGACGCGATCGATTTCTGCCGCATCCTGTCGGGTCGCGCCACCGGCGTTGGCCTGCTGAGCACGGAGGTTCCGTTCTGATGGAAACCCGAGTCGCCGAGATCGCCGACGGAGTTCACCAGCTCACCACCTACGTTTCCGACGCCGATTTCAGCTTCAACCAGTTCCTCGTCGCCGCCGACGAGCCGATGCTGTTCCACACCGGACCACGCCGCATGTTCCCCCTCGTGGCCGCCGCGGTGTCGCAGGTGGTACCCGCAGACGAGCTGGCCTGGATCTCGTTCGGCCACGTCGAGTCCGACGAGTGCGGATCCATGAACGAGTGGTTGGGTACCGCACCGCAGTCGACGGTGGTGCAGGGCATGACCGGGTGCATGGTCTCGATCACCGACCTGGCCGACCGTGCGCCGCGCCCCCTCCGCCAGGGTGAGGTACTCGACATCGGTGGCCACGCGATGCGATGGATCGACACGCCACACGTGCCGCACTCGTGGGAGGCCGGCCTGATGTACGACGAGACCACGCGCACGCTCTTCTGCGGTGACCTCTTCACCAGGACGGGCGAGTACGCGGCAGCGAGCAACGACGACATCGTCGGCCCGGCGATCGCCGCCGAGGATCTATTCTCGGCCACCTCGCTCGCGCCAACGAGTGGCGCAACTGTGCGTCAACTCGCCGAGCTCGACGTCGACACACTTGCGCTCATGCACGGGCCCGCGTTCTCCGGCGACTGCCGCGCCGCGCTCCTCGACCTGGCCGATGACTTCGACCGCCGCATCACCGCTGCGAACAGCTGATCGGTCACGTCGGAGGGGTGCGGGGACTCCCGGAGGCTTCCTGTGGCGACGCGGTGTGCATCAACGCGCGGAGGGGGTAGATCATCTGACGGCCGTAGTTCTTCAGCAGCGACCCCGGTCTGGCTGTCGTTTCGAGCGGGAAACGCGGGTTGTCGACGCCGGTGGCCGGATACTCGCTGCCATCGCCGTGGAACTGGGTGTGGAAGATCCGGTCCCATACGCTGAAGATGACACCAAAGTTAGTGTCGTGATGCTCGGGATCGAGAGAGTGGTGGACCCGGTGCGACTGGGGTGTGACGAGCAGGTGGCGCAGCGGCCCCAGGTTCGTACGGATGTTCGAATGCTGGAAGTAGTTGTAGAACACGGTCAGGGTGACGGTGCCGGCAATCACCCGAAACGACGCACCGAGCAGCGCTATCGGAACGAACGCGACTGTGCTCGCGATCATCGCCTCGAAGAAGTGCTCTCGCGATTCCGTCAACATGTTCAACGACCGCTGCGAGTGATGCACCTCGTGGAAATGCCAGAAGGCAGGCACCCGGTGGCGCGCGAAGTGTGTGCCCCAGTTCAGAAAGTCGGCCAGCACGAACACGACGGCGATCGTTCCTGCGGTGCCGAGCACCTCTTCGAGATGGTCGCCGATCCCGGGGATGACTGCGCTCGCCAAGCCGTTCAGGAGCACGAAGTACAGACGCACGATCGTCAGGTGGAGAACCGCGAAGAACACGAAGTAGACGACGTCCTGCGCGGCGCCTACATGCAACAGCCCTTCGCCTCGCCGAGCCGGGAACAGTCGCTCGAGGGTCGCGAGCACCGCGACGATCAGCCAGAACTTCCAATCAAAGAACGTGTTCTGCCAACTTCGCGAGATGACCGATGCCGTATGGCCGATCTGATCGAGGTTTATGTGACCTCGGAGCTGGCTCCAGGATCCCGCTATGGCGACGACCACCGCACTCGACGCGACCACGATCACCAGTGCCAGGCGGTACCCGTTGCCGAAACGATTCGCATGCCCCGGCTTCGGCGCCGCCCGTCCATGTCGGCTACCAGGCAGCGCGGTCACCCACGAACGGTAGGTCCCCCGGTTTTCCGCCACAAGTTCCCCCGGCACAAACACGAGGGGCGTGGACCCCCGGACGACCGTAGCGGTCCCCTCACTCTTCGCGCGGCGGGCACTCGCTGTGACCACCGAGCGCGTCATGGAAGCATCGCCCCACTACGCTGAGAGGATGACCGCTGCCCCCCGTCCGGCCACCACCGCGCCCCGCTTCGCCCGAGATGGCACCGCGCGGGCCTGGTGCGTGCACGGCATAACCGCGAGTGGCGTCTTCCTCGGTGCCCTCGGGTTGGAAGCAGTCGTCCGCAACCACCCCCGCGCCGCGATCTTCTGGCTGGTCGCAGCCATGATCGTCGACGGGATCGACGGCCCGGTCGCACGAGCGTGGCAGGTCCAGTCGGTCCTTCCGACCGTAGATGGCAACGTGCTCGACCTCGTAGTCGACTACCTCACATGCGTGGTCGTGCCCGTGGCCTTCATGGCCCACTTCAACGCTTTCCCACCCGGGTACATCGTCCCGATGAGCGCGCTGGTTCTGTTTACCGCGGTGCTCTGGTTCGCGCGCCGAGACCTGATGACCGAAGACCACTGGTTCCGCGGCTTCCCCGCGATCTGGAATCTCGTCGCACCCAGCTTCTTCTTGTTGCGCACCCCGACCGGGCTCAACGTCGTCATCACCGTGGCCCTCTGCGTGCTCACCCTCACGAGCGTAAAGTTCGTACATCCGGTACAGGTGCTGGAACACCGCGCCGTGAACATCGGCGTGACCGCGGTATGGATGGCCGCAATGGTCTGGCTCACCCTCGCTTGGCCCGAGACCCCGGTCGCAGGCCGATTCGTGCTCCTCGCTGCGCCGGCGTGGTTCGCGTACATCACGATCGTGCGGACCTGGCGCGGCGATCCCGTGGCGCCGGGGTTCGCGATCGGAAGTGCCGAGTTGACGCATCTGCTCGTCGTCGATGATCTCGGACGATCGGTCCGGTTCTACCGCGACGTCCTCGGCGCGCGGGTGACCGACGAAAACAGCGCGACTTCGTGCGTGCTCGACCTCTGCGGGTCGCGGGTGCTGCTCGTTACCTCGGACGGCCCGACCCCGGACACGGCGGCGGTGACCTTCGCTACTCCTGTCGACCCTGACGTGGTGAGTCAGGAGCTGACCATCACCGTTCCCGACTGCGCGGCCGCGTACCGCGTGCTCGCCGAACGGGGAGCCGAGTTCTTGACTCCCCCCTTAACCGACGCCGATGGGATCATGACCCGCTGCTGCTTCCGGGACCCCGACCGCCACCTCCTGGCACTCAGCGAGTGCGCGCCGGGCACGGAGCCATCCTCCTGACGTCGGAGCTACCGGGTTAGACCCGGGTCAGGCCCCGCCGGCTTCGCGTCGGCGGTGGCGTTCGATCCCTTGGGCGTAGGCGGCTTCGAAGCGCGGGACGAGACCGTCCCATGACAGCTCGGCGCGGGCGTGCGCGAGCGCGTTCGCGCCCCGAGCCGTGGTCTCGGCCGGATCGTTCACCACCATGACGAGCAGATCGGCCAGCGCGTCGAGATCATCGGGAGGGACGAACCAGCCCGTTGGGCGGGCCGGGTCGAGGTTGACCATCGAGATCAGGCCACCGCTGCGGCAGGCGACGACGGGCAGGCCGGCGGCCATCGCCTCGAGCGGAACCTGGGGGTAGGGATCGTCGACTGAGGAAACGACGATCGCGTCGCATGCCGCCAGCCCGTCGGGAAGGTCGTCGTGGCCGCGCCAGCCCGTGAAGTAGATGTTCTCGGCCCCAATTTTCTCGGCCACCGTGACTGGGTGCTCTCCTTCCCACTCACCGGGATGTCCACCCCAGATCACTAGCGATCCCGGCCGTGTGAACCGACCGCGCGCTCGTGCGAACGCGCGCACCAACGCGGGCACGCGCTTGAACCCGAGAAACCGTCCGACGAAGATCAGGACGGTGGCATCGTCATCCACCCCGAGCAGTCGGTCGAGATCGGCTTCGGTGTACGCGAGCGTCCCGGGAGGGCCGAACTCCGTCCAACCCTGCGGGTCGTCGACGAGCGCGCGGCGGAAGACAGCCCTCCGGGCTCCGGGTATGGGAGGACGTGGACGGAAGCGCTCGATATCCACACCGTTCGGGAGCGCGGTGACATGTTCAGGGTCGACGCCCAGCATGGAGATCGCGGTCTCCCGGTTCTGCGGCGACACGGTGATGACATGGTCGGCGAGCAGCGCCTGGGCCTTCATCCGCGCCGCCCAGAACTCGCCGTGACGCCAGAAGTCCCAGCGTGTCGTGCGCAAAATCTCGACCTGTGTCGCGTCGAGGCCGATCGTGGAGCCTCCATGCCTGCCGGCGGCGGCAGGCATGGTCGCGAGCGTCTCGCCCAGCATCGCCGCGAGCGCGACTCTGGCCTCGATTCCCTCGATCAGCTTCATCTCTGTGCCGTGGAGATGCACAACCAGCGGTACGTGGGGCCATTGGCGGTGCGCAGCGTCGAGCTGCGGCGTGAGGTGATGGAGATGGAACACGTCGGCACGCTCAGCACCCGCGGCACGCAACGGGTCGTCCCACACGCCCGACAGATGTTCGGCCAGTTCGGGCGGCACCGAGGCGAACACGACGTCGGGTACACCCGAGCGGTCCTCGTACGAGGGATGCATAGGCTGCGGCGCGCCGATCGCCTCACTACCCGACTCGAACAAGCGGACCGCGTCGGTGGAGTCGACGAAGGAGACGTCGAGACCGGCGAAGAACGTCGGCGCGTGGGTCTCCTCCCCCGCTTTGCCGAGAGAACCAACCGCGAGCGAGACCGACCAACCCGCGCGCGCCAATGCCGGGCTCAGATAGCGGACGACATACGCCGATCCTCCCCGCGGGTAGAACAACAGACCCATCACGACCCGACGCCGGCGCATCGCGCCGACCCTAATGGTGAGCCGAACTACATGGGCTGCTGCTCCTCGAAGAACTCGAGGAGCACCTGGGCCACCTCGGAGGGATGCGTGAACGGCGCGAGGTGACCCGCACCGGCGATCTCCACGTAGCGCGCCCCTGGGATCACTTCTGCCGCCCGGCGCGCCCGCTCCGGTGGTGAGTCGACGTCGTGTTCGAACGCCAGCACCAGGCACGGTACGCGGATGTCAGGCCACGCCGCGGTGCGATCGAGATCGAGCGACCAGGCAAGGCACGCTTCGTACTGACCCAGCCGCCCGGGATTCGGCCACACCGCCGAATCTCCGATCAGCTCGAGCCAAGCCTCGACGACCGCGTCCTGTTGGAGCTCCGCGTTGGTGAGATACCGCAGCGTCTCGGTCGCGTAGAACAATCGCGGCAGATCGTGGTCGAGACGGGCGAGATCCCGCTCTACCGTGGTGATCGCTTTCTCCCACGCGGTCGCCTCGTTGCAACTCCCCAGGAGCGCGGCGCAGCGCACGCGGTCGGGATGGCGGATCGCAAGCATCTCCGCGACCCAGCCACCCAGCGAATGTCCGACGAATCGCGCATCGTCGATACCGAGATGGTCACAGAGGCCGAGCGTGTCCGCGGCCAGCTCCGCGACGGAATAGGGAGAGGGCGGCGACGACGACGGAGCCATGCCGCGATTGTCGAACGTCACGACCCGGTAGCCCGCACCAACCAAGACGGGAACGGTCGCGAACCAGCCGACCGCCGGCCCGCCACAGCCGCTGACGAGCACGACCGGCTGGGCGTCGTCGTCACCGGCGACGTCATACGCGATGGTCACCTCGCCCAGATTGACCGTCGGCATCGAACACCCCTCCCGCTGGGGCTGGACTTGGCGCTCAACCGGCTGGCGGGATCATGAGCCCGTCGCCGAGGCGCTCGTGGCCGTATGCCTACTTGTCTTTGTCGAAGCCTTCGTACTTCGCGAAGTCGAAGTCGTCGTCGTCACCCTCGCTGTTCCCGTAGTCACGCCGACGCTTCATCGCGGTTGCACCCGCGACTATGCAGATCAATGCGATGACTGCGAAAATGCCCAAACCGAAGATCATTTACCGAGGCTAGTTCAGCCTCCGGCAGAGCACGTCAGCCGGTAGAGGCCGATTGGGCCCCGGAACAACAGCCAGGTACCACCGATGGGATACGTCCAGGAGAGCGTTATGCGGTCATGGCCGATCCGCCGGTGAAGACCCTGGCGACGAACGGCGAGGTCATCGCCCGGACCAGGGCGCTGTAGTCGACTTGGAACGTCATCTCGGACCCCACCACCGGTCGCGCCGCACCGGCATCGACGACGAGGTGGTCGCTGCTCGCCCCGAGGATCTCCATCCCCGCGGGTCCGACGAGTCCGTCGGGGTCCACGTCTTGTCGCCCGACGCCAAGGATCACCCGGGTGGTCATCCCGCGGTCTTCAGCGCGTGGCTGGAGGCCGAAGGCCGTCTGGTTTATCTCACCCCACGCCTGGGTCGGCTTGGTCTTCGACTCGATGACCTCGGCGACGAGAGTGACCGCATCGCCGTACAGGCCGTCGAGCGGACGGCGTCGGAGCGGCTCGCGACCGAGGAGGATCGACTCACCGAGGCGAAGGTTGTCTATGCGCCCGACGTCATCACAGTCGAACACCCAGTCGAGATTGGCGGAGTTGCCGCCCGACACGACGTCGAAAGTCAATCCGAACGTCGATTCCAGGGACGTCGCGAGCGATGACAGCTCCGACATGTTCCGTTGATCGGGTGAGACTCCGCTCTGACATCCGAGGTTGGTCCCGATTCCCACCAACGTGACGTTGGGTAGGTGCAAGGTCTCGCGGGCAACTGCTTCGAGATCGCCGGGAAGGACGCCCTCCCGAAGGTCCCCCAGCTCGACCATGAGCACGATGCCGTGATCCCGGTGCTGCGCCCGCGCCGCGCGAGAGAGCAACGCGATCACGTCGAGCTCGGAGTTGAAGCTCACGTCGGCATGGGTGACGACGCTGTCTATCTGGCTGAGCATCGGTGACCGCAGCAAGGTCATCGGGCACGACAGACCGGCATTTCGCATCGCCTCGATGTTCTCCACCCGGGAGTCGCCGATTCCGACAACGCCGGCGACGATCAGCTCGCGGGCAATCTCCGCTGAGCCGAGCGTCGCCTTCGTGACACCGGTGATGGAGATCCCGCGCGTCGCGAGCCGTTTGACGAGGGTTCGGGCGTTGTGACCAATCCGGTCGAGGCGTATCTCCAACCTCGGCGCAGTCATGACCTCGCGTTGGCCAGCTTCGGCTCGAGCTCGGGGAACGACCGCAACACCATGTCAACCAGTCGATCAGGCGAACGGGTGAGCGCGTCGGTAGCGGGGATGCCGAGCTCGTACTCGTAGAGCGTGATGGCTGCGGTGACTTCGGCGTCGGTCATCTGCTCGTGGTTGATGGTGAGGCCTATGACCACCGTGTCGGCGAAGGTCTGGATCAGATTGATCTCGCTCGCGGGGGTCGGCATCGGAATACTGCCGAAGTCTCCCAACCAGTCGCGCGCCGGCGCGTGCTGCAGGATCACACCATGGGGCCGGCTTCCCCGCAGAATGAAGCTCGAGGTCAGGTAGGCCGGGTGACTGAGCGCGCCCTGGCCTTCGATGATGATGACGTCGGGATGCTCGCCCTCGAAGGCGTCCACCACCGCCGCCTCCATCTCGCCCGAGCAGAACTGACTGGGGATGGCATCGAGGGCCACGCCGTAGCGCGCGCCCTGGATGAGACCGGTCTGCCCGGTGCCGATGAGGACCGCCTTGATCCCGCGATCATTGAGTGCCCTGGTGAGGATCGTCGCAGTCGTGCGCTTGCCGATTGCGCCGTCGGTGCCCAGGACTGCGATGCGGGGACAGCTCACCCGGGCGATGCTGCCGCTGAACATCCGAAGATCCTTCTTGTCACGCGGCCTGCGAACGTCGAGCATCTTGACACCGTGTGCCGCCGCCGCGGCCGCGAACTCTGCATCGTCGTTCAGGAACTCGTGAAGGCCGTTGACGAGATGCATCCCCCGCGCCATGGCCTCGAGCATGATCCGACGCTCGACGTCGGAGAGCATGCCGCTGGCAGGAGCTACTCCGAAGATGAAGAAGTCGGGAACGCGCCCGGCCGCCTTGATCGCATCGGCGAGATCAACGCAGATCGGAATGGAGGCAGGCTTGTCTCCGAGCACCTCGCCCGCATCGAGGCCGGACTGGGCGCTGTCGACCACTGCGACGATTTCGTACTTCTCCGAGTGCCGGACCAGCCCGTTGGCCGTCTTCCCGTCGGGTGCCCCGAAGTTTCCTTCGCAGTAGACAACCGCGGTCGGGCGGACATCATGGGCTGGGGGCATAGGGCTCCTCGAGGTGAGCTCAGAGGAGGCGACGAAGATCCGGCCGATGCAGCCGAATGGCCAGACAGAGGCCCCGCTGAGCCGACGATAAGACGGTCATCGTACCGCACTCTGCTTATCGAGCCCCCGGCCGGACCCGTCGGCATCTCGGCCTGCACCAGGGCTCTCGCCCTCGTTTCGGGCGGCGTCGACGTAAACGATCGAGATGACGGCGACGCTCACCATCATCCCCGGTACCGCGATGCCAGAGTCTTTGAGCAGATACCCGAGAACGACGAGCACGCCGAGACCGACGAACGAGTATCGCAGCGGCGGCACCGCGGAGAAGAGCCGGCGCGGTCCGTCGGTGCGCAGCCAATACCAAGTGCTGAGCACCGCGACCGCGAGAAGGAACAGCACCCATGTCTGGTCGTTGAGCGTGCTGACGTTCTCCGACCCCTTTCGGTGCAGAACCATCGCGAGCCCTGAAATTCCTTGGTTGCTGACCTGCTGGAAGAACCGGCCGACGTGCGTTTGCTGGTCCAGCGGTCTCATCATGTCGAGCAGTCCCACGCTGAGCCCGGCGGCCACCAGAATCGCGCCCAGCACAAAAATGTTTCGCCAGCGCAGACGGCGGCCCAAAAGGAGCCATCCCTCAGCCGCGAACGCCGGCGCGGTCGCGAGCGTGCCTCCGAAGTTCTGTCCCCACAGCGGCGGAGTGAGCGAGAGGAACGTGACCAACAGCACCATTGCTCCCGACCGAGCGCCGGCCCGGCCGGGAATTCTCCAGGTGAGCAGCCCAGCCAGGAGCGCGGCGGACGCAGCGAGATGAGCGAACGACAGGTTGCCCAGGCCCGCGAGGCGGATACCGACCGTCGGGGAATAGCCCCACGGGGAGTCGAGCTCGAGTCGCGCCCCGGTCAGGGCATCGGCGACATGGAGGACCACGATCGCGCCGAGCGCGAGAATCAGAGCATCAAGAGGGCTGCGGCGGCCGAATTGCTTGTAGATCACCGCGAGCAGCACAGACAGGCCGACGGCGAAACACCAGAACGCCGTGCGGCCACCGTTCTGTCGGAAATGCAGAGGCACCGAAGCGAAGACCGACACGAGGAAGCCGAGAAGAACGAGGGCGCACCAGCCGAGAAGTCGTCGAACCAGCGCAGGGCGTGCCGCGCGCAACACGAGCGCGGCGAGCGCGAGCGCGAGCGTCGCGACAACAAAGACGATGGTGACCTCGCCGATCAAGCTGTCGCGGAAGAGGCTGTCATCACTGGCGACTTCCAACGCTTTGATGCGCACGCCGAGTGTTCCGCCTGTCGCGACCGGTTCCATGGCCCGGCCCTCCATGGAGGTCGGAACCGGAAGGCCAAGGATGGCCAAGATGGTCGGCGCGACATCGACCAACGCAACGTATTTCGTCCTGCGGGTCGTGGCGGATCGGAGAAAGCCGGGCGCGTATCCGGGTGCGCTCACTGCCGCGATGGCGAGGCCTCCACCACCGGGACGCGACGGCGCGATCGTGACCACCGCATCGTGGTGAAGATCGACGTGCGCCAACAGTCGACCGATGAGCAAATCGGTCGATTGCAATGCCTGGTGGCGTACGGCCGGCCATTGCGCGGCGGTGACGAACGACTTGTACGCGCCTGCCCGGACAAGGTCAGACGCCTCGCCAAGCACTACGGACCCCGGGCGCCACACCCTGGTGAACGCCCGTTCGTACGCGAGCGGGTCGAGCTTCGTGCCGTACGGCGCCGAAGGGTCGGGGGTCAGCAACTCGCCCCCGACCTCCCCGGCGGCAACCGTTCCGTTGCTCTGCATGAGCGCGGCAACCGCGGCTCGTTGATAGCGGTTTCCGGGAAAGGGAGCTTCTGGAGCTACCTGGTCGGCATTGGCAATTACCGCCTGCCGGTAGCCCGCGGCGCTGAGTGCATCGCCGAGCGCTCCGGGCTTCGCGCCGAAGAGCAGCGACGTGTTCACGGCGAGGATGTTCGCGATGTCCATCTGGACAAGTCCGCTGTGCACACTGCGGCCGGTTCGTAGCGCGAAGGCTTCGCCCGCCGTTGTCGTACCGAACCGTTCGCTGGGCTCGAATCCCAAACCGCCAGTTATCGCGTCCGACGCGCTACGTGTCCCCGCGCCAAGGGTGGCGTAACCGTCAGCGATCTGGCCGAAGCCACGCGCTGTGCGCGCGATCAACGCGCCGTTTGCCGATCCCGCGAGCAGGCGCCGGAGGTGCGGCAAGTCCGCCGACTGCAGATCGGCCCAGCTCAGACCCGGCACCGACAGGAGCAGAACCCGACCGGAACGACGGTGTGAAATGGGACGGCGTGAAATGGGTCGCGCGGTGCCACCAGCCACGCCCGGCGCGAGAAGAACGATCCCGATGATCGCCGCTACCGCGAGCGACACCCCGCGGACACATCGCCTCCTCGTCATTGCAATCGGCGCGTTCAAGCCCGCGGTGTTGGAAGAGAGACCCTGACCGCCGAGTCGGCTGTGATCACCGGTACAGCATTCCACTTTCATGTAAGCCGAAGATGAGAATCGCCAGACCATCGAGTCCTGCGGTCGACGTCAGAGGAGATCGAGCGCGACCATGCAACCGGATGGATCGAACTACTGACGTCGAGAGGAAGACATCGATGCCAATGCCGATCGTGAATGTCACCGGCCTGTGGAAGAACTTTGGAGAGGTCAGCGCAGTCGAGGACTTGAGCTTTGTTGTCGAGCAGGGACAGGTCTGCGGGTTGCTCGGTCCCAACGGTGCCGGCAAGTCCACGACGTTGCGAGTGCTCATGGGCCTTGAACGACCATCCCGCGGGACAGCGGAGCTCTTCGGAGTATCGGTGCAGCCGGGGTGTGGCGAACTCATCCGAGTCGGAGCCATGGTCGAACAGGCTGCGTTTGTTCCTCACCTCTCCGGGATGCTGAACCTTCGCCTCTGGTGGGAAGCTCTCGGCGGTCACCTCCGAGACGCAGATCTCGACACGGCGCTAGGCATCGCCGATCTCGGCGATGCGATCAACCGCAAGGTCCGTACCTATTCCCAGGGCATGAAGCAGCGTCTCGGCTTCGCGCGCCTCCTCCTCGCACGACCCGAACTGCTCGTCCTGGACGAACCCACCAACGGTTTGGACCCCGGGGAAATCCGCGACATTCGGGAACTCATCGGTCGCCTGACCCGCGAGGGAGCCACCGTCCTGCTCTCGAGCCACCATCTCAGCGAAGTTGAACAGACCTGCAGCCACCTGGTCGTGATGAACCACGGCAAGCTCGTCTCCAGCGGAACCGTTGCTCAACTCGTCGGATCCACCGGATCGGTTTACGTGGAAGTCGACGACCGCGAGCGCGCGCGCACCGTGCTGAGCGCTCTTCCATCTGTGCGCAACCTCCACCTCCAAGGCGACGGCCTTGTCGTCGACCTGCACGATGGGCGCCGATCCGATCTCTCCGTCGCGCTGATGACGGCGGGTCTTCGGCTGGAGACGATCGCGCCCGCGCAACGTCTCGAAGACGCGTTCCTGGAACTACTCGAAGGCCCCGCTCGCGACCTGACCCCATCCGAGACACCGGTCGCGGTTGACGCGACGGAGGCCCAGTGATTCCCCTGCTCCGCACCGAGATGATCAAAGCCGCGCGCCGTACCCGCACATATGTGATAGCGCTCGGGCTGATCGTTCTACCCGCCGTGATCGTGTTCGCGCTCAACTCTCGGGGTGATCACGGCCCCGGTCGCGAGAGAGGCGACGGGCTGTTCCGCCTCGCTCAACAAAGCGGACTGCTGGTTCCGGCGGCAGTGCTCAGCATCATGAGCGGATTTCTGCTCGTCGTAATCGCGGGAATGTTCGCCGGTGACTCCGTCGCCAGCGATGCCGGTTGGGGCAACCTGCGCTACCTCCTCATGCGCCCCGTGCCGCGCGGCCGACTGCTCATCGCGAAGGCAATCGTCGCTGGAACGCTGATATGGGCCTGCACACTGCTCGTCGCGCTCACCGCCCTCGTCGGCGGCGCAATTGTGTTCGGTACGAACGCGGTCACGGTGCCGAGCGCCATCGGCGGCGGCGTTGCCGGGTTCCACCTTGATGCGTCCGTACTCCTGTTGCGACTTGCGTTGGCCACTGGCTACGTCGCGTTCGGATTCACCGCACTGCTCGCCCTCGGGACGTTCTTCTCGACGCTCACCGACACGGCGGCGGGAGCCATCGGTGCGACCATCGGCGTGTACATCGTCTCGGAGATCCTCGACGGGATCAGCCAGATCGGTCGGATCCGGTACGGGTTCCCCACGCACTACCTCAGCGCATGGGAACCCATGTTCACCGAGAACCGCCTCCCCACCGACATGCTCGTCGGTGTTGCCGTACAGATTGCCTATCTCGCAGTGTTCGGCACCGCCGCCGTCATCTGGTTCCGGCGCAAGGACCTGCGGTCCTGAGCTGGGCGGCCTCTGGCGATTCCCAACCACTCACAGCGCTGCCGACGTGCAGCCGGCGACGGCGTGGAAGCCCGGCTGGGTAGCCCCTCCACACATCCAGAGCCGGTCGTGATAGATCGCGAATCCAGTGCCGTGACGGGGTGTGAGCATGGGCACCGCGGACCACGATCCGTTCCGGAGCTCTTGGATGGAGCCATAGACGCTCGTCTCGTTACCCGGCTCGCCGCCCGCGACGAGCGTCACACCCGCGAGAGCAGCCGCCGCCGCGCCCGAAGTTGGCGTCGGCAGTGACTTCTGTGAGTGCCAGGCGCCGGTTGCGGGATCGAAGCAGTCGATCGCGGAGCTGGTCGCGGGTTCCCGTCCACCCGCTACACACGCGACCGAGCCGTCGATGTAACCGGCAATATGGTTGCGAGCGCGGGGCATCGGCGCGATGTCGGACCATTGGGCGCGGACAGGGTCGTAGACCTCGGGCGTCGTGATCTGGCTCTGTCCGTCGCGACCGCCGATGGCATAGAGCCGTCCACCAAGGGCCAGGAGCGCAAGCGCGCCGCGTGCCTGGCTCAGCGGTGGGAGCTCTTGCCAGCTGGTCGCCCTCGCCTTGAGCACAAAGACGCGGCTCGTCGCGCCCGATGCGGTGAAGCCGCCGGCGACGTAGACGTCGTTGCCGATCGTCGCTGCAGCCGAGTGGTTCACGGCAACGGGCAGCGAGGGACCCGGGCTCCAGCTCGTCCCGCCGAACACGAAGACCGCGGCACTGCTGTTGTGGGCGGCGTCGTATCCCCCGATCGCGAAGAGGCGATCGGATGCGACCGTCACCGCGAGCTCCTGGATCGCCAGGGGCAGCGCGGGCTCATCGCGTTGCGGACCGGTTCGGTCCGGCCCCGTCGTACTTTGGGCCGTGGCCGGCGCCGCTCGTGTCGTGGTGGTGGCATTCGGGCGGAGGCGCGCGCGCGACGGGCCGCTGCAGGCAGCGACGGTGAAGATGGCCATGACCAAGGCCAGCGCGCTCACCGCGAAGCGCGGATGCTGTGACACCCGCGCCGGACCCGACGGGTTCAGCGGTGACGCCACGAGAGTGGCCTTGGTGACGGTGTCCACGAGCACAGGCTCCCCGGTTCGATCAGCACTGAGATTTATTTGGCTTCGTCTCAGCCGTCTGTACCTGCTGGTGGGTTCGCCGCGGCGGCTTGCGCGGCGTTGCCGGGTGTCCCGGTCAGGGTGGTCTTCGGATGAACCGGGAGCAGCTCAGGGGCGCGCGGCTTTTGGCTGAAGTCGAAATCGGACCGCAGGTCACCCAGGATCTTGACGTTCTCACGGACCGTCGGGCGGGGGTCCGGCCGCCCGTCGGTACGAGGATCGAGTCGTTGAGAATGAAGGAAGTCGTCCTCGATGAACTTCACGTACGCGTCAAAGCTGAGCGTCTGATGATCGATATAGCCACGCTTCGCGTACGGGCTGATGACGATGCCGGGGACGCGCAGGCCGTACCCGTTCATGTCGACGCGGGGCGGGACGACATGGTCGTAGAAGCCGCCCCAGTCGTCCCATGCCAACATGATCGCGGTCGATTTCCAGTCGGGACCGCGCATGACTGCGTTGACGAGACTCGTGACGTACGACTGGCCCGCGCTGATCGGCGACGGTGGATGCTCGCTGACCGCACCAGAGGGCACGACCCACGTCACTGCGGGAAGGGTGCCACGCTTCGCCGCTTTGTAGAAGTTGGCGACCGACTGGATGTTGCCGAGTTGGCCGTTTTTACGAACGGTATCGAAGCGCGGAAGCGGGTTCCATATTCCGCCCGTCCGGGGGCTCTGGTGCACCGGCGCGCAGCTCATCTGCGCGCTGTTCTGGCAGTCCGGCTCGTTGCCGTTCACCACGTAGTAGGCCCAGCTGACCTGGGCCTTGTGCAGCAGATAGGTCAGGTCCGTCCACGCGTAGGTCGGCCGACCCGTCCGGCGCTGGCCCGGCCTCAGCTTGGGACCGGCAGGGTTCTGGTTCTCGTTCACACAGCTGTACGGGTTGTTGTGTTGTGTGCACCGAGCTGACCACTCGGATACCTGGAACAGGTGCTCGGGGAGGCTCCAGGAGGAGGTCGGTTCGAAGATGCGATCCTGGAGCACAAAGTTGCTCGCGTACGACCAGTAGTTCGGGATGTCGTTCTTGGTGTGGTACCCCATCACGTCGGGCTTCGTGCTGTTTGTACAGGCAGGGTCGGTGACGTTCAGACACCCCCGCTTCCCGGACTCCGCTTGCGCGACGAAGCCATTCATCTGTCC
Source organism: Actinomycetes bacterium (assembly GCA_025363815.1). Classification (GTDB taxonomy): domain Bacteria; phylum Actinomycetota; class Acidimicrobiia; order IMCC26256; family JANYLB01; genus JANYLB01. The sequence continues at coordinate 153,679 of JANYLB010000032.1, forward strand.
GCCGTTGATGTCAGCAGCCGCGTTGACTGCGCTGTGCGGGCCCCCACCGTTGCTGTCTCGATGATCGGGCGTCGGCGCCAGGCAGGTCTGGGAGGCGGGATCCGGCGAGCAGACGGTCGGAACGCCGTTCTTCATCGGAATGCCGTTCGCGCCGGGGAACGACCCGAAATAGCTGTCGAAGGAACGGTTCTCCTGCATGATCATCACGACGTGGCGGATCTTGTGGATTCCCGAACCCGCCGGCGGTACGTGCCCCGACACCGACGAACCGGACGAGCCGCACGACGCGACAAGAAGAGCCGCGACGACGACAGCGGTCGCAGTGAGCTGGAACCGGCGGCGGCGCATTCAGACATCGAACACGAGCGAACATGAAAGAGTTGTGAGCCCTCGAGCGTATGGAGTCGCAACGTTCGCTACCCGGCGTTCCTACTTCAAGATGTTCACCGAGCGGGCGATGACGAGAGCGATCGTGACCAGCGAGATCGCTGATTGAGCGAGCATCGTGAGCTTTGCCCAGCGAGAGAGCGGCATCACATCGGTCGGACTGAACGCGGCTGCGTTCGTGAACGAGAGATAGAAGTAGTCGACGAACATCGGTTCCCAGTCTGGCGGGGCGAGCAGGGGGCTCGTCATCTGGGGGAACAGGAAATCAGGGTACGGATCCGTAGCGAGGGAGCGCGCGATCGGACCACCCCGATCGAACTCCCAATACCACAGCGCGAACACGATCACGTTCGTGATCCAGATCGATGCTCCCGTCAAAAAGAGCACGGCCGGGTCGTTCGGCGCTTGGCCGCGGAGAAGATCCAGTACGAGTCTCACCGCCGACGCTGCGTTGGCGAGACTCAACACCGCGATGAGCACCAGGCTGGCCGCCCGCAGGATGAGCGACGGTCGGTCGACGCGCTTCGGATTGGTAACTATGAGCCCGATAAGCAGAAGCGCGGCGATCCCCGGGAGAAGGAACTTCGGATGGTTCGCGACGCGCGCGGGAAGCGTGAGCATGAATCCGATCGCAATGGTGATCGCGATCGTCACCGCAATTCGTGACTCCCGGCTCGTCCCGCGTCGCCAGGCAGGAGTGACACCATGCTCGACCGCGGACACCACGTTGCGCCAGGGTGCGAGAACCCGGTCGCGTCGACTGCTCCGCTCGGGGGAGTCCTCGTCGGATCTGCTCATCCTCGCCGACTCCTCAGGCGCCGAGCGCGCGGATCGCGTCCAGGAGCTCCGAACCGGACCTGACGCTCGGCTCGACATAGGTGTTCTCCAAGAACTCGTTCCACGAGATCAGCATCCACCCGTCGGGGTTCGACACCCTGTTCGCGTCGTAGATCGTACGGAGCGTTTCTCCGCCGCGGTGGGGCACACAGGTGCCACCGATCCCGAAGTTCGACTTGTTGTAGCCGGCACTCAACGGAGAGAACCACAGCTTGTGCTCGGCGTGGATCTGGTCAGCTAGCCCGGTCAGCATCTTGGCTGCGCCGCGGTTGGTCGACGGGTTCTCGGCCGACCAGTACCACCCGTCACCGTCGAAGAGTGGCGCTACTCCCCGCTGCCAGCTGGCGAGCCCGTGCTCGTCGCCAATGAACGTGAGAGCCCTGCGACGCGACGTCAGCAACGCGGTGAGGCTCGGAACCGAGAACTTACGGGAGTTGAGGAACATCACGACCGGCTTCGTTCCGTATGCAGGTACGCTGAAGGCCGGATCGGTCGCGTACATGCGGATGAAGTAGTCGAGGTCCGTCGCGATGCGCGACGCAGCCCGGGGAGTCCGGCTGTTGTCGAGACCCTGATAGCCGAGCATGAGCGCGAAGTGGTCACCCGTGCGCGCGTTGTGCGCGCGCACTTCGCGCACAAGCAGGTCGAGACGACGGTCGAACGGGCTGCTCGACGGGCTCTGGGCGGCGTCGCCGTTGCCCGACCATGAGACTACGAATCCGTCGATGCCCGCACGGACCGCCTGATCGATGTGTGTCGCGAAGGTCGACGGGTCGTCCTGCGAATAAAGACCGAGTGGTGCAGCAGGTACGTCGATGAGGGTCGTCCCCGGAAAAGAAGGAGTCGCGGCGCAGCCGGCGGCGTCGAGCGTCGCCGGAAGCGGAAGCGGCCGTTGTCCAGCGGGGTATGCGGGACCCAGCTTCGCCTTCCAGTGCGCGGCGTCCCACCACAGGTAGTAATGGACGAACAGAGGAGTCCGCTTGTCGGCTCCTGGAGTTGCCGGAGCCGACGTCGGGGTGGGAGTGGGAGCAGAAGGTCTGGATGACGAGGTGCTGCTGGCCGGGGCGTCCCGACGGCTCTTCGATGTGGACGAGCTCGAGCTGGTCGAGCAGGCAGAGACCAGGACCAGAACCGCGAGTACCAAGGCGACATCTGCGGATCGGCGCGCGGATCGAATCTGTCTGAAGCTCACCGACCGAACGTAATCCGTGCGGGAAGACCACAGGCATCACCGCAGTCTTCGGTCGAGGACCAGCATTCAGCAGGTGTTCGGACCTTCGCCACGCAGACGAGCGACGTTGCGTGGCTCCGTTTTATTTGGTTAGGCTATCCTTATCATTCACGATCTGGGAGGCCCAGTGTCGAACGGTCAGGTGCTCCTGCTGGGAGCGATCGCAGGGTTCACGATCTTTCTCGGTCTGCCGTTGGGCCGTGTCTCGTCGCTGACCGTACGCGCCCGCGCGTTCCTCAACGCGATCGCGGCCGGCATCCTGATCTTCCTGCTCGTCGAGGTCATCGTGAACGGGATCAAGCCGGTCGAGGTGGCGTTGAAGCAGGTGACGATGCAGAGCGGAGGGACGTGGACCTCGTTCTTCGGCAAAGCCGCTCTCTTCGTCGCGCTCTTCAGTTTCGGAGCGCTGACCCTCGTGTACTACGACCGGTGGCTCAGCCGACGCTCGAAACGGTTCGGCCCCGGCGCTGCCTCGGCCCACCAGCTCCAGGGTTCTGCGATCGCTCGGCTCTCCGATGGAAAGCGCCTCGCGTTGTTCATCGCGCTGGGCATCGGATTGCACAACTTCTCCGAGGGACTCGCCATCGGTCAGTCGGCATCCAGCGGCGCGATCAGCCTCGCGGTGCTCCTCGTCGTCGGTTTCGGGCTTCACAACGCAACCGAAGGGTTCGGGATCGTCGCGCCGATGGCGGGTGAAGCAGAGCGGCCCAGTTGGGCGTACCTCGCGCTGCTGGGCCTCATAGGCGGCGGTCCGACGTTCCTCGGAACGCTCATCGGGCAGTCCTTCGTGAACGAGACGCTCAACATGGCGTTCCTAGCCCTCGCCGGCGGATCGATGCTCTATGTCATCGTCCAACTCCTCCACGTAGCCGATCGTCTCGGCCACAAAGAGGCGCTGATGTGGGGACTGGTGCTCGGGATCGTGCTCGGCTTCGGAACCGACTTCGTGCTCGTAGCCGCCGGCGCCTGACCGGGAGATCGGGTTCCGAAGCGCACCTTTTGGAGCGTTGGCCGGGCGACCATCGGCAAAAGTCGTGAACGTGTGAGCGATCACACGCTGCTCTCATCGCCGCCCAAGGCCCCTTCGCGGATAGTGGGATCCCAACCCCCACGAAGGAGGAACAAAGCAATGCGAATGAAAGACAAGCTCATCGGTGCGGGAGCCATGCTCATCGCACTCGGCGGAGTCGGCTCCGTGGCCGCCATGGCACAAACCTCTGGTGCATCGACCCCGCCACCCGTGAGCGCTCCGGCGTCGCCGACCGCGCAAACACCCGAGCCGGTGAGCCCGACCGACACCGACACCCTCCAGGAGGGTGACCAGAACACTCCCGACGTTCCCGGGGCCAAGGAGACCCCCGACCCGAACGAGAAGGCCGACTCAGCCAAGGAGAGCGCGACCGACACCGACGGTCCCGGCGGTCATCAGGACCCCCCGGGTCAGGTTGACAACCAGCAGGGCACCAAGAACTAGTCCCCCCACCACCGGCGCTTATCGGGCCGGAGCCGCATCACGCGGTTCCGGCCCGATGCCGCGGGCTCCTCACAATCCGGGTCGCACGCTTGCTGCCCGTTTCCACCCTGTTGTCTCGTTCAGTGGATGTTCAACGATGCGCCCCTAAGTTGTGAGAAGCGCGGGCTCATGCCGTGCGCCACGGGCAGCGTTGTTTCCACGGAGGTGGCAATGAAGATCCTCATCGTCGAGGACGACAAGAGGCTTGCGGCAACCGTGAAGCGCGGCCTCGAGCACGAGGGCTATGCCGTCGACGTGGCGCTCGACGGCACCGATGGCCGGTGGATGGCCACGGAACAGGAGTACGACGCGATCGTCCTCGACGTGATGCTTCCCGGTTTGAACGGCTACAAGCTGTGCGCGGCTCTGCGGGAGGCCGGCAACTGGACGCCGATCCTGATGCTCACCGCCAAACGCGGTGAGTACGACGAAGCGGAGGCGCTCGATACCGGGGCAGATGACTTCCTGTCGAAGCCATTTTCCTTCGTGGTGCTTCTCGCACGGCTGCGCGCGTTGTTGCGACGCGGACAAGGCGAACGGCCCGCGATCATCGAGATCGGTGATCTGCGCATCAATCCGGCGGCACACCGGTGTCTACGGGGTGACGCGGAGATCTCACTCAGCCCGCGGGAGTTCGCGGTGCTCGAGTATCTGGCGCGCCGTGCAGGATCAGCCGTGAGCAAGCGTGAGCTCTTGGAGCACGTGTGGGACTTCGCCTTCGAGGGCGACGACAACATCGTCGAGGTCTACGTGCGGAGACTCCGCCGTAAGGTCGACGAACCCTTCGATCGGGCCACTATCCAAACAGTCCGTGGCGCGGGGTATCGCGTCGACGCCGATGCGTAGGTGGTTCGCGACCGTCCGCGTCCGCACGACCGCGTTCGCCACCCTGGTCGTGACCGCAGCACTCGTCGTCGGAGCGATTCTCCTCCTCGGGGTACAGCAGCGCGCGCTGGTCGCCGGGCTCGAACAGAGCACCGAGAACCGCGCGGCCGATGTCGCGGCGCTAGCGCAACGCGGAGCGCTACCGCCCACGCTGACCGCAGCCAAGGAAAACGACGCTTTCACCCAGGTCGTCGACGCCAGTCACTCTGTAAACGCAGCAAGCAAGAACCTTCGCGGCGAAGGACCCGTCGAAGATTCGGCACCACGCGGCTCGAAGACCGTGCTCGTCACCCGGACGATCCCACCCCTGGGTGGCCTCTTCCGAATCGCTGCACAAGGCGTCGACACCCCGAACGGTCGTGTGACGGTATACGCCGGAGACAGCCTCGAAGCCGTCAGCGACGCGACCCGCCAGCTGATACAGCTGCTGGGCATCGGTCTCCCGCTGCTGGTCGGGCTGGTCGCGTTAACGACGTGGAGCGTGACCGGAAGGGCGCTGCGGCCAGTGGAGGCGATCCGGTCTGAGGTGGCCGAGATCGGCGAGGCTGATCTGCACCGCCGAGTACCCGAACCGCCCACGCACGACGAGGTCGGTCGTCTTGCCCGGACGATGAACGCGATGCTCGACCGCCTCGATGACGCGGCCGATCGTCAGCGTCGTTTCGTCTCCGACGCATCCCATGAGCTGCAGAGCCCACTCACCTCGTTGCGGGCCCGGCTCGAGGTCAACCTCTCCGTCAACCAACAGCCCGACTGGCGGACCAGTGACCAGGAGGCACTCGAGGAGGTGATCGAGATGCACCGACTGGTCGACGACCTCCTCGTGCTCGCTCGTTTCGACGCCGGTGTGGCAAAGCCTGAGCTTCGCCTCGTCGACCTCGACGACCTCATCTTTCGCGAGACCGAACAACTCCGAAGTCGCGGTCTGGTGAAGATCGACGTGCATGACGTTTCCGCGGGACAAGTGCTCGGTGACCCCGACCAGCTCCGGCGGGCGTTCCGCAACGTGCTCAACAACGCGGAACGGCATGCCGCCCGGGTTGTCAGAGTAACGGTTCGAGAAGACGACGGAATGATTGAAGTCGTCCTCGCCGACGACGGGCCGGGGATTCCGGTCGAGTACTACGACCGGATCTTCGAGCGCTTCGGCCGCGTCGACGACGCTCGCGCCCGTGACGCGGTCAGTACCGGGTTGGGACTGGCGATCACGCGGGAGATCATCGAAGCGCACGGCGGGCGGATCACGGTCGAAGCCGGCGACCCGGGCGCACGATTCGTCATTCGGATACCTGCGGCCGACGCTCTGGCGTGATGATCGTCGGACTCGAGATGTCGGTACAACGGGGCCGCTCCGGTGAAGCTGAAGCCCAGACCCGGCGTTCAGCGTTCTTTAAGGTTCGAGGGCGTAAACCGAATGCATGCAGACGAAGCGTGACCTCAAGTACCGGTCTGAGAACACCGAATGGGCCGACCTCCTCGACCCGCTGGTCACACCAGGACTCGATGTCGAAGACATCGTCGACCGGTGGGGTCGATCACCGATCAGCCCCTTCCACACCGAGCCGGGACGGAACCTCCTCAGTCTCGATGGTGGCGGCGCGGCCGGGTACCAGCCGGTCCGCGGGTGGGCGGTCTTCCCCACCGGTCTCGTCGCGCCCCCGGGATACGAGCACGATGCTCTAACGAGCCTGATGTCCCAGGTAGGAGCGGCGAACCGCGAGGCCGTGTTCGCCGCGGTATCCGATCCCGAGCCCTACGCGGCACGCGGTCTCCACCCCACGCGCATTGCCGACGACGCCCGGATCGATCTCTCCACGTTCACCCTCTCCGGCAAGCGCATGGCGAGCATCCGCCACAGCGTCACTTCCGCGCATCGAGCCGGGCTGAAGGTCGTTGCCTGGTCGGACGCGGTCGCCGACGGCGTCGCTGCGGTGTCGGCCGAGTGGCTGAGCACCAAGCGGGGCGGCGAGATGGGCTTCACGCTCGGCCAGTTCGACCCAACCAGCACTCGGGCCGTGGATTGCCGCGTCGCGGTCGACCCCGCAGGAACGGTGGTCGGCTTCGTGACCTGGCGAAGCTACGACGACGGCCACGCCCGCGTTCTCGACATCATGCGTCGGTCGTCGGAGTCGCCGAACCCGACCATGGACCTGCTCATCGGTGAAAGCCTGCTCGAGTTCGCCGCCACGGGGATCGAATCGGCGAGCCTGGGCGCGGTGCCGCTGTCTCACGGCACGCTGAGCGAGCGGTTCTACCCGACGATCTCTCTTCGCCGGTACAAGGAGAAGTTCGCGCCGAGCTGGGAGCCGCTCTGGCTCATCGCTCCATCGAGGCTCCGATTACCAGGCGCTTTGATGGCGGTCGCGAGCGCCTACTGCCCCGGCGGTCTTCTCAGAGCTCTGCGGCGCAATGGCTGACGACCTGCGCGCCGCGATCTCAAAAGTACGGGATCGTTGCGTCCACCCGCCCTTCGTGACCGCCGCGGCAATTGCCGCCGTGCTCGCCACCGCGTTCCGCTACCAGGTGTTCGCTCGGGAGCTCTCGCTCGATGTGGCGTACCGGTACGGATACAGCGGCCGGGCACTCTCGATGGGTCGCTGGAGCACGCTGGTCACGAGCCAGTTCTTGACCCGAAATGCGTTCATGGCCGTGTCTATCGCGCTCTCGCTCGCTCTCATGTTGGGCGTGTACGAGATGGTGGCCGGCAGCAAGCGCGCTCTGTTGGTCACCGCGGTGAGCGCCGTTTCCGGCCCACTCCTGGTGGCCGCAACACTCGGGATCGGATCATCCCTCGGCTCCGACTTCACGGGCCGGACCCTGTCGACTCTCGACTACGGCGCGTCGGCGGTCACGGCGGGTGCGGGCGGAGCGCTGGTCGCCGCGCTCGGCATGCGTCGGCTGCGCTGGTTCGCGATCATCTGGGTCATAGGCGGAGTGTTCTTGCATCACCAGATCGCCGACTGGGAACACGTCGGCAGCTTCATCGTCGGCTACGGGCTCGGACATGTGCTCGGCACCGCACCGACGGTCAACTCCCTACGTCGGCGCTTCGGCTGGCCCCACGTCTCGATGCGCGGATGGGCGGTTCCAGCCGCGGCTGGGGTCCTGGTCGGTTCGTTCGCCGGCGCTGCCGGCGCCGGTGTCATCGTTCCCGACCGCACCACCCGACCAGTCGTCGTGACTGCAACTGGTCGGCGAGTTGTCACGGCTGTATCTCCCGCGAGCGTTGTCCAGGTGAACTATCCCAGTCCGTCCATCGGCGGCACGCACAGCGCGCTTGTAATTCTGCCGGCCGGTTACGACAACACGAGGCTGCGATACCCCGTGGTCGAGATGTTGCACGGATCACCAGGGACACCGGCCGACATCATCACCGGCCTCGACCCAATCGCTGCCGCCGCACTTCCCGGGATGCCTCCGTTCATCGGCGTCGCGCCCGATGGTCACGGCCCTGTAGTTTCCGACGGCGCTTTCGCCGACACCGCTAGGCAGCGACTCGGCACCGCAATCTCCGATGATCTGCGTCGTTGGATCGACCATCAGTACCGCACGAACGGCCATTGGAGCGTCACCGGACTCTCGTCGGGGGGCTACGGCGCGGCGTACCTCGGTTCGCGCCGTCCGGGCCAGTACGACAGCGTCTGCGCGATGAGTGGCAACTTCACTCCCCAGGGACCGGCGTTCAGCCACGCGAGCCGCGCCGTGCTCGACGCCGCAACTCCACTCCTGCACGTCGCCGCGCAAGGGCCGCGCACGCTCCTGATCACCGGAGTTTCCGACACCCACAGCGTCGTCGAATCCCTCGCCTACGCGCAGGCACTGCAGAGGGCCGGACAGCCCTACCAGCGCGTGGTCGTCCCTGGTGGCCACGGCTGGAACGTGTGGAAGCACGCGTTCCCGACATGCATGCGCTTCATGTTGACGCCTCCCACGCGGCGAGTCGCCACGTCATGACCGGCGCCCTGACTGCGACTGCCGCGCTGAGCCTCCCGTCTTTTGTCACCGTCGACCGGCTTCGCGTAAAGCGCCAAGTCAAGAACGCGATCATCGTCATTATCGTGATGTTCGGAGCGCTTCTCCTTGTGCGCGAGGCTGGAAACGTCGCGCTCGCGGTCGCGTCGATCGCGCACGCGAATCCGATCGGACTCGTCGTGACCGCGCTCCTCGGCGCAATCACGTATCTCGCCGCCGCCGTAGCGATCACCGCCGCCTCGGGCCGGAATCTCCCCCTCACGCGAACGACCGCCGTGCAGCTTGGGGCCGCGTGCACCAACCGCATCGCCCCAGCCGGGCTCGGTGGCATGGCGACCAATCTGCGCTACCTGGAACGCGATGGCGCGACCCGCAGCCAAGCGGCAACCGCAATCGGAATCACCTCGGTGGCATCTTTCGTCGTCCACGCAATCGCTACCATCACTGCGCTCGCGCTCGTCAACCGGCCGGTCGCCGCACTCGGTCTCTCGATTCCGAGTGGGATCACGTTGCCGATGGCTCTAGCCGGAGCAATCGCTACCGTCGCGCTCAGCATCGCCCTGGCGCAGCGCTTCGGTCCCAGGATCATGGCCTCTCTCCGCGAAGCATGGGCGGCTCTCGCATTGCTGTGCTGCGACCCCCGCCGACTCGTCCGCCTGGCCGTGGGAACGATCGGAGTGACGCTCGGCCACGGCTTCGCGTTCGCCGCGGCCGTCACCGCCTGCGGCGTGCACCTTCCCGTCCTCGAACTGCTTGCGGTCTTCCTCGCCGGGTCTGCTGTCGGGTCGGCCGCTCCTACTCCCGGTGGTCTCGGCGCGCTCGAAGCCGCTCTAGTCGCCGGGCTCACGACACTTGGCGCGGCCGCCGCACCCGCAGTTGCCGGGGTGCTCACCTACCGCCTGATCACCTACTGGCTCCCGATCATCCCCGGCGCAGTCGCACTGAAGCTTCTCCGCCGGGACACGTTGTCCCTCGCCTGACATCTGCACACTCGGAGGTCTGATCAGGCGTTCACTCCGACCGAAGGCCAAAGCCTCCGGTGCAGCTCTAGCCCATTTGGCTCGCCGAGGCCGGCCGCTTCGTCGAACGTTCGGCTCCCACAACTCCCGGTCGACGCGCGCTCACGAGACCAGCTTCTTGCCATAGGGCACGGCCCTCAACAGCTTCAAAGCCGCTCGCCGTCAGCCAACTCTCCCAACGCTCGCGAGAAGAGGGGTACAGGCCGAAGCCCAGGGCCAGTCGCGCGACGTTCTTGATCACACGCCAGAGTCCACCAGGACCGTGGCGGAGGAGCTGGGCGATCTTTGCTCCCGCGATCGCACGATTCTCGGTTCCGGCTGATCTCCCGAACATCATGTCTACGAACACCACTCGACCGCCGGGTTCGAGCCAGGAGAACACGCGTTGCACCAGGTCGCGCTGATCGCGCGGATTGAGATAGTGCAGCGCGTAGTGGCTGACCACGAGAGAGAAGGATCCGGGTTCACACTCGAGTGACTGCATGCCGAGCTCGAGCGTCCGGACGTTGCCGAGGCCGCGAGCGTCGGCTTGATCCGCGAGGAGCGCGAGCATGCCGGAAGAGCTGTCGACGGCCACAACGTCTTCGACGAGAGGGGCAAGCCGGAGCGCGACGAAACCGGCGCCGGCACCAAGGTCCAGGACGCGATCGTCGGACGACGGGTTCGCCGCCTCGATCAACTCTTCGCGGAGACGTTGGAAGACGGGAGAGTTCGACACAGTCTCGTCCCATACCGCGGAGCGTTCGTCCCAGGAGCCCATTCTCGTCCTACCTCTCATCATCATGGATTGTTGAAGGGGAATTGTGTGCTTCCGAACATGTGAACTCGATGACCTGTGCATGTGAGCGCGCTCATCATCGGGCCGCAACGATGACGTCGATCACCCGCGCACAGTGACGGCCGCGATCAGAGGGTTGGCGCCAACCAATGTGGCGATGCGCGCGGTGGAATCCGGCCCGCCCCGCAGAACGCTATCGAGAAAGGCCAAGGTGGCAGTCGCGACGAGCTCGAAGTGCACATCCGCCGGATCGGCGAACGGCGGCTCGTGCCCCGCTCCGATCAAGGTAACGGTCAGTTTGGGGCCCGGTAGGCGGTCACGGTCGAAAGCGACCGTCGCCTCATAGTTGCTGTAGGGATCACCGTCGGCGATCAGGTGCAGAATCGGCACACCGGTCTGCAGCGGCGCCGGACCCGACGTGTCGAGAAGGCCGGCAAATGCCATCAGGCCCCGCAGGCGAGGATCGCGACAACACGGGTCGGCCGTCAGGGCGAACGCCACTGATTCACCATCGGAGTGACCAGACACCACGACGCGTTCCGGATCGACAAAGCCATGGAGCGGTCCATCGGCTGCCGAAAGCGCAAGGACCTGATCGAACGCGAACGCCACGTCAGCCGGCGCGGCATCGAGATCTGACTCGCTCGGACCGCCTGGTGCGTCGCGATTGAGGAGCGGAATCGCAGGAGCCGCGACGACGTATCCCGCTGCGGCCCACCGTTCGAGCAGCGGGGCATAGGTCGCGGGGCGCAGCGCGAATCCGTGGACGAACAACACGAGTGGAAACGGCGATCGGCCACGATCGGCTGGATACCAGATGGTCGTGGGAATCGACCGGTTCGGGGTGGACGGCGCCGAGCCGTTGGCAGGTGTCGGCCGGCTCGGGTCTACGAACAACTCGGTGCGGACTGCGATGGGCGACGGTGAGCCGGGCGAGGTCGTGGAGGTCGTGGAGGTCGTGGAGGTCGACCGCGCCGCGGCAGTTCCTCCGCTACGACCGCTGGAGCACCCGACAGCGACCAGCACGAGCAACACCACCCCACGTCGGACGATCATCTCCGAGAGTGTGCCCGGCCACGGTCTTGATGTCCCGACGCCCGGACCCCCATGCGGATCAAGAAGCGGCTGCCTTTCACACCCAACTCACATGTGAACCGTCGTAGATTCTGCTTTGTGAGGATTCTGATCGTCGAGGACGAATCGCGGATGGCGGCGTTGCTCGCTCGCGGATTTCGCGACGAGGGCTACGCGGTCGACGTGGCCAGCGACGGAACCGACGGGCTGTGGATGGCGACAGAGAACGACTACGACGCCGTCGTACTCGACGGGATGCTCCCCGGCATTGACGGGTTCGAGGTTTGCGCCAAGATGCGCGAGGCCGGGCGTTGGGTACCGGTAATCCTGCTGACCGCGCGCGATTCCGTCGATCACCGGGTCGAGGGGCTCGACGCCGGCGCCGACGACTACATGGCGAAGCCGTTCAGCTTCGCCGAGCTCGCGGCTCGGGTGCGCGCCCTCGTGCGTCGCGGTGCCCGGGAACGCCCAACCGTGCTCGAGATCGGCGACCTGCGGCTTGACCCCGCGGCACACTGTGCCTGGCGGGGTACCACCCCGCTTCACCTTTCGCCAAAGGAGATGGCCCTGCTCGAGCTCCTGATGCGGCACGCCGACGAGGTGGTAACCCGCACGCAGGTGCTGGAACACGTCTGGGACTTCGCCTACGACGGGCTCTCGAACGTTGTCGATCAGTACGTCTCGTACCTCCGCAAGAAGGTCGATCGTCCCTTCGGGCGAGCCGACATCGAGACCGTGCGGGGCGTTGGCTACCGGTTGCGCGGCGCGGCGCGCTGACTGTGCCGATCCGGATCCGCCTCGCACTTCTCTTCGCCACGGCCACTCTCGTCCTCGTCTCGGTTAGCGGCACCGTGTTCATTCGGTCACTCAACCACGGGCTCGAGACGTCGCTCGACTCCGGACTCCGCTCACGGGCCGACACGCTTGTGCAGCACGTGAAGGACGCGCAGGCCGGCATCGACTTCCAAGACCCCGGCGCCACCCACCTGCTCAGCCCTCGAGATTCCGTCGCGCAGGTGCTCGACCCGGCGGGGCGCGTCGTCGAGTCGTCGGAAGAAGCGGGTCGCCTCCCCCTGGTGAACCGTTCCATTCTCCGGGCCGCGCACACGGCTGCGAACTTCTCGGATGTGACGCTCGGCTCTGAGCACTACCGGGTCCTGACCACTTCCGTCCGCCGGAGCGACGGACTGTGGACGGTCGCGGTCGCGAGCTCGCTCGAAGCCGCGAACGACGCGGTCGAGCGCGTAAAAACGGGACTGCTCGTCGGCGGATCGGTGGCGGTGCTCCTCGCCGCGATCGGCGCGTGGTACCTGGCATCGGCCGCGTTGCGCCCTGTCGAACGGATGCGGCGGAAGGCGGCCGAGATCTCAGAGCACGACGCCACCTCGCGGCTTCCGATGCCGGGGACCAGAGACGAGATCGCGTCGCTCGCGTCGACGATGAACGAGCTGCTCGCGCGACTCCAAGGCGCGCTAGTCCGTCAACGAGCCTTCGTTGCCGATGCCGGCCACGAGCTACGCACACCGCTCGCCGTACTCCGAACCGAGCTGGAGCTTGCCGACCGACCGAATCGCTCGCGCGACGACCTCATCGACGCGATCCGCAATGCCGCGCTCGAAACTGATCGGCTCGCGCGGCTCGCTGAGGCGCTGCTCTTCCTCGCCCGCGCCGACGACGGGCACCGCGGACTCCCCCCCGACATCGAGCCTCTACTGCCGATCCTCGAACGGAGCGCCGAAGCCTTCACCGGCCGGGCGGCAGCTCGTAACGTCGTAGTGCGCATCACCGGTGACCGCACGCTCATGGCCCCCCTGGACGAACACCGGATCCGCCAAGCGGTCGACAACTTGGTCGAAAACGCGTTGCGCTTCGCGCCCTCGGGCAGCGAGGTACGGATAGATGCAATCCGGAAAGGATCAGAGCTCGTGATCACGGTTTCCGATTCGGGGTCCGGTTTCCCGAGCGCATTTCTTCCCTATGCGTTCGAACGTTTTCGCCGGGCCGACGAAGCTCGGGCTCGGTCCGACGGAGGAAGCGGCCTCGGGCTCGCGATCGTCCAAGCGGTGGCAAGCGGCCACGGCGGTACCGCTTCGGCCGAGAATCAGCCCGGTGGGGGCGCGGCCGTCAGCCTCCACCTCCCGGCCGGTCCGTGAACATCCCCGAATGACCCACCCTCCCGGCTCCCCTGCTCGACGATCGAGCCGGGTCAGGAAGGATGCAGCGGAAGAACGACGCTGAAGGTCGGGCCGGGTCCGGGCGGGTCGAGGAGCAGTCGCCCACCCTCGGCCTCGGTGAGGGTTCGGGCCAGCGCCAGACCGATCCCATTCGAGTGCCCGACCCGCCTCAGGAAGATTCGGGTGGGGTCGAGCCGCGACTGGCCTTCATCCCCGACGTCGATCACAACCGCACCCGCCGCGCGCCGTGAGCGCAAGGTGACGACTCCGACACCATGCTCCAGCGCGTTGCTCATCAGAACTTCGAGGACCTGGCGGACCGCGGGTTCCGCGACCGGTGGCGCGTCGGCGCCCGATTCGATCTCGACGCGGAGGGGGCGGCCGGCAGCCGCAAACCTCCCGTGCCAGATGTCCTGCATCTCGCGGAGCATGCGCGCCACATCAAGGGGAGACCGATCAGCGTGGGTGTCGCGAGCGAGCGCAAGGAGATTCTCGACCGTCGACTCGAGCTGATCGATGGGAACGAGCATCTCCTCGAGCGCCGCGCCGAAGTCCGGGTCGGAAGACCTGAGCGCGCTCTCCACTCGCACCCGCAGCCCAGTGATCGGAGTGCGGAGCTGATGCGAAGCGTCGGCGCTGAACGATCGCTCGCGGGCCGCGAGCTCACCCAGCCGAGCGGCGGTGCTGTCGAGGGCAGCACCAAGGTGATCAAGCTCCTCGATGCCCGATGCAGCGGTGCGCATCGCGAAGTCACCCCCGCCGAGTCGTTCAGCAGCTTCAACCAGCGCGTCTATCGGGCGCGTCAGCCGACGAGCCTGCCAACGAGCTAACAGCGCCGCGACCAGAAGCGCCCCTAGCGCGATGAATCCGATCACGAACCACGTCCGGCGAATCCGACTGGTGACGACACTCTCAGGGCGACTCGCGCGCACCACCGCGACGACACGCTCGTTTCCCGTGACCGGGATGGCCACGACGATCCGGCCGCCCGAGCGGGCATCTTGCACGTCTCCATGAAGGGCCCGCCTCACCATCGCATCACCGTTCAGAGGCCCCGAGCCTGCGATCCGGTGAGCGTTCTCGTCGTACGCCGCGAAACGGGTGCTGCCATCGTTGGGAAGCTCGATCGGGTCTCCTGAACCGACAACCGCGGCATTGATCGATCCTCGAGATTCGCTGGCCTCCCGTTCGAGGCGGAGCACCTCTTCATTGGCGTACAAGTGCTCCACCGACAACGCGAGCGGCACCCCCAGCACAAGAAGCGCGATCGCGGTGACACCGACAATCGATAGGAGGATGCGGCGCTTCACTCGACGTCGAGCCGGTAACCGAATCGCGGGAGCCCCGTGATCGTCGGGCGGCTCGGGGTGGACTGCTCTTCGAGCTTGCGTCGCAACGTCGACACGTGGACGTCGAGAGTCTTGGTCGAGCCGTGCCAGTTTTCGTCCCAGACCTCGTCCATGATGCGTTCACGGGAGATGGCCCTACCGGCCTCGGAGACGAGGAGCACGAGAAGATCGAACTCACGTGGTCGGAGAGCGAGCTCACGCGGGCCTGCCCATGCTCGGCGCGCGGCGACGTCGACATCAACATCGCCGGCGGTCACCCGCTCGCCCACTAAATGCAGCTCAGGTCGACGGAGATGGGCGCGGACGCGGGCTAGCAACTCGGCGAGCCGAAACGGTTTGCTGATGTAGTCGTCGGCTCCTGCATCAAGTCCGACGACGATGTCTGCTTCTTCCTGACGCGCGGTGAGCACCACGATCGATGTCGCGGGTGCGAGCGCCCGAAGCTCTCGACACAGCTCCACACCGTCGACGTCGGGCAGCCCGAGATCGAGAAGCACCAGGTCTGGTACCGCCACGGTGAACGCTTCACGAGCCGATGCCGCATCGGTGACGTGGGCGACGTCGTATCCCTCGCCAGTCAAAGCCTGTTCGAGGGACCGACCGATTGTCGGGTCGTCTTCAACAACCAATATCTCGGCGCCCATCCGCCCAGGCTACGAGGAGCGGAGCCGCCGAGCGGCCTCGCACAGAAGAGTTTGCCGTTAGCTCACCCCGCACCAACGGGGCGCTGTCCCCCGTTTCCCTAGGTTACGAAACCACCACCGCCTCATACCCAGGAGATCTCCATGCGGCGAGCAACCGTCGTCATCGCATCGACCACCGTGGCGCTCGCGATCCTCGCCACTGCGTGCGGTGGCTCCTCGACCAAGACGTCGAGTCCGTCCACGCAGTCCAAGGCCGCGGCCGGCCTCGACCCGAACGCGCCCGAGGTAGTCGCTCCCGGAGATATCCCCGACAATCAGGCCTTCGTGCCCTACACGGCATCCGTTGATGGTTTCTCGTTGAACGTTCCCGAGGGCTGGGGCCGTTCGGCTATTGGCGCAACAACCGTTTTCGCCGATCATTTCAACAGCGTGAGCGCCGCGGCGACGCGCGTTGCGACAGCTCCCACCGAAGCGAGTGTGCAAGCGACAGAAGTCCCGGCGTTGTCGCGTGACGTCCCGAACTTCGAGCTCGTCAAGGTCGAGACGGTCACCCGTACGGCTGGTCCGGCGTTGCTTGTGACCTACAGGGCCGGATCCGCACCCGATCCGGTGACCGCCAAGCGAGCGGCGCTCGACGTCGAACAGTATGAGTTCTGGCGCAACGGCAAGCTGGTCACGTTGACGCTTTCGGGGGCGCGCGGATCCGACAACACCGACCCGTGGAAAAAGGTCACCAATTCGTTCGCGTGGACGCCATGACGACGGCCCTCGAAGCACGAGATCTCTACCGCTTTTACCACGCGGGAGGAGACGAGACTCTGGCCTTGCGAGGTGTGTCGCTAACAGTCGACGCGGGCGAGATCGTTGCGGTGACCGGACCATCCGGGTCAGGGAAGTCGACCTTGCTTGCCTGCCTCGCCGGACTCGACGAGCCCGACGGTGGCTTGGTGCGAATCGGAGGCGTGCCCCTTTCGCGTCGATCCGAAGCAGAACGTGCGTCGATCCGCGCGGCCAACATCGGCGTCCTCTTCCAGAGCGCCAACCTTCTCGAACACCTCACGGTCGCAGAGAACGTCCGTCTGGCCCAACAACTTGCCCGCCGCTCGAAGCGAACAGGTGCACGCGAGCTGCTTGACCAGCTCGGAATCCAACAACGCGCCCGAGCACATCCTTCGGAGCTCTCCGGTGGAGAGTTGGCCCGCGCCGGGTTGGCGGTCACTCTGGCAAACGATCCCACGGTCGTGCTCGCCGATGAGCCAACGGGCGAGCTCGACCAGTCCAATGCTGCCCGACTCATCGCGCTTCTTCGGGCTCGCGCCCGAGCTGGAACCGCAGTGGTCGTCGTCACCCACAACCCCGCCCTCGCGAACGAGGCCGACCGGATCGTCGCGTTGCGCGATGGGCAGGTGGAGCAATGAGCGATGGACCGCTGGTTCGCTGCGAACAGCTCGCCCGCACGTACGGCACCGGCCGGTCGGCCGTCGTAGCGCTCCACGGCGCGAACTGCGAGATCTGGGCTGGGGAGCACCTCGCGATCATGGGGCCCTCCGGCTCTGGCAAGTCGACGCTTCTGCACCTCATGGCCGGCCTCGACACCCCGACCGCCGGCTCCGTCACCTGGCCTGCACTCGGCGTCCGAGCCTCTTTACGGCCGGGGCCCGTCGCGCTCGTGTTGCAAGGCCCGAGCCTGCTGCCCCCCCTCGATGTCACCGAGAACGTCGCCCTCCCACTCGTGCTCGGCGGCCTCGACCAGGGCGAGGCGAACGAACGCGCTCGCAGCGCGCTGGGTCGTCTCGACTTGACCGGCTTGGAAGACAAGCTTCCCGAAGAGCTGTCGGGAGGACAGGCCCAACGAGTCGCGATCGCGCGCGCCATGGCTCAACAACCGCGTCTGCTTCTCGCCGACGAGCCCAGCGGTCAGCTCGATCACGCGACCGCGGCCGTGGTCATCGACGTGCTGCTCGAGGCCGCCGCCCAAACGGGCTCGGCCCTGGTGATCAGCACCCACGATCCTGCAGTCAGCGATCGACTCAGCCGCTGCTGGACGGTCAGCGACGGCCGCCTGTCCGTGGACCGGGCCCCGGAGACTCCACCACAGGAGGAACCATGCTCGGCTTGACGTGGATTCGTAAGGCGGTCACCCGCCGTCCGGGCCGGCTCTTCGCCACCGCGACCGGCGTCGCGATCGCGGTGGCGCTCCTCGCCTCGATCGGCGCATTCCTCGCCGGATCGAAGGCCACGATGACGCGCCGCGCGGTCGAGACCGTATCGGTCGACTGGCAGGTGGAAGCCCAACCCGGTTCCGATCCATCAACCTTGCGCACCGCCGTCACCGCCCGGGCGAAGGTGGCCCTACCCGTCGAGTTCGCGCAGACCACCGGGTTGCAGGCGACAACTTCCGGCTCTACGCAGAGCACCGGACCTGGCGTCGTCGTCGGCCTTCCCGATGGCTACCGCCAGACGTTCCCCGGGATTGTTCGCGACCTTGCCGGGTCATCCGCCGGTGCGCTCATCGCGCAACAGACCGCCGCGAACCTGCGCGTCGCGCCCGGAGACACCATCACGATCGGTCGAGTCGGTCTCTCGCCCGTCGATGTCCGCGTCGACGGAGTCGTCGATCTTCCCCACGCCGACTCGTTCTTCCAGAACGTCGGTGCGCCGATCGGTGCCCAAGCTCACGCCCCGCCCGACAACGTGCTCCTGCTCCCGGCGAGGGTCTGGCACGAGACGTTCGACCCGCTCGCGGCGTCGAGACCTGACCAACTCCGTAGTCAGGTGCACGCACGCCTGTCGCACGTGCTTCCGGCCGATCCGTCGGCGGCGTACACCCAGGTGACTGGTTCCGCCCGCAATCTCGAGGTGAAGCTCGCGGGGGCCGGGCTGGTCGGCGACAATCTCGGCGCGACCCTCGGTGCCGCCCGAGGCGATGCACTCTACGCGCAGGTCTTGTTTCTGTTCCTCGGTGTTCCCGGCGCGATTCTCGCCGGACTTCTCACCGGGACTGTCGCCGCGTCCGGCGCCGACCGCCGCCGTCGGGAGCAGGCGCTGCTACGAACGCGCGGCGCGACGACAACCACTCTCGTCCGCCTCGCCCTGCTCGAAGCCGCGCTCATCGGGACCCTCGGAGCTCTGGCCGGACTCGCCACCGCCGCCCTGGTGGGCCGGCTCTCCTTCGGCACCGCGTCGTTCGGGGCGACCACAGCCACCGCGATCGTGTGGGCCGGAGGTGCGGCGGTCGTTGGTCTCACGATCTCCGCGCTCGCCGTGGCCTTTCCGGCGTGGCGCGACGCACGCTCGCTGACCGTCGTCGGCGCCCGCCGGGTCATCGGGCGTGCCCGCGCTCCGCGCTGGATGCGATTCGGCGTCGATTTCCTGCTCCTCGCCGGTTCCGGCCTCGTGTTCTGGCTCACCAGCCGCAACGGCTACCAGCTGGTACTCGCACCGGAAGGAACTCCCGCGATCTCCGTCAGCTACTGGGCGCTCGCCGGACCCGCGTTGCTCTGGGCCGGAGCCGGCCTCCTCGCCTGGCGCGTCGCCTATCTGCTGCTCGGAACCGGACGCACGATTGCGCTCGGCATGGCCCGCCCGTTTTCCGGGCGACTCGCCGGCACCGTCGGCGCCACGATGCACCGACAACGTCGACTTCTCGCCGGCGCGCTGGCGCTCGTCGCGTTGACCACTGCGTTCGCCGCGTCGACCGCGGTGTTCAACAGCACTTACAAAGCCCAGTCCGAAGTGGACGCGCGGCTGACCAACGGCGCCGATGTCACCGTCACCGAACCACCGGGGAGCTCCATTAGCCCTCGTGCCGGGTTGCGCCTTGCCGCGGTCTCGGGCGTTCAGTCTGTCGAACCGCTCCAACACCGCTACGCCTATGTTGGTGCCGATCTCCAAGACCTCTACGGGGTTCGTGCCTCGACAGTCGCACAGGCAACAAAGCTCCAAGACGCCTATTTCCGGGGCGGCACCGCCCAAGGTCTCATGGCCCGTCTCGGACAACAGCACGACGGCATCTTGTTGAGCGCCGAGACGGTCAAGGACTTTCAGCTCCGATTGGGCGACACCCTGCGTCTGCGCCTACAGGACGGCAGAACCAAACAGCTCACCGAAGTTCCCTTCCACTACCTCGGCGTCGCGACCGAGTTCCCCACCGCGCCACGAGACAGCTTCATGCTCGCCAACGCCAACTATGTCGCCGGTGCAACCGGCAGCGACGCCATCGGCGCCTTCCTCGTGAATACCGGAGGCGCGTCGCCCGCGGCGGTCGCGACGAAGATCCGCGCCCGTGTCGGCTCGACGGCGACCGTCACCGACATCACCAGCTCACGCAAGGTCATCGGCTCTAGCCTGACCGCGGTTGACCTCTCCGGGCTCACGCGGGTCGAGCTCGGCTTCGCAGTTGCTCTCGCTGCCGCGGCTACCGGCCTCGTGCTCGCGCTCGGCTTCGCCGAACGACGACGCACCTTTGCGATCGCGACCGCAATCGGAGCGAAACCGCGCCAGCTCGGCGGATTCGTATGGAGCGAAGCCGCGTTCGTCACCGCCGGTGGTCTCGTAGCCGGAGCGCTCACCGGTTGGGCGCTGGCCGAGATGCTCGTCAAGGTCCTCACCGGCGTCTTCGATCCGGCACCCGCGACGCTGTCGGTACCTTGGGCGTACCTTGGCGCCGTCGCCGGTGTCTCCATAGGAGCGGTGATCGTCGCCGCGCTCGCTACCATTCGGCGCGCGCAACAAGCGCCTGTAACCGTGCTGCGCGACCTCTGACATTCTCCCTTACCCTCGAGGATCCTTCGCGATGAGCTACCTGCAAGCGATCGTGATCGGCCTGCTCCAAGGCGTCACCGAACTGTTCCCGATCTCGAGCCTCGGCCACTCCGTAATCCTGCCCGCGTTCCTCGGGTGGGACAACATCACCAATGCCCAGAGAGCTCCGGAATCCTTCTACCTCGCGTTTCTCGTCGGTCTCCACGTTGCGACGGCGCTCGCGCTCCTCTTCTACTTTCGGGCGACGTGGCGTCGGATCATCGTCGGGTTCTTCCACACGTTGCGAACCCGAAAGATTGAGACGCCCGATGAACGCCTCTCGTGGCTGCTCATCGTCGCAACGATCCCAACCGGAATCATCGGCCTCCTCTTCGAGCACAGTCTCCGCACACTGTTTGCCAAACCCACTGCCGCCGCGTTGTTTCTCATCGTCAATGGACTCATCCTCTTCGGCGGCGAGCGTGTCCGACGCAGGGCCGAGATCCGCAAGCTCGCGATTAGCCACGCGACGAACCCGGAAGGAGGCCGGCGCCTCGACACACTCGAGTTCCGCGAAGCCGGGTTCGTCGGCATCGCGCAGATCCTCGCTTTGTTCGCGGGAATCAGCCGGTCCGGAGTCACCATGGTCGCGGGGTTGCTACGCGGCCTCGACCACGAAGACGCGGCCCGGTTTTCGTTTCTCCTTGCAACCCCGATCATCCTCGCCGCGGGTATCTACAAGCTCCCCGACCTGATCGGACCCAACGGTGACGGTGTGCGCGGTCAAGTCGTTGTAGGCAGTCTCGCCGCCGGGCTCGCCGCATACGCGGCGGTGCGATTCCTCCTGCGTTGGTTCGAGACCCGCACGTTGATGCCCTTCGCCATTTACTCGTTCGTCGTCGGGCTGCTCGCACTCATCCGCTTCGCATGAAAGGGCGGCGACGCCGCCTGTACATCTCGCGCCTCGATCTATTGGCAATCGGCGCAGCGGCAGCGACGTTGGTTCTGCTCGTCGGCGATCGTGGACTACCCATCGCGGTCTCATTAACAGCCGTCGGCATCCCACCTATCGCGTGGATCGTCCTCGGCCAAAGCGAACAGAACGGTCGCTGCTGTGACCCGCGTATCGTGGCCGGCTTGATCGGTCTGCTCCTCATCACCGCGGTGATCCTCCCGCCTCACGGTTCGAGCGATCTCTGGTCGTACACCATGTACGGCCGGATGGTCTCGCAACATTCGTCGAGTCCCTACACGCACATCCCGAACGACTTCCCCCACGATCCGTTTCTCCGCCAGGTCGCCGTCGGATGGCGAAACACGGCATCGGTCTACGGACCCGTCTTCGTGGGGATCGCCGCCGCCGGCAGCTGGCTTGCCGGTAGCTCCCTCCTCGTGGCGCGGCTGTTCCATCAGATTCTCGCGGCCATGGCCATCGTGGCCTCGCTCGCACTGATCTGGTGCCGAACCCACAGCCCGGCCGCGCTCGTGCTCCTCGGCATCAACCCGGTAGTCGTGATCAGCATCGTGAACGGCGGCC
>JANYLB010000040.1 GCA_025363815.1 Actinomycetes bacterium
CGACCGACCGGTCGGTCGCAGGGCCGCCCCCGGAGCCAGACGACCCAACGCCGCCCACCGGCGATGGGGCCTCCTGACGCCCCATCGGCGCCGGGGCTTGCCCGCGACCGGTGGGTCGGGCCAATAGGCTGGGTCGCGGTGACCCGCGACCAGGCGCCGTTCATTCCCCCGTCGCCCGGGGCGCGCCCGCTACCGGCCTCGCCGTGGCGGGTCTTCGGGACGCGCGCGTTCTTCAAGCTCTGGGTCGCGCAGTGCCTCTCCAGCCTGGGCGACTGGGTGGGGTTCTTCGCGATTCTTGCCATCGCAACCCGGATCTCGGGCGGTTCCGCCGCAGCGGTGAGCCTCGTCGTCGGCGTGCGTATGGTGCCGGGCTTCTTCCTCGCCACCGTCGGCGGTGTGATCGTCGACCGGTTCGACCGGCGCAAGGTGATGGTCGTGTGCGACGTCGGCCGCGCGTTCCTCCTGGTGATCCTTCCGTTCATCAATGGTCTTTTCGGCCTCGTGCTCATCTCGTTCGCGCTAGAGCTGCTCACGCTCCTGTGGGGTCCGGCGAAGGACGCGTCGCTGCCGAATCTCGTTCCCGACGAACAGCTCGCGTCCGCAAACTCGCTCGGCCTCATCGCCGCCTACGGAACGTTCCCGCTCGCCGCCGCGATCTCCTCGGCCCTGGCGGTGCTCGCGCATTGGCTCGGCGGCTTCGATGCTCTCTCGGCGCTCGCAGTGAATCGCGAAGCCCTCGCGCTCTGGGTCGACGGGCTGAGCTTCATCGCCTCGGCGCTGCTCATCTGGGGTCTCCCACTTCCGAAGCCGAAACGCACGGGCGCGCGTCGCATCGACTGGACCCAGACCTTCCGAGAGATCGTCGAAGGTCTGCGTTTCATCCGCTCGGAACGGCTCGTGCGAGCGGTGATGATCGGCCTGGCCGGTGGGATCATCGGTGCGGGAGCGATGGTTCCCTTGGGTGCGGTGTTCGCGGAGGAGGTGCTCGGAGGCAGCTCGCAGTTCTTCATCTTGATGACCGGTCTCGGCACTGGTCTTGCCATCGGCGTCGCCACCCTGCTGGCAGTGCAGAAGCGGATGCCGCTGGACACCGTGTTCACGACCGCGGTCATGGGAGTTGGTGTCTTCCTGGTGGTCGCGGCCTCCTTCGGGAACATCGTCCTCGCAGTGCTGTTCATCGCCGCGGTCGGAGGGTTCGCGGGAACGGCCTACATCACGGGCTTCACTCTTCTCCAGGAGAACGTCGCCGACGAGCTGCGGGGCCGGACTTTCGCGACCCTCTACACGGTCGTACGACTTTGTCTCCTCGTCTCTCTCACCATCTCGCCCCTGTTCGCTGATCTTTTCGACTGGCTAACCGAGATCGTTCTCGGCCCCGGCCGCACCGCGACGATCGGCGGTGTGAACTACGCCATCCCCGGGGTTCGCGCCGCGTTGTGGGGAGGCGGCTTAATCACGTTGGCGTCGGGCATGCTCGCCCGATTCCTGGTGCGACGCGCGCGCCGGGCGCGGGCTACAGCGGAACCGAGGATCACGTGAGTCGCTTGCGCGAAACGGCCTGCTTCATCGTGCTCGAGGGAGCAGACGGAAGCGGGAAGTCGACACAGGTGACGCGGCTGGTCGAGCGGTTGCGCGGCAGCGGCCGGACGGTCGTCGAGACCTTTGAGCCCGGCGCCACCGCGCTCGGCTCCCGAATCCGAGCCATCGTGCTCGACGGACCGGATGAATCGGTCGGAGCCGCGAGCCCGGCAGCCATCACCGAGGCGCTCTTGATGGCGGCGGATCGGGCCCAGCACGTCGCCGAAGTGGTCCGGCCCGCGCTGTCCCGAGGAGATTGGGTGGTCTCTGACCGTTTCGTGCCGTCATCGCTCATCTACCAGGGAGTGGCACGCGGACTCGGGGTCGATGCGGTCGCGGAGGTGAGCGCTTGGGCGACCGATGGGCTCGAACCCGACTTGATCATCGTGCTCGATGTTGCCGACGCTGTTGCCGACACCCGCCGCAGTCAGTCAGACCGCCTGGAACGAGAGGGGAACGAATTCCACGCGGCGGTTCGCGCTGCCTATCGAGACCTGGCGCGAACCCGGGGTTGGACGGTGGTCGACGCGAACACCGATGCCGAGGTTGTGGCAGACCAGGTCTGGTCGATCGTCGTGGAGGTCGCGGGTGTCTGAGGTCATTGATCCGTGGACCGCAGTGGTGGGTCAGGAACGAGCAGTCGAGGTGCTGCGCCGGGCCGTGCTGCGGCCGGTGCACGCCTACCTCCTGGTGGGTGGTCGTGGCTCCGGCGCCGAAGACGCGGCCCGCGCGTTCGCGTCGGCACTGGTGGGAGCGCAAGACGATCGTCCGCAGCGACGCGCGCATCCAGACGTCATTGAGTTCGAGCCGGTCGCGAACGCCTATTCCGTCGACGAAGTACGCGAAGGAATCATCCCGGAGGTGCATCGCAGCCCGATTGAAGGCGAGCGCAAGGTCGTCATCGTGCTCGACGCCGAGCGCTTGCGGGGATCGCCGGGTTCGGGCGGAGCGCCGGCGAGCGCCCTACTCAAGACGTTGGAGGAGCCCCCGGCCCGCGCGGTGTTGCTCCTCGTGACCGCGGCGCCGGGCGAACTGCTCGACACGATTCGGTCACGTTGTCAACGGGTCGACCTCGCGGCTCTCGATGCTGCGACGCTGCAAGCGGCGCTTGAGCGCGACGGGATCGAACCGCAGCGTGCGGCGCTCTCGGCGCGACTCGCCGGTGGTCAGATGGCGCGCGCCCGGTTGCTTGCCGGTCGCTACGCCCGC
Source organism: Actinomycetes bacterium (assembly GCA_025363815.1). Lineage (GTDB taxonomy): Bacteria > Actinomycetota > Acidimicrobiia > IMCC26256 > JANYLB01 > JANYLB01. The sequence continues at coordinate 2,788 of JANYLB010000040.1, forward strand.
CTGCGCGACACGTTCTCGTTGGCACCGGCGCGACTCGACGGCAGTGGCGCGTCAGCGGTCGCTGTCGCCGAGGATCTAGCGGGCGCGGTGCAGGATGGCGCGACCGGGCTGCGAACAATCCACGAGGCCGAGGCGACCGGGCTCGACGCAGAGATCGAGCGTGCCGGATATCCACCCCGCGCCGCGCAGGCGCTCACGCGCCGGCTCCGGGAGCGCCACAAGCGAGAAGATCGTCGGGCGCGCACGGAGGCCCTTCACGAAGGGATCACCGCGTTGGAATCGATGTACCGCGACGCGTTGGCGACCGGCGCGCCACCGATCAACTCTGATCGTGAGGTCCTCGCGATCGGCGCTCTGGCTGCAACCAACGCGCTCGACGCCTGCGCCGAAGCTCGGCGGGCGTTCGAGTTCAATCCGAACGAGGGCCTTCTGCTGGAGCGGCTCATGTTGCATCTCCCTGCGGTGGGCGCGGTCTCGGATCGGTAGACTCCCGCCTTTCGCCGGGATAGCTCAGTAGGTAGAGCAGCTCACTCGTAATGAGCAGGTCAAGGGTTCGACTCCCTTTCCCGGCTCCACCAAAAGCGCAGGTCAGGCGTCGGCATGATTTCCGGTCCGGACCGATGTCCAGTTTCATCGCACATTTATCGCACATCTGAATCCAAGACGGATGCGTCGGGCGCGCGATCGCGCTCGGTGATCGGCTCGCTATACGCTGCGACCTTGGAGCGACGCGGTTCGGGACTTATTCTGCTCGGCGTGTTGATGCTCTTTGGAAGCATGACTGCGGCCCGGATCGGTGCGACGGCGCTTATGGATGTGTTCAACTTTGTTCTCTCGTCCGTTGTCCTGCTGTGGGGCATCACAAACCGACTCGAATCGCGGACAGAAGCCCGCGGCTAAGCGGGCCGACAAGATGCCAACCGACGTGAACCAACGCGCGATCCGCCCGCCAGATTCAAACTGAGTGTGAGTCTGTAGCCCGCCGGTTGAGCGATGCCGGCGTTCAGGCTGGTGTTGGTGGCGACGTGTGCCCCGCACCACGCCGAACGGTTGGGTCTACGAGATCGCACCTGACTGGGATCCGAACGTCGCCGTTCCACCGGCCGCGATCCGGGACGCTTGGGCGGTAGTCGATGGAGAAGCAACCGGATCATTCGAACCCGACCCGAACTACGGCGGGCCGGTGCGGCCATCAGTCTCCGGTTGAGCCGCTCCGAGCGCGCCAGTCGCGTCCCAGGAACGCAGCGCTATCGCCGAGCGTCGCTCTGCAGAGCTTCGGCGCGCTCGACCGGAAGTGACGATTTGACGCTGCGCCGACAACGCGCTGGCGGTGCACGATGCCTCCATCCGATGTCGCGAGACCCCTCAAGTCCTTCTCCCGGTCTGCCGACTCCCGAGTTGACAAAGATACTTAGGTACTTATACCCTATTACACGCTGAGGGAGGTCGATCATGAGCACCCAAGCCCCGATCAAGGTCAACGAGCGGACCAAGGATCGCGTCCGCTACCTGGCCGCGCTGACTGATGTGACCCAAGCGGAGATCGTGGACCGCGCAGTGGCCGAGTACGCGACTCGTCACGCAGATGACATCGCGAAGGGCATCGATCGTGCTCGCGAAGTCCTTGCCGGCGGTGACGTTGCGGTCGCCGCTCATCTTCTCGGCGAGTCTCCCGACGCGGTGGCGCGGGTGTCAGGTCGCCGCTGAGGGCTCACGCACTCCGAGGCGGACGACCTCGAACCACTCGATGGCGCCGCTCGGCCAGTCGTTGCGCGCCTCGAAAAGCGCCGGCGCGACGTGTTGTTCAAGAGCCGCGAAGAGAAGATCGCGGACCGTCTCCCGGACGAAGGCACCGTCGGCGCTCCGAACGCTGAGCGCGCACCAGATCTCTTCGACTCCATCACCTTGGAGGACAAACATGCGACACGGCAACCAATCGCCGAGGTCGCCGCGGTGCTCGGAGTCGGGTTCGGCGAGCGCGAGGCCGAGAAGTTCGATCAGGTCTGCGGTTAGCCCGCGCTGCAGTCGGATTGCGGCTTCGGCCCGATCACGGAGAGAGTCGTCTTCGTCGGGGAGGAGCCGACCTGCCTCGTGGAGTTCGCTGAAGAACGCGTAGGCGTCGTCTTGGGAGCCTCCCTCGCGTCGGTGTGCAGCGCAGAGCCACACGATGCGCTTCTGACCGTCTGGCGAGGTCGGGGCGATCCGGCGAAGCTCGGTCATGAAGGGGTGGTCGAGATCGCTGAGATCGATGCCGAGATCACATCCGTTGCGATTCGGCGTCGTCCGCTGACGTGCCCATCGGGCGCTCTCGTAATGAGCAGGTCAAGGGTTTGACTCCCTTTTCCCGGCTCCGCCAAAACCGGAGGTCAGGGTGCTCGTTCGGCCTTTCTGGCAGCGGTTGATCCGGCCGAAGCCCGGGTACACCGCCCTCCCCCCAACGCTCGACAGGTGCTGCCAGGGGGCGCCCGGACAAGACGCGCCTGAACGCTGTTCGTGGTCGGGAGCCGAGCTAACGAGGTTGGGTGAGCCACAACAGGTCGACCGGCCCGCGCCGGTTCCACCGTTGAAGCCGTTCGATGGAACCACGGGCGGTAGAGAGTTGCGAGGGCCCGCCGAGGAGAGCGAGGCCGACATCCGAGGATCCGAGCTGCTTGACGAGGTCGCCCCGCCCGTTGCGCGTGAGGATCTCCGCCAGCGTCCGGTAGTCGGCTAGCCAGGCGTGCCGCTCGGCACTGTTCAGCGGGTCAGCCGACGCCACCAAATCGCCGGGCGGGTCGAGCAGGGCTTCCCGCCCGGAGATGAGCATGACGACCTTGCCGCGGTCCGAGTGGCTGACGCGGTTGGCGGGGAACTGCAATGGGTTCGGTCGCGATGTGGGTGACGGGACGAGCGCCCGAACTCCGTGGCGGTCGAGGTAGGCCATCATCCCGGCCTGGATCGAACCTTTGTCGAGATAGTCGCCGGTGCGGGCGAGGACGAACTCGTGGCGGGATCCGAGCTTCAGTTTGGCGGCCTCGCTGAGTCTGACGACGGCGTCACCGGTCCCGCCGAACTCGGCGTACGACCGGGTGTTGCGACGAGCGGCATAAAAGGTCGCGGGTACGACGAGACACAGCCCGACGACGGCAAAGACCATGGCGGATTTCGGCATCCAAGCGGCCACGAGACGATAGATCAGAACCGTGACGATGATCCACGTCAACATGCTGAGCGGCAGCAGCCACCAGACAAGGTGCGGGTAGCGCGGACCGGTGAGTCCGGCCACGGCGATGAACCCGACAATCCACGTCGATCCGAGAAGCGCGCTGGCGCGCAGCACCTGCGGGTCGTTTCGCCAAACGATGGTGAGTCCCGCGAGGAGCGCGAGAGCGATACCTGGAGCGACACCGATGCTGTGCAGGTCGAGCACGCCGAACGAGGTGCGGAGGCCACGAGCGAAAGGGAACTGCAGCGAGGTCGTTGTCCCGATCAGGCGAGCCGCGAAACGCCAACCGGCAGGCGTCTCTCCGCCGCCCCGAAGCCACGCGACGCAGTGACGAAGGTTCCCCTGCTTGTCGCCCAACACCGCGACGAGCGCCGGTGCCCATAGCAGCGCCGCAATGCCCGACGATCAGAGCGCGGCGCGCAGCACGCGGCGATCCGAGCGTCGTGTCCAAACACCCAGTGCCCACAACACCAGCGCCGGTATCCCGAGCGCGACGTAGGCGATGTGCGTTTGGGCGAGGAACGTTGCGAGAAGTGGTATCAGCGCGACTATCCAGCGCGGCCCGTCCCAAGAATCCCAAGCGGCGACGAGCAGCAGCACGAAGCCCAACACTGGTACCGCGGCGTTCCACTCGTTGCGGAGATGGTTCGGAAGGAGGCCCAACTGGACGGCCAACAGACCCAGGGTCGCGACGATGAGCACCGCTATTCCGTGCCTTCGCAGCACCAGGACCAGGGTCACGAGAAACGCCGTGTTGATGAGCACGACACCGACCTGGATGCCCTCCGGCTGACCACCGAAGATCCGGTAAGGCAAGGCCAGCGCATAGAAGAGCAGCGGTCCGGGATGATTCCAACCGAAGCGCGACCATGCACCAGTGAGCGGTGTCGCCGAGGTCCCAACCGCGCGCGTCTGAATCTCGATCAACGCCCAATCGGACTGAGGGACGTAGCGATCGATCAATACCCGCCACGCAGATGCCACGGTGGTGGCCACAAGCGCGACACCACACGCCAAGGCAACAGCGTCCGCTCCGCGTCGTCGTTCTTAGTTGCGGATCAGCCTGGCACTCCGGTTTGACCACGGGGTTAACATCGCACAGATCGACGGACCCGCTTGCTCCGTCGGCCTGCGAGGCCGATGCACCATCTGGTCGCGCGGACACAGCTCGGGCGTCGACGTTGACGGATCAAGCCCGAGCGACACCGGGCGGGCGTCAGGCGGCGTGGGGCGATCCGCCGGAGCCGGAGCCCGTTTCGGGCGGAGCATCGTTCCCGCGCTCGGCACGGATCTGTTCGGGCGACGGCATGTACTCGGAGGCCCTGTCAATTAGGCGATGGGCGCTCGAGAGTATGCCGTCGTGGCGTTCGTGGTGGCGGTGACGGGCGAGCCAGGCACTCGCGAGCGCCCCGGCCCCGAACGCGACCGCGGGCACGATCACGAGCATGAAGTCGCGGAAGAGATTGGATGCCTGCGCGCCGATGCCGTCGGCGATGCTTGTCCAACCCTGAGTCGTCATCGTTCCGACACCCCACGCGGCGATCCCGATCGTGAGCACGACCCCCGACAACGCGAGCGGCCCACGCAACACATGCAGGGGGCGATCGGCTACGGCGATGACGCCACGTCGGCGCCAGATCGCGAAGGCCAGCATCGCCGCGGCGACGCCGGCCCCCAGCGCAGCTCCATTTGTAAGGGCCTGTCCGATCGGATGGCTGGTGGTTACGCCGACGACGTCGACCCGTGACGGATGGCGCGGGTCGTAGCGGATGGGGAGCGTGGAGCTCACCCATTGGTTGCTGGGCGGGTCGATGTGAACCTCGGCGCGGTGTCGCTTGCCACCCCGGTCCCAATAGGCGAGGTCGAGATCGAGGCTGTCTGCCACGCGAACCCCGCGAATCGTCGCGACGGTGGGCGTCCAGTTCCTCGTCACCGTGGCGTCGTGGCGCCAGTCACCCCAGATCCGGTCCAGGCGGGCGGCGCTGCCGACAACGAGCGGCACCGACAGCACCACCAGGACCAGGATCAGCGCCCCGATCAGCAGCCACACAGGGTTCGCCAGCGTGGCGCGAACGCGTAGCCACGCGGCCGTCACCCGGCGTTGGGCGGCGGTGATGCCCCGTTCGAGGCGCGATTCGGGCGGAGACGCGTCGACCATGACTCCACCCAGTCTGCCCGCGTTCGCACGGTCTCCAGACTCGGGGCACGCTTTGGAGAGGTCTCGGTCGACGAGCGAGCCGACAACGCGGGGCATTGCTTTTTGATCAGGTCCGAAGCCGTGGATGCGCCGCTCGCTCGGTAAGGTCGCGGCGATGGCGGATCAGGAGAAGTTCGCGGAGCTGGCGATGCCGTATATGGACGCCCTCTACTCAGCCGCGCTCAGAATGACCCGGAATCCCTCTGACGCCGAGGATCTCGTCCAGGAGACGTATCTCCGGGCGTACCGAGGGTTCCCCGGGTTCCAAGAGGGCACCAACCTCAAGGCCTGGCTCTACAAGATCCTGACGAACACCTTCATCAACATCTACAGGGCCAAGAAGCGCCGACCGGAGCAGGTCGACCTCGACGACACCGAAGACTTCTATCTCTACCGCAAGCTCGGTGGCCTCGAGGCGGTCGAGTCCCGTCGAACCCCCGAGACCGAGGTCCTCGACCAGATTCCGGAGGCGGTGGTCAAGGACGCCCTCGAGGCTCTCCCGGAGCAGTTCCGGATGGCCGTGCTGCTCGCCGATGTTGAGGGGTTCTCCTACAAGGAGATCGCCGAGATCACCGATGTTCCGATCGGAACGGTGATGAGTCGGCTCCATCGAGGAAGAAAGCAGCTGCAGAAGCGGTTGTGGAATCTGGCTGTTGAGCGAGGGCTGGTCGAAGGGGCCGCGCCCACGGTCACGGGGGGATAGAGCGACATGAGCCGACGGATGAGCGAGCCCATATGAGCGTGCCCAGATGAGCGAGGCCGCCGATCCGGTCAACTGCGACGAAGCCATCGTCGAGATCTACCAATACCTCGACGGCGAGCTCACCGTCTGGAAGCGGACCGCAATCGCCCGCCACCTCGACGACTGTCCGCCGTGCGCGCAGGGCTTCACCTTCGAGATCGAGCTGCGGCAGGTAATCGCGACGAAGTGTCGCGACCGGGTCCCCCCCGACCTGAAGCGCCGCATCGCGGAGGCCCTCGGCCTCGACTCCCCCCCGGCCTGACCGTCGGGCAGTCGGTTCCCGAGACCCCACCCGACGGATCTAACATGGGCTCCGTGTTCGAGACTGTCCCCACCGTCGTCGCGGAGCTCTGGTTCTTCTGGCTCGCGCCGGTCTTCCTCTTGAGCTTCTTCGCCGTGCTCGGCCTGCTCGCCGTCGGCTACTACCAGCGGGTCGTCAAAGTGAAGCGGGGCCGGTAGCGCGATGGCGTCGCCCCCGGTCGTCGACGTCCCGATCGAGGGTGTCGGTCGTGACCGGGTCACGAGCGCGCCAGATCCAGTCGACTGGAACCTGGCGGTCCGGGTCGCGCGCCGCGTGGCGGGTCGGGAGCCGCTTGCCGCCTCGTACCTGGCCGACTCGATGCGACGTGATTTCGCGGCAGTGACCGTCGAAGCCGAGGCGCTCGTCACGGATTTCACCGGGCTTCGTCCTCCTGGCCCCGCCCAGGGTCAGCTGCTCGACCGCTCCGGCTGGGTCGAGGCCAACGTCGCCTCGATGCGTCGGCTGCTCGCCCCGCTGAGCGACAAGCTTGGGGAACGGGTGGCTCAGAGCCCGCTGGCCCCTGTCGGTCGCCGGGTCGCCGGAACCGAGATGGGGATGTTGCTCGGCTGGGCGGGCAAACGAGTTCTCGGCCAGTACGACCTCCTTGTTCCCGAGGACCCGGATCGCCCGAGTGCCGATGACGCCGTGTACTACGTCGGGCCGAACGTGCTCGGGCTCGAGAAGCGCTACGCGTTCCGCCCGCGCGACTTTCGCCTGTGGATCGCGCTGCACGAGCTCACCCACCGGGCCCAGTTCACCGGCGTACCGTGGCTCCGTCCTTACTTCCTCTCGCTCGTCGAGCGATCCCTCTCGCTCGTGGAGCCCGACCCGACCCGGCTTCTGCGCGTGCTCGGCCGGGTGGCCGACGACCTGCGTCGCGGTCGAAACCCGCTCGACGATGGCGGACTCGTGGGTCTGCTCGCCACCACCGAACAACGTGAGCTGTTGAACCAGACCCAGGCGTTGATGTCATTGCTGGAGGGCCATGGCAACCTGGTGATGAATCGGCTCGGACGTGAGCACGTCGCGGGGCAGGAGCGTATGGCGCACATTCTGCAGTCCCGTCGTAGCGCCGGTGGTGTGACCGGCCTCGTGCAGAAGCTGCTCGGTTTCGAGATGAAGATGCGTCAGTACGAGGTGGGTGAGCGGTTCTGCGACGCAGTTGCGGAGCAGGCAGGGCTGCGGGCGCTGGATGCCGCGTGGCAGGGCCCCGAGAACCTTCCGACTCTCGACGAGCTCAACCGGCCCGCCGAATGGTTGCGGCGCGTCGGCGCATAGCGACCAGTCCTACACGCGCCTCGCCTGCCACTCGTTCGCGTGCGCCGCTACCCTGAGTGGATGCCTGTGGTCCTCGTCGTCGACGACGGTCCCGCCATTCCCAGCTTGATGGGCGACCTTCTCGATCCGGTCCGTCGCCGAAAGCTCAACGGAGACGGGTGAGCCGGCCGCGCGGAGATTTCTCGAATCTGGTTGCCCCTGTGGTGGTGGCGTGCTCGGGAGGCGCCGACTCACTTGCCTTGCTCGGGCTCGCGGTTGACGCGGGTCTGCATCCGATCGCGGTTCACGTCGACCACGGGCTGAGACCCGAGAGCGGAGATGAGGGTCTCATGGTCGAACGCGCTGCCGCTCGGCTCGGAGCGGAATTCCTTGCCCGACGGGTGAAGGTCGCCCCGGGATCGAATCTCGAAGCCCGCGCGCGCGCGGCGCGCTACGCGACCCTCGAGGAGGCAAGACGGGAGGTCGGTGCATCCGCAGTGCTGACTGGGCACACGGCCGACGATCAGGCAGAAACAGTGCTCTTGAACCTTCTCCGCGGGGCGGCGACCGACGGTCTCGCCGGCATCGCCGCTCACCGGGGAACGCTCGCCCGCCCGTTGCTGCGCGTTCGTCGGGCCGAAACGCACGCGCTCTGTCGCTTGCTCGATCTGTGTCCGGTCGACGACCCGATGAACGCCGATCCCGGATACCGGCGGGTGTTCTTGCGCCGCGAGGTGCTCCCCACGTTGCAGCGAGCCGCCCGCCGCGACCTGGTTCCGGTGCTCGCCCGCCAAGCCGAGGTGTTGCGGGCCGAATCAGATCTTCTCGAACACCTCGGCGCCGACGCCTTGCTCCAGGCCGGTGGATCCGAACCGCGCGCGGCCGAGTTGGCCGCGCTCCCGGCCGCGCTGGCTCGACGTGCGGTCCGGGTATGGCTCCGCGCGCCGGCACCGTCGTTCGACGATGTCGAGCGGGTTCTCTGCGTGGCGCGCGGCACTGCCCGCGCCGCCGATCTCGCCGGCGCCCGTCGGGTCGAGCGCAGCGGTGGCGTGTTGCGCCTGCGGGTGCAGGAATCGGCTTCGCGATCGGTGCTGGTCCCCTTCCCCGGCGCGGCCACCGGGAGTGACCTGCGGATCGAGAGCTGGGTCGAGCGTGGCGCGCCCGTACATTGGCCCGACGGTCGCTGGACGTGCGTGCTGGATGCCGAAGCCGCGGGCGATGTCGGTCGCCTGGTCACACTCGACTCCGGGGCAGGCGTGCTCGCCCGTGCCGACGGGGCCGAGCTGTGGAGGGTGGGCTACGGTGTCGGCGCTTCCGCTCGAATCCGTCCGGGTACGCGCCGTTTCCTCTGGATCACTGCAGAGCTCGGCGTTGCGGAGGTCGCGGGTTCGCCAATTTCGCCAAGTCGCGACGCGAACGTCACTGGAGAGCGCGCGTGATCGATCCTCGAATTGGCCGGATCGTGGTCGGCGAAGACGAGCTGAGTGAACGCGTCGCCGCGCTCGGCAAGCAGATCACCGCCGACTACACCGATCGGCCACCGCTCCTCGTCGGTGTGCTCAAGGGCGCGTTCATGTTCATGAGCGACCTGTCCCGTTCGATCGATCTGCCCGTCGAATTCGATTTCATGGCGGTGGCCTCGTACGGATCGTCCACCCGAACGAGTGGAGTCGTTCGGATCGTCAAGGACCTCGACATCGAGCTCACCGGCCGTCACGTCGTGATCGTCGAGGACATCGTCGACTCCGGTCTCACGCTCGCGTATCTGCGCAAGACCCTTGCGGCTCGTCGGCCGGCATCGCTCGAGGTGTGCGCGCTGCTCCTGAAGGAGGGCCTTCAGAAGGAGGAGCCTGACCTGAAGTATGTCGGTTTTCGGATCCCACCGGATTTCGTCATCGGTTACGGCCTCGACGTAGCCGAGCGGTACCGGAACCTGCCCTATGTCGCGGAGTACGCGGGCTCCAAGCAGAGCTGAGCCCGCTCGCTTCTCGTCGGCAGTGGGCGGCCTGTAACCTTTGTGGCCTTGAACAAGCATCGGCGTAACCTCGTCGCCGCCGTGGCAGTAGTTCTCCTCGGCGTCTTGCTGGTCACCCAGGTGCTGCACCGCGACTCCGGCCGCAAGACCCTCGACCTCTCGACCTACGAGACGCGCCTCTCCCGTGGCGACGTCCGCGACGTCACGCTCTACGACCGTGATCACGTCGTGAAGGGCACGCTCGCCGACGGAACCAAGTACGAGGTGAAATTCCCGGAGCAGTACACCGACGAGCTGACCAAGGAGATCCGCAAGGCCAAGGTCGCGAAGTTTGGCGTCGACTCCCAGAAGGCGAACCCCTGGCTTTCGTTCGTCGTGGGGATGATGCCGTTCCTGCTGATAATCGGCCTTGCGATCTTCTTCATGAGTCAGATGCAAGGCGGCGGTAACCGCGTGATGAGCTTCGGGAAGTCTCGGGCCAAGGCGGTCTCGAAAGATGCGCCGAAGACCACGTTCGCCGACGTCGCCGGACTCGATGAAGCCGTCGAGGAGTTGCAGGAGATCAAAGACTTCCTCGCCTCACCGACGAAGTTCCTGGAGCTCGGCGCGAGGATTCCGAAGGGCGTTCTTCTCTACGGGCCGCCCGGTACCGGCAAGACTCTGCTGGCCAAGGCGGTCGCGGGCGAGGCCGGAGTCCCGTTCTTCTCGATCAGTGGTTCCGACTTCGTCGAGATGTTCGTCGGTGTCGGCGCATCTCGTGTTCGCGATCTGTTCGAGCAGGCGAAGAACTCGGCTCCCGCGATCATCTTCGTCGACGAGATCGACGCAGTAGGGCGCCATCGTGGCGCCGGGGTCGGCGGTGGCCACGACGAGCGTGAGCAGACGCTCAACCAGCTCCTGGTCGAGATGGACGGGTTCGATCCCAAGGTCGGGGTGATCCTGCTCGCGTCGACGAACCGACCTGACATCCTCGACCCGGCGCTCCTTCGACCCGGCCGTTTCGACCGCCAGATCGTTGTCGACCGTCCGGATCTGGTCGGTCGCAAGGCCATCCTCCGGGTCCACGCGCGCTCCAAGCCGCTGGCCGAAGGGGTCGATCTCGATGTGATCGCGCGGCGGACACCCGGGTTCACGGGTGCCGACCTCGCGAACCTGATGAACGAGGCCGCGCTCCTCACGGCCCGTCACGATCTCAAGCAGATCGGCATCGTGCAGCTCGAAGAGGCGATCGACCGGGTCATGGCAGGCCCGGAACGCCGGAGCCGGGTGATCTCGGAGCGCGAGCGCAGGGTCATCGCGTACCACGAGGGCGGCCACGCGCTCGTGAGCCACGCGCTCCCGAACACCGACCCCGTGCACAAGGTGTCGATCATCCCCCGCGGACGCGCGCTCGGCTACACCCTCACCTTGCCGATGGAAGACAAGTTCCTCGTCACCCGCAGCGAGCTCACCGACGAGCTCGCGATGCTGCTCGGTGGGCGTACGGCCGAAGAGCTCATCTTCGCCGATCCGACGACCGGCGCGCAGAACGACATCGAGCGTGCGACGGTCGTTGCCCGCCAGATGGTCACCGAGTTCGGCATGAGTGACGTGCTCGGTCCGATGCGGTTCGGCCGGGCACAGGGGGAGGTCTTCCTCGGGCGCGACTTCCAGTCGACACCTGACTATTCCGACGACCTCGCATCACGAATCGACGACGAAGTTCGCTTCTTGATCGACGGAGCCCACGTGGCCGCGCGCGACATCCTCGCAACCAACCGGGTCGCACTCGATCACCTTGCCGACGCGCTCCTGGAGCAAGAGACGCTCGAGGCCGACCAGGTGCAGGAGATCCTGAAGTCGGTGACGGTCTACGAGCGAGCCGCAGGGAGCAGCCGGCCATCGGCCGTGGCTGCCAGCGACTCTGCTCCGCCCCGTCGAAGCAGACCTTGAGTGGGCTCGGTGAGGAGGCCGTCATGAGCGCGATCCAGAAGGACCGCATTGCCGCCGCGGTGCGCGAGATCCTCTACGCGATCGGCGAAGACCCGGATCGCGACGGCTTGGTCCGTACGCCCGAGCGGATCGGCGAGATGTACGCCGAGATCTTCAGTGGACTGCACGAGGACCCGTCCCGACACCTCGCTGTGACCTTCGAAGCCGATCATGACGAGATGGTCATGATCCGCGACATTCACCTGGCCAGTGTCTGCGAGCACCACCTCGTCCCCTTCACCGGTCGGGCCCACATCGCCTACATCCCCGGCGACGACGGCCGAATCACCGGGCTGTCGAAGATCGCCCGCCTGGTCGACGGCTTCGCCAGACGGCCCCAGGTGCAGGAACGGCTCACTACACAGATCGCCGATGCTCTCGTCGACGTGCTCAAACCTGCCGGGGTCTTCGTGGTGATCGAGGCCGAGCACCTGTGCATGTCGATGCGCGGAGTCCGCAAGCCGGGTGCCCTGACGGTGACCTCGGCGGTACGGGGCCTGTTCAAGGCCAATCCGGCGACCCGGGCCGAGGCCATGAGCTTCATCGGTCAGGCCGGACGTCGTTTCTGACTCGCTTCTGACCAGGCGGCTTCCCTGCGTTCGGACGGTACGCTCTGGCCGATGTTCACCTGGGAGGATCTTCTGAGCGGCGCGCGTGCCCCGGTGATCGGTGTCGTCAACGTCACCCCCGATTCCTTCTCCGACGGTGGCCGTTTCCTAGATCCCGATGCTGCCGTCGTCCACGGGCTCTCGCTGGTCGCCGACGGTGCCGCAGTGCTCGACGTGGGTGGTGAGTCGACTCGCCCCGGCGCGGAGCCCGTAGATGCCGACGAAGAGCTTCGCCGGGTAGTTCCTGTGATCAGGCGACTGGTCGACGCGCTCGGCACCTTTCCCGACGCGGTACCGGTGAGCGTCGACACCACCAAGGCGGTCGTGGCCGCGGCGGCTCTCGACGCCGGCGCGGTCATCGTCAACGACATCTCCGCCGGCCTCACCGATCCGCCGATCCTCGCCGTGGTGGCCGGATCCGGCGCCGGCTACATCGCGATGCACATGCTCGGAGAGCCGCGTTCGATGCAGAACGATCCGCAGTACGACGATGTGGTCGGTGAGGTCGCCGACTTCCTCGTCGCCCGCCTCGCCGCGGCGCGAGACGCGGGGATCGAGTCCGAAGCGCTGATGGCCGATCCGGGGATCGGATTCGGCAAGCGGTCCGCGCACAATCTCGAGCTCCTCGCTCGCCTTCCGGATCTCGCCGAACGGGTCGGGGTGCCGTTGCTCGTCGGAACGTCTCGCAAATCTTTCATCGGGACCGTGCTCGGCGACGTCGATCCCACGCAACGCGAGGAAGGCACGCTGGCCACGGTTGTCTTCGCGCTCGATCACGGTGCGGCGATGGTCCGGGTGCACGACGTTCGCGCGGCGGCGCGGGTCGCGCTGCTGCTACGAGTCATGGAGGAGAGCGCGGCATGAAAGGTCGATGGGCACAGGGACTGGAGCCGCGGTTCTTCTGCTGGATCATCAAGGACAGCCTCGCCGGCTCGGAACGCCCGGGTGGCTTCGCCCGAAACCACCGGAAGGTCCGGCGCCAGGAGGAGCTCATCTGGCTCCGCCAGCACGGCTTCACCCACGTTGTGTCGTTGCTCGAGTCGTCGCACAACCTCCACGCCTACGACGAAGCCGGGATCGCCTATCTACAGGTGCCGCTGGGCCGCAACGATGAGATTCCGCAGCGGCTGGCCGAGATCTACCGCACGATCGCGCGCTTCCTCGAAGATCCGGCCGAGCGGGTGCTCGTTCACTACGAGGAATTCGGTGATCGGCTCATCGGTGTCTTCGCCGGCTACCTGATCTACTCGGGGTTGGTGCCGGAGGGCCCGCACGCGATCCAGGTGCTCGAGAAGCAGACCGGGCGCCAAATGGGCACCATCGGCCGCGAGATCGTCGCGGCGACACTCTCTGATCGCCTGCTACGCCAGCGCACCGAATGACGGATCGGATCCTGATCGTCGGGTTGCGCGAGCTGGGGGTGCACGGGGTGCTTCCCGAGGAGCAGGAGCGACCCCAGCCGTTCGAGGTCGACGTAGAGCTCGAGGTCGACCTGACCAAGGCCGGCTCGACCGACGACCTCGAAGACACCGTCGACTACGCCGCGGTCTCCGAAGCGATCGCGCGCGTGGTGTCATCGGAGCGGCATCAGCTGATCGAGCGGCTCGCGACGAGGATCGGCGAGGTCTGCTGTGTCGATACCCGGGTAAACGGGGTGACGGTGACCGTCCGCAAGCTCAACGCGCCCGTCCGGGCGATGATCGACCATGTCGCGGTCCGGATCCGCCGGTAGCTCGTGAGCACTCAACCCGTCGGAACCCGCGCGTACCTCGGGCTCGGAGCGAATCTCGGTGATCGGGCCGGCGCGCTGCAACGAGCAGTCAACAGCTTGATGGCCGCGCCCGGAGTCGAGGTTGTCGCGCTGTCGGGCGTGTACGTGACCGAACCGGTCGGTGGGCCGGAGCAGCGGGAGTTCTTCAACGCTGTCGTCGCACTCGAGACCGATCTCACGGCGAGGGAGCTGCTCGAGCTCGCTCAACGGCTCGAGTCCGACGCCCGTCGGATCCGCCATGAGAGGTGGGGGCCCCGGACCCTCGATGTCGACATCTTGCTCGTCGGCGATACCCGGCTCGACGAACCCGATCTCGTGGTCCCGCATCCGCGCATGTGGGAGCGCGGCTTCGTTCTCGCGCCCCTGGCCGACATCGCTCCCGAGCTGGTACACGAGCCGGCATCAGGCGTTTGGCGAGGGGTCCGGCGTGCCGACGTATCCTTGGTGCTTCCCGAGCATCGGTAGTCGTCCGGACCCACAGCGGCCGGAACGAGAGGAACCGTGCACGAATCCCCGTCTTCCCATACGCGCGCCAGTGGTCCTCCTCGACGCGGTCATTACCGAGATTCGGTAAGGCCGCGCCCGGCCGCGCTCGTCGGGCCGGGTCGGGCGGGGCGCGCGGTCGGTGCCGCGCTGCATCGGGTGGGCTGGCCGATCGTGGCGGTCGCAGGCGCCAGCATCGACGCAAGGTCAACCGAAGAAGCGGCGGCGCAGCTCGGCGCTCCCGCACAGGCCGTCGAGGACGCCGGTCGGGAGGCCGAGGTGATCCTCATCGCAACGCCGGACCACGCGATCGCGATGGTCGCGGAGTCGGTGGTCGGTTCGGCCCTTCCCGGCGCGCTCGTGGTGCACCTCGCCGGGTCACGGGGGCTCGAGGAGTTCAAGTCGGCAGCGATCCGACGTCCTGATGTGAGGTTCGCCGCGCTCCATCCGCTCGTCTCGATCCCATCACCCGATCCCCGTCACCTCTCCGGGGGGTGGTGCGCGGTCGCCGGTGACCCCGGCGTGTACGACCTCGCGCACGCGCTCGAGCTACAGCCGTTCACCGTGGCTCCGAGCGATCGATCGCTCTACCACGCGACCGCGACGATCGCGGCCAACCACCTCGTGGCTCTGATGGGCCAGGTGGAGCGCCTCGCTCGGCGCGTCGGCGTTCCACCGGAGGCGTTCTCCCCACTTGTCCGAGGCGTGCTCGACAACTGCGACGCCATCGGTGCGCGTGACGCGCTGACCGGACCAGTGGCGCGCGGCGACAGAGACACCGTTGACGCGCATCTCGCCTCGCTCCCACCAGAGGAGCGAGATCTATACCGAGTTCTCGCCGCGGAGGCGCTTCGTCTGAGCAGTCGTCAAGATCCGGAGCTGGAGGAACGGTTCCGGTGATCAACTGCACAACGGTGGCGGGGTTGCGTGGTGCCTGCGACGCGGCGCGTCTCGACCAACGATCGGTTGGCTTCGTTCCGACGATGGGCTACTTCCATGCCGGACACCGATCACTCATGCGGATGGCCCGCACCGCGAATGAACTGGTGGTCGTCTCGATCTTCGTGAACCCGTTGCAGTTCGGTCCGACGGAGGACCTCTCGGCGTATCCGCGGGACCTCGCCCGCGACATCGAGATGGTCGAGAGCGAAGGTGTCGATGTGCTGTTCGTTCCGACAGTCGACGAGATGTACCCGGAACCAACCCAGACGACCGTTCACGTCGCGGGTCTGACCGAAGGGCTGTGCGGTGCCGCCCGACCGACCCACTTCGACGGTGTCACGACCGTGGTCGCGAAGCTCCTGTCCATGGTCGGTCCGTGTCGTGGATACTTCGGAAAGAAGGACTTTCAGCAGCTCGCAGTCGTGCGTCGGATGAGCGCCGGCCTCAACCTGCCCGTCGAGATCGTGGGTTGCCCGATCGTTCGGGAGAGTGATGGCCTGGCGATGTCGAGCCGCAACTCCTATCTCTCCGAGTTCGAACGGAGCGCGGCCACGGTGTTGTCGAAGGCGTTGTTCTGGGCATCGGAGACGGTTGTGCGCGGCGAGCGTGATCCGCAGCGGGTCATCGCCTCGGTCCGCCAGGTCTCCATCCTCGAGCCGACGGTGGAGCTGGAGTATGTCGAGGTGCGTTCGGTCGGGGATCTCTCGACGCTCGACGCCCTCGACGGCGACGTGGTCGTCGCGGTCGCAGCCCGCGTCGGTGGTGCGCGCCTCATCGACAACTGCACGCTTTCGATCCGCGGTGACGATGTGCGGGTCGATCTAGGAGTTCTCGTCCATCCCTCGATCGAAAGAATCCCAACGTGCAACGAGTGATGATGAAGTCGAAGATCCATCGGGCGACTGTCAGCGGATCGGACCTGAACTATGTCGGGTCGATCACCGTTGACGCGGAGCTCATGCTCCAGGCCGATCTGCGTGAACATGAGCAGGTCCATGTGCTCGACATCGACAACGGTGCGCGGTTCGAGACCTATGTCATCCGCGGCGGACCGGGCGACATGATTCTCAACGGCGCGGCCGCCCGGCTGGTCCACACCGGTGACAGGGTGATCGTGATCTCGTACGCCTCCTACTCAGAAGACGAGCTCGAGTGTTACCAGCCGCGGGTGGTGCACGTCGACGAGGCGAACCGGGCGAGCTCGATAAGCGGCCTGGGAACCTAGGCTCTGGAGATGTTCGATCTACTCGTCCTCGGTTCGGGTGTCGCCGGTCTCTCGGCCGCGATCCGAGCCGCGCGAGCGGGTCTTTCGACGCTCGTGCTGACCAAGGGCGAGCTGAGCAGCTCGACCACCCAGTACGCCCAGGGAGGGGTTGCCGCGGCGCTGACCGCGAGCGATTCTCCCGGGTTGCACTTCGCCGATACCGTCGCCGCCGGCGCGGGCTTGTGCGATCCCGACGCGGTACGGGTGCTCGTGTCGGAAGGGCCGGATCGCGTCCGCGATCTGATGGCGCTGGGCGCAGTGTTCGATCGCACCGGAGATGGCGAGGCTGCCGCGCTCGCTCTTGCCCGGGAGGGCGGACACTCCCTCGCTCGAATTGTGCACGCAGGTGGCGACGCGACCGGGGCGGAGATTGAGCGGGCGCTGGTCGCCTCGGTCCGGGCGCTCGACCCGATCGAGGTGCGCGAGCGATGCTTCACAGCCGACCTCCTGGTCGAGAGTGGCGGCTGCGTGGGGGTCACCGCGCTCGATCCGGATGGCGCGCGATTCGAGGTGCGGGCCCGACACACGGTGCTCGCCACCGGCGGGGCCGGCCAGATGTTCGCGGTCACGACGAACCCCGCCCTGTCGACCGGCGATGGCATAGCGATGTCGATGCGGGCTGGTGCCGCGGTCGCCGACATCGAATTCGTGCAGTTTCACCCGACAGCGCTTCACCATCCCGTGATGCCGCGCCCACTGCTTTCCGAAGCGTTGCGGGGAGACGGGGCGGTGCTGCGTGACGAGCGCGGCGTCGCGTTCATGGCGGGCGAGCACAGCCTGGGTGATCTCGCACCGCGAGATGTCGTCTCGCGGGCGATCACGCGGCGACTCCTAGATCGCGGAGTGGACCACCTATGGCTCGATGCCACTGTGATCGACGGGTTCCCATCGCGGTTCCCCACGATTTGGAACGCGTGCCGAGTGGCCGGACTTGACCCGACCCGCGAGTGGTTGCCCGTCGCACCCGCCGCGCACTATCTGTGCGGGGGCGTGGCCACCGATCTCGATGGCGCGACCACGATCCCGGGTCTTTGGGCGTGCGGCGAGGTTGCCTGCTCGGGGGTGCACGGCGCGAACCGTCTCGGGTCGAACTCGTTGCTCGACGGTCTGGTGTTCGGTCCGCGGATCGTCGACGCGATCGAGCGGGGTAAGTCGGGCCCGGCTGAGACCGGAGTGCTCCGCGGCCTGCTCGGACTCGCAATCTCGCCGACGGTTGCCGATCCGGACGCGAGCGGAGAGATGTTGACGCTGGACGCCCTGCAGCAGGTGATGACGGTGGATGCAGGGGTTCTTCGCGACGCCGGCCGGTTGGAGCTCGCGGCCCGGGCGCTCGTCGGACCGGTCGCCGGAGATGACATCGCCGGTTGGGAGCTGGGCAACCTGGTCATGGTCGCCGGAGCGCTTGTTCGAGCCGCGCTTGCCCGACGCGAGTCGCGTGGGACCCACACCCGACAGGACCACCCGGATCCGACGAACGCTCTGCTCGGTCGATTCGTGCACAACGGATCCGACGATCCCGATCTGGTCATGCTTCCGGCCGAGGTTCCCGCGTGACTGCGTTCGATTTCGACCCACCGGTGTCGTCAGTGCGCGACATCGTGGCCCGTGCGCTGGCCGAAGACGTCGGGCTGCTAGGCGATCTCACGTCGTTGGCGGTCATCCCGGTCGACGCGAACTGCCGCGGACGGTTCGTAACCCGGGCCGACGGGGTGCTGGCCGGCACCGCGGCCGCGACCGAGACCTTCCGTCAGCTGGATCCGACCGTCGAGGTGGTCTGGCTGGTGGTCGACGGCGCGTCGATTCGAGCCGGTGACGACCTCGGCACGGTGTCGGGTCCGATGCGTTCCATTCTCACCGGTGAACGCACGGCGCTCAATCTCTTGCGGCACTGTTCGGCGATCGCGTCGCTCACGAACCGGTTCGTGCTCGCCGCGGCCGGCCGGACGCGGATCCTCGACACCCGCAAGACCACGCCCGGGCTGCGGGCTCTGGAGAAGGCGGCGGTGCGCGCCGGCGGCGGGAGCAACCACCGCGAGTCGCTGTCAGACGCGGTGCTGATCAAGGACAACCACCTCGTGGCCTGCGACCTGGGCGAAGCAATCGAACGCGCGCGCACGCGTTGGCCCGGTCGTCTCGTCGAATGCGAATGCGACACCCTCGACCAGGTTGGCGCGGCGCGTGCTGCCGGTGCAGATCGCATCCTGGTCGACAACATGTCGCCCGAGGCCGTGAAGGAAGCGATTCAACTCCTCGAGGGTGCGATTCCGGTCGAGGTATCCGGCAACGTCAGCCTCGAGACCATCGGCGCCTACGCCGCGGTCGAGCCCGACTTCGTCTCCGTCGGTGCCATCACTTATTCGGCGGGCCATCTCGACCTTGCCCTCGACTTCGACTGAATCTCGAAAGGAAACGGAGTCTCATGCTCCTCGCCATCGACGCCGGCAACACCCAGACCGTGATCGGGCTGTTCAACGGCAGCGAGCTCGCGGACCACTGGCGCATCGCCAGCGTGGCTGAGCGCACCTCCGACGAGCTTGCGCTCATGATCCAGCAGTTCCTCGGTTTCCACGGGTTCTCGTTCGACGCGCACGTCACCGGAGTCGTGATTGCATCAGGCGTTCCGCGCGTCACAGCCGAGCTGCGCACAATGACCAGGCGCTACTTCGGTTTCGATGCGGTCGTCCTCGAGCCCGGTGTGCGAACAGGGATGCCGATCCTTTACGACAACCCGAAGGAAGTCGGCGCCGATCGGATCGCGAACGCCGTCGGTGCGTACGACCTGTACGGCGGCCCGACAATCGTGGTCGACTTCGGAACCGCGAACACGATCGAGGCTGTTAGCGACAAAGGCGAGTATCTGGGTGGCGCGATCTTCCCGGGAATCGAGATCTCCATGGACGCGCTGTTCGAACGGGCGGCCGCGCTTCGTCGGGTCGAGCTCGTCCCGCCGAAGAACGTGATCGGCAAGAGCACGGTGGAATCGATCCAGTCGGGCGCCGTATATGGGTTCAGCGGGCAGGTCGACGCGTTGGTCGACCGTTTCCAAGCCGAGTTGGGCGACGGCACGGTGGTCGCAACGGGAGGGCTGGCCGAGTTGATGACGCAGTACTCGCGTACGATTCAGCATCACGAGCCCTGGTTGACACTCCACGGGCTCCGGATCGTGTTCGAGAGAAACGAGTAGGTATGCGCGTTCTCGTGACTGGGATGGGCGGTGAGCTGGGAACGCGCGTCACACAACTCCTCGAAGAGCGATCCGAGGTGAGCGAGATCCATGGGGTCGACTTCGTCCCACCCCGTCGCCGGCTGCGCCGCGCCGAGTTCCACCGCATCGATCCCCGTGATCGCGAGAAGCTCGTAGCGTTCGTCGGTGAGTTTGCTCCCGACGCCGTCGCGCACTTCGGCGTCTACGAGCCGCATTCGCGCATGAGCCCGCGTGATGCGAAGGAGCGCACCGAGGCGTGCACGGTAGGTGCCATCGGTGCGGCTGCGCGTACCGGGAAGCTCGAGCGGGTAGCGGTGCGGAGTGGTCTCGAGGTCTACGGCCGCACGCGGGGCCTGCCTGCCGTTCCCGATGAGCACTCGTTCCTTGCACCCGGAAGCGCCTACGGCCGCAGCTGTCTCGAAGTCGAGGCGCTGTGCCGCGGCCTCGGCCGCCGTGACGGATTCGCGGTCGCGACGCTGCGAATGGCGTCGGTGGTGGGCTCGCACGTCCCGAGTCCGCTCGGTCGGTTGCTCCGGCTTCCGTTGGTTCCCGTTCCGGCGTTCGCCGACCCGGCCTTTTCGTTGTTGCACCAGGAAGACGCTGCCCGCGCGATGGTCGAAGCCCTGTGCGCCGGATACGACGGACCGCTCAACGTCGTCGGGCCTGGTGCGGCAACTCCGTGGCAGGCGGTCAGGCTCGGCGGCCGCGTGCCGGTTCCGGTGTTCGGTCCCGGGTGGGGTGCCGCAACTCGGATGGCCGAGCTGGCCGGTGCACCCGTTCCCGAACACGTGGTCGAGCTGATGCAGCGCGGACGCACGGCTGACGGGAGCAGGATCGCCAAGGTGCTCGGCCTCGATGACTTCCGGAGTACCCAGGACGTGTGCATCGAGCTCTATGAATGGGCGACGGTCACCCCGCTCCATCGCATGGAGGCCGTCGCGTGATCGCCACTACGCCCAGGGCGGTTCAGGTAGTCGCCGCCGGTGGTGGCCCGGATCTGACCAGACGGGGGGATCGGTGAGCGCGAGCGCGATGGTCGCATACGGCATCGACGAGGATCGAGCACAGACGCCCGAGGGTCCGTGGACCGCGCTGCGTCGGCGTGTGGGCGGGCGCTATCCGATTGATCCCCACGGCTTCGATCCCCAGCTCCAAGACATGCTGGCGCCGCTTCTCGGCATCGGGATGCGCGTCGAGGTCGAGCACCCGGAGCGGATACCTGACCGGGGGCCGGCCCTGCTCGTGTGCAACCGAGCTCTGGGTCTGGTCGAGCCGCTCGCGCTCGCTGTCGCGGTGCGTGCGCAAAGGCATCGGCGCCTCCGCATCGTCGGCGTGCCCAACTGGCCGCTCGTTGGCGACGCGTTCCACAAGCTCGGCGGAATCGGGGCGTATCACGAGGACCTCTCCGCGCTGCTGCGCGCCGGTCACATCGCCGCCGTCCCGTTGGGACCGACGTGGTTGTCTCGCGGGGTCGGCACCCCGCCGCTCGGCGTTCTCGTGGCTGCGCTCGGCTATCCGGTCATACCCGTTGCCGTGCTGGCCGGGGGCCCGCTCGGGCTTCCGATCAAGCCGTGGCGTGTGATCATCGGTGCTCCGCTCGACATCGAACCCGCCTCCGGTCAGTACGTCGTCGGCGACCCGCTCGGTGCGGCGGAGCTCGCCGAAGCAGCTCGAGCCGGTGTGCGAGATCTCGTCGAGAACGTCGACTGAGTCAATCGACCCACCGGCCCCCGCGGTAGGGTCGGAGTGCTCGCGATCGCGAGCACCGAGTTGGGGGACCTTCGGGGGAAGGGGTGTCGTGCCCGAGATCGTGGCCGGTGACGGTGTCGCGATCCACTACGAAGTGTGGGGCCGTCGCGCGGCCACACCCATCCTCATGATCCAGGGGCTCGGCGCCGATTCGCGGGGTTGGGCGTTGCAACGCATGGCCTTTGGTCGTCGGCACCGTTGCTTCGCCCCCGACAACCGCGGTGTCGGGCAGTCCGGCCGCCCTGCGGGTCCATACTCCCTGCAGCAGATGGCGAGTGATGCCGTCGGGGTGCTCGACGCGGAAGGCATCGAGATGGCCCACGTCATGGGAGCCTCGATGGGCGGCGTGATCGCGCAGTTCATCGCGGTGTCCCATCCTGAGCGGGTGCGATCACTGACCCTCGCGTGCACCGCGTGTCGTCATCACCGGTGGCGCCGCGAGCTTCTCGCCGAGTGGGCCGAAGATGTCGGCGCGCACGGGATGTCGGCGTTGACGCGTGACGGGCTGCAGTGGTTGGTCGGGCCGCGATTGCGGCGACGGTTCGGGGTCTGGCTCAACCTCTTGGCGCGTATCGTCCTGGCGCAACCGCCGGAACCTTTCGTGTCTCAGATCAACGCGATTCTCGACGCTTCCGACGATGTGCGCTTCGCGCTTGCCGACGTGCGCGCGCCGACCCTCATCATCACCGGTTCACAGGACGCGCTCACACCGGTCGGCGATGCCGAGGAGCTCGCCGAGCTGATCCCACACGCGCGACTTGTTGTGATCACCGGCGCCGCTCACGGGCTGATGGTCGAAGCACCGAACGGCTTCAACGACGCGGTATTGAGCTTCCTCGACGACGTCGACTCCGGGGTCGCGGCCCGCGGGAGACAGATAGGCCCCGCCGCCGAAACCGCCTGACCGTCTGGAGGCACGAGAGCGGGAGAGCGGGAGAGGTGTCAGGTCTGGCGGGTGATGAGGCCTTCGACCAGCCCGCGCAGGGATGCGCAGACGGCGACGTCGAGCTCGTCGCCGGCATCGGCGAGTGCTTCGTCGGCGAGCTTGGCCTCGGATCGGGCCACGTCGAGCGCTGCGGTCACAGCGCCGTGGGCATTCACGAGGTCCCGCACGGCGTCGAGAGTCGCGGGATCGAGCGGTCCGCCGATTCGGTCGCCGAGCTCGGCCGAGTGCTCGAGCGCGTAGATGACAGGGAGCGTGTAGACGCCTTCGAGCAGGTCGTTGCCGGCGGGCTTGCCGAGTTGTTCCTCTGTTCCCGTCAGGTCGAGGACGTCGTCGACGATCTGGAAGCACATCCCAAGGTGCTGGCCGAATGCGGTGAGCGCGGCGAGCGTTGAGGGGGAGACGTCCGAGACCATGCCGCCGATGCGGCACGACGTGGCGAACAGCGAGGCGGTCTTGCCACTGATGGCCGAGAGGTAGGCGGCCTCGCTGCGGCTCGCGTCGAAGAGGTGCTGGAGCTCGAGCACCTGACCTCGGCAGAGGTCGCCGATGGTCGTGGCAAGGAGCATGGCGACGTCGGCGCCGAGCGAGGCGGCTCGCTCCGACGCCGCGGCGAGGAGGTAGTCGCCGGCGAGGATCGCGACAATGTTGCTCCACCTGGCGTTGACGCTGGGCACGCCCCGGCGCGTCTCGGCCTCGTCGATCACGTCGTCGTGGTACAGCGAACCGAGGTGGACCAGCTCTACGGCGGCGGCTCCGGTGATGGCCTCCGGCGCCGCCGGCGCGCCGGTCCCGTCAGCCGCCGCGGCGTAGGCCGCGGAAAGGGTGAGGCGGGGGCGTATTCGCTTCCCGCCTGCTTCAACGAGGTGCGAAGCGACGTCACGCAGGAGCGGATCATCGCTGCTGACCGCGATCCTTAGAGCGTCCTCGACGCGGCCGAGGTCGGCCGTCGACCGGTCGAGCTCGATCGCGGCTCCGGATCCGGACCCGGGCGTCACCAAGTCGGACTCCACATGCGAAGGCTATCCAAACTCGGGAACAAGCTCCGATCCGTAGGTGTCTCTATCGAGCCGGGGAACTTCAGGAACCCCACCTGGCGACCGATGGTCTCTTCGCCCGACACGGGCAGCTGTCAACGAATCCACAAGGGCCGAATCGGCTCCGACCTACCCCGTCAGGGCGGGTGGGGGCCCGGCCGATACACTGCGATCCTGAGCTGGGGTCTGGCCCGTACAACGGGTGAGATATCGGCCCGGGAGTCGATCACCGAAAGGCGGAACTCCAATTGTTCGAACGGTTCACCGACCGAGCCCGCCGTGTGGTTGTCCTGGCGCAGGAAGAAGCGCGCCTGCTCAACCACAACTACATCGGCACCGAGCACATCCTGCTCGGCTTGATCCACGAGGGTGAAGGCGTCGCCGCCAAAGCCCTTGAGTCGTTGGGCATCTCCTTGGAGGCCGTCCGCGCCCAGGTCGAGGAGATCATCGGCCACGGCGGCTCCGCGCCGTCGGGGCACATTCCCTTCACGCCCCGAGCGAAGAAGGTCCTCGAGCTCTCGCTGCGTGAGGCGCTCCAGCTCGGCCACAACTACATCGGCACAGAGCACATCCTCCTAGGCCTCATCCGTGAGGGTGAAGGTGTCGCCGCGCAGGTTCTTGTGAAGCTCGGCGCCGATCTGTCCCGCGTGCGCCAGCAGGTGATCCAGCTCCTCTCCGGTTACGCCGGGGGCAAGGAAGGCCCGCCGCAAGGAACCGGTGCGGGCGAGCCGACGCCGAGCGGGTCGTTGGTTCTCGACCAGTTCGGTCGGAACCTCACCCAGCTCGCGCGCGAGAAGAAGCTCGACCCCGTCATCGGGCGCGAGAAAGAGATCGAGCGGGTCATGCAGGTGCTCTCCCGCCGCACCAAGAACAATCCGGTTCTGATCGGTGAGCCCGGCGTCGGCAAGACCGCGATCGTCGAAGGGCTCGCATCCGACATCGTCGAGGGCACTGTGCCCGAGACGCTCCAGGACAAGCAGCTGTACACACTCGACCTCGGCGCGCTCGTTGCCGGTTCCCGCTACCGCGGTGACTTCGAAGAGCGCCTGAAGAAGGTGCTGAAGGAGATCCGCACCCGCGGCGACATCATCCTGTTCATCGACGAGCTGCACACGCTCGTCGGCGCGGGAGCAGCCGAAGGTGCGATCGACGCCGCCAGCATCCTCAAGCCGATGCTGGCAAGGGGCGAGCTCCAGACCATCGGTGCCACCACGCTCGACGAGTACCGCAAGCACCTCGAGAAAGACGCCGCGCTCGAGCGTCGGTTCCAGCCGATCAAGGTCGAGGAGCCTTCCGTCGCCCACACCATCGAGATCCTGAAGGGTCTGCGCGATCGGTACGAGGCCCACCACCGCGTGACGATCACCGACCAGGCGGTCGTCGCCGCGGCCAACCTCGCCGATCGTTACATCTCCGATCGCCACCTACCCGACAAGGCGATCGACCTCATCGATGAAGCCGGTTCGCGTCTGCGCATCCGGCGGATGCAGGCACCGCCCGACTACCGCGAGCTCGAGGACGAGATCGCGAAGGTCCGCAAGGAGAAAGAGAACGCGATCGAGAACCAGCAGTTCGAGCGCGCCGCGAGCTTGCGCGACAGCGAGAAGGAACTGCTGGAACGTCGTGCGGCGAAAGAGACCGAGTGGAAGGCCGAAGGCGTCGATCTCTTCAACGAGGTCAACGAGGAGTCGATCGCAGAGGTGCTCGCGATGTGGACGGGCATCCCCGTCTACAAGCTCACCGAAGAAGAGACGGCCAAGCTCCTTCGTATGGAAGAGGAGCTGCACCACCGCATCGTGGGCCAGAACGACGCGGTCAAGGCGGTGTCGCAGGCGATTCGCCGGACGCGCGCCGGGCTCAAAGACCCGAAGCGGCCGTCGGGCTCGTTCATCTTCCTCGGCCCTTCCGGTGTCGGCAAGACCGAGTTGGCCAAAACGCTCGCCGAGTTCCTCTTCGGTGAGGAGAACGCGCTGATCCAGCTCGACATGAGCGAGTACATGGAGAAGCACACGGTGTCGCGGCTCGTAGGTTCGCCTCCTGGCTACGTCGGTTACGACGAGGGCGGCCAGCTCACCGAGGCGGTGCGCCGCCGGCCGTACGCGGTCATCCTCTTCGACGAGATCGAGAAGGCGCACCCGGACGTCTTCAACCTGCTACTGCAGATCCTCGACGACGGCCGCCTCACCGACAGCCAGGGACGCACGGTCGACTTCCGCAACGCCGTCATCATCATGACGTCGAACGTGGGCAGTTCGCTCATCCTCGAG
>JANYLB010000044.1 GCA_025363815.1 Actinomycetes bacterium
GGCCGCCGGTGGTGCGATCGCGGTTGTCGAAGCCGCCTCGTGTTCGCGGCTTCCGGTGAGGTACTCCGCGTACGAGCCGAAGCCGAGCAACAACAGCCCCTGGTCCTCGGCTTGTAGTGCGGTCTTGAGGCGTCTACGCAGCTTCGGTGAGAACGGTGAGCGCTCGCACGCGTCGGAGGCGTCCATCGCCGTGGCGTGGAGGTGCTCGACGCTGTTCTGCCCGACACTGTTCTGGTCGCCAGGAGCAGGAGTTCGCGCCTCAACGTCGCCGTCGATCGGCTCTGGTCGCGGGGTCGGCGCATCCGAAGCGGGTTTCGGAATTGGTGCCGCGCCGAGCGCCCCTCGAGACGATGGCAGGAGGTCGTCTCCGTTCAAGGCATCACCTGTCGAAGGTGTGTCCGGCGTCGCTGGGTGGACGGTGTCGGTGCCGTTGCCGTCTCCTCCGTGCGTTCCCTGGAAGCTCATGGCGATGTGATCGGACGCGGGCGGCCGTTGATTAAGCGTTGTTCTAAAGGAACGTGGCGAAATTCGTGCCCGCAATTATTCCACAACTCCCTAAAGACCGAGGTGGAGGGGTCGATACCTAGTTCGGTGACCTCACCCGTCGGGCGGGGCGCTGAACAGAGATGCGACCCATGGAGGGATTGCGATGCGAAACATGTTGCAGGCCATCCGGGAGCGTCGAGAGAGCGACGAAGAGGGTTTCACCCTCATCGAGCTCATGGTTGTGGTGCTGATCATTGCGATCCTCATTGCCATCGCCATCCCGACCTTCCTGGGTGCACGAGGCCGTGCGAACGACCGGGCAGCTCAGTCGAGCTTGCGCAACGGTCTGACCGCGGCAAAGACAGTGTTCACCGATAGCTCCGCCTACCCCGCGTCCGCCGCTGCTGCAGTGACGGCCGTCGGTCCGGTCGAGCCTTCGCTCACCTTCCAGGCGGGCGCGTCCACTGGGCCCAAGGTGATCATGATCAATTCCAGCAGTGCGACCGACGTGCTCATGTCAGCGCAGTCGGCGGCGACAAAGTGCTACTACGTCACTGACAGCTCGAGTTTCGGCACCGGGTTCGCGGTCGAAACCGGCGCTTGCAGTGCCGCTACTGCTCCTGGAGTACTGGCGTCCACGCCCACACCGGGCACGACCGCCACCGCCAGCGCTTCGGGTACGGCGCCGACCTGGGCCTCTGGCTGGTAATCGGTCGATCTGAATGGTGAACGAGGTGCGACGAGGGCCGAGCTGTTACTCGGCCCTCGCTGTACCCGGTCCCGCCACGCATGGAGGCGGCCGCGGGCCGCTCGACTGTGACATCGACGTGTGTGAGCCGCTGGACGCGCCTCGATCCACGGAAAGGACGCAATGCGAGCAGAAATGCATATCGCCAAGAAGCGCCGGTCACGCGACGATGGTTTCACTCTGATCGAGCTCATGGTCGTCGTGTTGATCATCGCCATCCTGATCGCGATTGCAGTTCCGACGTTCTTCGGTGCTCGCACACGTGCACAGGACCGTTCCGCCCAGTCGAGCCTCCGCAACAGCCTCTCGGCGGCGAAGACGGCGTTCACCGACAGCTCCACCTTCCCGACCACCGCGGCCTTGGCCGCGACATCCTTCGCCACCATTGAGACGTCGGTGACGTTCCGGGACACGCCGGTGAGCAACGGTCCGAAGGTGGTTCAGGTGGTCTCAAGCACGGCGACCGCGGTGGTCCTCTCGGTGATGTCGACGTCGAACAAGTGCTACTTCGTGGCCGACAGCGCCACGTACGGGACCGGCTTCGCCATAGAGACCGGCACGTGTGCACTTGCGCTCGCACCGGCGGCACTCGCCTCCACGCCGACGCCGGGCACGACAGCCACGCCCAGCGCATCGGGAACTGCACCGACATGGGCCTCCTCGTGGTAGCGGGGGAACAAGGCGGCGTGAAGGATCTCCCCAACAACCGGTCAAGGGGCCGGTCGATTCGGCCGTAGCTTCTCGGCGATGCAACTCTTCGTCACCGTCGCCTGTGTCGTGCTCGGCCTGGCCGTCGGCTCTTTCCTCAACGTCGTGATCTGGCGCGTGCCGCGACACGAGTCGATTGTGGCCCCACCGTCGCACTGCCCCGGCTGTGACGCGCTGATCTCGCCGCGTGACAACGTGCCGGTGTTCTCGTGGCTGGTGCTGCGTGGTCGTTGTCGCAACTGTGGTGAGCCAATCCCGATTCGCTACCCGATGGTCGAGGTCGGATGCGCGCTGCTCTGGGGTGTGATCGGGTACACGTTCGCCGATTCGTGGGCCCTGCCTGCATACCTGGTGCTCGCGGCCGCGCTCCTCGCCCTCTCGGTCATCGATCTCGAGCACTACCTGCTCCCGAACCGGATCGTCTACCCGCTCGCGGGTGCGGGCCTCGTGTTGCTCGGCGCGGCCGCGCTCGCGCAAGGAGCGGGCGACAGCTTCGTGCGCGCGGTGTTGGGCGGGCTCGCCGCGTTCGGGATGTTGCTCGTGCTCCATCTCGTCTCGCCGCGGGGGATGGGGTTCGGCGACGTGAAGCTCGCGTTCGTTCTCGGTCTCTACCTCGGTTGGCTCGGTTGGGGCGAGGTGCTCCTCGGACTCTTCCTCGGGTTCTTCCTCGGAGCGCTGATAGGGGTCGCGTTGATCGTCACCCATCTGCGCAGCCGCAAGGATCACGTTCCCTTCGGCCCGTTCCTGGCTGCCGGCACGCTGATCGCGATCGTCTGGGGACCGGCGATCTTGAGCTGGTACCCGCAGGGCCGCTAGCCCGGGGGCGAGGCCCGCGGGAAGGCCCTTTCCGACAACGGTTCGACAACGCCGTTGTCGTCGCTCAGCTTCTGGGCCTCGAGATGCCGATGGAGTCCGTGTGCACCGATGGGTACAGACGACTCAAGTTGTGCCCCATATTGACGATTGTGGAAGATGAGGCTTAGTGTGCCTCAAGTCAACGAGGGGATACTAGCGTGACGGCGTTCGCGCCCGACGGGCTGCTCACCGTACGGGAAGTGGCGGAGGCGATGCGGGTCTCCACCATGACGGTGTACCGGATGATCAAGGCGGGGGAGCTGCCCGCGATTCGCGTCGGCAAGCACTTTCGGATCCGCCGGCGGGACCTCACCGCCTATCTCGACGCGCGCATGGTCGGGATGCCGAACACCCGAATGCCAAACACCCGAATGCCAAACACCCGAATGTCCGATATCCGTACCGCAGGGGGGGAGTAGGCATGGCCCGCCGGGTGATCGGCCTCGACATCGGCACCAACGCTGTGCGGGTCGCAGAGATCGAGTTCGACGAGACCATCACCCTCCGCGCGTTCGGCCAGGTCGCGCTGCCGCTCGACGCGATGCGCGAGGGCGAGGTCCTCGACGCTGCCGCGGTCACGGCCGCGATCCAACGACTGTGGCGCGAGCTCGGCCTGAAGAAGGGCGAGGTGCGTCTCGGCATCGCCGGGCCGAGGGTGATCGTGCGGGCAGTCGACATGCCGGCCATGCCCGACGCCGACCTCGCCAGCGCGATCAGGTTCCAGGCCGGAGAGCTCATACCGATCCCGCTCGATGATGCGGTCCTCGACTTCCAGGTGCTCGAACCGGTGCCGGGCTCCGCCTCCGACCCATACACCGAACCACCGGGTGGCGCGAGCGACTCACCCTTCGCCGATCCGGTCGATACCCGCGCGCCGGCCAAGAAGGTTCCCGGCGCCTACGACGATGCGACCCAACCGGTCGAATCGGTGGGAATGAACCGGGTTCTGGTGGCCGCGGCCCACAAGGAGACGGTCAACCGACTGATCGGTTCCGTGCGCAGCGCCGGGCTGAAGGTCGGAGCAGTCGATCTCGTTCCTCTTTCCCTCGTTCGCGCGCTCGGCCGGCGGGTCTCGGCCAACGGTCCCGGAGCCGAAGCCATCGTGTGCATCGGTGGCGGAGTGACCGTGATCGTGGTGCACGAGAACGGTCTTCCCCGGTTCGTGCGCATGCTCGGGACCGGCGGGCGCGCGCTCACCGACGCGATCGCTCGCGATCTCGATCTCAGTCCCGAGACGGCTGAGGCGCTCAAGCGGCAGGGTGACAACTCGCCGGCCGAGCTTGCGCCCCGTGTCATGGCTGCGCTCGAGCGCCCACTCGCAGATCTCCTGGAAGAGGTGCGCAGCTCCCTCGACTACTGGCGTACCCAGCCCGGATCGGCCCGGCTTCTCGACGTGACGGTAACGGGCGGGGCGTCGTTGCAGCCCGGCCTGGTCGATGGGCTCTCCCGGGTGCTCGGCATTCCCGCGGAGCTCGCCGAACCACGCGGGGGCATCGAGATCGGCGATATCGGGTTCCCGCCCGACGATGTCGCCGCGCTCGACCCCTACCTCGCGGTTCCAATCGGTCTCGCTCTCGGCGGGTCGCCAGGCGGCAAACGCATCAACCTGGTCGGGGCTGATCGGGGGTCGAGCTCGACCGACACCCGCAAGCTCGTGCTCGTTGCCGGCGCCGTCGGGGTCGCGCTGGTGCTGTTGCTCGGGCTGCTCAGCATCCAGAAGGAGTCGGCCCTCTCCGACGCGAAGGGCGAGCTCTCCTCCCAGCAGGCAACGAACGCGAAGCTCCAGAGCCGGATCACCGCGTTGAGCGCGGCCCAGACGGACCAGACGAAGATCGACGTGATCCAGGGCCAGGTTGTCGGGATCCTCCAAAATGATGTGTCGTGGACCGTCATGCTTCAAGAGATCGCCAGGACCATCCCCGACGACACCTGGCTCAGCGCGTTTCAGGGAGCAGTGACCTCAGGTATCGGCGGCGCGACCGCCTCCGCGCCGGCGAGCGCGGCCGCAGGGATCTCGGGAGCCACTGCGACCACCACAACGGCCACGGCGGCTCCGGGCTCGACCCCGGCCCCGAGTCCTGTGCCGGCCGCCTCTGTCCTGGCCGGTACCGTTTCGTTCACTGCCACCGGGCTCGACTTCACGTCGATCGCCAACTGGATCAAGCGGGTGAGCGCGATCCCTTCGTACTCTGACCTGTGGGTGCCTACGGCCACCAGCTCGCAGCTGAGTGGTCGCACGGTTGTGAGCTTCACCTCGAACGCGGCGCTGACTCCCAAGGCGCGCTCCGACCGACTCAAGCGGTTCACGAAGCAAGACACGGGCGGCGACCAGCCGAGCGGGGGGACCCGGCCGTGAAGCGCAACGCGGTAATCGCGGTTGTGGCGGGCGCGCTCGTCGTGATCCTCATCTGGTTCCTCGTCTTGTACAAGCCGAAGAGCAACGACGTGTCGAGCACCAAGGTCGCGGTCTCGAACGCGCAGGCCCAACAGCAGAGCCTGGTGGCGACCCTCGCCCGACTCCACTCGCTCGACAAGGAGCGGCCGCAGCAACAAGCCACGCTCGACAAGCTCAACGCGGCGATCCCCGACTCGCCGGGCCTCGCCGACTTCATCTTCCAGGCCAACACCGCGGCAGCTGATTCCGGTGTCGACTGGCTGTCGATCTCGCCGACCCCGCCGGCCCCCGGCACGACCGGTGGCCCAAGTGTCATCGTCTTGAACATCCAGGTACAGGGTGGCTTCTTCCAGGTGCTCGACTATCTCAACCGGCTCGAGAACCTTCCGCGTCTCGTCGTCACCGTCACGATCAACCTGTCCGCGGGAGCGGCAGCGGGGAGCGCCGGGACGACCGCGAGCACGCTGCCGACGGCAACGTCCTCCGCCGGCGCCCCGACACTCAGCGTGACGCTCGGAGCGCGTATGTACACGAGAGCGACCGCCGCGCCGAGCGCGCCCGGCGCGGCCGGTGGAACCGTGACCCCGACACCGAGCAGCAGCGCGACAACCACACCCACCCCGCCAGCGAAGTCGACTTCGTAATCATGGCCGATTCCTCCCCAAAGGTGAGCAAGCCGTTCATCGTCATCGCCGGGATCGGGGCGCTGGTGATCGTGGCGTTCCTGGCATTCAAGGTCTTCGGCGGGGGCAGTAGCGGCGACAGCGCGTCGCCGAAGAGCACCGCGGCGACCGTCGCGGCCGGTGCACCCGTACCGTCAACGACAACAACAACGGCGCCGGGCGCGCCGTCGACTCCCAACCAGTCGTTCGATGTCTTCACCACCAAGAACCCGTTTCAACCTCTCGTGACGACCAGTTCCCCCGGTTCGAGCGGCAACTCGACATCGTCTTCGACGACGATTCCGACATCGACGGGTGGTGTTACCCCGCCGCCGACAATCCCAACGGAGCAGGCGCCTGCGGCAGGGACGCCGGTCTCGGTGCTCGAGATCACCAACTCCGGCGGTGCTACCGCGGCGCGAGTGCAGGTCGGATCCACCGTCTACACGGTTGCTGTTGGCGAGACCTTTGCCACGAGCTACAGGGTGGTCAGCCTCGATCCGGCCACCGGGTGTGGACGGTTCCAGTTCGGCGACACACCCTTCGAGCTGTGCACGGGCCAGCAGACGCTCAAGTAAGGGCACCCGGTTCGGGGCGGTCGCGCCCGTAGACTGAGTGGATGCTTCGCCTCCTGACTGCCGGTGAATCGCACGGCCCGGCCCTCACCGTGATCGTCGAGGGACTGCCCGCGGGCTTGCCGCTCGACATCGAGGAGATCGCGTCTGAGCTGGCCCGACGCCGCCTCGGGTTCGGTCGGGGACCCCGCATGCGTTTCGAACGCGACGACCTCGAGTTTCTCGGCGGGGTCCGCCATGGCACGACGCTCGGCTCGCCGGTCGCGATCGTGATCCACAACACCGAGTGGCCGAAGTGGCAAGAGGAGATGTCGCCGGGGCCCGGGGTCACCGAGAAGCCGTTGACAACTCCGCGCCCTGGTCACGCCGATCTCGTCGGGATGCAGAAGTACGGCTTCGACGACGCCCGAAATGTGCTCGAACGGGCGAGCGCGCGCGAGACCGCGGCGCGCGTCGCGGCCGGTGCGATCGCCAAGTCCCTCCTCGGCGCGCTCGGCACCACGGTGATCAGCCACGTCGTTCAGATGGGCGACGCCCGCGTCGCGCCCGACGCGGCCCGGCCAGGCCCGGCCGATCTCGACCGCATCGACGAGTCACCGGTGCGGTGCTTCGACAAGGCGGCCGAGACCGCGATGGTCGCCGCAGTTGAAGCCGCCGCGAAGATCGGTGACTCGCTCGGTGGTGTCGTCGAGGTGCTCGGCCACGGCGTACCTGGCGGTCTCGGCTCGCACGTTCACTGGGACCGCAAGATCGACGGGCTGCTCGCCCAGGCCCTCATGAGCATCCAGGCCATGAAGGGTGTGGAGATCGGCGACGGCTTCGACATCGCGGGCCGGCGCGGGAGCGAGGCCCACGACGAGATCCTCTGGAGCGCCAAAAAGGGCATCTATGAGCGCGCCTCGGATCGGGGTGGGGGCACAGAGGGCGGTATGACGACGGGCTCGCTGCTGGTCGCACGGGCCGCGATGAAGCCGCTGGCAACCTTGAACCGCCCGGTGCTGCGCACGGTCGATGTGGTGACCAAGGCCGAGACGGTGTCGTTCAAGGAACGGACCGATGTCACCGCAGTACCCGCGGCGGGCGTTGTCGCCGAGACGATGGTCGCGCTCGTGCTCGCCTCGGAGGCGCTGCGCAAGTTCGGCGGCGATTCGCTGGCCGAGTTCGTGCGCAACCACGACTCCTACGTCGCGACCCTGACGTGAACCCAGCGGGTTCCCGCCATCTCGTATTCGTCGGGCTGATGGGTTCGGGCAAGACGACGGTGGGGAAGCGATGCGCCGAGGCTCTCGATCGTGCGTTCATCGACACCGACCAGCTCGTCGAGGCGGGTTCGGCCCAGACCGTCGCCGAGCTGTTCGGCGCGGTCGGTGAGGACGGGTTTCGCACCGTCGAACGCCAAGCGGTAGCCGATGCCTGCGCGTCGCCGGTACCGATCGTGATCTCGTGTGGTGGTGGCGCGGTGCTCGACTCCGACAACCGTCGCCACCTCCAGTCGTCGGGGTGCGTGGTGTGGCTCCATGCCCCGGCTCGGGTGCTGGCCGAGCGGATCGGCTCGACGTCGGCCCGCCCACTGCTGGCGAACGGGAACCCTGAGATCACTCTCGAACGCCTGTCAACCCTGCGCGCGGGTACCTATGCCGCTGTCGCCGAGATGACGATCGACACCAACGAGCTCGGGGTGGACGAAGTCGTTCGACGCGTCTTGGATGAATTCGCGAGGGTGGAGTGAGCGCGATCGCGTCGCGACGGGTTCCCGTCCGACTCGAACCTCCCTACGACATCGTGGTCGGGCCGGACGTGTTGCGCGATGCCGCCGCGCTCATCGGTGACCGACGCCGGGTCGCGGTGGTCAGCCAGGCGGCAATTGCGGATCGCTACGCGGAGACGTTGGCGAACGTGTTGCCAACGAGCGAGATCTTCCTGATCGATGACGGTGAAGACGCGAAGAACCTGGCGACCGTCGAAAGCCTCGCCCGCCGGTTCGCCCGATGGGGCCTGCTGCGCGACGATGCCGTCGTCGCGCTCGGTGGGGGAGTCGTAGGTGACGTCGCCGGTTTCACCGCAGCTTCGTACCATCGTGGGGTGGACGTATTGCAGGCGCCGACCACGCTGCTGGCGATGGTCGACGCCGCGATCGGCGGTAAGACGGGCGTGAACCTCGCTGAGGGCAAGAACCTGGTCGGTGCGTTCCATCAACCCATCGGCGTGCTCGCCGATACCACGACGCTTGCCACCCTGTCGGAACGCGAGTACCGCTCCGGCCTGGGCGAGGTCGCGAAGTACGCGCTGATGGACGATGTCGTCGCCGATCCCAGCGGCATCGTCGATCTCCTGCGCCTCCACGGCGGCGCGGTGCTCGAACGCGACCCTGGCGTCCTCGCCGACCTCGTGACGCGCTGCGCAACGATCAAGGCCGACGTCGTCGCGTCGGATCCCATGGAACACACCGGGATCCGGGCCACGTTGAACTACGGCCACACCCTCGCGCACGCGCTCGAAACGGCCGGCGCGTACTCCCTCACCCACGGCGAGGCGGTCGGCATCGGCCTGATCTTCGCGTCACGTTTGGCCGAGGCGCTGAAGCGGATCGGCGACGATGCGGTCGATCGACACCGAGCGATCGTCGCCGCGCTCGGGCTTCCCATCGAGGTGCCCGGCGGTGTGGGACTCGACGCCGACACGCTGGTCCGACTGATGCAGCGCGACAAGAAAGCACGTGGAGGCCTTACATTCGTTCTTGCCGGCCCCAACGGCCTCGAGCGCGTCGATGATCCGCCGGCGTCGGCAGTGGAACGCGCGCTGGCGGCCGTCGGCGTGGGAAGCTGAGCCAGATATGGCGATCATCCTCTTGCTCTCCGGACCGAACTTGAATCTGCTCGGAGAGCGGGAGCCGCAGATCTACGGTTCGGCGAGCCTGGCCGATTGCGTCAGCGATGCGAGTGTGGCGGCCGAAGCGCGCGGCCACCTGCTCGAGCACCTGCAGTCGAACCACGAAGGCGATCTCGTGGACGCGATCCACCGGTCCCGGGGCCGGTGCGCGGCGATCATCGTGAATCCGGGAGCGTTCTCGCACTACTCCTACGCGATCGCCGACGCGCTCGCGACGTTCGACGGGACGAAAGTGGAGCTGCACCTCTCGAACCCGTCTGCCCGCGAGGAGTGGCGGCGACACTCGGTCACTGCGGCATACGTCACTGGGGTCGTCGCCGGGTTCGGTCGCGCGGGCTACGGCCTCGCTGTCGAAGCGGTGTGCGCGAGCTTGGACACAGCGTGAGCAGCGGACTTCTTGCCCATCCCGCTCTGCTTGCGATGGACGTTGGTTCGCGCCTGACGAGACTGCGCGCGGAATTCGACGGCGCCGGGGTCGACGCGTTACTCGTCACCCGGTTGCCAAACGTGCGGTACCTCACCGGCTTCACCGGCAGCTCTGCCATCTTGGTGATAACCACGGCCCACGCCCTGCTCGTTACCGACGGTCGGTACCGGGATCAGGCGTCGGAGCAGATCGGTGCCTCGGGGGTTGATGCGCGCGTCGCGATCGGTGCAACTCAGGCGGCCCAGAGCGACGCGCTCGGCGCGGCTGTCGCCGACGCCGGCGTCGGTCGACTCGGCCTTGAAGCCAACGGGATCACGTGGGCCCAACAACGTATGTTCGCCGAAGAGTGGTTCCCCGAGATTGAGCTGCTCGCGACGACCGATGTGGTCGAAGGTTTGCGACGGGTGAAAGACGCAGGCGAGGTCGCGCGTATCGAAGCGGCCTGCGCGATTGCCGACGACACCCTTGCCGCGCTCCTGCCCACCCTCGCCAACGGACCTACCGAGCGCGAGTTCGCGATTGCACTCGAGTTCGGCATGCGTGAACGTGGCGCGTCGGGGATCAGCTTCGCCCCGATCGTCGCGTCGGGACCGAACGGCGCGAAACCCCACGCCCGGCCGTCGGAGCGCGCGATCGGCCGGGGTGAGCTCGTCGTGCTCGACTTCGGTTGCATCGTGGATGGGTACTGCTCCGACATGACCCGCACGGTGAGCGTCGGCGAACCGGGTCCCGACGCCCGTCACCTGTACGAAGTCGTGCTCGAGAGCCAGGCGGCGGGTTCGGCTGTCGTCGCCCCCGCCGCGGCGTGCAGCGACATCGACAGGGCATCACGCGACGTGATCGAAGCCTCGGGATGGGGTGACGCGTTCCTGCACGGTACCGGCCACGGCGTGGGCATCGAGATCCACGAGGCCCCCCGGATCGGCTCGACCTCGGGTGATATCTTGGCCGAGGGTGCCGTTGTGACCGTCGAGCCGGGTGTCTACCTGACCGGCATAGGTGGCGTGCGCATCGAAGACACCCTCGTTGTCACCGCTCCCGGAAATGGGCGCAACGGTGGCGGCTCGCGCGTGTTGACCAACTCCCCGAAGGATCTCGTGCTGTGAGCATCTCGACCAACGACCTGAAGAACGGCATGGCCCTCAACCTCCCCGAAGGGCTGATGACCGTGACCGACTTCCAGCATGTGAAGCCGGGCAAGGGCGGCGCGTTCGTACGCACCAAGCTCAAGAACTTCCGCACCGGCGCGGTCATCGAGCGCACCTACCGCGCCGACGAGAAGGTTCCGCTCGCGATGATCGACAAGCGCGAGATGCAATACCTCTACCGCGACGGCACCGACTTTGTGTTCATGGACAACAACACCTACGACCAGATCCAGGTCGATCCGGCCGACATCGGTGTCGCCGCGCAGTTTCTCAAGGAAGGCAACACTGCGATCCTGCCGACCTTCGAAGACCAGGTCGTCGGGGTCGAGCTCCCGGCCGCGGTCGAGCTCGTGGTCACCGAGACAGAGCCGGGCTTCGCGGGCGACCGCGTGTCGGGTGCCCGCAAGGCCGCGACACTCGAGACGGGTCTCGTCGTGCAGGTCCCGCTCTTCGTGGAGACGGGCGAGACCATCAAGGTCGACACGCGCACAGGGGAGTACCTGGCGCGCGCCTAGCGCGCCGGCACCGACGATGCGGCCGCGCCGCCTGGCCCGTGAACGGGCTCTGGAACTGTGTTACGAGCTCGAGCAGCGGCCGGGGAGCCTCGACGCGCTCCTCGCCGATCTCCCTGTCGCGCCCGAGGAGTACTCCGTCGCGCTTGCACGGGGCGTGGAGGAGCATCAGGAAGAGATCGACGCCTTGCTCCGCCGCTACTCGGAGCACTGGGCGCTCGAGCGCATGCCCGTCGTCGACCGGGCGATCCTGCGGCTCGGCTCCTACGAGCTTGTGTTCGAACCCGACACTCCGACCGGTGTCGTGATCAGTGAGGCGGTTGAGCTAGCGAAGGAATACTCGACGAAGGACTCGGGAAGATTTGTCAACGGGATGCTCGGCCGGATCGCCGCAGAGGTGCGCTCGGCCCCGGTCACACCGTGATCTCTTCTGCGATGGCGTCTCCTGCTGCTCCGGCAGAGGTCGAGGTCGAGGAGCTCGGCGGCGATCCCGACTTCGAGGAGGGCATCGAAACCGATCGGCCGTGGCTCGTGATCGTCTGGAACGACCCGGTCAACCTGATGTCCTACGTCGTGTTCGTCTTCCGAAAGCTATTCGGCTACTCCAGGGACAAGGCGACGAAGCTCATGCTCGAGGTGCACCACGAGGGCAAGTCGGTGGTCACGAGCGGGACGCGCGAGAAGGCCGAGGGTGACGTCGGTCGTCTCCACGCCCACGGCCTCTGGGCCACGATGGAACGCGACACGCCATGAAATTGTCGGCCATGAAACTGTCGGCCATGAAACTGTCGGGCCGAGTCTGATGGCATCGGTGAAGAAGCGCCGGAAAGGGGTCGTGCTCGAGCTCACTCCCGACGAGGTCGCGTTGCTCCAGACCCTCCCGGCGCAACTCGCCCCCGTTCTCGAGGGGGGTCCGACCGCGAGCGAAGGCGCCGACCCGGTCCGCGACCGGCTCTTTCCGCGTGCCTACCTCGACCCGACCGAGGAGAAGGCGGAGCACAACTGGCAAGACATGGTGCACTCCGACCTGGTGAAAGAGAAGGCCGACGCGCTCGCTGTCCTGGCCGAGAGCCTGGAACGGGTCGCGAACGCCGATCGTGACGCGAAGCTCTCGCTCGACCGCGACGAGGCCGAGGCGTGGCTCGGCGCGCTCAACGATGCCCGGCTCGCGTTGGGTACGACCATCGGCATCGCAGAAGACCACGATCCGAGTTCGCTCGATCCGGCCGATCCCGAGTCGCAGCCGTTCTTCATCTACAACTGGTTGACGATGCTCCAGGGCACGATCCTAGAGGTCATGTTCGACTGAGCGGTCTCGACGACCGGACGATGTCGAGCCGGTCGCGGCTGCTAGCCTGTGCCGACCGTGAAGGGGGTCCTGTGAGGTCCCCACGGAGGAGCACCGATGCCAGAGAGCACCCGCGTCACGCGCGTGACCAACGCCGCTGATGCCGTACCCGGCGAGCGCCACCCCGGCGAGTTCGTGCGCCGGACCGAGGTCTTCTCCGCCGACGATCTTCGTCGCGCCCACACCCGGATCGCCCACGAGATCATCGAACGGAACCACGGTGGCGGTGACCTCGTCCTCGTCGGTCTCCATACCAGGGGGCCCGCGATCGCCCGACGGCTCGCCGCCGCGATCGAGTCGTTCGAGGGGGTCAGTGTCCCCGTGGGCACGCTCGATGTGGCCTTCTACCGCGACGACATCGGCCTCAGGGCGGTGCAGCCGCTCGGCCCCACCGAGATCCCGGTCGACATCGGTGGCCAGATGGTCGTTCTGGTCGACGACGTGCTCTTCACCGGCCGTACGATCCGGGCCGCGCTCGACGCGTTGACCGCATTGGGCAGGGCGCGGGCCGTCCAACTGGCAGTGCTGGTCGACCGGGGTCACCGGGAGCTACCGATCCGGGCCGATTTCGTCGGCAAGAACCTTCCGACCCGCCAAGCCGAGGATGTGCGGGTGCGCCTCCATGAGACCGATGACGTCACCGACGACGTGATCGAGCTGTGGGGGCCGGCCGAACCAGGTCCGTCAGGATCGGGCGGTCACGAATGAGACACCTTCTCTCGATAGATGATCTCGACCGCACCGGCCTCGAGCAGCTCCTCGACCTGTCGGAGCGCTTCATCGAGGTGACCCATCGCGACATCCCCAAGGTGCCCGCGCTGCGGGGCAAGACGGTGGTCTCGCTCTTCTACGAAGACTCGACCCGTACCCGACTCTCCTTCGAGACCGCGGCCAAGCGGCTTTCGGCCGACACGATGACCTTCACCGTCGGGTCGTCATCGGTGAAGAAGGGTGAGAGCCTGCGCGACACCGTGCAGACGATCGAGGCAATGGGCATCGACGCGGTGGTCGTGCGTCACGGCAGTGCCGGCGCGCCGAAGCGGATCTCCGAGTGGATCGACGCAGCGATCGTCAACGCCGGCGACGGCTGCCACGAGCACCCGACCCAGGCTCTGCTCGACGTGCTCACGCTCCGGCGCCGGCGCCCGTCCGGTCTCGACGGTTGCCGGATCGCGATTGTCGGCGATGTCCGTCACTCGCGCGTCGCCCGCAGCGATGTTCTGGCGTTCAGCGCGCTTGGCGCAGAGGTGACGCTGGTCGCGCCGCCGACGCTGCTGCCGGAGTCACTCGAGGGCTGGCCGGTCTCGGTCTGCTACGACCTCGACGAGGTGCTTCCGAACATCGACGTGCTCTACCTCCTGCGCATCCAGCTCGAGCGTCAGCACGAGGCGCTGTTCCCATCGCTGCGCGAGTACACCAGCCGCTACGGCCTGACCGCGGCACGGGCAGCGCGGCTTCCTGCCGATGCGCTGGTGATGCATCCCGGCCCGATGAACCGTGGCGTCGAGATCTCGGCCGAGGTTGCCGACGGACCGGTGTCGCTCATCGCAGAGCAGGTCGCCAACGGCGTCGCCGTACGCATGGCCGTGCTCTACACCCTGCTCGGATCGGGAGGTCCCGTTGCCTGAACCCAGCGCGTCCCAGACACTCATCATCCGGGGCGGTCGGGTCATCGACGCGACCGGGGAGCGCGCCGCCGACGTGATGATCGCCGATGGTCGGATCATCGAGGTGGGTGAGCGCCTAGCCGTACCCGAAGGCGGTGCCGACTGCGAGCTCGACGCCGGGGGCTGCATCGTCGCTCCCGGCCTTGTCGATCTCCACGTCCATCTCCGCGAGCCGGGTGATGAAGAAGCCGAGACGATCGAGACCGGGGCGCGCGCCGCGGCGCTCGGTGGGTTCACCGCGGTTGTCGCGATGCCGAACACCACTCCGCCGCTCGACGACGCCGCGGTTGTCGAATCAGTGTTCGCTCGCGGTGCGACGTCGGTGTGCGACGTCGTCTCATCCGGATGCATCACCAAGGGCCGCGACGGCCGCGAGCTCGCGCCGATGGGGGAGCTGCACCGGCTCGGGGTGCGGATCTTCACCGACGACGGCGTGTGCGTAGCGGAGTCGGGCGTGATGCGACGGGCCCTCGAGTACGCGCGCTCGCTGCCCGGAGCGGTGCTCGCGCAGCACGCCGAGGATCCATCGCTCGCTGCGGGGGGGCACATGCACGAGGGCGCGTGGTCGAGCCGACTCGGCATCCCGGGTCGGCCGGGAGCCGCGGAGTCAACCATCATCGCCCGAGACATCGTTCTCGCCGAGCTGACCGGCGCGCCGGTGCACTTCCTCCATGTCTCAACCGCTTCCTCGGTCGACCTCGTGCGCGACGCCAAGGCACGCGGGATCGCCGTTACCGCCGAGGTTGCACCGCATCACTTCACCCTCACCGACGCGTGCTGCGCAGGGTTTGACCCCCTGTTCAAGGTCCATCCGCCATTGCGCACCGATGCCGACATCGCGGCGATCAAACGGGGCCTCGCCGACGGCACGATCGACGCCATCGCCACCGACCACGCGCCGCACACCCCCGAGGCCAAGGAGCGCACCTTCGAGGAGGCGCCGCCGGGGATGCTCGGACTCGAGACGGCGCTGGCGCTCACTCTCAGCGAGCTCGTCGAGCCGGGGGTCGTGTCACTCATCGAGGCGCTGGCTCTGCTCTCTTGGCGACCCGCGGCGATCGCGGGGCTTGGTGCCCGTGGCCACGGCGGACCGATCGCCGCCGGAGCGCCGGCCAATCTCTGCGTGATCGATCCCGGGCTCGCATGGGAGGTCGACGCCGGTCGTCTTGCGAGCCGCTCCCGCAACACTGCGTTCGCGGGTCGCAAGCTCACCGGCCGCGTCCGCCACACGGTCCTACGCGGAGAACCTGTCGTGATCGATGGCGAGGCCCGACGATGACCAGGCGAGAACACCAACGGAACGGATCTGGGAGGTGAGGGGTGAGGAGTGAGGGCGTGTTGGTATTGGCCGACGGGACCCTGTTCCAGGGCGAGTTGATCGGTTCGGAACGTGGGCCCACCGCGACCGGAGAGCTGGTGTTCAACACTTCGCTCTCGGGCTATCAGGAGATCATCACCGACCCGAGCTACGCGGGCCAGATCATCACCTTCACCTATCCGCACATCGGCAACTACGGCGTGAACAGCCATGACGCCGAGAGCCGTCGACCGTTCTGTCGCGGGATCGTCGTTCGTGATCTCGCTCGACGGCCGAGCAACTGGCGCTCGATGGGAGATCTCGACGGCTATCTGGTGGAGCACGGCGTGCCAGGGATCACCGGGATCGATACCCGGCGGCTTACGCTCCACCTGCGCGATCGGGGTGCGCTTCCCGGCGCCTTCGGTGCCGACGAGATGACTGTTCGCGCCGCGGCCAAGGCGTCGACCGGCACCGAGGGGATTGATCTGGTCGCCGAGGTGACGACAGACGCGCCGTACATGGTCGGTGATTCCGACGCGCCGTTCCATGTGGTCGCGTACGACTTCGGAATCAAGACGACGATTCTGCGCCGTCTCGTGGGGGTTGGCTGCCACGTCGAGGTGGTGCCGGCGTCGACGCCGGCGGCCGATGTGCTCGCACGCGCCCCCGATGGTGTGTTCCTCTCCAACGGCCCGGGCGATCCGACCGCCGTCGCGGGCGCGGCCGCCAACGTCGCGGCCCTCATCGGCGAGGTGCCGGTGTTCGGAATCTGCCTCGGTCACCAGATCATGGGTCTTGGGCTCGGCGCCGAAACCCACAAGCTGGCGTTCGGTCACCACGGCGCGAACCACCCGGTGCGCAACGAACGCACTGGTCAGGTCGAGATCACGAGTCAGAACCACAACTACGTCGTGGCGGCCGACACCGTGCCGGGCGGGGCCGCCGTGACCCATGTGAACCTCAATGACGGGACGGTCGAAGGCCTCGCGGTGCTGGGAGTGCCCGCGTTCAGCGTGCAGCATCATCCCGAGGCCGGTCCGGGTCCCCACGACGCGTCCTATCTCTTCGCCGAGTTCACCGCCCTCATGACGAAAGCCGGTTGAACGTGCCCCGTCGCACCGATCTCGAGACGATCATGATCATCGGCAGCGGTCCGATCGTCATCGGTCAGGCCTGTGAGTTCGACTACTCCGGCACACAGGCGTGCCGGATTCTGCGCGACGAGGGTTACCGGGTCGTGCTGGTGAACTCGAACCCGGCGACGATCATGACCGATCCCGAGTTCGCCGACGCGACCTACATCGAGCCACTCGACATCCCCACCCTGACTCGAATCATCGAACGGGAACGGCCCGATGCGCTGCTGCCGACCCTCGGGGGTCAGACCGCGTTGAACCTCGCGATCGAGCTCGACGAAGCGGGTGTTCTCGCCGAGTTCGGCGTCGAGCTGATCGGCGCGAGCGTCGAGGCCATCCACGCCGCCGAGGACCGGTCGAAGTTCAAGGTCGCGATGCAGGAGATCGGCCTCGGCGTGGCCGAGTCGGGGCTGGCGTACACGGTCGACGAAGCGATCCAGGTGGCCGACGAGGTCGGCTATCCAATCATCGTGCGGCCTTCGTTCATCCTCGGAGGTGGGGGGACGGGCTTCGCTCACGATCCCGAAGAGATGCGCGTCGTCGCTGCGAACGGGCTGGCCGAGAGCCCGGTGTCGGAGATTCTCATCGAGCGCAGCGTGGTGGGGTGGAAGGAGTACGAGCTCGAGGTGATGCGTGACCACGCCGACAACGTGGTCGTCGTCTGCTCCATCGAGAACCTCGATCCTATGGGCGTTCACACTGGCGATTCGATCACGGTCGCGCCCGCCCAGACCCTCACCGACGTCGAGTACCAGCGCATGCGCGATGCCGCGTTCGCATGCATCCGACGCATCGGAGTCGACACGGGCGGTTCCAACATCCAGTTCGCGTTGAACCCGGCCAACGGCGAGATGATCATCATCGAGATGAATCCACGGGTGTCGCGCTCGAGCGCGCTCGCGAGCAAGGCCACCGGCTTTCCGATCGCGA
Source organism: Actinomycetes bacterium (assembly GCA_025363815.1). Classification (GTDB taxonomy): domain Bacteria; phylum Actinomycetota; class Acidimicrobiia; order IMCC26256; family JANYLB01; genus JANYLB01. The sequence goes on from JANYLB010000044.1 coordinate 17,787, forward strand.
AGATCGCGGCCCGCCTTGCAGTCGGATACCGCCTTGACGAGATTGTGAACGACATCACCGGTGCGACTCCCGCGAGCTTCGAGCCCTCGATCGACTACGTCGTCACCAAGGTGCCGCGTTGGGCATTCGAGAAGCTTCCCGGGGCGCACGGGGTTCTCGGCCCGCAGATGCAGTCAGTCGGCGAGGTGATGGCGATCGGCCGGGTGTTCTCGGAGTCGTTCCAGAAGGCCCTGCGTTCACTCGAGACCGGCCGTCATGGTTTCGATCCCGGTGACGATCGCCTCGCGGACGTCGAGACCGACGAGGTCGTTCGACTCTCGGCGGTCCCGACCCCCGATCGGTTGTTCGTGGTCGCGGAGGCGCTCGATCGTGGCGTGTCGGTCGAGCGTCTGCACGACGTGACAGGGATCGACCCGTGGTTCCTCGACCAGCTCGAGCAGATCATCGAGGAACGGACGCGCCTCGCCGAGATCTCGTTCGCGGCGATGACCCGGGCCGATTGGCGCCGGGCGAAGCGGATGGGCTTCGGCGACAGCCAGCTGGCTCGGCTCTGGCGTGAAGACGCCCGGACGGTGCGCGATGCCCGCCTCGCGGCAGGGGTACGAGTCACCTACAAGACAGTCGACACGTGCGCGGCCGAGTTCGCTGCGAGCACGCCGTACCACTACGGCACCTACGAAGACGAGGACGAGGTCGCCCCGTTCGACCGTCCTGCGGTCGTGATTCTCGGATCCGGCCCGAACCGGATCGGCCAGGGCGTCGAGTTCGACTACTGCTGCGTCCATGCCGCGTTCGCTCTCTCCGATGCTGGCTACGAGACGGTGATGGTGAACTGCAACCCCGAAACCGTGTCGACCGACTACGACACCAGCGACCGTCTCTTCTTCGAGCCTCTCAGCATCGAAGCGGTGCGCAACGTCTGCGACGTGCTCTCCGGCGCTGGTGAGCTGGCCGGTGTCATCGTGGCCCTTGGCGGACAGACGCCGCTCAAGTTGGCAGGCCCGCTCGAAGCCGCAGGGATTCAAGTGATCGGTACGAGCCCCGGGTCCATCGATCTCGCCGAAGACAGGGAGCGGTTCAACGGGCTGTGTGAGCGACTCGGGATCCCGCAACCTCCAGGAGGAACTGCGACGACCATCGAAGCCGCGCAGGCGATCGCCGGGGGGATCGGGTACCCGGTGCTGGTCCGACCGTCGTACGTTCTCGGCGGCCGCGCGATGCAGATCGTCTACGACGACGCCGAGCTCGCGGCGGCGATGGCCGAGCTCACGGAATCAGGAACGCTCGGGCGCGAGGGCGGGTTGTCGGCGGAGCGGCCTGCTCTCGTCGACCGGTTCCTCGAAGACGCGATCGAGGTCGACGTCGACGCGATACGTGACTGTACCGGCGAGGTGCTCGTCGGCGGGGTGATGGAGCACATCGAAGAGGCCGGCGTGCACTCGGGCGACTCTGCGTGCGCGATTCCTCCGCCCTCGCTCTCGGCCGAGACGATCGCGATCATCGAAGCGCACACCCGCGCGCTCGCGGAGGCGCTCGACGTCCGCGGTCTGCTCAACGTGCAGTATGCGGTGAAGGACTCGCGTGTCTTCATCATCGAGGCGAACCCGCGGGCGAGCCGCACGGTGCCGTTCGTGAGCAAGGCGACCGGGGTGCCGCTGGCGAAGGTGGCGGCGCGCGTGATGCTCGGCGCGACCCTCGACGACCTGCGCGCCGGGGGAATGCTCCGCCCGCCGTCGGGAGGCGGCCATGTAGCGGTCAAGGAGGCCGTGCTGCCGTTCAACCGTTTCCCCGAGGTCGACACCGTGCTCGGTCCGGAGATGCGTTCCACCGGTGAGGTGATGGGGATAGACCGGAGCTTCGGCCTCGCGTTCGCGAAGAGCCAGGCCGCTGCCGGCGCGCGGCTGCCGGAAAGCGGGACTGTCTTCCTCTCACTCGCCGACCGCGACAAAGTCGGTGGAGTCGCGGTCGCCCGTCGGTTTGTCGACCTCGGTTTCGCCATCGTGGCGACCGCGGGGACGGCCTCGTCGCTGCGAGCCGAAGGTATTCCCATTGACCAGGTCGTGGCCAAGGTCGGAGAAGTCGTCGGCACCGATGCCGTGGATCTCATCGCGTCGGGCAAGGTCGACCTGCTCGTGAATACGCCCCGCGGCCGGGGCCCTCGCACCGACGGAATGCACATCCGCCGCGCCGCGATAGTCCACGGAGTTCCGTGCCTCACGACGATCGCGGCCGCGTTGGCCGCAGCGTCGGGCATCGCCGAGTCGGCCACCCACGAGGTCGCCGTCCGTTCGCTGCAGGAGTACCACCGCGACGGCCAGATGAGGCTCGGCGTTTGACCCCCGAATCACTTTGGCGTCGCCGGGGTATGGATGGCCTGCGTTTGCGACGCCGAAGCGTTGTCGGGCTCGACACGACGGTCCGGCTTGGTCCGGTCGAGTTGACGAACCCGATCGTCGCGGCTTCGGGGACGTTCGGCCATGGCGACGAGGTGGCCCGGGTGTGCAACCCGGCGGGCCTCGGCGCGGTAACGGTGAAGTCGCTCGCCCCCTACGCGTGGCCGGGCAACCCACCGCCCCGGCTACGCACCACCGCGTCGGGCATGCTCAACTCAGTCGGGCTCGAGGGGCCGGGCGTCGAGCACTGGGTGGCCGAGGAGCTGCCCGCGCTCCTGGCGCGTGGCGCGCGCGTGATCGCTTCTTTGTGGGGCCGGACCATCGAGGACTTCGCGCTGGCGGCGGCCCAGCTTGGCCCCGCGCTAGACGATCTGCTCGCAGTCGAGGTCAACGTGAGTTGTCCGAACGTCGAAGACCGATCCCGTATGTTCGCTCACTCGACCGAGTCGACGGGTTCCGCGATCCGCGCAGTCGTAGCAGAGGTGGGCGCGCTGCCCGTCTTCGCGAAGTTGTCTCCGAATACGTGGGAGATCGCCGACGTCGCCGGCGCCGCGCTCGACGCGGGAGCGACGGGCCTCACTCTCGTGAATACGCTCCTCGGTCTCGCCGTAGATGCCGACACGCGCACGCTCGGCCTCGGTGGCGGCGGGGGAGGGCTCTCCGGTCCGGCGATCAAACCGGTCGCGTTACGCGCGGTGTACGAGGTGACGCGCGTGCATCCGGGTGTTCCGGTGATCGGAACCGGCGGGGTCGCGAGCGGGCTTGACGCGGTCGAGATGTTGCTCGCGGGTGCTACTGCGGTCGGAGTCGGGACGATCACCTTCCGAGAGCCGCGCGCGATGTTGCGGATCGTCGACGAGCTTGTCGCGTGGTGCGCAGCGCGAGGAGTGACGAAGGTGTCGGAACTTACCGGGGGGTTGGCGTGAATCAAGTCAGGGATCATCTCGCGCTTGCGCTCGACGTGGGCGGCATGCATGACGCGTTGCCGCTGGCCAAGCGGCTGGTTCCGTGGTTCGGGATTGCCAAGGTCGGTCATGAGCTGTTTGCCGAGGCCGGCCCCGAGGTGTTCGACCGGTTGCACGATATGGGCTTTCGGGTGTTCGCCGATCTGAAGCTCTACGACATCCCCACCACCATCGAGCGGGCGACCAGGGTGCACGCACGCAACGGTGTCGACTTCATCAACTTCCCCGCGGTCGGCGGTGTGGAGATGCTCGGTGCCGCGGTAGCGGGAGCAGCGCAAGGTGCCCGCGACGCGAACCGCCTGCCGCCGGTGACGCTCGCGGTCACCGTGTTGACAAGCGAGGCGAACACGGCAGCGTTCGCCGAGCGTCTCGACTTTGCGCGTGACAGCGGTGTCGACGGTGTTGTATGCGCGGCCGCGGAGGCGGGCCTGGCTCGCGCGGCAGGGCTGGCGCCGTTCGTCACCGGAGTGCGACTCGCGGGTGACGACGCGAACGACCAGGCGCGCGTCTCGACACCGCAAGCCGCGTTGGCGGCGGGTGCCGAGTGGTTGGTCATCGGTCGGGCGGTGACGGCTGCGAGCGATCCCGAAGCGGCCGCGGCGCGAGTGAGTGAGTCGGCGCAATCCGGACTCGCGGCGGGCTGAGCGGCCGGCAGAGGCGAACCGAACGCGCGCTCCAGGTTGCCTGACCGGAGCTGCTGCCTATACTGAGCCGCGTCGCCCGCTGACGCTCTCGCGGAGGTTCCTCGCTCATGCCATTGCCGCCCACACTCACGCCCGAACAGCGCACTGCCGCGCTCGCGAAAGCCGCCGAAGCGCGGCGCGTTCGCGCGGAGGTGAAGGAGAAGCTCAAGATGGGCTCCCTGTCGTTGGGCGAGCTGTTCGAGCAGGGGGACACCGATGGCATCCTGGCCAAGCTGAAGGTCGTCAGCGTCCTCGAATCGATGCCAGGAGTGGGCAAGGTGCGCGCCCGGCGGATCATGGCCGACCTCGAGATCAGCGAGAGCCGCCGGCTTCGGGGTCTCGGCCGCAATCAGCGTGGGGCGCTTCTCTCCGAGTTCCCCCCGCGCTAGAGCCCCGACCCGAACGCCTGTTCGCGAAAGTCGGTTGCCTGTGGCCGTCCTGCTCGTTCTCGCGGGCCCATCGGGTGTGGGCAAGGGCACGATCGTCCGCGAGCTCCTCGATCGAGATCCCAGCATCTGGTACTCGATCTCGGCGACGTCGAGGCCCCCTCGCACCGGCGAGGTAGACGGTCATGACTACCGGTTCCTGTCCCGCGCCGATTTCGAGTCCCTAATCGCCGAGGGCGGATTCCTCGAGTGGTTCGATGTGTTCGGGGACCTGAAAGGGACGCCACGGGCACCGGTCCAGAAGCACCTGGCTGCTGGCGACGATGTGATCCTCGAAATCGACGTGCAGGGCGCCCTGGCCGTCCGGGCGAGCTTCCCTGACGCGGTGCTGGTGTTTGTTCGTCCACCATCTCGAGAGGTGCAGCGGGAGCGCCTGGTGAACCGGGGTACCGAAACCTCAGAGGCGATCGACCGGCGGCTCGACGAGGCCGAGGCCGAGGAGTCGCTGGCCGGTCGCTTCGACGCCGTTGTGGTGAACGATCGCCTGGAGCCGGCGGTGGAGCAGGTGGCGGCTATCCTGTCGGGTCACCGCAATCGGGGTAGACCCCCCGGTCCCGGATCACCCGCCCCCGCTACACCCGCAAAGGGAGACTGATGGCCGAGCGCCGCGCCTCACTCATGGAGCCCCGCATGGAGCAGCTCCTCGACAAGGTCGATTCCAAGTTCACTCTGGTGACTCTGTCCGCGATGCGGGCCCGCGAGATCAAGGACTACTACAACCAGCTCGGCGAGGGCCTCGGCAAGCTCGTCCCACCGCAGGTCACGTCGGTTTCGGGCAAGCCGCTGACGATCGCCCTCGAGGAGATCGCGCGCGGCAAGATCGAAGCTCGGGTCATCGAGCCCGAGGTCGAAGAAGTAGCCGTTGACCCCGAGGGTGAGCCCGCGAGCTAGCAGAACTTCATGCCTGCGCTCACCGGCCGACGGATCGTGCTCGGCGTCGCCGGCGGGATCTCGGCGTACAAGGCGGTCGAGATATGTCGCCGGCTCGTCGATGCTGGAGCGTTCGTCTCCACCGTTCTCACCGATGATGCCCAGCGTTTCATCGGTGCGCTCACCTTCTCGGCTCTGGGGTCGGAGCCGGCCCGCACCTCGCTCTTCGGTGCCGATGGCCACGGTGGTAACGGGGGAGAGGGCGGGAACGAGCCCATCCCCCACACTCGGCTCGGCCGGCGGGCCGACCTGGTCCTCGTCGTCCCTGCGACGGCGAAGTTGTTGGGGAAGTACGCGGCGGGGATCTCCGACGATCTCCTCACCGCCACCTTGCTGGCCACGCGCGCGCCGGTTCTGATCGCTCCGGCGATGCACACCGAGATGTGGGAGCACCCGGCGGTGCAGGAGAACCTGGCCACCCTGCGGCGCAGGGGCGTGCACGTGGTCGATCCCGAATCTGGCCGACTCGCGGGCGGCGACACGGGGGAGGGGCGCCTCGCGGCCCCGGAACGGATCATTGCCGCGGCGACAGAGATCCTCACCGCCTCTGGAGATCTTCGAGGTGTACGGGTGCTCGTTACCGCTGGTGGTACCCGAGAGCCGATCGACGCCGTGCGAGTGATCACCAATCGGTCGTCGGGAAAGCAGGGCCACGCGATCGCCGAAGCGGCGGCACAACGCGGTGCCGACGTGACGCTCGTGACCACCACCGAGCGGTCCGTACCAGCTGGGATCGAGGTGGTTCGGGTGAGCACCGCGGCCGAGATGGAGGAAGCCGTGGTGCCGCGGGCGTCCGCGGCCGACGTGATCGTCATGGCCGCGGCGATTGCCGATTTTCGACCGCTTGCGCCGGCGGATCGCAAGATCAAGAAAGACGAAGGGCTCTCCGAGATCGCGCTCGAGCCCACCCACGATTTCCTCGTGGATCTGGGTCGCACGAAACCGGCGGGCCAGGTGTTGGTGGGGTTCGCCGCCGAAACCGAGGACCTCGTCGAGAACGCGGCCGCCAAGCTGACCCGAAAGGGGCTCGACTTGATCGTGGCCAACGACGTCTCGCAACCCGATGCCGGCTTCGAGGTCGACACCAACCGAGCGATCCTGCTTGACTCATTGGGTTCGATCGAGGAACAACCGCTCCAGACCAAGCGTGAGCTCGCCGACGCGATCCTGGATCGCGTGCGTCCGAAGACCACAGATCAGCCTGATTCAGCAGAGATCCGGAAGGACCCATGAACGAGACGTACACCTTCACGTCGGAGTCGGTCACCGAGGGCCACCCCGACAAGATGTGCGACCAGATCAGCGACGCCGTGCTCGATGCCATCTTCGAACAGGACCCGAACAGCCGGGTCGCCTGCGAGTCGATGGCCACCACCGGCCTCGTTGTGGTTGCCGGTGAGATCAGCACCCAGGCCTACGTTGACATCCCGCGTGTCGTGCGCGACACGGTCCGGGGGATCGGATACGACCGCGAGTCGTACGGCTTCGACGGCAACACCTGCGGGGTGATCACCTCGATCGACGACCAGTCGCCCGACATCGCGATCGGGGTCGACAAGGCCGTCGAGCAGCGGGCCGGCACCGGCGACCGCTTCGACGAAGTGGGCGCCGGCGACCAGGGAATGATGTTCGGTTACGCCTGCGACGAGACCGACGACTTGATGCCGATGCCCATCTGGCTCGCGCATCGCCTCGCGCACCGTCTCGCCGAGGTCCGCAAGTCGGGGACGCTCCCGTACCTGCGGCCCGACGGCAAGACCCAGGTGACGATCGACTACGTCAACGGCGTTCCGAAACGGCTCAAAACCGTGCTCATCTCGACCCAGCACGCGCCCGGGATCGACCGCGACGCAATGATGACGCCCGACCTGGTCGAGCACGTCATCCGGCCGCTGCTACCCGAGCAGTTCGCATCCGACGACTTCGAGGTGCTGGTGAACCCCACCGGTACATTCGAGCTCGGTGGCCCGCACGCCGATTGCGGTCTCACCGGCCGCAAGATCATCGTCGACACCTACGGCGGGATGGCCCGCCACGGTGGTGGGGCGTTTTCGGGCAAGGACCCGACCAAGGTCGACCGGTCCGCGGCCTACGCAGTGCGCCATGTCGCCAAGAACGTGGTCGCCTCCGGTGTCGCGAAGCGCTGCGAGGTGCAGGTCGCGTACGCGATCGGTGTGGCGCACCCGGTCTCGATCATGGTCGAGAGCTTCGGGACGTCGGAGATCGACCCGGTGAAGCTCGCAGAGTTGGTGAAGGAGCAGTTCGACCTCCGCCCCGCCGCGATCATCGAGCGCCTCGACCTCCGTCGACCGATCTACCAGCGCACGGCCGCATACGGACACTTCGGGCGTTCGGAGCGTGACTTCACCTGGGAGCGCACCGAGCAGGCCGACGCGTTCAAGAAGGCCGCGGAAGCACTCGCCTGAGGATTTGTCGGGTCCGACCCGATCTCCCGGCACTCGACCGGGTCTTCGACTATCTCGTACCCGATGGGCGCGAGGTGGCGGTCGGCACGATCGTGCGGGTACCGCTGCAGGGCCGGTCGGTGCGCGGCTGGGTCGTGGAGACAGACGTCGTCTCCGCGACCGATCCGGCGCGCCTGCGCCCCCTCAAGAAGATCGTCGGTGCCGGCCCGCCCTCGGAGTTGATCGCGCTCGCCGGCTGGGCCGCATGGCGTTGGGCCGGCCCCGGAGTCGCGTTCCTGCGTGTCGCGTCCCCTGAAAACACGATTCCGATAGCCCCGCCCTCCGACGCGGGCTCCGGCACCGAGGTCGACGTCGATGCTCAGGCTCGGGTGCGGGTGCACCGATGGGCGCCGGCCTCGCCTCGTGGCGCGCTCGTCTCGGCTCTCCTGGCCGAGACCGGTTCGACGATCGTTGTGCTCCCAGAGGGGAGACGTACGGGCGCACTCGTGCGTTCGCTGGCGGGGTCCGGGCGGAACGTGGTCGTGCTGGCCTCCGACCAATCCGGAGCGCAGCGCACCCGGGCCTGGCGCGCGGCCAGCGCGGGC
>JANYLB010000047.1 GCA_025363815.1 Actinomycetes bacterium
GGTGGAGACGATGGGACTCGAACCCACGACCCCCTGCTTGCAAAGCAGCACCGACGGTGGTCGCGCCGTTGCGTACCGGGACGGCGCGTGCCGCAGGATGACGGCTCGTGCGCGACAAAAGCCCTGATCAGCAGGGGTTCAGGCGTCCTCCGAGTGTGTGCTTGTGCCAGGACGTGTTGAACCGTCATACCCTGTGACGAAGCCGCCTTCTTGCCATGAATGGCTACGTTCGCGGCTACGTCGATCGCGCCGAGAAGCCGGCCTCATTCACCACAGACCTCGCTCGCACAAGCAAAGACCCGGCACAACCCTGAAAAGCGTGGGGTCACCGGATCGACGCCGGTCCCGGCCACCAGTAAATGAGCGGGTCAGAGGTTATGGCCAGCTCCAATCAGCACCACGACACCCCCACTTTCGGGGGTGTCGTGCCACAGACGTGCCACACCGGCCGCGTCCTTTTCGTCGTGTGCGGTCCGCCAGGCACGATACAGACCGTCCGTGACCGACTCCTTGAGCGTCGGGAACATGTGCCCGTAGGTGTTCATCGTCACCGTGATCGAGCGATCTCGACCCGGCCACGGAGAAGATCGAGGCGTCCGACGCGGGGCACCGATCTCGCCGGCGAGCATCCCGGTGTACGCAGCGAGGCGGATCAGCACTCCGTAGGGAGCGACGATCGCGTCGGCCAGCTCCTCGATCTGCAATGGGTCCAGAAACGCCATCTCCTAGTGGCCTGACCGAGGGACCTTCACGCCTTCGCACGGGGTCGAATTCACGATGTCGGTGAACATGAACGCACGCGCCGCATGGGCGGGGACGTCATCGAATGCCTCGAGGTCCTCGGGCGACAGCTCGTGCGATGCGCCGACGGCGCAGAAGCGTTCCAACGGTAAGCGCTTTCGGTGCGAGCGCGTGACGCCCAACGCCTGCCGACTCCACGGGGGCCGGCCACGTCCAACCCGAAATCACGATCCCGTTACCGCTGAGTTCCAGCCTCGACGTCGGGGTAGATGCTGCGGGTCTCGGCACGCCGGTTGCGCTGGTCGACCCAGTCGCTCAGGTAGGCCTTCGGGAGGAGCTTGATGATCGCCAGCGTCAGGTACAGAACCGTGTTGATTGCCACAAACATGCTCAACGCAGCGAACCACGCGCTGTGCATGATGCTCCCGGGCAGCACGAGGCTGGCGTCGAGCGGGACGCCGGTCATGAGCTCATCTCGGCGACATCCAGCTGCTCGGTCCCGCTGGTCTCAGTCGAGGTTTGCGGCGCGTGCTCTACATGACCCCACGCGGCATTGCGGGCGAAGGTGATGTCGAAGACTCCCTTGATGTAGACGACGTCGAGGTACATGTCGTAGAGGAGCTCGGGGATCATCAGCACGGCGAGCAGACGTGCCTTCCATCCGCCGCTCCATGCACTGACGACTCGATCGGCAACGAACACGCATCCAACGCCGATCCAGAAGGGGAACAACACCCATCTGTCTGTGGCGAGCACGGTGACGATGATGAGGAGCCAGAAGGAACTGAGTGCGATGACCGAGTAGCCGATGCCGAGCTGTTGGGCCCAATAGCGAAGCATCGTGGGAGCCGGTCCGTAGGCGCCGAGGTTCTCCAAGGCGCCGCGCTGCCAGCGGAGCCGCTGGGTCCAGAGGTTGCGCCATGTAGGCATCAGCTCGGTGACGACCCGGCAGCCATTGGGGGACGCCATGAGGCCTGCGAGCGACTTGATGGCCAGAGTCAGCTCGTTGTCCTCAGTGAGAGCTGCCGTGTCGTACACGTCGCCGTGGACGCCGGGCAGCAGGCCTCCTCGGCTCTCGGCGACGGTTCGCAGCGCACGCGCTCGGAACATCGATGCTGTGCCCGTGAGCACGAACACGCGCCCGCGTCGGCGTCGGATCTCTCGTGAGTACCGGACGTACTCGTTGCGTTGGAGCTGGCCGAGGACGCCGTGGCCTACTTCTCCGTAGAAGAGGCCGCCGATCGCCATCAGGGCGCGATCGCTGGTGAAGCGCTGAACGCCGGCGGCGAGGAAGCCGTCGTCGAGCACGGTGTCGGCGTCCATGCACATGACAAGGTCATTGTTTCCCAGTCCGTCGAGCAGTCCGCTCAACGCTTGGTTGAGTGCCCCTGCCTTCTTGTGTGTGTTACCCACGGAGACGAACACCTCCGCCCCGTGCGCTCGCGCGACGGCTTCGGTCGCATCGGTGCAGTTGTCAGCGACGACGACGACGCGGTTCGGTGCAGGGTCCTGGGAACCGAGCGAGTCAAGCGTCGCTCCGATGGAGGCTGCCTCGTCGTGGGCTGGGATGAGGACGGTGACCGTGACCGGTCCGCCAAAGATCCCACGCGTCTCGGCCATCACGAGCTTGGGAGCGAGCAGCTTCACCTCGGCATCGGCCGAGCGCCGGGATCGGTCCAGGACAACCCGTTCGACGAGCGCCGCGCTGGCGGCGAAGATCAGACCGAGACCGACAGCACCGATCACGACAGTAATAGCGGGCGCCTGGGTGTCGTAGAAGACGTTCCACACGCCGAACACCGCCCTCGACTTCGGAAACTGATCGACGGAAGGTGAGCGTGCTGAAACCGCGAACCACAACAGGAGCGCTCCACCGACGGCGATGCCCGCGATGAGCAATCCGATATAGCGGCCGAGCCAGCCGCTCGAGTGACGGCGCCTCGTCGCCCGAACGTCGTCGTGGCCCGCACCGGAGGCCGCCGGATCTCCGTCCCCAGCGGTTCCATCGCGAGCGGGGTTGCCGGCGGTTGATAGGTCCGTGTCGTCGGATCCGGTCGCGTCGGGTTCGGGCGTGGGGAGCCTCGCGGCGCTTCTGTTCACCACGTTCTATCGGTCGGACCGGCCGCCGACCTGATCAAATTCCCTCAACGTCGGGATGCTGGCGACGTCCGCCTATAACGTCGAACCGCCGAGCCGGTTCGTCTGCCTGCTCCGGAGGGGACCGCGCGCCGGCACGCAGGTTTCCCGTCGCTCGTCGCATAGCGACCGTGTGTCTTCTCGCCTCGGTGCGCGATCGGTGCCTTGGGTGGAGGTGACCCGACTGATCGAAAGACTCGTAACGACCTGATCCGGCGGAACGGCACTGACTACCGTGTCGATCATCGGCCAGCGTCGGACGGTCGGCGCATAGATCGCCAGTGCAGTCAGGGCATCAGACGGGTGTCCATTCCCGCGAGGTGTGGAGGGTTTTCCCCCTTCCTCACCCGGATCTGCCCTGGGCTCCCGCTGCACTGCTCAAGCAATGACCTCGCGCGGCGCCGCCCCGCAGGAGAGATGCGAGGCGGCGGCGGTGAGGTGGGACAAGAAGTCGCCCTAGCCTTCGGCGAGTTACGGCTTGTTGCCGGAGCCTGGGTGGTTGTCGGGAGTGGGGTGCTCACCCGCGTTGAGCGATCCGTTGGAGGCCGCGTCGGGCGCGTGGGCAGTGCCGTTCGTGCTCGCGCCATCGTTGCTGACGTTGTCCGCGGTGCCGGTACCGCCCGGGTTCGGCGTGCTCACCGGAGCCAGCGTGTCCTCGGGACCGCCGTCGCTGGACGCAGCTGGAGGCGTTGTGTCGTGACCATCACGCGCGACGGTGGAGATCTCCTGGCCTTTGTCACGTCCGGTCGCGTCGGTGTTGCGGGCGATTTTGGAAATGTCCTTGCCGTGCCCGTTCTGTGCGTTGTCACCGGCAGGCGTTTTATCGCGGGGAGCGTCGATTCTCGTTTCGTCGCCGCGACCCGACTTGTTGGAGTGACCGCTGTGCGGATTCGGGAGCGAGATACCCGCGTGACTCGCGGCGTTCGCGAGTCCGGCCTGGGCGGCGTCGGGAAGGTTTCCTGTGGCCGCTGCAGCCGCGGTGGCCGAGAGGGCGAACGCGGCCCGGAACGGGAGGTGCTTCGCAGTCATCGATCGGATCCTTTGCGGAGTGAGGGATGGTTGTGACACAGCGATCGCTGACATCGTCGAGATCAGTTGGTCAGCTCGGGAACTCTCCGACAGCGTGGCTACGTGGCGAAGTGTGGCGGAAACCGCTCGGTATCCGGGCGGCGCGTCGTCAGGCGCGAGGCGAGCTGTCAGCAAACGCTCGACAGTGTGCTCATCCAGCTTGCGGAGGTTTTCGGACATCGTGGGGTTGTATCGCCGGCCCATCTCCTTCCGTTACATCGCGATCGGGAAATTCTCGTGCGAGACGTTTTAGGGCACGGTGTTGGAGGACCCGGACGAATCCCGGACGGCGACCAGTCAGCCGGGCGACTTCGCTAACGCTCAAACCCGAGACGACCCGGAGCAGGACAATTTCGGCTTGTTCCGGCGGCAGCGAGGCGACGATGCGTCGGGCCTCTGCGTCGCCAACGACTGCATCGAGCGCTTCAGTCTCCGTGTCGGTCGACGCAGCAATGCGCTCCAGCAGGTCAGCGTCGGGAAGCGGCTCGGTCGCCCGTCGGCGGGAGTTGCGGAGGTGATCTAGCCGCCGGCGGCGCACGATCGTAAAGACCCACCCCCGGAAAATGGTTTCCATCGGCATCGATCGTCCAGAGCGAGCCGCACCTTGAAGGTGGAAGACCGCCGCAGAAAACGGGCACGCCGGTAAATTTTGTCGCCGGCCGCTTGGATGAACAGGGCGAAGCATGGCCGTCGCGACCCGGGCCGGAAGCAGAGTTGCGCTGACCGCGGCCCGTCGCGCCGTGACCGGTGACGCGCCGCGCCACCCAGATCCTCCAAAGCGCCGGACACACCCAAACCGACGCCGCCGCGATCGCCGTGCTGCTCTACGCCTGCCCCCAACGGAGCCAACGCGCTCGGCGCCTACCGCGCCATCGCCGATCGATTCGGCCACCGCCGGACCAGCGTCGTCGTCGGCGTCCTCTGGACCATCACCAACCCAGCCTGGGGCTTCGCCTATGCAGCCGCGCTCTCAGGCCTTGCGGTCGTCGTCCTAGCTCGCCGTCGCTGACGGCTGTTCTCGGCGCTCGAATCGCTTCGACAGCAGTACCGTTCTCTGCAGGAGGGAGATGTCGATCCTCGAGATCTTCGCTGGCGTCCTCGTGGCCCTCTTCGTGACCTGGGTGATGCTCATTGCCGTGCTCTTCGCCGCGCATCCGAACACGAAGGATCTCCGCGCCGCGGCACGACTCGGCCCCGACGTGGCGCGCCTCGTGCGAGCACTCGCGACCGACCGAGAGGTCGCACGACCCGTCCGGATCCGGCTCTGGCTTCTCGTTGGGTACCTCGCCCTCCCGTTCGACCTGATCTCCGACTTCATCCCGGTCGTCGGCTTTGCAGACGACGTCATCATCACGATCCTCGTCCTACGCGGCGTCGTACGCCGCGCCGGGGCTAGCGCAATCGAACAGCACTGGCGAGGGACCCCAGAAGGCCTCCAGACCGTGCGTCGCTTCGCGGGCATCGACAACGTCGGCTGAACAGCCGAGACACCTCTGCACACCCAGAGCTGCCCATACCCGGACGTCTGCGCCGTCCTCCTGACGGACGACCGGCCCGAACCAAGCCCGCGGCGTGTGTCACGCAGCTGGCGATCGGGTCAGCCGAGGACGGCGCGTTCGAGGCCGAGGGTCACCACCGCAGCAACGAATGCAGGAACCGCAACCGGGATCGTGATCGCGACGTAGCCGCGGATACCGATGCGGAGACCTTCGGCGCGCACGATCCGAAGCCAGAGCAGATTCGCGAGCGCTCCGACTGGTAGGAGGACGGCGCCTGTATTCACCCCGAGTAGCCAGGCCCACATTCCCCACGACATGTGGTGCACGCCATCGAGTGCCAGCAGCAATGCCGGCAGATTGTTGACGAGGTTCGCGACACCCGCGGCGCCGACTCCCAGGGCAACGACGGCGGCAGAATTGTTCCGGCCCAACATGCCCGTCAACGCGTCAGCGGGAACGACGAGCGCGGCGAGTCCCGCTAACGCGGCCACACCGAAGGCGGTGAGCATCGGAACGGTTCGCCAGGGAACGGCCCGCACGACGCCGGCGAGAACCACATCAGCCACGACCGCAACCATCCAGGGCGCGACCCCATAGGCAGGACCGATCACGAAGCCGACGAGGAGCCCTCCGACCACGCAGCCCCCCACGAGCAGCGCGTGCCGATCAAGATGAGCGGGTCTCCCGAGCGTGACCCTGGTCGGGAAACGACGCCGATACGCCAACCATCCGACCGTTGACGCGACGATTGACGGCAGAGCGAGATGCCCGACCACGTCGCCAACACCCAGGTGGAAGCGTTGAGCCACGATCAACGTAGTCAGGTTCGAGACTGGTAACACCGACGAAGCAAGACTCGCGAGCAGCAACGGAATCGCGACCAACGGAACCGGATCGGTCCGTGCGTTTCGGGCCAAGCGGAAATACAACGGAGTGAGCAACACCACTGTCGTGTCCAGGTTTAGGAACGCCGTCGTCAGTGCCGCCAAGATCCAGAGACCCAGCACTGGTGTGCCCTGGTCGCGCTGGCTGGCGAGAAGTGACGCGGTTGCGTCGAAGAAACCGAGTCGATCCAGCAACGCTGCGAGTGGAACTCCGGCGAGCAAGAACGCCAGTGGCGGCCACAACGACGACCACTGATCAACCACACGAGACATGACCGATCGGACCGTACAACCGGTGCACGCCGCGACGCTGTCGCGGGGGTAGAACCGGTCGTCCGTTGTAACTTCCGTACGTGTCGAAGGTGCCGCTGCGGACCGTGGGCCCGTAAATGGGGCCGGATCGGCTGCATCGGCTTTGGAGGACCCCCGGCGCACATTGCGCGGTTGCGCTACCTGTGTGTCAGGCGGCGGGGCTGGCTGACGTCAAACGATTTCGGCCCAGCGAGATGGGCCCATGCGGCGCCGACTCAACGAGCCCCTCACCGGTGAGACCTCCGACGGCGAAGCGCGCCTACGCGTCCGTATGGACCGCTGACGTGGACCAAGCCCCGACTCCCGATCGGGATGGCCGAGGTTAGTGCCCCAAACGTGCCCGGTTCCCGCCACCCTCCGTGGTACTTGGCGGGCAAGAATTGCGGAGTTCCTTAGAACACGCGACCATCCTCGTTGTGTCAGCAGAGGCGCCACCTACGGGGTAGCCACGTTCCGCGCGGTTGGCTCGGTTGCCAGGGGCGCTCCCCGCTGACATCCTGGTGGGAGCAGCGAATCGTCGGGGGGGCGATGACGGGCAAGCAGTTGATCCGTGTGCGCCCGTACCACGCCGCCGGCCCTGAGGCTGCGCCGGTCTGGCATGACCGCGCCGACTGCGAGAGCGGGCGCTGGATCCGCTCCCGTGCGCTGCGCGCCGGCACCCGGGGATTTCAGCGCTGCCCGGAGTGCGCGCGCCTGGAATCTCTGGACCCGATCGATCCCGAGCGAAGCGGCGCTGCTGCCATCACCGAGACCGTGCCCAAGGTCTCGACGAACCCGAAACCCACGATCGGGACGCTCCCGCCGCCCGGTCGGTCACGTCCCCGATTCACGACCATCACCGGCATCCTTGCGTGCGCGGCAATCGCGATCCTGGCGATCCTCTGGCAGACAGGTCGGCTCCAACCGTTAGGCACGGCCACCACGAAGGCATCGATTGCCGCCTCGACCACCAAGGCGCCTCGCAAGGTCGCCACTAACGCTAAAGCCGACCCGGCTGCAGCTGCCCGCGCGCTTGCGGCCCTCCGAGCCGCGGCCCCTCCGACGGGGGCCTCTCACGGTCCCACCATCGCCGATTCCGCCACCGGCGCGGGGAATGCCACAGAGGTCGGCGCGTCGTACTGGGTCGGGTCTGACGGCTACACCCACGGAACCGAGTCTGATGGCGAACCCTGCTCCGACAACCCCGACGACCCGCTGTTCCCGTGCGCCCACATGGTCCCGGGGAGCGACGGCACCGGCAGCCCACTCCCCGACGGCGGCTCGACCGCCGGCGCTTCGGGAACAGCACCCGCGGCGCGCGCCCAACGCCGCCAAGCGCGACAGCTCACTCGGACGGGCACCGGCAGGTAGCCGCAGCCGAACCCGGCTCCTCGCCCTGATGTTCGACTCTGGCCGAGCCGCTACCCGAGATCGCGCCGCAGGGTCGCCGCCCCTTGGGCCGCGTCGACTGCCGCGGTCATGCGATCGCCCGCCGCGGCGTCGCCTTTGAGGTACAGATTCCAGAAGTCGGTCGTCGTGGCCACCACGAGCGGTGCCTCCGGCCCGAGCGGGGTCTCGAACGGAGGCGAGTGACGCGAGCCGTGCAGAGTGACAAACCATTTCGGCGGCGCGAGCTGCGGGTACGTCTCGAGGCTGTTGTGATAGCCCTGATCGGCGTCACCCTGTTCGAGCAGCACCGGCACCCGGTTACGGACAAACTTCCCGTGCGGGTAGTCACGGTGAACGCCGGCCATCACGATCGCCGCACTGACGCGGTCATCCTCACAGCACGTGTTGGCGATCAACCCGTACACGCTCTGGCCACCTAGCGACATCCCGGCCACTCCGATGTGCCGTTCGTCGATCAGCCCGTGCGTGAGGTCTGATGCATCGGCGCGACCCTGATCGAGGAGCTGGTCGATCACGAAACGGATGTCGGCCGCTTGGTCGGCATTGTTGGATGGCAACGACGTTCCGCTGCTGTCCTTCTCGGTGGTCGGAAAGGTCGGTGCAGTCACGACGTATCCCGCCGCGGCCCAGGAGTCGAGCAGCGAGCCGAGCGAGGTGGGATCGCCATCGAGCCCGTGGGCGACGACGACGAGCGGCAGCGCGCCCGACACCAGGGTGGGAAAGCGGATCTCGGTTGGGAGCATCCGACAGGCGAACCCCGGCCGGGCCGCGACTGGCCGAGTCGACCGGCTCCGGTCGACGAGGGCCAGCTCGATGCGAGTGACTCCCGGCCTCGCATCTCGCGCCGCGCTACGCCTTGCGATCCCCGTGCCCTTCCCTGGGCAATGGGTCGAGTCGGCGTTACCGCCGGCGCACGCTGCCGCCAGCAACGCGACACAGATCGATATCGAGATCAGGGCGCGTCGCGCGAGCACGCCGTCATCATGGCCGCGCCCACTCGAACGGATTCATCGCCATGCGGTGCCGATTGCTCCGCTGACCTCAGCGGACCCTCAGACCGTGGCTGGAAGCACCCGGCTGCGACAAGGGTCGCCGCGCGGATGCGCCGAGATCAGGCCTCTGCGGGGTCTTCGACCTGCTCGAGGAACCGACGAATCTCTGCGGCCTTGAACCGACGGTGACCGCCGAGGGTGCGGATCGCGGAGATCTTGCCGGCACGCGCCCAGCGCGTCACCGTCTTAGGGTTGACGCGAAACATTGCGGCCACTTCTGACGGGGTCAGGAGGGCTTCATTTTCGGGGGTTGCGGGCACTTGGGGCTCCTTCGCTGCTCGCTGAGAATCGGTGGGTCCGGGGGGTCCGATCACCATTGCGCTTGGTTTTCCGTACCCAATGGTGTGACCGGACGAAACTGGACTTTCTCCGGAACGGGCTCGGTGTCCGGATGTTACCGCTTTGGAGAGGAGGGTAGTCTCTGAAGCCTTTCGGCTTCGATAGCGCGATTGTATCATTCAGGACCCTACGATATGACTAGTCACCTGACATAAATTTGTTACGCGTAGCCAGGTGCCGGGGTCTCGGTTGTTCCTAGTCATCGGTGGTCACCCGTGGTCACCCTCCACCGCCAAGCCAGTGCTGCGACAACGGACGGTTCGAGCAGGTCGGCGGTACACTGCGACCGTGGCTCGAGTTCTGGCCGTCGCCAACCAGAAGGGCGGGGTCGCCAAGACCACCACTGTCCACGCCCTCGGTGCCGCGTTCGCCGAGTTCGGTGACCGGGTCCTGCTCGTGGATCTCGACCCCCAGGCGTGCCTCACATACTCGCTCGGTCTCGATCCCGAGGGCCTGAGCCGGTCTCTCCACGACGTGTTAATAGGCCGGGCCGACGCGTCCGATGTCGTGATCGATCTCGGGAAGCTGACCGTCCTGCCGGCGACCATCGATCTAGCCGGCTCCGAGGTGCATCTGCTCACCCGCACCGGCCGCGAGCACGCGCTCGCCCGTGCCCTCGATCCCATTCGCGACCGCTTCGACATCGTGCTCGTCGACTGCCCGCCGTCGCTCGGGATCCTCACCATCAACGGTCTCACCGCGGCCGACGAGGTCGTGATCCCGCTGCAGTGCGAAACCCTGAGCCACCGCGGGGTCGGCCAGCTCCTCGAGACCGTCGGCGACGTGCGCGCGTACACCCGTCCGGATCTGCGCGTTCGAGGTGTCGTCGCGACAATGGTCGATGGTCGCACCCGCCACGCCCGAGAGGTGCTCGCCGATGTCCACGAGCGTTATGGCCTCGACGTGCTCGAACCCCATGTTCCGAAGTCGATTCGATTCGCCGAAGCTCCGGCTATGGGCCGCTCCATCCTCGAACACGCTCCGAACTCGCCCGGAGCGACCGCCTACCGCGAGCTCGCCCGCCAATTGCGCTTGACCGCGGCATGACCGGACCACGCGACCCCTCCGGGAAACGCGCGTTGTTCTCGACCCCCGAAGCCCAGGATCCGACGAAAGTGCAACCGGGCATCACCAGCGTGCCGGTGCGCGACGAGGGTGATCCTCGGGGCAAAGCAGCTCTGTACTCCACCTCGACGCGACGCGCCGGCACCGTTGTGCTTGATTGCTCGCTCTGCAAACGCCGCACGCGGGTGGGCTACCCCGAGTTCGCTCGGCGCCATCTCCCGGCGTGGCTGTGGCTCCCCTGGCGCGAGCACTCGCGGCTGATGGTCTGCCCGGCGTGCGAGAACCGAACCTGGGTCGCGGCCCGCTGGCTCGAGTAATTACCTCAGGTCAGGCTACGACCGCCCGGGCGGCGCCGTGCCCGCCACGGATCTCGCCGACCGTCCACGCCTCGTGGCCTGCGCTGCGCACGACATCGAGCGCTCGAAACACATCGCCGTTCGGCACCACGGCCAGCATCCCCAGCCCGAGGTTGAAGACCTGCTCCATCTCCCTATCGGTGACGGAACCCGCGGCCTGGATCTCGGCGAAGATGCGCGGCTCATCCCACGAACCCCGCTTGATCACCGCCTCGACGTGCTCGGGGAGAACCCGCAGAAGGTTGTCGGCTATCCCGCCTCCGGTCACGTGCGCGAACGCGCGCACGTCGACGTGTCGGCGCAGCTCGAGCATTGACGGTGCGTAGATCACGCTGGGGCGGAGCAGCTCCTCGCCGAGTGAGTGCTGGGCTGCGGGCCACGCCGGTTCGTCGAGGCTCCGACCCGCTCGGTCGAGCAGCGCGCGACGAGCGAGCGAGTAGCCATTGCATCGTAGGCCGGGGCTGGCGATGCCGATGATCTGGTCGCCCGGCCGCACTGACCGCGGAAGCACCTCGCTGCGCTCGACCACACCCACCGCGAATCCAACGAGGTCGAACTCGCCCGGTTCCATCGCGTCGGGGTGTTCCGACATCTCGCCGCCGATGAGTGCGCACCCGGCCTGGCGGCAACCCTCGGCGATGCCGGCGACGATCTCGTCGATCGTCTCGGGAACGAGCTTGCCGACCGAGACGTAGTCGAGGAAGAACAGCGGTTCGGCACCCTGCGATGCGATGTCATCGACTGACATCGCCACGCAATCTATGCCGATCGTGCGGTAGCGACCGGTCAGCCGGGCGATGATCGATTTGGTGCCCACTCCGTCGGTCGAGGCAACGAGCAGCGGATCCCGGTGACCCAGCTTGCCGAGAGAGAAGAGCCCACCGAACCCACCGACATCGCCCACGACCTCTGGCCGGAATGTCGAGCGGACGTGCGCCTTGATGAACTCGACCGCCTTCTCGCCTGCAGCGATGTCGACCCCGGCCTCTCGGTAGGTGAGGGGGTCGTCTTCACGGTCGCGGGGGCTCACGCGGGCGCGCTCGGGCTGACACCGGGGAACCGGGGCGCCGAGTCCGTATCGGTAAGGCGGGCGTTGCTCACGTCGATCTCGAGAACGTGCTTCGTGTCCTCCAACGGAACCGGCACAGGGTAATTGCCGCTCAGGCACGCGGTGCAGAAGGACTCCTCACTCGAACCCGTCGCCTTGGTCAGGCGCTCGAGCTCCAGGTACGCGAGAGAGTCGACGCCGAGGTAGTCGCGGATCTCGCCGACCTCGAGATCGGCCGCGAGCAGCTCCGACTTCCGGCCGGTGTCCATGCCGTAATAGCAGGGCCATTTGTACGGCGGCGACGACACCCGGAAGTGGATCTCGGTGGCGCCGGCCTCGCGCAGCATCGCCACGACCTGACGGGTCGTGGTGCCGCGAACGATCGAGTCGTCGACGACTACGAGTCGCTTGCCGCGGATGTTCTCGGGCAGGGGGTTGAGCTTCATCCGCACGCTCTGGCCACGGATCTTCTGGTTGGGTTGGATGAACGTCCGGCCGACATAGCGGTTCTTGACCAGTCCATCGCCATAGGGGATGCCCGATGAGCGGGCGTATCCCTGGCCGGCCGGAATGCCCGACTCTGGAATGGGCATGACCATGTCGGCGTCGACGGGTGCCTGGCGGGCGAGCTCCTCGCCCATGCGCTGGCGCGCCGCATGCACGCTCTGGCCGTAGAGATTGGTGTCGGGTCGCGCGAAGTAGATGAACTCGAAGAGGCAGAGCTTCGGGTCTGGTTCGGCGAAGCGGTGCTCACGACGAAGGCCGGCGGCGTCGATCACCACCATCTCCCCTGGTTGCACGTCGCGTACGTAGTGCGCACCGACGATGTCGAGCGCGGCGGTCTCGCTCGCGAGCACCCAGCCGCCACCCTCGAGTCGGCCCAGAGCAAGAGGCCAGAACCCATGTGGGTCACGCACCCCGATGAGCCTGGCGTCGTCCATGAGCACGAAGGAGAAACCGCCCTTCAAGCGGGGCAACACCTTCTCCAGCGCGTGCTCGAGCTCACGACCGTCGGAGCGGGGCTCGTCGGGCCACTCCCTGGCGATGAGCTCGGCAACGAGCGCGGAGTCGGTGGTCGAGTCGAAGCTCGTCTCGTCGGCAGTGAGACCGGGGAGCATCCCGAGGGTGCCCGCGAGCTCGGCGGTATTCGTGAGATTGCCGTTGTGGCCAAGCGCGAACCCGGTCTCGCCGACCGAGCGGTAGATCGGCTGCGCGTTTCGCCACGACGACGATCCGGTGGTGGAGTACCGGGTGTGCCCGATGCCGAGGTGGCCTTCGAGCGGGGCCAGGCTACGTTCGTCGAAGACCTGGGTGACGAGGCCCATGTCCTTGACGACGGTGACGTTCTGGCCGTCACTGACCGCGATGCCCGCGGACTCCTGGCCCCGGTGCTGCAACGCGTACAGGCCGAGGTAGGTCAGCTGGGCAACCGGTTGGTTCGGGGCGTACACCCCGAACACGCCACACGCGTGCGCGAGACCACCGTTCACTGCCCGAGTATCGCACGTCGGGGGGACCCCCCGGGACTCCGGAGATGCCCGCGCTAGGTTGCCTGAATGGCCGACGACGTTGGGTTCTGCCTTTGGTTCACCGGATATTCCGGCGCAGGGAAGAGCACCATTGCAAACGTCGTCGCCAACGAGCTGCGGAACCGCTCGCACCGGGTAGAGCTTCTCGACGGTGACGAGGTGCGGGAGCATCTCTCCGCCGGACTCACCTTCTCCAAGGCCGACCGTGACATCAACATCCGTCGAATCGGGTGGGTCGCGAAGGTTCTGGCTCGCAATGGAGTCGCCACGATCACGGCCGCGATCTCTCCATACCGGGAATCGCGTAACGCCGTCCGCGGCGAGATCTCCAACTTCGTAGAAGTGTTCGTCGACACCCCGCTCGATGTCTGTGAGGAACGAGACGTCAAGGGGTTGTACAAGAAGGCGCGTGCAGGGGAGATCCCCGAGTTCACCGGCGTGTCCGACCCATACGAACCGCCCCTGGCCCCCGAGATCCACGTGTCGACCAATGACCGTTCTGTCGCAGCATCCGCCGCGCAGGTGCTGTCGTGGCTCGAAGAGAAGGGCTGGGTCCGAGCCGGTCCCGCCCCGCGCGATCCGAATTAGGGCGATCCGAATTAGGGCGCTTTGACGCTCGCGCTCATGGCGTCCGGGATCGCGTCGCGCCACGTGCGGGTTGCATCGGTGAGCGCGACATCGAAAGCGCCTTCGGCGTGAAGCCGATCTCCCCCGGCGTCGCCGATCACCGAGACCGGCACCCCTGCCGCCTTGGCTCTTGCGACCACGGCATCGGCGTGAACCGGATCGACCGAGAGCACGACCCGCGAAGCAGATTCCGAGAAACAAGCGAGTGCGCCGCCCACGGTGACCCGGAATCCGACCGCTCCCGCGATCGCCATTTCGGCGAGCGACACCGCTAGGCCACCGTCGGCACAGTCGTGGAGGCCTTCGACGGCACGATCGACGACGAGTGCAACGACGAGCTCGTTCAGCGCCTTGGCGACGTTCAAGTCGGCAACAGGCGGCGCGCCGGCGCGCCGATCATGCATCGTGGCCCACTCCGAGCCACCGAGCTCCGGGCGGGTCTCGCCGAGTAGCACGATCCGGTCACCGTTACGGAGCGCGGCAGCAGGGGGGCGCTCCTCGAGCACGTCGATGAGCCCGATCACGCCGACGACGGGCGTCGGATCGATATCGGCACCACGGGACTCGTTGTAGAAGCTCACGTTGCCGCCCACGACCGGGAGGTCGAACGCGCGACATGCTTCGCTCATGCCCTCGACCACCTCGGTGAACTGCCACATCACTTCGGGGTGCTCGGGGTTTCCGAAGTTCAGGCAGTTGACGAGCGCTACCGGGCGGGAGCCCGCGCAGACGACGTTGCGAACCGCTTCGAGCACCGCAAGCCGGCCCCCCGTGCGCGGGTCGAGCGCCGCGAAACGAGCCTTACCGTCGGTGCTGAGCGCCAGTCCGCGATGCGTGCCGGGCAGGCGGAGCACCGCGGCGTCACCGCCCGGCCCCGCAACGGTGTTGAGAAACAACTGGTGGTCGTACTGGCGCGAGATCCACGACTTGTCGGCGATCGTCGGACGCGCCAGCAGCGCGAGCAGCTCTGACGCGAGATCGGTGCCGGCGGGAAAGCTCGCGCCGAGCTCAGGTGCCGGGTCATCGGCGAGCAGTGCGTCGTGGTTAGCCGGACGGCGAACCGGGCGTTCGTAGTTCGGACCGTCGCCAAGACTTCCGACCGGCATGTCGGCCAGCGGCATGTAATCGCTGGAAACGGCCGATGGTTCCTCTCCGGCGGGGGGGCACGGGTTCTCGCCCGGAACGCCGCGCGCGTCGAACGCTCCGTCGTAGACCCGGAACCGGCCGGTGTCGTTCACGATCCCGACGACCGTCGCCTGGACCTCCCAGCGACGGCACTGCGCGAGCACTTCATCGAGATCGTCGGGACGAACGATCGCGAGCATCCGCTCCTGACTCTCCGATGTCATGACCTCGACCGGGTTCATCCTCGGCTCGCGCCGCGTGACGCGCGCTACGTCGACGTCCATGCCCGCGCCGGCGTTCGCTGCCGTCTCCGAAGTCGCACACGACAACCCGGCCGCGCCGAGGTCCTGAACACCGACCGCGAGCCCTGCGTCGAGGAGCCCGAGACAGGCCTCGATCAGCTTCTTCTCCTCGAATGGATCGCCTACCTGCACCGATGGTCGCTTGCCCTCGGCGCTGTCATCGAAGCCGGCCGAGGCGAGCACACTCGCACCACCGATCCCGTCCCGACCCGTGGACCCACCGAGGAGGACGGCGAGGTTGCCCGCGCCCTCAGCGCGGGCGAGCACCAACCGTTCGCGCGGAAGCAGCCCGAGGCAGAAGACGTTCACGAGCGGGTTGTCGCGGTAGCACTCGTCGAAGACTGCCTCGCCGCCCACCGTGGGCACACCAACCGCGTTGCCGTAACCACTGATGCCCGAGACGACCCCCTCGAACAGGTAGCGAGTACGGGGGTCGTCGAGGGGGCCGAAGCGCAACGGATCCATGAGCGCAATCGGCCTGGCCCCCATCGAGAAGATGTCACGGATGATCCCGCCCACCCCGGTGGCCGCACCCTGGTAGGGCTCGACCGCCGAGGGATGGTTGTGGCTCTCGATCCGCACGGCGACCGCGAGGCCGTCCCCGACGTCGATGACGCCGGCACCCTCGCCCGGTCCGACGAGCACCCAGGGAGCCTCGGTGGGGAACCGACCGAGATAGCGGCGCGACGACTTGTAGGAGCAGTGCTCCGACCACATCACCGCGTACATCGCCAGTTCCAGCTCCGACGGTTCCCGACCCAACTCGTCGACGGTGGCGCGGAACTCGGCATCGGTAAGACCCAGTTGACGGTGCAGCGGCTCGGCGTCCATACGTCGCCGATCCTACCGGCCCGATCCCCTTTGGGCGGTACGAAAGGGCCAATAGCGTGCATCCAGATCCCCTTTATGTTCGTTTTCGAAGGAGCCATCGCCGTCGGCTATTATGAGTATTCACAAGTATCTTTAACCGGTTGTTTCTTGAAGGAGCTCGACAGACATGGCGCGGAAGACAACGAAGATGTCGGCCCAGCACAAGGCGGCGTTGGCCGAAGGTCGCGCTCATGGTCGCGCCGTGCGCGAGTACCTCGACGCCCTGGAAGAGAACCGACCGAAGCGCGGGCGGAAGCGCACCCCCGATTCGGTGAAGAAGCGCCTCATCGCGGTCGAGGCTTTGCTCCCCGATGCGGGCGGTGTGAAGCGGGTGCAGCTTCTACAGGAGCGTCGCGACCTCAAGTCTGAGCTCGACACCTTCGGAACCACAGTCGATCTCTCGAGCGTCGAGAGGGAATTCCTCAAGGCGGTCAAGCCCTATTCAGAGAACAAGGGCATCTCGTACGCAACGTGGCGAGAGGCCGGGGTCTCTGCCGAAGTCTTGAAGAAGGCCGAAATCACGCGAGCATCGTGACGCCCGACTCGGGTTTCAGCTCCCGAACTCGTAGCCCAAGTCGGGAGCAGTGAGCACCGGCGCGTAAAGAATGCCTCGGCGTTCGAGCTCAGGACCGAGCTCCCCGCCTCGGTCGAGCAACAACGACGCAGCCACGACCTCGCATCCGAACTCCGCTACGGCATCCACCGCATCGAGCAACGACGACCCCGTCGTCGCGGTGTCTTCCACGACGACGACGCGATCGCCCGGATCGAGTGGCCCCGCTATGCGACCCCCGACTCCGTGACCTTTCGCTTCTTTACGCACCGCAAAGCCGCGCACACCAGAGACGCGCGCGACTGCTACGGCGACCGGCACCGCACCCACTACCAGCCCGCCGACCGCGTCGAACGGCGAAGCGCCGGCGACGTCTAGCGCTTCCATCACCGCGTCGCCGACGATCTCGACACAATCACCTCTAAAGGTCACCATGCGACCGTCGAGGTACCACGACGACGTGCGCCCCGAAGCCAGCGTGAACTCGCCTTCACGGATCGCGTGTTCGCGCAACGCCACCTCGAGCGCAGCCTGCGCCGGCCGCATCAGCGGGCCACTGCGCCGCGGGATGCGCTATTGGCGGCAGCGGCACCGAGAAACGAGTCGAGCAGAGCCACGCCGTCGGCCGAACCGAGAAGATCGTCGGATGCACGCTCGGGATGTGGCATCAGGCCGACGACATTACGGCCCTCGTTGCAAATTCCGGCAATGTCGTCAAGGCTGCCGTTCGGGTTGGAGACATACCGCAGCACGATCCGACCGTCGGCGCGGAGCCGGTCCAGCGTCGGGCGGTCACACACGTAGTTGCCCTCGAAGTGGTTGATCGGGATTCTCAGGACGTCGCCCGCCGCGCACAGGTTCGTGAGCACGGAATCGGTCGTCTCCACACGAATCTCGACACTGTCGCAGATGAATTTCAGGCGTGCGTTTTTCTGCAACGCACCCGGGAGGAGCCCGGCCTCGGTGAGAACCTGAAATCCGTTGCAGATGCCCACCACAGGTCCTCCGGCCGCGGCGAACACGGCGACGGCGTCCATCACGGGGGAGAAGCGGGCGATCGCGCCGGTACGGAGATAGTCACCGTGGGCGAAGCCTCCGGGGACGACCACGGCGTCGACACCCTGCACACTCGCGTCGGCGTGCCACAGGAGCTCGGCCGAGCTTCCGAGGTGCTCGACCGCGCGCTGCACATCCAGCTCGCAGTTGGTTCCCGGGAACTGGACCACCCCAACCGTCGTCACCGCTTCATGTTCGTGACCTTTTGGTTGTATGGCGTCGTACACACAACAAACTCGGGTGGGATCAAGGTGGTGGTGGGACAGGTCATGCCGAGGATCCGGACAGCTCGGTGATCTCGACCTCGTAGGCCTCGATCACCGGATTGGCCAGGAGGCGATCGCACATCTCGAGCACCTCGACGCGCGCAGCACCGGCATCGGTCGCGTCGATGACCAGGCGAATGCTCTTGCCCACGTGGACTTGAGAGACGTTCGCGTAGCCAAGGACCGGAAGCGCCCGCTCGATGGTCGCTCCCTGCGGATCGGCAATGCCGTCGAGGTGCGTGATCTCGACGCGGGCTGCGAACTTGGTCATCACTTCCGACTCTATCGGTACCAGTCGGCGAGGCTGGCGCCGGTCAATCTCTCGTACGCCTCGATGTAGCGGGAGCGGGTCCCGGCTATGACTTCGGCCGGAAGGTGCGGCGCCGGGGGCGTCTTGTCCCAGTTGATCTCGAGGTAGTGGTCGCGCACGAATTGCTTGTCGAAGCTGGGCGGCGAGCTCCCGGGTCGATAGCCCTCAGACGGCCAGTACCGCGAGGAGTCGGGGGTGAGCATCTCGTCGATAACGAGGAGCTCGCCGCCGGCGTGACCCCACTCGAGCTTGGTGTCGGCGAGAATCACCCCGCGCTCGGCGGCGTAGCGGGCACCGAACTCGTACAGCGCCAGCGTCCCGACCTTCACCGCCTCGAACGTGCTCTCGCCCACGAGCGCACGCGCCTCGGCGTCGGAGATTGGCAGGTCGTGGCCCTCATCGGCCTTTGTGGTCGGCGTGAAGAGCGGCTCCGGCAACGGGTCCGCCTCGCGCAGTCCCGACGGGAGCTTGTGCCCTTGCACCGAGCCCCGCTCGGTGTACTCGGCCCACGCGCCACCGAACAGGTACCCGCGCGCGATGCACTCCATGCGCACTGGTTGCGTCGCTCGCACCAGCATCGCTCTCCCCCCGACCTCGTCGCCCGAATCCCCGGGGAAGTCGGTTGGGTCGAAAGACAACACGTGGCTCGGCGCGAGGTGCGTGGTCGCATCAAACCAGAACGCGGAGATCGCGGTGAGCACGCGTCCCTTGTCGGGGATGTCGTCGGGGAGCACGACGTCGAACACCGACACACGGTCGCTCGCGACGATCAGGAGACGATCATCATCGACTCGGTACAGCTCACGGACCTTGCCCGAGTACAGGTGGGGGAGCGCGGCGAGGCCCATCAGCCGGACGGCAACCTGTCGAGCGCGCGCACGGTGTGGTCGGCGTGGCCGAGCGCGGCCTTCAGGTCGAAGCACGCAGCGAGGCGATCCTCGCCCAGGATGTCGACTACTTCGGGATCGCCCCGCAGGACGTCGATGAAGGGGCGGCGCTGCTCCCACGTCGCCATCGCGTTGCGTTGCACCATCCGATAAGCGTCGTCACGGGTGCGACCGGCCTCGACGAGCGCGAGCAGAACAGGCTGACTGAACACGAGCCCGAACGACGCGTCGAGGTTCTCGATCATGCGTTCTGGATACACGACCATTCCCTCGACGATCGAGCGAAACTTTACCAGCAGGTAGTAAGCGAGCAGACAGGAGTCGGGAAGCACGATCCGCTCCACCGACGAGTGAGAGATATCACGTTCGTGCCACAGCGCGACGTTCTCCA
>JANYLB010000062.1 GCA_025363815.1 Actinomycetes bacterium
TTCGAGACGCGCCTCGCTATCCTGCGGATGAAAGCCGAATCCGAACAGCTGGGTGGGATTCCCGACGAAGTCCTTGCGTTCATCGCCAGCAACATCTCCGACAATGTCCGCAAGCTCGAGGGCGCGCTCATCCGAGTCGCGGCCTACTCGAGCTTGAACCGGACCCCGCTGTCCGAAGAGGTCGCCCGCCACGTGCTGGCCGACCTCCTGCCCCCCGCGACTCCCAGGGTGATCACCCCACAACTCATACTCGACGAGACTTCGAAGATGTTCGCGTTCACCGTCGACGAGCTCTGCGGCAAGAGCCGGCGCCGACCGCTCGTTATCGCCCGTCAGATCAGCATGTACGTCTTCCGAGAGCTGACCGACTACAGCTACCCCAAGATCGCCGAGCAATTCGGCGGCCGCGACCACACCACGGTCATGCACGCGGTCGAAAAGGTGAAAGGCCTGATGAACGAGCGTCACACGATCTTCGACCAGGTAAACGAGCTGATCAGCCGCATCCGATTGGGCACCGGTGGATAAGCCTGTGGATTCCTGTGGATATCTCCGAGTTGCCGTGGAGAACCCGCGCAGCGAGAGCGTCCACCCCACTAACCCTGTGAACATCAGGGTAAAACGTCGGCGCAGCGATACTGGGCTCCACCTGCGACGATGCGATGTCATCCACAATCCACAGGTACTACTACTACTACTACCTATTTCTTCTTCTTCGCGGGGAGGTGTGTGGTGAAGTTCCGCTGTGAGCGCGATTCCCTCGGAGAGGCGATCTCGGCTGCCCAACGGGCAGTGACATCCCGCACGGGCTCATTGCCTGTGCTCTCTGGTCTCAAGGTCGCAGCCACCGAGGGCTCACTCGAGCTGGTCGGCTCGGATCTCGAGCTGACGATCCGGGTACGTGTCGCCGCTCAGGTCGAGGAAGTGGGCCAGGCGGTCCTGCCGGCCAAGTTGCTCAACGACATCGTCGCGAAGCTGGAAGCAGGATCGGTAACCGTCGAGACAGGCGACGGCGACGCGGCGACGGTCGAGGGGGGTCGGGCGAGCTACACGTTGCGCCTGCTTCCGCTAGACGACTTCCCGCACCTTCCCGAGCCGACAGGATCGGCGATCACCGTCGACGCCGGCCCCCTGGCCGAGGCCCTGCGTGGGGTGATCCCGGCGGCATCCCGCGACGACGCCCGCCCGATTCTCACCGGCGTGTTGCTCACAGCACGCCAGAACGGCTTGCGGCTGGTCGCGACTGATTCGTATCGCCTGGCTGTGCGCGATCTCGAGGGTGTGAGCATGTTGGCCGAGGGCCAGCACGTTCTGGTGAGCGCCAAGGCGCTCGGCGAGGTACAGCGCCTGCTCACCGACGGCGAGATGCAGGTGGTTCTCTCCGAGCGCGATGTGCGGTTCAGTGGCGCGCGGGGCGAGATCACCACCCGGTTGATAGACGGCGAGTTTCCGAACTACGAACAGCTGATCCCGAGTGGATATCCAAACCGACTGACTGTTGCTCGCGAGGCCTTGTCCGACGCGGTGAAGCGCATGCAACTCGTTGGTCAGGGCCGGGACAGCTCGCCGGTGCGCCTCTCGATGAGCGCCTCCGGAGTCGAGCTCTCGTCGACTGCACAGGAGGTCGGCGAGGCTCACGAGATGGTCGACGCGAAGTACGAGGGGACCGATTTGACGGTCGCGTTCAACGCGCAATTCCTGCTCGATGGAGCTCAGGCCGTCGCGGGAAACGAGGTCGTGCTCGAAGCCCTCGATCCACTGAAACCGGCGACCTTGCGGGCAGTCGATCAGGCCGATTTCATGTATCTCCTGATGCCCGTTCGCATCTCCTGACGACCGTGCAGCTTCGGCGGCTCTGGCTGACCGACTTCCGCTGCTACCGAGATCTCGATCTCGAGTTGGGGCCGGGCGCGACCGTTGTTCGCGGCGCGAACGGTCAGGGAAAGACCAGCCTGCTCGAAGCGGTCAGCTGGATCGCTACGGCTCGATCGTTCCGGGGAGTCCCCGATGCAGCGCTGGTGCGGGTGGGGGCCGAGCAGGCGGTCGTGCGGGCCGAATCGAGTCGCGGCGACAACGACGTGCTCGTAGAAGCCGAGATCCGGGCGACGGGCCGGAACCGCATCCTGGTGAACCGTCAGCCGCTCCCTCGGCGCAGTGAGCTCGGGCGGGCATTACGAGCAACGGTATTCGCGCCCGACGATCTGGAGTTGGTGAAAGGGGGCCCGGCCGGCCGGCGCGGCTACCTCGACGACCTGCTCGTCTCCAGCGCCGTTCGCTATGAGGCTGCCCGCACCGATTTCGAACGGATCCTCAAGCACCGCAACGCCCTACTCAAGACCGGGACCCGTAATCCCGACACCTCGATGACCCTCGATGTGTTCGACCAGCAGTTGGCCCGCGCGGGCGGAGAGCTGGTTAGAGGACGCCTCCGCCTGGTCGCGCGCCTCACCCCCTGGTTGGCGTCGTCGTATGAGGATCTCAGCGGCGAAGGGACCTCTATCGAGGCTCGCTACGAGGCGGACTGGTCTTCGGATCCACTCGACGTCGCTTCCGTCGACGAAGTCGAGCAGCGGCTGCTCGACTCGCTCGCGGCTCGTCGACACGAAGAGCTCGATCGACGAGTCACCCTGGTAGGACCGCATCGCGATGAGCTTCGGCTCGTGATCGGGGGTCTCGAGGCACGAACCCATGCTTCGCAGGGAGAACAACGGACCTTGGCGCTCGCACTGCGCCTCGCCGGTCACCGTGTTGTTGCTGAGGTGATCGGGGAGAATCCGCTGCTGTTGCTCGACGACGTGTTCAGCGAGCTTGACTCCGATCGGGCGACGGCTTTGGTGGCACAGCTTCCGCCGGGACAGACCCTGATCACGACCGCGGGCGTGGTGCCCGAGACAGTTCGACCCGAACGGTGGCTGAGGGTGATCGACGGAAAGGTAGAGGTCGACTCCGGGCCGGGGAGATGAGCAAAGAACGGGGACCGCGCAGCTTGCGCGACGGCTTGGCCCGCGTGAGCCGCGAGCTCGGCCTGGCCGGGCCGGACGCGTTCGAGATCGTGACGACCCGGTGGTCCGAGATAGTCGGGCCGGCGGTCGCGGCACGCGCCCGCCCGCGACACCTGCGCGCCGGGGTCCTCACCGTCACGGTCGACGACGGGGGCTGGGCGACCCAATTGCGGTACTCCGAAGCCGATGTGATCGCCCGTTACGCAGCGGCCGGAGTGGAGATAGCGAGACTGCGGGTCTCGGTCGACAAGAGCACCTGAACGGCCAAGGGAAAGACCCCGTTGCGGACCCTCCGAGAGGGCGGGTTCTGGTAGACTCTCATGAGTTCCATTTAGGGCTCCGACCTGGGGTTTTGGTTGATATAGCGGGTGCTCAGCCCCCCGAATCGCCCCAGGTCATCCGCTCGGATCCGAGCCCGTCCCCGAGCAACCCCGACAACCGCCAAGAGAGGTCTCGCGCGTGGCGTACGACGCCAAGGCAATCACCGTTCTCAAGGGGCTCGACCCGGTGCGCAAGCGCCCCGGGATGTACATCGGATCCACCGGCCCGTCGGGTCTCCACCACCTGGTCTATGAGGTTGTCGACAACTCGGTCGACGAGGCGATGGCCGGTGAGGCGACCCGCATCGACATCACTCTGCTCACCGACGGCGGCTGCAGGGTCTCCGACAACGGGCGCGGAATCCCCGTCGACGATCACCCCGACTACAAGGGGAAATCCGCGGCCGAGGTTGTGCTGACCGTTCTCCACGCCGGAGGGAAGTTCGGAGGAGAGGGCTACAAGGTCTCGGGTGGTTTACATGGCGTCGGCGTCTCGGTGGTCAACGCGTTGTCGAGTCGCCTCGACCTCGAGGTGCACCGCGACGGGGGCAAGTGGGTTCAGCACTACGCGAAGGGCGGCAAGCCCCAGGACAAGATCTCTCAGGTCGGTCCGTCGAAGAAGCGCGGTACCACGATCACCTTCTGGCCCGACGCGACGATCTTCGAAGAGACCGAGTTCAGGGCCCAGACGCTGCTCGAGCGGCTACGGGAGATGGCGTTCCTGAACAAGGGTCTCGAGATCTGTTTTCGCGATGACCGGCCCGAGCCGGTGCTCGAGCAGACGTTTAGGTTCGCGGGGGGCCTCACCGATTTCGTCAAGCACCTCAACGCGACCAAGGAACCTTTGTTCAAGCGAGTCGCCGCGTTCGAGGAGACATCCGAGACCGGCGAGGTCGACATCGCGATGCAGTGGAACACGGGTTACTACGAGGGCATCCACTCCTTCGCCAACAACATCGCGACCACAGAGGGCGGGATGCACGAAGAGGGCTTCAAGAAGGCCCTCACCAACGCGGTGAACAAGTACGGGCGCGCCAAGGGCCTGATCAAGGAAAAAGACGACAACCTCCTGGGCGAAGACATACGGGAGGGCCTCACCGCGATCGTGTCGGTCAAGCTACGAAACCCCCAATTCGAGGGGCAGACGAAGACCAAGCTCGGCAACACCGAGATGCGCTCTCTGGTCGAGAAGGCCACCAACGAGAAACTTGGCGATTGGTTGGAGGAGCACCCGCCCGAGGCCAAGCAGATCTTCAGCAAGGCCACGACCGCGGCACGTGCCCGCCTTGCCGCGCGTCAGGCCCGCGACCTCACCCGGCGGAAGTCGGCGCTAGAGGGCGCGGGGTTGCCGGGCAAACTCGCCGACTGCTCTTCACGGGACCGCAGTGAGTGCGAGCTGTTCATCGTTGAGGGCAACTCGGCCGGATCCTCCGCGAAAGACGCACGCGACCCGCGCATCCAGGCGATCCTGCCGATTCGAGGCAAGATCCTCAACGTCGAGCGGGCCCGCATGGACAAGATGCTGAAGAACGCCGAGATCCAGGCCCTGATCCAAGCGATCGGCGCGGGCCTCGCCGAAGACTTCGCGGTCGACAAGGTCCGCTACGACAAGATCATCGTTCTCGCCGACGCCGACGTCGACGGGTCGCACATCCGCACCCTTCTGCTGACGTTCTTCTTCCGTCAGATGAGCGATCTCGTCGAGCAGGGCCACGTCTATGTGGCACAGCCCCCACTGTTCTCGGCGCTTGTGGGCAAGACGAAGACATATCTGAAAGACGAAGCGGCACTCGACGTGTTCCTGGCCGGCAACGAAGGCCGCACGCCGGTGATCCAACGCCTGAAAGGTCTCGGCGAGATGGACTTCCAGGAACTCTGGGAGACCACGATGGACCCAGGGTCGCGGACCTTGCTCCAGGTGAGCGTGGAACAAGCGGCCATCGCCGACGAGGTCTGCTCAGTGTTGATGGGCGAAAACGTCGAGGCTCGGCGCGGGTTCATCCAACAGAACGCCAAAGACGTCCGCTTCCTCGACATCTGACGTTTCCCACCAAGCGACCAGCACCCGAATACGAGAGGTAGCGATCCATGCCCGACGGGCAGCAGACGCTCGGCAACATCGAACCCATCGAGATCCAGGAGGAGATGGAACGCTCCTTCCTCGACTACGCGATGTCAGTCATCGTCTCGCGCGCACTCCCCGACGCGCGCGATGGGTTGAAGCCGGTCCACCGCCGCATTCTCTACGGCATGTACGACGCCGGGCTCCGACCCGATCGTGCCCACACGAAGTGCGCGCAGACCGTCGGACACGTGATGGGCAACTACCACCCACACGGCGACAGCTCGATCTACGACGCACTAGCCCGGATGGTGCAGGACTTCTCGTTGCGACACCCGTTGATCGACGGGCATGGGGCCTTCGGCTCTCCCGACCCGGAGTCGCAGCCCGCAGCGATGCGCTATACCGAAGCGAGGCTCGCACCCATAGCGATGCAGCTGCTCGCCGACATCGACGAAGACACCGTCGACATGATTCCGACCTACGACGGCAAGGAGACCGAGCCGGCGGTGCTTCCGGCTCGGTTCCCGAACCTTTTGGTGAACGGCAGCCAGGGCATCGCGGTGGGGATGGCGACCAACATCCCACCGCACAACCTCGGTGAGGTGATCGACGCCACCGTGCACCTCATCGACAACCCCGAAGCCACCAACGAAGACCTGATGCAGCACGTGAAGGGCCCCGACTTTCCAACCGGCGCACTGATCCTGGGTCGCAGCGGGATCATGGATGCCTACAGGACCGGTCGGGGCTCGGTGAAGCTGCGCGCCGTGGCCGAGATCGAAGAGATGCGCGGCGGAGGTGAGCGCATCGTCGTCACTGAGATCCCGTTCCAGACGTCGGTTGAAGGCATCGAACGCAAGATCGCCGACCTGGTGAACTCGCGCGACATCGAGGGCATCCGCGAGATCCGCAACGAGTCGGCCAAGGGGAACACGCGCCTTGTTGTAGAGCTCCGTCGTGACGCCAACGCGCTGGTCACGCTCAACAACCTGTACAAGCACACACCCTTGCAGACGAGCTTTGGCGTCAACATGCTCGCGCTGATCGACGGTGTGCCCCGCACCCTCGATCTGAGGGGAGCGTTGGTCGCGTACATCGACCACCAGATCGAGGTCATCACCCGCCGGACGCAGTTCCGGCTGCAGAAGGCCCGTGATCGAGCACACATTGTCGAGGGCCTGGTGAAGGCGCTCGACATGATCGACGCGATCGTCGCCCTCATCCGTGGCTCCGAAGACGCCGACGCCGCCCGCGAAGGTCTCATGAGCGAGGCATTCGGGTTCAGCGAGATCCAAGCTCGCCACATTCTCGACATGCAACTGCGCCGGCTCGCGCAGCTCGAAGGCCAGAAGCTGCGCGACGAGCTCGGTGAGCTCATGGCGACGATCGCCGAGCTCGAGAGCATCCTCGACAGCGACGCGAAGCTGCGCGGGGTCATCAAAACGGAGCTGGGCGAGGTGCGCGACGAGTTCGCCAACGAGCGCCGCACCCGACTCACGTTCGACTCCGGCGACCTCGACACCCTCGATCTCATCGAAGACGAAGAGGTCGTAGTCGTGCTCTCACACAAGGGTTACGTCAAGACAGTCGCGTCGGATGCGTTTCGTCGGCAGGGCCGGGGTGGGCGTGGGGTACGGGGCGGGAACCTGCGCGACGAGGACTACGTCGAGCACCTGCTCACGACCACGGCACACTCCTACCTCCTGTTCTTCTCGAATCGTGGCCGCGTCTACCGACTCCGCGCGCACGAGATCCCGATGAAGGAACGGACGGCGCGTGGAACCGCGCTGGTCAACCTCATCGCTCTCGCGCCCGAGGAACACGTCGAGGCGGTAATCGACACCCGTACCTACGAAGACGGCGCCTACCTGTTCTTCGCCACCCGCAAGGGACAGGTGAAGAAGACGAAGATGAGTGAGTACGACTCCTCGCTGCGGTCGGGGCTCATCGCCATCAACCTCCACAACGACGACGAGCTTGTCCGGGTTATCCAAACGAACGGGTCCGACGACATATTCATGGTGTCGAAGAACGGGATGACCATCCGCTTCTCCGAAGACGATGTCCGGTCGATGGGTCGGGCTACTGCCGGGGTGCGGGGCATGAAGCTCAAGAACGCCGAGGATGCGGTGGTGAGCGCGGATCTAGCCCGTGACGACGCGGTGATGCTCTTCGTGAGCTCGAGCGGCCACGGCAAGCGGACCAAGCTCGACCGGTTCAGTACCCAGGGTCGCGGCGGTCAGGGCGTACGGGGCATGAAGATCACAGCCAGTCGGGGTGAGGTCGTGGCGGCGTTCACCGTGGGTACCGACGACGAGGTCCTCGTGTTCTCGTCCGCCGGCAATATCATTCGGATGGGCGTCAAAGAGATCTCGTCGCAAGGGCGAGACGCAACCGGGGTCCGAGTGGCCCGCCTCGGCGACGGCGAGACCGTCGTCGCAGTGGCGCCGGTTCTCGAAGCCGACGAAGAAGCCGAACCCGCATCCTGACCGCACCACGAACCCGGAAGGACGGCGACCAGCCGATGGCGCTCGAAGTCGGTGGTACCGGCACGCAGAACCCGTCGACCGGTGCAGCGCCTCCGGTAACGGGCGGGAGGCGTAGTGACCGGCCGACGGCCCAACCGGCCGGCGTCGCGGGTGGTAGGGCCCGCCGTCGACGGATGGTCGTACGCCGCATCGATCTGTGGTCGGTGCTCAAGATCTCTCTGTGCTTCTACCTTTGCGGGCTCGCGGTCACGATGGTTGCCGGGGTCGTTCTGTGGATCATCTCGTCGGCTCTTGGAGTGGTTCACAACGTGGAGCAGTTCATGGGCGATCTGCTCAGCGCCAAGGACTTCAAGCTCCTCTCCGCGCAGATTCTGGAGGGAACGACGCTGCTCGGCCTGGTGATCGTGATCCTTCTGGTGATCGTGACACTGGTTGCCGCCGCGTTCTACAACCTCTTTGCCGAGTTGATCGGCGGGGTCGAGATCATCGTCGACGAGGACTAGCCGAACGGCCCGGTCGCGCCGAGGCGACCGCTTCGAGGGCGGCGCGCGGCAGACTGGTAATCTCGCTCGTTCTCCGGGGCTATAGCTCAGTCGGTTAGAGCGCATCGCTGATAACGATGAGGTCGGTGGTTCGATTCCACCTAGCCCCACAGACATACAGACAGACCCGTTCCGGTCGGGATCGCGCCGGGCCAGAGGACTGCTGTCGGCATGGTCGGTACACTGCTGGGCGTGAAGGCGTTCCGTCGAGGGGTGTTCGTGGCATCGCTCGCGGTGCTTGCCAGCGCGATTGTGAAGATGCTGTCGAACCGCGATCACTCGCAGCCCGAGAATGGTGGTTGGCGCCAGCTCGCCGGGCCCGACTTCCGGTGATGGTTCCGGACCTGACATGACGACGGCTCTGCTCGTCGGAACCGGCGCGGTCGGCGGACGAGCGGCCCGCCAGCTGATCGAAACCCCGGGAATCGATCGGGTTCTCGTGACCGACCGCAGGGGCGAGTCCTCGGCCGCATTGCAGGCGATCATGCAGGTCGAGGCGATCGAGTGGGCCCCACCGCAAGCTCTGCCGGCCGGGGTCGGGGTGATCGCGGTAGCGGTCCCCGACGACGAAGATCTTGCCGTCGCCCGTTGCGCGCTCGAGCACGGAGTGCCGTTCGTCTCGGCAGCAGATGATCACGACGCGATCTCCGCGCTGCTCGGCCTTGACGCCGATGCCCGATCCGCGGGTGTCACCCTGGCCGGAGGTTGCGGCCTAGCCCCAGGCCTAGCCGACGTGCTGGCCCGCCACGCGGCCGCGGCGCTGGATGTAGTCGACGCGGTCCACGTCGCGCGTGCCGGTGTCGCCGGGCCGTCGTCGGCGACCGTGGTGCGGCGCGCACGGAGTGAGAGGGCGGTGGAGTGGAGGGACGGATCCTGGCAGGATGCCCGATCCGCGGGACCTGAGCTCGTGTGGTTTCCCGATCCGATCGGCGCGCTTGATTGCGAGCTCGCGGCCGGAGGGGTCGACCTGGTCGTCAAGGCCATGCCCGAGCTCTCCTCTGCGACGTTTCGGCTGGCCGAGCCGCCCGCTCGGGGCGTGGGCGAGCGGCTGAAGGAGCGGATCACGGGCCGATCGGGGCCCGAAGGATGGGGCGCGACGCGTGTCGAGGTCCATGGGTCGCGCGGCCTGGTACGGGAGTCGATCGTCTACGGGGTCGTCGAACGCACAGCCGTTGCCGTGGGAACGGTGCTGGCGCTCGTAGCAGCGCACCTCTCAGGCGCCTCGGCGCTTGGCGCGCCCGCACCGGCCGGAGTGCACGGCGCCGCGGCGCTCGTGGATCCGGTGCTTTTTCTGGCTGAGCTCGGCCGTCGAGGTGTGATGGCAGCCGCGTTCGAAGGCGTAGCGGTCGCCTGAGGTGTTGGTTCGACGCGTAGTAGTTGCTGCAGCATCTGCAGTCCTGGTCGCGTCGTGTTCGACCGGAGATGGTTCCGCCGACTCGAGCACCCACAGGCGCTCGAGCACGCCATCGGCGTCGAGATCGCGCCCGACCTCGACGACCTCACCCCCCGTCGCTCGAGGTACCCGACTCATCGCCGCCGATGCCGGGTGGCAGCTTCCGGGAGTGCGTGACCGGGAGGTTGCTCTCACTGACGGGACGACCATCTGGTTGCTCGGTGGCCGTGATCCGGGGAAGGCCTCGCGCACGAGTGTCATCCAGATCGATCCGACCAGCGGTAAGTCGACCCCGGCCGGTGACCTCGCCGTCGGCGTGCACGATGCCGCGGGCGCCCGGCTCGGTGGTCGGCTCATCGTGTTCGGGGGTGGGAATTCGTCGACGGTGGCCACCGTCCAGGCCTTCACCGCGGAATCCGGCGGCCTTGTTCTCGGCAAGCTGCCCCAGGCTCGGTCTGATCTGGCCGCGCTGACGGTCGGCGATCACGCTTACGTGCTCGGCGGGTTCGACGGCGCCGCTTTCACTCCCACCGTCATCCAGACGACCGACGGTACGTCGTTCACCACGCTCTCCTCGTTGCCCGTACCTGTGCGCTATCCCGCGATGGCCGCGCTCGACGGAAAGCTGTACGTCTTCGGTGGTGGGCGCTCCGGCACCTCCGAAGCTGCTGCCGGCGACAGCGCCGCGATCCAGGAGATCGACATTGCGACCGGTCAGGCACGGGTTCTTGCGCAGCTGCCGCACACCTTGTCGCACGCCACCGCGGTGACCGTGGGTGGCCAGGTGTTCGTCTTGGGCGGTCGGCTCGATGGCAGGGTGTCACCGCAGGTGTGGCGCTTCGACACGCGTGCCGCGACGCTTGTGCCCGCCGGGACGCTTCCCGTTGCGGTATCCGATTCGGCTGCGGTCGTCGTGCACGACGTCGTCTATCTGCTCGGTGGTGAGAGCGCGGCCGACGAGCCGGTCGCTTCGGTCGCGATTCTTCGGTTGGGGTGAATCGTGCCGCGCTCATCGACCGACGAACGGGGCCGGCGATCTTCCGAAGCCCCTCGACCGCGCCGATGGCGGTCGCGGCGGCCGGCCCCGGATCGTCGGTTCCGTTTTGGCCCCCACCGAACCGGCTCCGGCGTCGCACCGGTGATGGATCACGGGTGAGTCGATTCCGGCAGTTAGGTCTCGGTCTCGCGGTGGTCGCGGTGGCAACTGCCTCGTGTGCGACCGGCGGTGGCGCTAAATCTGATCAAACGAGTCATAACGTTCCGAGCGATGCGTCGGCCGCGAGTGCGGTGACGAGCACCGCACCACCACCGCTGTCCCCGACGACCCTTGTTCCTCCCGACGGAAAGACGGCAGCGGATCGGGCGCTGACGTTGGAGAAGGAGATAACGGGCGCCCTCACGCCGAAATCCGTTGTGTGGTCGGGCGGCGACAGATTCTTCGCCCAGAACATGATTTATCTGCACACGATCGGTGTCTACGACCGGGCGTACAACCGCGTTGGACTGATTCCCGACTCGGTGCGTCTAACTGATTTCGGTTTCCCGCAATACCCCGGTACGTATCAGGGGGGGCCTGTCGAGATCGCGTTCTCGCCCGATGGAAAGTACGCATACGCGAGCAACTACCAGATGTACGGCCCGGGTTTCGCGAACCCGGGCAACGACAATTGCGGCGCCGGCAACTGGGATCCGAGCTTCGTGTACCGAATAGACGTGGCCACTCTTGTAATCGACAAGGTCATCGAGGTCGGCGCGGTGCCTAAGTACGTCGCGGTCACACCCGACAACAAGTACGTCCTCGTCACGAACTGGTGCGGTTACGACATGAGCGTGATCGACACCGCGACCGCGAAAGAGGTCACGCGGATTCCGATCGGTCGTTACCCACGGGGGATCGCGGTCGCACCCGACAGCCGCACCGCGTACGTCGCGATCATGGGCGGATCAGGCATCGACGTCATCGATCTCACGACGCTGCAGGTCGCGCACCAGATCGCCGGGGCCGGCTCGGCGCCGAGACATCTGGTGCTCTCACCCGACGGCGTCACGCTATTTGTGACGCTCAACGGTGCGGGCGATGTAGCCAAGATCGATCCCGCCACCGGAACCGTTGCCGGTCGCGTCGCGACCGGCCCGGCCCCCCGGAGTATGGCAATCTCCGATGACGGCGCTGCGCTGTACGTGGTGAATTACGACTCGGCGACGATGAGCAAGGTACGAACGGCCGACATGACGGTGCTCCAGTCGGTACGCACCAACCAGCACCCGATCGGGATCACCTACGACGCTGGGACTCGCCACGTCTGGGTCGCGAACTACAGCGGCAGCCTGCAGGTGTTCAAAGACGGCTGATTCAGCCGGCTTCGTGTGACCGACTGCTCGCTAGAGTGGTTCTGTTCCGGGGACGTAGCTCAGTTGGCTAGAGCACCTGCTTTGCAAGCAGGAAGTCGTGGGTTCGAGTCCCATCGTCTCCACCGAGAAGACCCAGGTGAGAGCGCTGCAGTGCGCTCCACCCGAGGTTCACGGTGCCCGTCGTGCCATCCGCGTGCCACTTCCGTGCCACAACTGGGAGCGTACGGCGGTGCCGGCGCTCCGCTCGCGTAGCGTTGGCAGAGCCTCATGAGCTTCGAACGCATCACCACCGATCCCGGCCAGATGGGCGTCAACCGTGCATTCGCGGTCTGCGCATGCCCGCTGCGAGCGTGGTCGCGATGGTGGCAGACGGTATGACCGCTGACGAGATCGTCCGCGAGCATCCCGATCTCGTGACCGAGGATGTGGCCGAAGCGCTTCGGTACGCCGCACAGGCCGTCCGCAAGCAAGAGCTGCCGCGAGACCTCGACGAGTAAGGGTTCTTCTGTGCGCTCGTTCTGTTCGGCTCGAGCATCTTGGGGCGCAGGCATATCGGCAGTTCTATATGCGGTGTGCTCCGAACGGTCGCCTTAGTCGCGCGGGCGGAGGCGTCCGACATACGCTCCGAGGAACGCGGCGCATGCGAACAGCCCACCGGCAACCAGCGGCCACAGTCCGACCGCAAAGAGCCAGAACGCCGCCGACCAGTGGATTGTGGAACTCGCTGTCAGCCATGCGCTCCACGCCGCGACGCCGAGCCAGCCTGCGACGCCTCCGGCCAAGGCCCACTGGGCATCTCGCGGTGTCGGCGGTCGGCGTTCGAACCGCACAAGGGCAGCGATCGTCGCAATGAACACGGTGACGAGGAGGAATAATCGACCCGGTCCGGTCCGGAACCCGACCAGCACGGACAGAAGTGAAGCGAGCACGGCAGAGGCGGTCCAGACCGCCACTGCATCGGGGACGCGGGACCAAGATTCATGCCGACCCATTGTTCTGACCTCCCGTCAGGTAACTACGCCCGCCACTCATATTGCCCGCTACGGGCGCATCCCGCCATGAGCGCGTGCCGCACAGATCGAAAGCGCAGCGAAGTGCTCATCGGTCCGGTGCCGCTCGGAACTGACCGGGACCGGTGGGAGCGACTGCGAGTTGATCGAGGAAGTCGGCGATGGCCTCGTCTTGACCATCGAGTCGGTGCTGATACCGGAGTGCTGCAGCAGCGGAAGCGTGGCCGAGGCGATGCATGACCGCACGGAGCGGGGCCCCGCTCGCGGCGGCGAGCGTTGCGTTGGTGTGGCGGAGATCGTGGAAACGCATGCGCTCCTCGATGCCGGCATCTCGGAGTCCCGGGAACCACACCCGGGCGCGGAAGTTTGCTCGGCGCAGCGGGCCGCCTTCGGGCATGACGAAGACGTGGCCTTCGATGCCGGGTTCGCTCCATCGAGCGAGGTGCTCGACCATCACGTCGCAGATAAACGACGGCAGCACGACCGTTCGCACTCCTGCGGCGGTCTTCGGCGGACCCCAGATGAAGCGACCCTGCAGCTCGGTGCATTGCTCGACAACGCGCACCGTCTTGTGCAGTGGATCGAGGTAGCGCTTTCGGAGCCCGGCGAGCTCGCCCCAGCGCAGCCCGGAGTACGCGGCCAACAGGATCAGTGCCTGCCATTGCTGTCCGACCGCCTGGGCCAGAGCGGTGACCTCCTCGACGGTCGCACACCGCATCTCGGGGAGGCGCTCCGTGCCAGCTCCCTTGATGCGACAGGGGTTGCGAACGATCAGGCCGGCATCGAGCGCCAACTCCATG
>JANYLB010000016.1 GCA_025363815.1 Actinomycetes bacterium
CGATTCTCGCCGCGCTCGAGGGTGGCCTCCGCTGGCACCGCAAACGCCGCGCCCGCGAGCAGGGTCAGCCGCGGACCGACGCGTAGTTCGCCCGGATCTCCTCGGCGCGGTCGGTGCCCAGGGCCGGTTCGATGACGTTTCCATTGCCGACGTCCCAAGCCGCCTGCACTTCGGCTATCGGCTGTTGCTGCAACCGAGCCGCGGCCTGAACGGCGGCGCCGAGTGCAACCAGCTCCAACTCGCCAGGGACGGTCACCGCTCGTTGGCCGAGATCGGCAACGACCCGGCGGTACACCGGTGACCGCGCGCCACCGCCCACGAGGAACAGGCGACCGTCGTCGACCGCCACTCCGGCGGAACGTAACGCGTCGAGCCCATCGAGCAACCCGCACACGACCCCTTCAAACGCGGCAAGAGCGAACTGCTCGCGGGTCACATCGCTCCGCAGCCCGGCGATGAGACCGGTCGCGTCGGGGCGGTTGGGTGTCCGTTCACCGTCGAAGTACGGAAGCACCGTTACACCGCCGGAACCTGGAGGTGCTTCGCTCGCGAGCGCGTCGAGGTGCGCCAGGTCGACACCGAGCAGACCTGCCACCCCGTTCGTGACCCGGGTCGCGTTGAGCGTGCACACGAGCGGAAGAAACCGTCCGGTCGCGTCGGCGTACCCCCCAACCGCGCCGCTCGGATCCGCGATCGGCGTAGCGCTGAGCGCGAACACCGTCCCTGAGGTGCCGAGCGAGATCGCGACATCGCCGGGGCGCAGCCCGAGTCCG
Organism: Actinomycetes bacterium; assembly: GCA_025363815.1. GTDB lineage: Bacteria > Actinomycetota > Acidimicrobiia > IMCC26256 > JANYLB01 > JANYLB01. The sequence continues at coordinate 774 of JANYLB010000016.1, forward strand.
AGCCCGGCAGCCATGTTGTCGCCGGTTCCGAAGGCAGCCGACGGGTCGGACACCGCGGGCAGTGCAGCCGTCCAATCAGTGTCGGCGTCGACGATGTCAAGAAGGTCGGTACGCCAGCAGTTCTCAGCGGGTGACCAGTAGCCGGTGCCGGACGCGTCACCCCGGTCGGTCGTCCACTCCCCCGTCAGGCGCCAGGCGAGCCAGTCATGAGGCAGGCCGACCCGCGCGATCCGCGCGAAAGCTTCGGGCTCCGAGCGGTGCAGCCACGAGAGCTTCGTGATGGTGAATGCCGCCAGCGGCACTGATCCGCACGCCTTCGCCCACTCCGCCGCGCCACCGTCGAGACGGCCGATCAGCCATTTGGAATCGGGCGCCGATTCGGTGTCGTTCCAAAGCTTGGCGGGACGGATCACCGCTCCCGACGCGTCGAGCACCACCAACCCGTGCTGTTGGGCGGCTACCGACACCGCGTCGGCCGAATATTCACGCTCGGCGATGCGCCGAGCCGCGACCAGCGCGTCCCACCAGTCTTGCGGGTACTGCTCGCTGCGCGGAGGCGACGCCACCGCGTGCGGGGCCCGGCCCGCGCCGACAAGCGCGCCGGTTTCTGCGTCGCGCACCTCGACTTTCGTAGCCCCCGTCGACGAATCGATCCCCATCACCAACGGCACTGGCTCGAGCCTTTCAGCGGATCCCCATCAGGAGCTCGGTGACAAGCTGATCGAGTCGTTCGTGGCCGTACCCGTAGGCGGCCAGCGCGTCGAGGTCGAACTTCTCTGCCCGGAGCGCGGCAAACGATTCAGGCGTCGGCCCGTCGACGAGGGTGCGCTCTGTCAGCCCGTCTACCTTGGCGACGGCCAGCGCCTCTTGGATATCGGAATCGGCTGCAAACCGTTGGGCCTTCTCCCGCAGCACAAGATAGGTACGCATGCATCCACGCGCGAACTCCCACACGCCTTCCGCGCTCTCGGTGCGGTACGCGTGGGCATCGAAGTGACGCACGCCGTCCCATTCTGCCTCCTCGAGCAGCTTCACGAGGTAGAACGCGTCGCGTATTCCCTCGGAGCCGAACCGGAAATCTTGGTCGTACCTCCCGATGCGTTGCGCGTTCAGGTCGATATGGAAAAGCTTGTCGTGCCAGAGCGTCTGTGCGACCGCGTGATGGAAGCTGAGTCCCGACATCGTCTCGTGCGCGAACTCGGGGTTGAGCCCGACCATCTCGGGATGGTCGAGCTCGTTGATGAACGCGAGTGCGTGCCCGACGGTAGGTAGGAAGAGATCGCCACGGGGTTCGTTCGGCTTCGGCTCGATCGCGACTTCGAGCTCGTAGCCACGGTCGCGGATGTACTCGCAGATCGCGTTCACGGCCTCGGCGTAACAATCGAGTGCGGCAGGCACGTCTTTCGCGGCGTCGCACTCGACGCCCTCCCGGCCGCCCCAGAGAACGTAGGTCTGGGCACCGAGCTCGGCGCCGAGGTCGATGGCATCGATTGTCTTGGCCAGCGCGTACCGCCGCACCGTCGGGTCGTTGGCGGTGAAGGCACCATCCTTGAACACGGGATGGGAGAAGAGATTCGTGGTGGCCATGGGAACCCGCATCCCGGTGTCGTCCAGCGCAGCCCGGAACCGCTTGAGAATCTGCTCCCGCTCCGCGGTCGAGGACCCCGGGGGGATGAGGTCGTCATCATGGAAAGCCACGCCGTACGCGCCGAGCTCGGCGAGGCGACGCACCGATTCCACCGGATCGATCGGGGGCCGGGTCTCGTGGCCGAAGGGATCTCGACCGCGGTTGCCTACGGTCCAGAGGCCGAAGGTGAACCGGTCTTCGGGGCAGGGCATGAAGTCGTCCGACTGGTTGTCCATCCCCGCATGATCCCCCGCGCGCGACGGCTGAGCAACGCGGTCATTCTGACTGCGGCCGCCCGTCGATAGGGTCGCGCCCATGACGCAGCCTCCACCGCCACCCGAACCACTCCCCATCGCCGCTCCGGTTCTAGCTCCACTCGATCGGATCCAGGCCGCGTATCAACGTCGGAGCGAGACCGACTACATCTTCAGCTTCTGGACCGCGCTCGGCTGGACCCTGCTCACCTGCGGAGTCTTCGGTATCTACGTCGTGTACCAACTCGTGCGCCGGTCCCGCGATCACAACCTGCGGCGGCTCGAGGAGCTCGATGCCGCTACCGCGTTCGCGTGGGATCAGGCAGGAGCTCGTGGACTACACGACGAGCTCCAACCGAATTTTGAGCGCGTCGCCGCTTACCTCGCCTCAATGCGTCAGATGGCGACCGAGTTCCGGGACCCGGTCATCTGGACGGTGCTCGCGGCCGTCGCGAGTGGAATCGTGCAGGTCATCGTCTACGTCCTCGTCGACAGCGACCTCGTGAAGCATGACCATCAAGAGGGGGGCGCCGAGCACGAGCTCTCACTCATCTACACGAGGCTCGGAGCGCCGATCCCGTCGCCCGATCCCGCGACGCTGCACCAGGCCCACAACTACGTCCCGCGGGTAATCGTGCTGCTGTTGACCTGTGGCGTTTACGGATTCTGGTGGGAGTACGACATCATGGTCGAGCTGAACCGGCACTTTGAGAAAGACTGGGTTTGGGAAGACTCCCTTGCCGGTGCGGTGCAGATGCTCTCGCGCTGATCGGCGCGGTCGACTCGGTTACCGCCTCGCGCCATCGAGTTGCGCCGCCGTGGGCCAGCGGACCCTCGTCGCCCATCCCAGCCGCTCGAAGATCCGGATGAGCTCGGCCGACGTGTCGATCTGGCGGGGAAGCGCGCCATGTCGGGCCGACGACGGGTGCGCGTGGTGGAAGTTGTGCCATGACTCGCCGAAGGAGAGCACCGCAAGCGGCGCGAAGTTCCTGCTGCGATCCTTCTGAGTGAACGGCTGGCGCCCGAAGACATGGCAGATCGAGTTGACGCTCCACGTGACGTGATGCAACACCATCATGCGGACGACACCGGCCCAGATCAGCGCGGTCAACGCGCCGGCGAGGGTGCCCGCCCACAGCCATCCGATGCCGAAGGGCACCGCGAGCGACGCTATCGCGAACAGCGGAAACAATCGGCTCACGACAACTAGATCCGGGTCACCGAGCAGGTCCGGTGCGTATCGGTCGGCCGAGGTGGTGTCGACCGAGAACAGCCATCCGACATGGGCGTAGAAAAAGCCGCGCGTCTGCGCGATGGCCCCGGTGCCATAGCGGTGCGGGGAATGCGGGTCACCGACCTGGTCGCTGAACATGTGGTGACGCCGATGGTTCGCGACCCATCCGATGATCGAGCCTTCGATCGCCATCGAACCGATCGACGCGAGCACGATCTTGAGCGGGCGGTTCGGCGTGAAGCTCGAATGGGTGAAGAGCCGGTGAAACCCGATCGCGATGCCGTGGCCCGTCACGAAGAAGAGGACGACAGCGAGGATGAGGTCGGGCAGCGACACGGCATGACCCCAGAGCAGTGGAATCGCGACGCCGAGCGCGATGACCGGCCCGATCACGAGCAGGGCCGTGATGAGCCTCGACGCGAATATGCTTCCCCGGCTCGGGCGGACCGCGGTTTCGGGGGGCCGCGAAGGCCTGGCAACAACGGTGGTCATCCGGGCAACCTGACTGGCACGGCCTCGAAGCCATCCGCGTCCAACCTGGTCGTGCACCGACCGGACCCGTCGACACCGCAAGGTGATGTCGAACCCCCAAGAGTACCGGGATCCCGAACGCGAACCTTGGCGGGCCGGGGTCGACGAGTCGGGTATGCCAACCTTCGCTGATGAACCCCCGTGATGTGAACCTTCTGCCGCAGCCCCGTTCGATCGAGACCACCGGCGCGCTCATCACCCCGACCGACGAGGAACCCCGCGTCGCCCGAGACTCGACCCTCCCTCCAGACGGCTACGAGCTTCGGATCGGCGCCAACGGCGCGATCACGATCATCTCCGCCGACGACGCCGGTGAGTTCTACGGCCGGGCGACGCTCGCTCAGCTTCGGTCGTTCGGCGATCTACCCGTCGTGGTCATCCGCGACTGGCCTGATCTGGCGGTGCGCGGAGTGATGATCGACTGCTCACGAGACAAGGTCCCGACCCTCGACACCCTGCACGACCTCATCGACCGCCTCGCCTCGTGGAAGGTGAACCACGTCGAGCTGTACTGCGAGCATACCTTCGCGTACTCGAATCACGAGGAGGTGTGGCGTGACGCGAGTCCGTTCACCGCGCAGCAGATTCGCGATCTCGACGTCTTCTGTCGCGCCCGTCACATCGATCTCGTACCGAACCAGAACTGTCTAGGGCACATGCGCCGGTGGCTGCGTCACGACCGATACCGACCGCTTGCGCTCGCTCCGCCCGAGGGCGAGCTGCCTCGCGAACCACCCACGACGATTGACCCGGCCAATCCCGGCTCCCTCGCCCTGATCCGCGAGTTGCTCGCCGAGCTCTTGTTGAACTTCACCAGCGGGAAGGTGAACGTGGGCCTCGACGAGCCGTGGGAGCTGCCCGACGGGCGATTCGACGACTACATCATGTGGCTGCGTACCCTCCGGGATCTCCCCGAGCTCGACGGCAGGGAGATGCTCGTCTGGGGCGACATCCTCGCCGGCCGTCCCGAGCGGCTCGCGCAGATCCCCGATGGTGTCACCACGTGCGAATGGGGCTACGAGGACTGGCACCCGTTCGACGAACGCGCCGCCGCTTACGCCGCGGCCGACAAGCCATTCTGGGTCGCGCCGGGCACTTCGAGCTGGTGCTCGATCTTGGGCCGGGTCACGAACATGCGGGGTACCTGCATCTCGGCCGCGCAGGCTGCGATCGCCCACGGCGGCAGCGGATTCTTGAACACCGATTGGGGCGACCTCGGGCACCTCCAGTACCTGCCGATCAGCGATCCCGGCCTCGCGTTCGGAGCAGCAGTCTCGTGGTGCCTCGAGTCGAACCGTGAGCTCGACCTCGGCGCGGCATTGAGCGCGCATGCTTACGACGATCCAACCGGTGAGCTCGCGGCCGGCCTGCTCGCGCTCGGCGACGTCCACCGGGCAATCACCCCCCAAGTACCGAACATCTCGGCGTTGGTCGCTCACGGCTTTTGGCCACAGCTCCAGCTCGGACGCGGATTCACCAAGGGCTTCGACTCGCGAGAGCTCGATTCGGTCGAGGAGATCCTCACCGACGCGAACGCACGCATCAATCGCTCGCAGCCGAGAAGAGCCGACGGCGCTCTCATCAAAGACGAGCTGCGCAACGGCTCGGCGCTGGTGGGGATTCTCACCCGCGACGCGCGAGCCCGGTTGCTCGTCGACGGCACACTCGGCCAGGTCGATCTCCCTGCTCGCGACGCACTAGCCGGCGGTCTGGCGCCGGTGATCGCCGAGCATCGTCGGTTGTGGCTCGCTCGGAACCGCCCCGGGGGGCTCGATGACAGCCTCGCGTGGCTCGAGCACCTCCTCTCCTGCTACGAGACCGGCGAAACGCCGAGTAACTGGGGCGCATGGACGTGAAGCGGATCAGCCCAGAGCGTCAGCCCACGCCAGACCGGGCTCGCGGCCGCCGCTGACGGTGCGCCCGCGCGCTCGGCACCGTCGTGGTCGTCGTCGTGGTGGTGGTAGTCGTGGAGATGGTCGTGGTGGTGGTCGTGCTCCCCGCAACCCGGCCCGATGTGGGATCGGCCATCAGAGACCGCGCGTCGACCGCTTCGAAGTCGGAGCCGCGCAGGCCTTGGAGGCTGTGCAGGTCTTCGTTGTCGAACCGGTCGTCGGGTGCGCCGGAGATGTACCAGGAGCTGCCGTTGTCGGCGACGATCGCGCCGTACTTCGCCAGCGCCGCCAATACGATCCGCGACTGAGGCGGGTAGCTCGCGATGTCGACACTCGACTTCAAACGAAAGCGTTCGCCCATCGGCGCACGGTTCGGATCGTTCACGCCCGCCTTATGGGTCGCGGGCCAGACGTAACGGTTGTCGGTGTTGTTCAGAGTGATGCGAATTGCATGATCGATCACACCCGCAGCGATCTCGTCGTAGCGCACGAGCCCAGGCAGGATCGGAAGGCCGGCCGCGTCGGCTGATGTGTAACCGGTCGTCCGCAGCGCATTCGAAGTCAGGTTCCAAATAGCCCCCGAGCCGGCGGTCCAGCTCGCCCCGCCACTCTGTGGATACGCCGCGTAGACCTCGTAGAGACGGCAGCTTTCTCGGTCGACAACGAGCACGTGACGGTCGCCCGCGGAAGACGAGCCCCCTTCGATCGGGGCGTTGGGCGGAATCGGATACGGGCCGGCATCGCTCTCGTCGGCATAGTCGAAAGTGATCGGAACCTTCGCCTGGGTTCCGGAAACCGTTGCGAACGGAATCCCGATTGGACCGCCGTCGTAGAGACCCGCACCGAAATCCGCGTGCAGCGAGTTGGCCGCGCCCGCGCTCACCACGTATGCAGCCGACTTCGGATCGAGCGGCAGACGGCTGATGTCGGCGTGCCAGTGGCTGTCGGTAGGGGCCGTGGCGCAGGAAGGAGCGCCGGGGATGGGGGAGGCGAGGGAAGCGCTGAGCCCGATCGGCACGAACGACGCGGTCAGGGCTGCGGTGAGGAAGAAGGCGATCCGTCGCACGCCTCGTCTATCGGCAGATCAGACCCCGAAACTTGTGCTCCAAAGCCGGATCATGGGAGCGACCCGCCTCCTAGTATCCACACATGCTCGAACGCTTCCGCATCGACGGCCAGGTCGCCATCGTCACCGGCGCCGGACGGGGCATCGGCGCCGCCACCGCGCTCGCGCTGGCCGAGGCCGGGGCCGATCTCGTTCTCGCCGCTCGCACGAAGGGCCAGCTCGACGTGGTCGCCGAGGCGGTCCGGGCGTTCGGACGACAAGCGATCGTGATCCCGACCGACGCCAACGACATCGACAACCTCGTTGCGCTCGCCGCGGCGGCGGTCGAGGAGTTCGGCGGAATTGACATCGTCGTGAACAACGCCGGCGGCTCGGCGCCCCGCCCATTGCTCGACACGAGCGTCGGGTACCTCGAACGGTCGTTTCACTTCAACACGACCACCGCGTTCGCATTGAGCAAGGCTGCGGTGCCGGTGATGATCGAACGCGGTGGCGGAGCGATCGTCAACATCTCCTCCGCGATCGGTCGGCTGTCCGACCGCGGTTTCGTCGCCTACGGCACCGCCAAGGCCGCGCTGACGCATATGACCCGCTTGATGGCAGCCGATCTCGCGCCGCGCATCCGCGTGAACGCGATCGCAGTCGGTTCAGTCGCGACGAGCGCTCTCGAATCCGTTCTCACCGACGACGCGTTGCGAACGCAGATGGAAGACGGCACGCCGTTGCGTCGCCTGGGCCAACCCGATGACATTGCGCTCGCCGCGCTCTACCTCGCCTCTCCGGCCGGAAGCTTCATCACCGGCAAGGTGCTCGAGGTCGACGGCGGCCTTGAAGCGCCCAACCTCGCTCTCGGCCTCCCCGACCTGTAGGCCAGATGGGCTCACTCTTCGTCAGGGTGTTGCCGCTCGCGCTCGGCGCGGCGTTGAGCCCCACTGTGCTCACGGTGATCGTGCTGCTCCTCGCCGGCGCGAAGAGCCGTCGGGACGCGGTCGCGTTCGCGATCGGCACCCTCGCTGTGAGCATCGCGATCGGCGTCGCGATGCTCTTCGTGTTCAACCAGACGCTCCAGGGTCATCACGCCGGCACCAAAAGCAGCAGCGCAATCATCGACATCGTGCTCGGCGGGGTGCTGCTCGTGCTCGCCCTGCGCGAGGTCGTCGTAGCGCCGAAGGCGAAAGAGCCGAAGGCGCGACACAAGCTCGGCGTAGGCGCGGCATTCGTGCTCGGCATGCTGGTCATGACTGCGAACTTCAGCAGCCTTGTGCTCTACCTCGCGGCTCTGAAGGAGATCGTCCGCGCCGACGTGGCGACGGCCTCTGAGCTAGTGGTCACCGCGGCGTTCATCGTGATCATGCTCCTGGCCGTCGAGCTCCCGCTCCTGCTCACCGTGGTCGCACCGGGCTCGTCGGAGCGGCTCCTCACCAACATCGGCGCCACGGTGAAGCGCAACTCGCGCGCGATCACGATCGTGGTGTTGGTGATCTTCGGCGCTTACCTCGCGGTGAAGGGCGTGATGAGCCTCTGATCTAGGGCCGCCAGAAGGCGGGGCTGCTGGCACCCTCAGGGATCTTGTCGAGCGGCACCGTGAGCTCTTCGACCGAGGGGCCGACGTCGGCACCGATCGGGTCGAGCGCGGCGAGATCGAATCCGTAAACGTCGGCCGCGGTACCCGAGAAGATCTGGCGGAGGTCTTCTGGAGACCAGTCGTGGAAGGTGCGCCGGAGGCTCTCCCGCGAATGCGGCGAGGTGCCCTCATTGTGCGGGTAGTCGGCACCCCACATCACCTTGTTCAGACCGAGCTTCTGCATCGACTGCGCTTCACGGGGCGCAGGGAAGCTCACTCCTACCCAAACGTTCTGCTGGAAATACTCGGTCGGCGTGAGCGGTAGCCGATGATCGTTCTTCAGGTTCATCTCTCCGATGCGACCCGACGCCATCATCATGTGCATGCCGTCGAGCTGACGCAGCAGTGGTGGAAGCCAGTCGCAGCCCTGCTCGGTGAGCACGAACTTGAGCGTCGGGAACCGGTCGAACACGCCACTCATCACCAGCTGCCAGAACGGCCGGTGCGCGAACCACGGCGTCTCAATCATCCACTGGATCGTCGAGGAGGGGTTCTTTCCGTAGTCGGGCATACCGCTGCCGCCGGTGTGGTGGTTCACCACGACACCGAGGTCCTGGCACAGCGCCCAGAGCGGGTCATACGCGTCGGAGTAGTACGGCGGGAGGTCGGCGTCGTCGGGGATCCCGGGGATGAGCACGCCACCGCGCAACCCGTGGTCGGCGATCCAGCGGACCTCGTCCATCGCGACGTCGAGGTCATCGAGGAAGATCTGGCCGATTCCAGCGCGCCGAGCGGGAAAGCGACTGCAGAAGTCGGCGAGCCAACGGTTGTGCGCGCGCAGACCGGCCCAACGGCGACGGTAGTCGGCCGCGTCTTCGGGAGCACGCGCGATCACCACACCAGTGGGGAAGAAAGGAGGCACTGTGTTCGGGAAGGTGACCTCGGCGACGATGCCGTCTTTCTCGAGGTCTCCGACTCTGCGCTCGTCGTCCCAGTTGCGGGAGCGGCCGTCGTCTTGGAGGTCGCGGAACGGGTTGCTGTACTCGCCGCGCCACGCGTCGAACTCGGGAACCCATTCCGCCTCCAGGTACTCGCGATACTGCTCGTGCGAACCGCCGGCGTGGCAGTCGGCCGAGATGATCGTGTACCGGTCGGTCTTCGCTTCAGGCTTGATCTCGGTGGCCGTCACGGCTGGGCCTCCTTGAGGTTTCTTGCGGGTTCGAGAAACCTGACACTACCGTCACCTCCGCTGGTGCCGCCCAACCGGCCGCCCTGGTCGGGCGGCATTCGGGCATCCGATGACACCAGAGCCCACGGCCGGCGAGTGAGTGGAACGACTTCTGATGGATATTCTCGACATTTGGGTGAACCTCACGACCAAGGAATCGGCTGCAGATTTCCTCGGCCAAGCCGAGAACGCTCACATTCCGGGCTACCTGGGCGGCGATGGAACCGAGGGCATCGGCGTCACGAAGATGCTGGGCGTGATGGACGAGCTCGACGTCGCAACCGGGATCCTCATGGGTGCGCTCGACCGTACGTCCGAACGTTCGCTCGAGGTCGCCGACGCGAATCCCGGTCGGTTCCTCGTCGCGGCCGGCGTCACCGATTCGCGTCCTTCACGCAACGCCCGTCGGATTCGAGAGCTGGCACAACACCCGCGCTTCTCGATGGTGCGAATCATGCCGCTCACGAGTCAGCTCCCGATCAACGACGCAAAGCACTACCCGGTGTACCAGGTGTGCGAGGAGCTCGGGATCCCGGTCGGCATCAACGTCGGGATCCCGGGGCCACGGGTCCGCTCGCGGGTGCAGCATCCCGAGCTGCTCGAAGACGTGATGATCGACTTCCCCGATCTCGTGATCATCGGCGCCCACATGGGCCATCCCTACGAAGAGCTGCTCATGAACTACATGCGCAAGTGGCCGAACCTCTATCTCTCGTGCACGGCCTATGCGCCGCGCTACTTCGACGAAGCGCTCGTGCGGTTCATGAACACCAGCGCGTATCGCGGTCGAGTGATCTGGGGAAGCGACGAGCCGTGGTTCCCGATGCGGCGCTCGCTGGGCGAGGCGCGGGCCCTGCCGCTGGACGACGACGCGATGGCGCAGTTCCTCGGTGGCACCGCCCGCCGTCTGCTCGACCGCACCTGACCCAACCAAGCTCACCTCGGGGTAGCGTCGCTTCATGCCGGTTCCGCATCTACCCGCTACGAGCACGGGTGAGGCTGTGGCCGAAGTGCTCGCCGCCAACGGCTGTGTCGTCGTCGACGACCTCGTCGATCCCGCGGTGTTCGATGCCATGGAGACCGAGCTCGCACCGTTCATGGCCGCGACCCCCTACGGCGACGACTTCAGCGGCCACCAGACACGACGCACCGGCGGACTCGTCGCTCGCGCGCCTACGTCGCACGCGCTCGTTATGCACCCGCTCGTCACCGGTGCTGTCGGCAGTGTGCTCGGACACGCGACCGCGTTCCAGCTGCACCTCACCCAGATCATCAGCATCGAACCCGGTCAGCCGGCGCAGTACATCCACCGTGACCAGTGGGCCTTCGACTTCTTCTCTTTCCCCGCGGGCTACGAGGTCACCTGCAACACGATCTGGGCCATGACCGAATTCACCGAAGAGAACGGCGGCACCCGTCTCATCCCCGGGAGTCACCGCGCCGCCGACAAGCTCCAGCACACCGAGGCCGACACCGAACCGGCTGAGATGACAAAGGGGTCGGTACTCATCTACACCGGCGCGCTTTACCACGGCGGCGGTGCGAACCGATCCGGCGCGCCGCGCAACGGGGTGAACATCACTTACAGCGTCGGCTGGCTGCGCCAGGAAGAGAACCAGTACCTCACGGTGCCGGCCGAGGTAGCGCGCGAGCTCCCCGACGACCTGCTGCGAATGATCGGCTACGCGCCAGGCGCATACGCGCTCGGATACGTCGACGACCTACGCGACCCACTCGCGGCACTGCGCGGCGGCCCCCCCGGAAGCAGCTTCGGCCCGCCGGAGATCCTCCCCCACGCCTGACGCGCTCGGATCTCGGCTGCGCCGGCGGCCGACCCGATCCCGATCCGACGGACCCCCGGTCAGAGAAGCCGGCTGATAGGCCCTACACTGGTAGATTCTCGTGCCGCTCCCCCCGGCGGCACCCCGCAACCCTGGCCCGCCGAGGGCCCCCGAGAGGCCTCCATGTCTACGCGCGCGGATCTGCGCAACGTGGCGATCGTCGCCCACGTCGACCACGGCAAGACCACCCTTGTCGACGCCATGCTCTGGCAGACGGGCGCGTTCCGCGAGAACCAAGAGGTCGCAGAGCGGGTCATGGACTCGAACGATCTCGAGCGCGAGAAGGGCATCACGATCCTCGCCAAGAACACCGCGGTGCGCTACGGCGGCGTGAAGATCAACATCATCGACACCCCCGGCCACGCCGATTTCGGCGGCGAGGTAGAGCGCGGCCTCACCATGGTCGACGGCGTCCTCCTTCTCGTCGATGCAAGCGAAGGGCCACTCCCCCAGACGCGCTTCGTCTTGCGAAAGGCGCTCCAGGCCAATCTCACCGTGATCCTCGTGGTCAACAAGGTCGACCGGCCCGATGCACGAATCAGTGAGGTCGTCGACGAGGTCTACGAGCTCTTCCTCGACCTCGACGCGACCGAGGAACAGATCGACTTCCCGATCATTTACTCGAACGCGCGCGCCGGTTGGGCGAGCCTCGACCCCGAAGTAGAGGGAAGCGACCTCAAACCGCTCTTCGAGCTCCTGCTCGACCGCATTCCCGCGCCGACCTACGAAGAGGGTCACGCGCTCCAGGCGCTCGTCACCAACCTCGACGCGTCGCCGTACGTCGGTCGGCTCGCGCTGTGCCGCGTGCAGCACGGCACCCTCGCCAAAGGCAAGACGGTCGCGTGGTGCCGCCTCGACGGGTCGATCGAGCAGGTGAAGCTCACCGAGCTGTACGTGACCGAATCGCTTGATCGCGTAGATGCCCTCGAAGCCGGCCCGGGCGAGATCTGCGCGATCGCCGGTCTCCCCGACGTCACCATCGGGGAGACCCTGGCCGACCCGGAGAACCCGGTGGCCCTGCCTGCGATCACCGTCGACGAGCCTGCCCTCGCGATGACGATAGGGATCAACACGTCTCCGCTCAACGGATCCGAGGGCGACAAGCTCACCGCCCGCCAGCTGCGCAGCCGCCTCGATGCCGAGTTGATCGGCAACGTGTCGCTGCGGGTGCTCCCCACCGAGCGACCCGACGCGTGGGAGGTCCAGGGCCGCGGTGAGCTGCAACTCGCCGTGCTCGTGGAGCAGATGCGTCGTGAGGGCTTCGAACTCACGGTCGGCAAGCCCCAGGTGGTCACCCGCGAGATCGACGGCAAGCTTCACGAGCCAGTCGAGCGAGTCGCCATCGACGTTCCCGAAGACTACCTGGGCGTCGTGACGCAGCTGCTTGCTCTGCGCAAGGGCAGGCTCGACAACATGGTCAACCACGGAACCGGCTGGGTGCGGATGGAGTACGTCGTACCCGCACGCGGGCTCATCGGCTTCCGCACCGAGTTCATGACCGAGACGCGCGGCACCGGGATCCTCCACCATGTGTTCGAGGGCTACGAGCCCTGGTTCGGGGGGCTCAAGACACGGCCGAATGGTTCTATGGTCGCCGATCGCCGGGGTGACACCCGAGCGTTCGCGCTGATGGCGTTGCAGGAACGCGGCCAGTTGCTCGTCGGCCCGGGCGTTGAGGTGTACGAGGGGATGATCGTGGGCGAGAACGCGCGCGCCGACGAGATGGACGTCAACCCCACCAAGGAGAAGAAGCTCACCAACATGAGGTCGTCGTCGTCCGACGACACGGTGCGCCTCACTCCACCGCGGCCGATGTCGCTCGAGCAGGCGCTCGAGTTCATCGCCGACGACGAGTGCGTAGAGGTCACGCCACAGTCGGTGCGATTGCGCAAGGTGATCCTCGATCAGGCGACACGCGGACGGTTGCGGAACTCCAAGAAACCCCGCGGCGAGGCCTGAGCCGCACATGACAATCTGACGCCCATGACCGTCTCCATGCATCCCGTCACGGATCTCGTCTCGCTGCTTGATCTCGAAGTTGTGAAGCCCGACGCGTTCCTCGGCGTCTCACCCGCCAACAAATGGGACCGGATCTACGGTGGCCAGGTGGTCGCCCAGGCGCTCCGCGCCGCCGGGCTCACCGTTGCACCGGAGTACCGGGTCCATTCGTTGCATGCGTACTTCGTTCGACCCGGCGACGAGACAGCACCGGTGCTGTTCGAGGTCGAACGGGTTCGCGACGGTAGATCGTTCTGCACCCGCCAGGTCATCGCCGCCCAAGCCGGTGGCGCGATCCTGAACCTGATCGCGAGCTTCCAGGTCGAAGAGAGCGGCGCCGACGTTCAACGAGTCGAGGCGCCGACCGGCGTGCCCGGCCCCGATGCCATCCAGGCAACGAAGACCGACCTCTTCATGGACCACAGGGTGATCAGCACGACGCGTGATCCCCAGCCGCACGAGCTCTCATGGATGCGCGTCCCCGAACCCCTCGGCGATGACCCGCTGATCCACGCGTGCGCACTCGCGTACCTGTCCGACGAAGACCTGCTCGGCGTCGCGCTGCTCCCCCACCCGTCGGGCGGCGACTGGGACAAGATGATGGCGGCGAGCGTCGACCACGCGGTCTGGTTCCACCGACCGGCACGCGCCGACGAGTGGCTGCTGTTCTCTCTCTCGGGTCACGGCGTTGCCAACGCGCGTGGCCTCGGGATCGCTCAGGTGTTCAACCAAGATGGTGTGCACGTCGCCACGGTCGCTCAGGAAGGCCTCGGCCGAGTCCGCCGCTGAACCATTCGCGGCCAACCGGCTGCCCGCCTCGCCGTCGATAGTCTGTTCGGAAGGACCGCCGACCTTCGGGCGCTAGCGGCCGTTACCGAGCTTGGGAGATGGCTTGAGCGCGAACATCACGATCGTCGGAGGTGGCAGCTACCACTGGGCGCCAAGATTGCTCTGCGACTTCGCCAACACGCCATCGTTGGCCGACGCCCGGATTGTTCTGCACGATCTCGATGGTGAGCGACTCGCGCTCATGGAGAAGCTCGGCGGCGAGATCGCACGCAAGCGTGGAATCGCGTTGCAGACGACAGCGGAGCCTGACCGCGAGCGAGCATTTGCAGATGCCGACTTCGTGATCACCTGCCTGTCTGTCGGCGGCTTCGACAGCATGCAACATGACATCGAGATACCAAGTCGGTTCGGGATCCGTCAACCGGTCGGCGACAGCGTTGGGCCCGGCGGGATCATGCGGGCGTTGCGGAGCATTCCGGTGATCCTCGACATCGCTCGAGATGTCGAGAAGGTGGCGCCCGACGCGTGGCTCGTCAACGTCACTAATCCGCTGACGGCGCTCTGTCGATCGGTCACCCGTGAGACGTCGGTGAAGACAGTCGGGTTGTGCAACGAGTGGGTGGGTGGGACCTTCAACTTGAGCCTCGCGCTCGGCTGTCGGATGCAGGATCTCGATCCGGTGCTGGCGGGGGTGAACCACTTCCCCTTCGCGACCGAGTTGCGAGTCAACGGCGAGGACGGGTTCGCACAGCTCCGCGCGCTGATGGACGACCCCGAACGCTGCGCAGCCGAGCCCATCTGGATGGACCCCCCGGCCGACATGCACTGGACGAAAACCTCACCGTCGGGGCACTGGTCGAAGCTCGATGTCATAGAGAACAACCGGGTTCGCTTCGAGATCCTGCGCCGGTTCGGTGTGTTCCCCGGTTCAGGTGATCACCATTCGGTCGAGTTCATGCCCGGCTTCGTGCACCCCGGAAACCAATACGGCGAAGGCTGGCGCGTCCACCACTACGGGATGGAAGGCCACCGCGCCGACGCGCTCGCCGACGTCGACCACTACGAGTCGGTGCGTGACGCGTCCGACGTGACGACCATGCCCTCGGGCGAACTCGTCGCGACGCTCATCGACGGCATCGTCACCGGCAAGCCGCGCAGCATCCCGGTCAACCTGCCGAACGAAGGCAACGTCACCAATCTCCCCGATCGCAGTGTGGTCGAGATCATCGGCGTCGTCGACGCATCCGGGGTACACGGTCGCGACCACGCGACCGTTCCGGGGATCATGGGCGAGTTTCTGCGGCGCATCAACGTCGTCCAAGAGTGGACCGTCGAGGCTGCGATCACCGGAGACCGCGCGCTCGTGCTCGAGGCGATGATGGCCGATCCGATGGGCGGCCAACTCGCCTACGACGATGTCGTCGCCATGACAACCGAGATGATCGAAGCAACTGCCGAATGGCTCCCGCAGTTCGCGCACTGAGCCTTCACGGGGACGACTCACCCACCTATGCGGTTCCTCAGGTCACAGTGAACCTATTGTCCATCCCTGCACCAGGTATTTCGGCCCCGAAGGGACACGCATGACCGAGACGCCCGACGAGCACTCCACCTGCCACGCCTGCCGCAGCCTCGACGCGCTCGACGGAGCAGAAGATGGGCAGCTGTTCACCCCGATCGTCGCGGCGCGAATCGGAAACGAGAAGACCGTTGTCCGTCGGCTGCAGCGTGCCCAGGACCGCACCGCCGATCGCGTCACCGCTTTCGCCGGATCGCTCAACTTCGTCTACATCCACTCCGTGTGGTTCGCCATCTGGATCGTCGTCAACATCGGCTTGCTCGGCTCGGCGGTTGTCTTCGACAAGTTCCCGTTCGGGCTCCTCACTATGATCGTGAGCCTCGAGGCCATCTTCCTCGCGACATTTGTCATGGTCAGCCAGAACCGCCAAGCGGCGCGTTCCGACATCCGCAGTCAGCTCGACTTCGAGACCAACGTCCGCGCCGAGATCTGGGCTGTGCACATCGGTGCCGTGCTCGGCATCGATGACGCACACGTAGAAGATGTCGTACGCCACGCGATCACGGCACAGAACCATGCCGCGAGCGGACCGGACTGATCGAGACCATCGGGACCACGGGTATCGCGATCGATCTCCTGCGGTTACCCGCGTCCACGTAGTGTGCCGGGCATGAAAGCAGCGGTGTACTACGAGACCGGCGATCCCGAGGTTCTGCGCTACGAGGAGTTCCCGGATCCGGCTTGTGGGCCGGGCGATGTCGTGGTGCGGATCGAGGCGATCAGCATTGAAGGCGGCGATACATTGAACCGCGCCGGCGGGGAGATGGCGACCTCACCGCACGTCGTCGGGTATCAGTGCGCGGGAACGATCATCGAGATCGGCACCGATGTGCACGAACGCAGCGTTGGCGAACGCGTTGTCGCGACGATGATGTGGGGTTCGCACGCCGAGCTGATCGCGGTGCCGGCGGCGTTGGCGTGGCCCGTCCCCGAAGGGGTCGATATCGTCGCCGTCGCGTGCGTGCCGGTCGCGTTCGGAACCGCCGATGACTGCCTCTTCGAGTTCGGTCACCTCCAAGCCGGCGAGACCGTGCTTATCCACGCCGCTGCCGGCGGTGTGGGAGTGGCGGCCATCCAACTCGCCAAGCGCGCGGGAGCCACCGTGATTGCGACCGCGTCGAGCCTCGCCCGCCTCGAACGGGTCCGGAATCTCGGTATCGATCACCCCGTCGACTACTCGCTCGACGACTGGGTCGACGTCGTTCGTGGAATCACCGGTGGCGTCGGGGTAGATCTTGTTGTCGACTCAGTCGGCGGACGGGTGCTCGCCGGCAGCGTGCGATGCCTCCGCTACCGGGGTCGGCTCATCAGTGTTGGCAGCGCCGGACGCGACCCAGCGCCCTTCGACATCTCGACGCTCTCGATGGGCAACCATTCGCTCACCGGTGTGTTCCTCGGTGCCGAGATCATGAATCCCCGCACCCGGTCGATGATCGCCGACCGGATCGCCGACGTCGCCTCGGGCGCGCTCGAGGTTCTGGTCGACCGCACCTACCCGCTGGCCGAGGCCGCAGCCGCGCACGCGTACATCGAGAGCCGTCAGGCCGTCGGCCGGGTCGTACTAATACCCTGAGATCTCATCCTTTCACGAGCTGCCTGCGCCTCGAACGGAGCCAGGAAACCTCTCAAGCCACCTGACGGGGCTGTCGATCGCCCACAGCGGAACATAGCCCTCGACGATCGTCGTCGCTGTCCTTGCCGTCAATCAGAGCGCGGCCGCGCTCGAACGTACGCTCGCGTCACTCGAGTCGGGCGACGATGCGCCCGCGGTCGTCGTGGTAGACGACACCACCCGGGCCTCAATCTCCCGACTCGCGGGTGCGTCCAACGCCACAGTGCTCCTCGCAACTGGCCCCGGCGTCAACGCCCCAGTGACTGCGCTCGCCAGTGTGGTTCCCGACGATGCCGCGGTGGTACTCGTCGAGGCAGGTTAGCTGCTCGCGGCCGGCGCGCTCGACGCGCTCGTTGCGCCAATGCGCGACTCGACCGTGGGAGCCGTCCAGGGCGCGCTGGATTGGGCCGACCCGGCCACGATCGACGCGTGCAACAACAGCACGACCGCGGTGCTCGGTGGCTTCTACGCCGGTCCCGACGCGCCCCTCACCCGCGACGCTACGAACGCGACGACGCTGAAGATCGGGCCCGAGGCGCCGGTCTCGGGCACGATCCGTCTTCATCCCTGCACCCAGCCGACTGACCCGCTACCGATAGTGCCGCCGGATCCACAAGTGCCGGGCGGCACGACCGTGACTCCTGTCACCGGTGAGCCTCGCGGCTTCGTGACCGAATCCCCACCGGTCACGGCTACCCCGTTCCCGCAGTCGGCATCGTCGGCTTCAACCGAGGACCTGGCCACCCGGGCAATCGCGCCCGCGCCCCCGGCCGCGGTCGTCAAGGACGCGATGGTCAAGGCCGCGCGAACCGACAACGTCTCCACCCGGGAGTTCTCAGGTCACGCGCGTTCCGCGGTGGACGGCCGCTCCGACCCGTCTGGCGGCAACACGCCGGGCTCGTGGTGGTGGCTCTTCGTGCTCGCGGCTGCGATCGCGGCGGTTGCTTCGGGAGTCCCCTGGCTGCGGGGCCGCTCGGCGCCACGATAACGGCTCGTGGCGAACACGATGACTCGAACGAAGATCGCGGCGCGCAGCACAACCAGAACCGGAAGCACGGTGCGAAGGACTTCCGATGACGTGATGCCATGGAACCAGCCGTAGACCGTCGCGAAGACCATGAGGTCGACAGCACAGAACGCGACCCAGATCCGTCGACTCAGCGGGAGCAACGCGAAGAAGACCACCATCCAGATGTCGTACGTCGGTGAGAACACCTTGTTCGTGAGCAGGAAGATCGCCACCCCCGCTGCCCCAAGCGCGACGCCGGCGTCGCCACCGGCTCCAAGCGCGCCACGAGTACGCACCACCCGCCAGAACAGCCACAACATCCCTATTCCGAGGGCTAGAGCCGACAGATTATTCGCGACCTGCGAGCCCGTATGACCGCGCACCGGAACACCGACGAACCGGTCGAACCAGTACCACAACGTGCCCCAAGTCGCCTGGCGACGGCCCTGGAACGCGAATGTCCACGCCCAACCGCTCGGCTTGATCACAATGAACGGCAGGTTCAGCGCACCGAACACCAGCGCGCTCCAGCCGACAAGCCGGCCGGCACCGCGCCGGTCGCCGCTCACCCATCGATACACCGCGAGGGGAGGGACGAGCACCGCGGGGAACAGCTTGATCGCAGCGCCGAGACCGAAGGCCGCGCCGGCGCGACCGTTCCGCCCGCGCGTGAACGCAAACATCCCCACCAACATCGCCGCTATCGCGAAGACGTCCCAGTTCTGGAACGCGTACAACAAGATCGGTGTACCGATCGCCCAGCGCCACGCCCGGCCGCCACACCGCCGCTCGAGCGCGATGGTGATCGCGACGCTCAAGGCAGCGGCGCCGGCCGCGGTTACCAGGAGCACCCCGAGCGGGCTCGGCGCGACGAGGCTCGCGAGATACAGGAGCGTCCCGGAAACAACCGGGTACTCGATGACCCTGTCGATGTACGGGAGTGATCCGGGGCCGATCCCGCGGTGGAGGAACACGCGAGGAAGGTCGCTCAAAGCGCTGTGACCGCCACGCCCGTACAACGCAAGCTGGATCAGGAGCGCGCCGACGAGCAACGCGAGGTTCGCGGCGATCATCGCGACCGGCCACTGACGCTGGCCGTCAGGGTGAACTCTCGGCGGCTCGGATACGAGCGCTGCAGGAGTCGGGCGGGTCAACCTGCCGGTCATCGTGGGTCACGATATCGACTTCGCAGCCATTACCAGGTGCGTCCAGGGTCAACCGACGGCAAATCTCAGCCCACGACAGGTTCCGATTCACCGACAGAGGTGGTGGGCAGTACGACGGCGAAGATCGGGTGCGGCGCAGCATGTTCGAGTATGAGCCTCGCTCCCTCTGCGTCGGCGAGCGATCGCGCGAGCGCGAGGCCGATTCCGTGACCGGATGATCCGGGTGCGCGCCTCTCAAAGATCTGAACTGTCCCGTCGGTGATGCCTTCACCCTCGTCGGAGACCTCGACGACAACCCCGGGCGGTGCCCGACGGGCGCGAACTGTTATCCGTCCCGCCCCGTGGATCCGAGCGTTGTCTATGAGCACGTCGAGGATCTGGCGAAGCGCGCGGTCGGAGATCGCCACCGCAGGGAGGGCGCGGTCGATCTCTAGCCGCAGCAAACGGCCCGAACCGAGCAACCGCGCGTCCCAGTCGCGGTCGAGCCCGGAGAGGAAGCCATCGAGGTCGAGGTGGGAGCGTTCTGCCGGCACCTCCCGGGCGAGCTCGAGGAGATCGTCGATCGTACGCTCCAAACGATCGACCTCCTCGATGGCGATTGCGATCGCGGCATCGCGGTCGGCGGTCGGGTCCAACATGGCCGCCTCCAGCGTCAGACGGAGGCCAGTCAGGGGAGTGCGAAGCTGGTGCGACGCGTCGGCGCTGAACGCGCGTTCGCGCGTCAGGAGATCGTCGAGACGGCCCGCGGTCTGTTCGAGGGCGCGGGAGACGGCGTCGATCTCCGCGATCCCGCTCGTACCCGTTCGGAAGGTGAAGTCACCATCGCCCAGTCGAATCGCGTCCTCCGCAAGTCGGGTGACCGGCCGGGCCAGACGACGCGACTGCCAAGAAGCCAATACCGCACTCGCCCCTATCGCCAACAGCCCGATGCCAAGCATCACGAACACCGCGTCGCGGGTCCGCTCCGACACCGTGCTCAGCGGCGTCGCTACCCGAATCGCAGCCACGACGTTGTTTCCCCGGATGACCGGTGTCGCGAAAACCAGCGATCTGCCGGTTCTACGGTTGCGAGCGTCACCCTCGAGCGCCCACCGCACGACCGAGTCGCCGTGATCGGGGCCCTGTCCCGCGACGCGCCGGTTACGGGCGTCGTACATCGAGACGGTCCGACGGTTGAGCGTGCGGGGCATGGCGATTGGTGCCGTGCTCGCCGGATACGAGAGTGGGACCCGTTCTGCTGCTTCGGCGGCGGCACGCTCGAGCTGCACGACCTCTTCCTCGTGGTACAGCTTCGACAACGCAAACCCGAGGGGCACTGCGAACACGATCACTCCGACCGTGGTCGCGGCGATGATCGCGAACAGGATCCGTCGTCTCACGGCGCCTCGAAGCGGTAACCCACACCTCGCAGAGTCGTGATGACAGCCGGCTCCGAGGCGCCACCTGTGACTTCGGCCAACTTCCGACGCAATGACGACACATGCATGTCGAGGGTCTTCGTCGAACCGAACCAGTGCTGGTCCCAGACCTCGCTCATGATCCGCTCGCGTGTGACCGCGCTCCCGGCCTCGCTCACCAGGAAGGCCAACAAGTCGAACTCCTTCGCCCGCAGATCCAACTCGTTGTCGCCGACGCGCACCCGACGTGCACCACGGTCGACCTCGACATCGCCGACACGGAGCACGATCTGATCGTCGGATCGAGGCTGACGGAGATGAGCACGAACCCGTGCGAGCAACTCCGCGAGCCGGAAGGGCTTCGTCACGTAGTCATCGGCTCCGGCATCGAGGCCGAGAACGACGTCGATCTCATCGTGACGCGCGGTGAGGATCACGATCGGTAGCACCGGATCCAGCTCGCGGAGCAACCGACACACCTCGACACCGTCGACGTCGGGCAAACCCAGATCGAGAAGCACCAGTTCCGGGGGCTGAGCACGGACCTTGCTCAACGCCTCGGCACCCGTCGCGGCGCGGGATATGGAATAGCCCTGGGATTCGAGCGCGCCGGCCAGTGCTCGGGCGATCGGTTCGTCGTCTTCGACCACCAGGATCGTCTGCTCGCCCATCGGGTCACAGCGTACGGGCGCCTCGGCGTTTTCGGCGCGCACTGCTACCGGCCCCATCACGGGAGGCGCTCCGTCACCGCGGTGCCGCCTTCGCCCATGAGTATGGGCTCGGATCGATATGCAGCGCTCCGGGAGGAGCAACAAGGCATTGGAGCGTGACTCCGGGCCCCCGCCATTTCGGCCCACATTGCGGCCAGGCAGGGACCTTCAGCCGCCGGTGGCTCCAGCGGAGCAACCAGACGCGGCCCGTCGGTCGGTTCGAGCCGAGGAGGAGCCCGCGGGTGCCGGGTATCCCCGTGTCGGGAACGTCGTGATAGGCGGCGGAACCGCGCACGCCCACGGTCCACACGACCTCGTGCATCCGCCCGGCGGAAAAGATCGCCACAACATCGCCCGGCCGAGCCACATTCTGGACGTGACGCAATACCACATCGGGGCTCGAGCGGGTCGTGACCGCCTGCACCGTAGTGGGGAGCATCAGGAGCACGAGCACTGTTACCAACGCGGCGGCAACAACCCGGGACCGCTCGGCTATCCCACCAACGAGGAACCCGAGCGCGAGCAGCGGCGCCCACGACACCACCGTCAGCGTGCGGTCGAGCAGGACGGGCGCCACCAATCCGGCGAGCGCGGCGAGCGCGATGGGGACGAGACCACAACACACCCACACCCGGCCGAGTTCGCGGTCGGTGCGGACGAGAAACCCAGCTCCGATCACCACGCCGACGAACGCGAGCGCGTGAAACGGCGCGTCGGTCGTCACGAGAGACCCGACGGTGTGCACGACGCCCGCGAGCGTCGTGCGTGGGATCCAGTCGGAGTGACCACCGCGGCTCTGAATCAGGAACGACGGACCCCAGAGCGCCGCCCAACCGACCACGCCGCCGGTGATTCCGGCCCGCCAGCGCCACGCGGCACGGTCAGTGCGGAATCCTGCGAGCGCGACGAGCCCGGCGACGAGCAGGAACATCTGGACGTGGGTCAGCAGACCTACGAGCACGAGACCACCGATGGCTGCCGCGTGCCATGGGCGGGGGCGGCGGAACCACGAGTCGGCCAATACAACGGTCGCCACGCCGATCAGCTCGAGATCGGCGTACATCCGCACGTCGCGCCCGTGGACGACCTGGAACGTGCTGATCGCGAGAAGCGCGGTCGCGATGACCCCGGCGATCCCCCGGCGGCGCATCCACCACGCGAACAGCGCCACGGCCAGCACCGAAAAGGCCACCGACGGGAGGCGCGTGACCAGTTCGTTCGTTCCGAGTCGCGCCAGCGGAGAGCGGAGGAGATAGTCGAGAGGGGGGTGTGAGTCGCGCGTCTGTAGATACGTCACCAGAGTGCCGAACGGCATACGGCCGGCCATCGAGGTGAACGCCTCATCGAAGCCGAACCGGTTCCGGCCGAGCTCCCACAGCCGGAGCACGAGCGCGACTCCGACTAGCGCCGGTAGCGCCAGGCGCGTGGCACCTATGCGCTCCCATCCCGGCGCGTCGGTTTCAGGCGCGTCGGATTCAGGCGCGTCGGTTTCAAGCAGGTCGTCGAGCGTCAGAGGAAGGGTGGACGGGCTCTCGATCATCGTGATGAACCTACGGAGGCGCCGGTCAAGCGCTGATCGCAGCGAGGTCAACGGCAGGCAAAGCCCGACCTCCTCGTTCCGACGCCATCGTTTGCCACGAGTTGACCTACCCGCTCGGGTCTTCTGACCTTCTCCTTCGTACAGTGCAAACCACAGTCGGAACGAAGCCCGATCACGAAGCCCGAAGGGAGCCCCATGACCGCCACCGCAGCCCGTCTGCTTCCCGAGCTGGAAGGCGCAGCGGCACCGGTGCGCTCCGTCGTTGTGATCCCGACGTATCAGGAGGCCGACAACATCGTCCGCGTGCTCAGCGCGATTCACCGCGACGCACCCGGAGTCGACGTGCTCGTCGTCGACGACGACAGCCCCGACGGCACCGCCGCCCTTGCCGAAGCGACTGCTCGAGCGCTGGATGGAAAGGCGCGCCGCGGGATCGAAGTGATCCGCCGAGCCGGGAAGTCTGGTCTCGGCTCGGCGTACCGAGCCGGCTTTGCCGTTGCCCTCGCCCGCGGCTACGAGATCGTGATCGAGATGGACGCCGATCTCTCGCACGATCCAGCCGCTCTTCCCGCTCTCATCGCCGCGGTGAGCGCCGGCGCCGACCTCGCTATCGGCTCACGCTACGTCGACGGAGGCGCGACACCCCGGTGGCCGGCGGGTCGACGGCTGCTCTCACGGGCCGGCAACGCTTACGCCGCAACCGTGCTCGGCCTCGACGTGACCGACCTCACGTCGGGTTACCGCGCCTACCGCGCCGACGTGCTCCGCCGCGTCGGCTACAAGTCGACCGGCGCGACCGGGTACGGCTTCCAGATCGAACTGGCCTACGCGGTGGCGCGCGCCGATGGGCGCATTACCGAGATCCCCATAGTCTTCACCGATCGGATGGCCGGCCAGTCGAAGATGTCTGCATCGATCGCGGTCGAGGCACTCGCCCGCGTCACCTGGTGGGCCGCCCGTGACCGGATCGCCGGCGGCGGCCGGATTTCGCGTTGACGCTACGGGTCATGGAAGAGCCGGCTCCGCAACCAGGGAGCTGACCGGCAATCCGTCCAAGTAGACGACCCGGTTGGTCTGCACCGCGGGCACGGTCTCTCCGGGCACAATCACCCCGACGAGGTTCAACGGATCGACCGCGTTCACCGTGACGCGCTCCCCGGTGCGTTCGAGCTTGCGAATGTGCGCGAGCTGCTCGACCGCTTCCGCGAGCGCGTACTGCTCGCCCGCGAAGCCGGAGACGAACCGGCCCCCACGCACGAGGCCCCGATCTTCGAGTCGGCGCAATGCCCATTGCACCTCGCGCCACGGCAGTCGGATCGAGTCACGCACTGCGATATCACGGAAGACCACACCCCATCGACGCAACAACAGCTCCGCAACCGCCTCGGCCAGCTCGTCACGGTCGACGTCGTGCGTACTCCCTGGAACAAGCGACCAACGCCCGGCCGCGGGAGTGCTCGCGCTCGCGCCGCGCAGCAATCGTGAAAGGCGACGCGTCTCGAGCTTGCGGACACCGCCGACCCGGTTGCGCACCGCGCCAAAACCGTCGGCCGTTACCAGCCCGCGCGCCACGCCGTCCCATAGGGCGCGTTCCACATCTTCGGGCAACCGGTTCATCGCCGCGCCGAGCTCGTCGGCGAAACACGCGCCGCGCTCTCGCAGCACCACCAGAATCTCCGCGGTCGCCCCGACCGTGGGCTCGGCCGGTGGCTCCGAACCGCGCGTGGCTTCGAGCAACCACTGGGTGTCGGCGCGAAAGACGACCGCGATCCGCGTCGCCTTCGACGGTGCGCCGACTGGTGCATCGGCGTCATTGCGGGCGCGGGGGGTGAGGCGCAACCAGCCGATCTGGCCGTCGTAACAGAGCCGGTCGAGCAGCTCGGGCTGGTATCCGCCGACACGCGCCGCGAGCAACTCCCGCTCCCAGGCGCCGGCAGCGGCCTCGAACCCCTGGATCTGGTCGAGCACCGATACGAGCCCGGCCACACCGGTGAGCTGCGTGCCCGGCGCGACGTGCTGCCACCGCAGGAGAAAGCGCATGAAGTCTTGAGCGCTCGCGGCCTGAGCGGAGGAACGGCGCACGCCGCGCGAATAGGAGTGCATTCGGGCAAGCAGCCGACGGGCCACCCACTCGGTCTCCGACGCGGCCGAGTAACGACCTTGGAGCGCGAAGCCTTCGCTCTGGAGCACCGCGAGCCCGGCCTTAACCCGGGTGGCCGGCAACGTGGTCGCAACCGCGAGCGCCTCGACTGTGGTCACGGCGGCGGTCTCGAGATGCCCGCGCAGCAGCGACGCCACCGCGGTCTCGTCGCCCGTGAGCGCCAAGAGGGCGTCGTTACGTCGTTCGGTCGTGCACCAGAGCTCTTCGTGCATCGGGCCGTCGATGACCCCGCCACGGCCGCGCTCTACCAACTCGTTCCACAGCGATCTCCACTCGTCGCGGGCCCGGGCGGCCAGCATCGAGCTGAGGAGATCATGGAGATCGTCGGCGCTGGTCGGGGTCGGCGTGATCTCGTCACGCACCTGCTCGATGGCCGCAGGATCGAGCGCTCCGATGGTCGTGAGATCGGCCGCCAGACCCCGCCGAAGCGCCACCGTGCTCGTGCGGCGGTTCTGCGGGTCGCCCTCGTCGTCGAGGAACGCGTACGGCGCCGCGGTGAGGATCTCATGCGCGAGCACCGACGGCTCGGTCGTGTCGCAGCAGTGAACGGCCACCTCACCCGACTCGATCCGCTCCAGCAACGCGCGCACACCGTCGACGTCGAGCGCCTCGTTCAGCGTGTCGGCAATCGTCTGGCGGACGAGGAGGTGATCGGGGATCTCGATCGGGCCGGTGACGTTCTCCTGGCAGGCCGCCGCCTGGGGGAACAACGCCGCCATCATGTCGTCGGCTTCCATGCGCTGGATCGGCGGCGGGTTCTTGCGACCATTGCGGAACCGCAGGATCAACAGGCTCCGGTTCAGGTTCCACCGCCAGCGCGAGAGGAACAACGGAGAGTCGAGGATCGCCTGACGCAGCGTCTCCTCGACGGTGGCGCTCGTCACGTAGCGGGGCACCTCCTCGAGCGGAAAGCTGTGATGGGGCCCGAGCGAGAGAACCACGGCGTCGTCGGTTGCCGCCGCCTGCAGCTCGAAGTTGAACGTACGGCAGAACTTCTTACGCAGCGCGAGGCCGAGTGCCCGGTTGATGCGCCCGCCATAGGGCGAGTGCAGCACCAGCTGCATGCCACCGGTCTCGTCGAAGAAGCGCTCGAGCACGAGCGTGCTCTGGGTCGGCATGGCACCGAGAGTCGCTCGCCCGACTCCCACGTACTCGACCACCATCGCCGCGGCTTCGACGCTCACCCCTGCGCTCTCGATCACGAAGCGACGCGCGCCATCGGGATCGTCGGCGGTGAGATAGTCGTCTATCCGTCGGCGCAGATCCGACACCTCGGTCGACAGCTCGGCGGTGCGGGCCGGGGCCTCGCCGGTCCAGAACGGAACTGTCGGCGCCGCGTCACCCGCGTCGCGGACCCGCACGACACCGGGTTCGACGCGGCGGATCTGCCACGAGTGGGTGCCGAGAAGGAAGATGTCGCCTGCCGTCGACTCGACCGCCCAGTCTTCGTTGACCGTGCCGATGAGCGTGTCATCGGGCTCGGCAATGACCCGGTAGTCGCCAGTCTCGGGAATCGCACCCCCCGAGGTGAGCGCGGCGATCCTGCCGGCGGTGCGACCCCGCACCTCGCCGTTCACGGCATCGTGATGCACGAACGCACCCCGTCGACCGCGGCCGGTCTCCACCCCATTGGAGACAAGCTCGATGATCTCGTCGAACTGGCCGCGCGTGAGCGTGTTGTAGTGCGCGGCCCGGCGGACCAGCTCGTACAGGTCGTCGGTACGCCATTCCTGCGCCGAGGTCTCTGCGATCACGTGCTGCGCGGCGATGTCGAGGGGAAGCCGCGACGGAACGATCGCGTCGAGCCGGCCGGCGCGCACCGCGGCGAGCAGCGCACTGCACTCGACGAGCGCGTCACGGGTCAGGGGATAGAGCCGACCCTTCGGTGTACCCGCCCGGGTGTGGTTCGAACGACCGACGCGCTGCAAGAACGTCGCGATGCTGCGCGGGGAGCCGATCTGGCAGACGAGCTCGACCGGTCCGATGTCGATCCCGAGCTCAAGCGACGCGGTCGCAACGAGAGCCTTGAGATCGCCGGCGCGCAAACGGCGCTCGACCCGGAGCCGCCGATCTTTCGAGAGGCTGCCGTGGTGCGCAGCGACCGCTTCTTCACCCAACCGCTCGCCGAGCAGGTGCGCGAGCCGTTCGGCGAGTCGACGGGTGTTCACGAATACGAGCGTCGTGCGATGCTGGCCGACCAGCTCGGCGATCTGATCGAGCACATCGGCCATCTGCTGCGCCGACGTGACAGCTTCGAGCTCGCCGTCGGGCAGCTCCAGCGCGAGATCGAGATCACGTTGGTGGCCTGCGTCGACGATGGCCGGCATCGGCCGATCCCCCACGAGCATCCGGGCGACGGTCTCGACCGGCTTCTGCGTGGCCGACAAGCCGATCCGGCATGGCCGGGTGTCGCACAGCGCTTCGAGCCGTTCCAAAGTGAGCGCGAGATGCGCGCCGCGCTTGTCACGCGCGACCGCGTGAATCTCGTCGACGATCACCGTCTCGGTGGAGCGCAACAGGTTGCGGCCCTTCGCACTCGTCACGAGGAGAAACAACGATTCTGGAGTGGTGACGACGAAGCTCGGCGGCTTGCGCAGCATCGCGGCCCGCGCCGAGGCCGGTGTGTCGCCGGTGCGCACCGCGACGCGGATGTCGGGTGCGGTCATCCCAATCTCCAGGGCGATCTCGGCAATCTCGGCGAGCGGTCGCTCGAGGTTCTCCGCGATGTCGACCGCGAGTGCCTTCAACGGCGACACGTAGACGACCCGCGTAATCCCGTTCACCTGCTCACCGGCTTCGTGGGCGCGGTAGAGCCGGTCGATGCCGACGAGGAAGCCGGCGAGCGTCTTGCCCGACCCGGTCGGCGCGGCCACGAGCGTGTCGGATCCTGCGGCGATGTGCACCCACGCCTCCCGCTGGGGGAGCGTCGGGCCGAGAGGGAAGCGCCGGCGGAACCATTCCGCGACCGCGGGATGGAACCCACCCTGAGCATCGCCGCCACCACCTACCCCGACTTCGCCGAGCGACAGCTGGCGGGCCGAGGGCGGAGCGGGAGGGGCAAGGGTCACGGCGACCATTCTCCCACCTGGGTGGTACATTGACCCCAGGTGCGCAGTTGTTGTCACGGCACATGTCATGATGGAGCATGCGTCGCCTCTTGCTACCCGCCATGGTCCTGGTTCTGGTCACCGCAAGCCTCGTCGCCTGCAGCTCCGCCAAGAGCGGTACCTCCGCCAAGGCCGGCGCGCCGCCAGACACCGCGCCGTGCTCGGGCCCGGCGGGGGTAGGCGGGCCGGTGCCCGCGAGCCTGGCGCCCGGCGATCTCGTCGCGTCGACCGAGCTGAACCAGCCGGCGTACACAAAGACCGCGGGGTATCCGACGGGCGCCCGCGTGTGGCGGATTCTCTACGTCTCGAGCGGGCTCGGCGAGACCGACCTGCATCTCGTGTGCGGGCTCGTCGTCGCGCCGACCGGTGGTCCCAAGGTCACCGGCGGCACCGGCCGCATGTTTGCATGGGCGCACGGCACCATCGGGCTCGGCCAGCAGTGCCAGCCTTCCAGCAACCCGGCGAGTTTCTGGTCGCCGATGCCCGACGGGATCG
Organism: Actinomycetes bacterium; assembly: GCA_025363815.1. Taxonomy (GTDB): domain Bacteria; phylum Actinomycetota; class Acidimicrobiia; order IMCC26256; family JANYLB01; genus JANYLB01. The sequence continues at coordinate 29,574 of JANYLB010000016.1, forward strand.
GCGCGATCGCCTGGGGCACCAAGGGCCTCCTCAACCGGCACGAGGGTCGCGCGAGCGACGGGCTGCTGCAGTACGCGATCGACCAAGGACGGGTCGTCACCGCGACCGACTACCAGCCACCCGACACCTATATCGCGGGCCGCATCGCGGCGGCGAACGTACTCGACGCGAACCGCGCCGGCGCGCAACTCACTGCCAAGACCTGGCCGAGCGACGCGCCCGCCCGCTACCAGCTTGTCGTCGCCGGCCACTCGCAGGGTGGGCACTCGGTGATGTTCACCGGTCAGCTCGCGGAGTCGTACCTGGCCGCGACGCGCCCGTCACGCCCGACGGCGGCGTTCGATCTCGTGGGCCTCGCCGCGGAGGCTCCTGCGAGCAACTTCGTCGCCGATCCGGCCCGTCAACCCGGGCTGAGCTTCGGCGATGGTCTCGCCGACTCGGAGATGCACCAGACGGTCAAGCCGCTGCTCCTAGACCTTCCCGCGCTCACAGTGCAGATCGGACCCGTGCTGTTCTCCTTGATCTTCGGCTCTTGGGACCAACTGTCGAAGCGGGCGCCCGCACCCGGCGCGGCACTCCCGGGCGCGCCGCCGACAGGGCCGCTCGATCTCAGCGGGTTCGCGACCACAGAGGGCATCGTCACCATCGGCCAGATGCAGTCGTTGTGTCTCGACCAGGCCAAGCAGGTCAAGGCGGCGACGGCCAATTACCGCGACGCGGCCTCAAACGCGATGCTCGTACCCAACATCTGGAACCTTCCGGCGAAATACTCCGCGGGCGACTACTTCAAAGGTGGTCTCGACCGCGTCTGTGCCACTACGAGCGACGCGAACGCTGTTGCGTGGTGTGACTGGGTGCGGTGGAACACCCCCGGTCCTCTCGGAGTCAACCCGTACCCGAAGGCGCCGACGGTCGGCGGCCAGCTCGTCCCCGTGCTGATAGCGCAGGGCCAACAAGACAACATCGTCAACTGCCTCGCGCCCAGCGGCCTGGCGGCTGGCGAACCCGTCGGGGCGGCGTTCTGTTCGTCGCGCACGCTGTACGACGCGCTATCCAACGACGCCTACTGTCGCCCTGGCACCACTCCGGCCGGCTACCTGCAGATGGACCAATACCGCAAGATCACCTTCGAGAGCCCCGCGCAGCACACAACCATCCCGGGCCAGATCGCGGCGAAGAGCCAGGGCAAAGACGCCAACGGACTCACCTTCCGAGGCTCCCGTCTACAGCAGTTCGTCGACGGTGCCTACGCCCGCTCACTCCCATCGGGCTGCTCGATCGCGGTAGCGAACGCGCCCAAGTAGACGTCCCAACGAGTTCAACCAGCACCTGATCGCCGAGTTCCGCAACAACGAAGGAGCGGTCACCTTCCAAAGATCCGTTGGCCCCCTCGACAAGCTCCAGGTGCTTTTGCGCGCGGACCGCGGTAGTCTGACCCCTATATGAGGTATTCGGGCGGTTGGGGCGCACGCGGCGTCACCGGAAGCAGGCCGCACCCATGAGGCGGAAGCGGACCCGCGCGAAGAGCCCGGTGGTTCCGGTTCCCGACCGGATCGATGCCCTGACCCAGGCGATCGGTGGTGAGCTCGGGCGGCTGCGGGGCGAGATCCGCGGACGTGACGCCGAGCTCGTCGACGCGCTCCTCCGTGTGGGCGCCTCCTACGACCGCATGGCCGACCAGCTCGACCGCGACCGCCGCGTGAAAGCCCTTCTCGCAGAGGCCCTCGTACGCATCGATCGGCGTCTCGCCGCAATCGAAGGTCGTCGGATCGGGCGTGACGATCCGGCCCGCGCTCAACGGGTCATCGGCGGATCCATCGCTCCCCGCCAAGACATCCCCCGCATCGAACGCTGACCCCACCACCTCAAGTTCTCGACCGGCAAATGCCGACAGTCGTAGTGGATGCCGCGGATTCGCGAGAAGCGCCTACGTAGAGCAGAAACTGACCGAGGCACTCGTGTCGGCCCAATCTGATGCAGACGCGCTGCGGCGCAGCGCAAACACGCTCTCGGCTCAGCTCGAAGAAGCATGGAAGCAGGTCGAAGAAGCCCACCCCACCGATGACGAGGCCACCATGTTCGACGCGTTGACGGAGCTCGCCGCCAAGCCCGCTGACCACGAGGTGAGCGTGACCCCGCCGGCCCCCGATCCGGAAGATCCCGACGCTCGCCTCGCTGCACTCGGCTATCTCAACTCGCTGGCCCGGGATCTCCCACGGTCACGTCGCCCCGGAACCTGAGTTAACGGCGTCAGTCGCCGGCACCGATTGCAAGCACCAGAGGGAGCACCGGGCCGCTGCCCGCCTTGCGCAGGCGCGCCCCCGTGACCGCGAGCGTCCACCGGGAATCGGCGAGGTCGTCGACGAGGAGCACTGGACCGTCGGGAACATCGGCGACGTCGGCGTCGATCTCGAACGCGCCGGCGAGGTTCTCGTACTGCTGGGTGCTGTTCTCCATCTCGGTCTGCGGTGTCGTGTCTCGCGTCTTGCGCAACACCGCGTTCATCGGTAAATCGAGTCGTTGCGCGAGCCGCTTCGCGAGCGATGACACCAGCTCCGGTGCTCGCGTCGAAGGCACGAAGGTGACCCACGTCGGCCGCCGGTCGAAAGGCCACTTGCCCACGACGTCGGCGAGCGCGAAGACGAGCTCGTCGGAGAACGCTCCAGCCGCGCGCTGCTCCTTCACGAGCCGGCCCCAGCCGCCGTCACCCCATTCCGACAACGCTCGGCCCGCTTCGATCTGCACGTCTTTGGGGATGCGACCACCCGCGGCACGCATGCGCCGCGGCTCGATCACCAGCGGGTCTCGACGCAGGTACTCCTGAGCGGCGCGCACAAGCCCGGGATCAAGCTCGACCTCGATCCGCTCACCGGTGCATCGGGAGCAACGTCCACACGGGACAGCGGTCGGGTCGTCGAGCACTCTACCGAGCAGCTCCATGAGGCAACGTTCGCTGTCGAGGTACTCCTCCATCACCCGCTGCTCGTCCCGACGTTGCGCAGTGACAGCGGAAATCCGCTCAGTCGGGTACGCCCAGGCCGTTGCGGTTCGCCGATACGAGAAGCCGTTTCTCTCGACCACGCCTTCGACCTCCAGGGCCTTAAGCATCGACGTGATCCGGACTCGACGGATGTTCACGTGCTCTTCAATGTCGGCCAACTTGGTCCACGGCCGGTCACCGTCGTGATCGCCGTCATTGGGGTCGACCCCGCGATCGAGCAGCTTTACAACTGCTTCGGCCTGTTCCTGCGGCGGGAACGCGACGCGGATGAAGTAGTCCTGGATGTCACGATCTTCGTAGCCCGACAGCAGGATCCCATGTGCATGTTCGAGGGCGCGGCCGGCGCGACCGACCTGCTGGTAATAGGCGATCGGCGAGCCAGGTGACTGGTAGTGGATCACGAACGCGAGATCGGGCTTGTCGTAACCCATGCCGAGAGCAGAGGTCGCGACGAGCACGTCTAGATCGTTCGCGAGCAGCCGATCTTCGAGGGTGCGGCGGAGCTGCGAATCGGTCCGACCGCTGTACGCAGCCGCGTCGATGCCCCGCTCCCGCAGCCAACCCGCGACGCGGTCGGTGTCGGCCACGGTCAGGCAGTACACGATCCCAGTTCCCGCCAGCTTTGGTATGACGGTCGCCAACCACGCGAGCCGTTCGGGTTGGCCGGGGATGCGACGGGTGTCGAGCGCGAGGCTCGGTCGGGCCAGCGGCCCACGGATGGTTACGAGCCCGGAACCGAACTGGGCCTCGATATCGGCGACCACCCGGTCGTTCGCAGTCGCGGTCGTGCCGAGCACCGGGACCCCTTCGGGCAGCAGGTCGAGCAAGCGGCCGATGCGTCGGTAGTCGGGACGGAAGTCGTGGCCCCAGTCGCTGATGCAGTGAACCTCGTCGACCACGAGCAGGCCAACCCTGGCCGCGATCTTCGGCAGCACGTCGGCAGCGAAGCCGGGGTTCGCGAACCGCTCCGGTGACACCAACAGCACGTCGATCTCGTCGTTTTCGAGCTGGGTCGCGATCTCATCCCAGGAGTCGCGGTTGTCGCTGTTGATCGTGGCGCTGCGCACACCGCCCCGCTCACCCGATGCGATCTGGTTCCGCATCAAGGCGAGCAACGGCGAGACGATCACGGTGGGTCCGGCACCGCCGCCATCTTCTCCGCGCAGCAGCCGGGTCGCGACGAAATAGACGGCGCTCTTGCCCCATCCGGTCCGCTGCACAACCAACGTCCGCCGTCGGTCTCGAACCAGTGCCGAAATGGCTTCGAGCTGGCCGTCTCGGAAGGTCGCCTCCGGTGAACCCACCAGCTCACGCAGCGCGATCGTCGCCCGGGTCTCGAATTCATCTTCGGTCACAACTCGCACCGTACCGGGAGGTTGGGACAGTCACGCACGCTTCCGATCCTGATTCGGTGGGTCCACATCTGGACCGCCGGCCCGCCGCGCGCCACCATCTGCGTCGACGACCGAACCGACGGGGGATGGCATGCGACTCTGGACCGACGAGGTAGAGACGATGCGCGGCGACGCACGGGCTGCGATCGACGAGACGCTTCCCGGGATAATCGCGCTCACTGGTCGCGCTGATGACGCGCCAGAGGCCTCGCCGCTCGACCGTGACCAGCAGGTGGCGTTGGCCCGCAGGGCAATGGAGAGCATGTATCTCTCCTCTCCCGAGGCGGTGGTACGCGAGATCGCAGGTGTGCGCTGTCGGGTCTTCACTCCCGCCAAACCCGCGACCGCGGTCTACCTGCATTTCCACGGCGGCGGGATGATGATCGGCGCGCCGGAGATGAGTGACCTCTCGAACGTCGATCTGCGCGACCGCTTCGGCATGGCTATCGTCTCGGTCGACTACCGGCTCGCACCCGAGCATCCCAGCCCGGCGGGTCCCGACGACGGCGTCGCGGTCGCCGAGTGGCTGCTCGCGAACGCCGAGCACGAGTTCGGATCGGGCCGGATCATCGTGGGTGGTGAGTCTGCCGGCGGTTACATGTCGGCGATCGTGCTGCTGCGCATCCGCGACGAGCTACAGGCCATGCACCGAGTCGACGGCGCCAACCTCGTGTTCGGCGTGTACGACTGGGGCCGCTCCCCCAGTCAGCGTGGCATCCGCCCGGTCGCGGGGCCCGACCTTCTCGACCCGGTGGGCATTCAGTTCTTCGCCGATTGCTACCTGCCGGGCCTCACCGACGACGAACGCCGCGACCCTTCGATCTCGCCCGGCTACGCCGACCTCACCGGTATGGCACCCGCGCTGATGAGCGTCGGAACGTCGGATCATCTGCTCGACGACACGCTCATGCTCTCGGCCCGTTGGGCGGCCGCCGGCAACGAGGTCGATCTCCTCGTGCTGCCCGAGATGCCCCACGGATTCATGGCCGTGCCATGCGCGATGACGACTCTGTGGGCGAAGCACACCTACGAATGGTTCGCCGACATCCTCGGTCGCGCCCCACGCGCCGGTTGAGCGATCACCCAGCCACATCTTCCGCTGCTCTGCGTTCGGGTCGGCGTGTGGCGGAAGTCGAGACGTTCGGTCTCGTACCCCTAGAGTGCGCGGAGCAGCAGCACAGCGTCGCGATGTCCTGACCGACACCTATCGTCACGCCGGTCAGACGCGAGCGAGGGCGGCGACGACTCCCATTCCGGCGATCAGGGTCGTACACAGCACCAAGGTCTGAGCTCGGAGGCGGTCGGCCACCTCGGAAATCACCCGGGCGAGCCCGGCATCGAGATCCCCGCGCACCAACGCGATCTGCGTCTCGAGATCCCCGCGCACCAACGCGACCTGCGTCTCGAGATCCCCGCGCACCAACGCGACCTGCGTCTCGAGATCACGTTTGGTCGCGACGTCGGCCCAGCCGACCGGGGGGAGGTGTTCCATCAGCGTGTTCGCAATCTGAGCACCGAGGACCTCCTCGAGCTTCGAGTACATCTCGTGGCGCGTTTCTTCACTAATCGACATGTTGCTGCTCCCGGGACTCGTTCTTCAGGGTCTAGGGGGAAGCTCGTCACCTCACTGTACCGACCGGATCAGACAGTGACCGCAGCCGCGGTCGGGATCGTCGGATCGGCCACCCTCCGGAAGGCTCCGGGCCCGGCGGGACCAACACCAGGCCCGAGGGTTCAGCTCGCGTCGGCACCTTCGCGTTCGAGGAACTCAGCGGTGGTGTTGACGTGCGGAAACGGCGCGTCGGGCACCGCGACGCCGTTGCCGCGGTTCCCGGGCGCTTCGGCTGGAACGGTGGCCTGGGCACCGCCTTGTCGACCGACCGCACTGAGCAGCTCATCACCATCCTCATGACCCAACGCGCGTGGGACTCCCCCGACCCGCCGGCCGTCGTGCGCGACTTCCGCACCGCCGCCTACGCGGCGCTCGGCGACTGACGCGCCCGCGCCGCTTCGGCTACGTCAACTTCGCGGCAGCGAAGCTGAGCCCGAGCAGTGTAAGCACGCCGGTGGGGTGTACCGAAGGGATGGGACAGACCGGCTCGGTCGTCCAGTTCCCAAAGACACCCAAAAAAGGATTTTGAAACCTTGACGGCGCCTTGCGCGTCGGTAACTGTGCGCAACCTCACCCTGAAGGCTGGGATTGCGTGGATGTCGATCAGAGACGATGACGTCGCAACGACCGTCGCCGAACCGGCTCGCGGTCGGCACCGGGTCCGCGTGGTCCTGCTGGGGACGACCGCGACGGTGACCGTCGCGCTCGTCGTCGGTGTGGCCGCGCTCATCGCGCTCCCGGATCGGGGTCACCGCGAACCCGCGGGAGTCGCGACCGCGCCGCCCGACACCCGATCGGCAGCCGTCCCCGGGATGCCCGCCTTCACGGTGACACCTCCCGACGGCTCCGGGAGTTGCACGGCGTCGTGGACGGTCGACGACGGTGGCAGTGCGATCACGCGGTACTACGTCTCCTGGGAATCGATTCCTCGTACGCCCGGCGGAGACGCCGTCGAAACGCGCTCGAGTCAGATCGCGAAAACCACCGACACCTCGCAGCAGGTACCTAGCGGGTCGCTCGTCGCCGTCACCACGGAGAACGGCGTCGGCAAAGGTTCGACGAGCGACAAGGTCGCCTGCGGCAAATGAATCGTCCGCATGCGTCGAGATCCTACGAGTGAAGCTGACGGAACGGTCGGCGAGCGGTCGTGCTTGGTCGCGACTGTCACACTGATCTAGTGGCCCCCGTCGCGAAACCCGTCTCGATCGAGATTCAGCGCGACTCCGGCCTCACCCTCACGTGGCTCGACGGCACGACGAGCCACTTCGAGCTCGAGGAGCTGCGCCGGTACTGCCCGTGCGCGGACTGCAGAACCCGTCGCGACGCGAACCAGTCGATCTGGCCGCTCCCGTCGTCACCGCAACCCCTGCGCATCGTCGACGCCGAACTCGTCGGCGCGTACGGGATCAGCATCACCTGGAACGACGGCCACTCGACCGGCATCTACAATTGGACGTCGCTGCAACCCGATTGAGACCGGCATCCGATTGGGAGCACCTGTGGATGTGAGGGCCGTTCCAAACCGGTCGACGGGGGGACGCTCAGTCGACCCACGAGACATCTATAACTGAAGTGACGGAAGCGCGAGGGCGGTTACGCTTCGCCACCATGAACATGATCGAGCGCTCAACCTCGGATCTGGTACTCCGGAGCAGGGCCCCTGTGTGGTCGGCCCTCGCCGTGATCGCGGCGCTGCTTGCTGCGCTCGTCGGTTCGCCCGCGGGCGCCTCGACAGCGCCGAAACGGAAGGCTCCGATCGACGGACCGTTCGCGGTCGGGCGGCGCACCGAGACGTTCGTCGACGCGTCGCGACCGACGCAGAAGAACGGCACCTACCCGGGCGCACCGACGCGGACGCTGCCGGTGATGGTCCTCTATCCGGCACAGGGTGACCCGTCGAGCACCGTCGACACCGGAAACGCACCCGCCGCGCGCGGTCGGTTCCCGCTCATCGTGTTCTCGCACGGCTTCACGGCCACCGGGCCGGATTACGAGCCGCTGCTGCGCAACTGGGCCGCCGCGGGGTATGTGATCGCAGCGCCGACCTTCCCGCTGTCGAACGGACGGGCGCCGGGTGGCCCCTACCTGGGCGACTACGTGAACCAGCCGGGCGACGTGAGCTTTGTCATCACCAAGATTTTGCAGCTCGATCGCACCACAGGCAGCGGCCTGCGCCACCTCATAAGCCGAGACCGGATCGCCGCCGCGGGCCACTCGCTCGGCGCGATAACGACCCTCGGCGTGACCTACAACTCGTGCTGTCGAGACCCGCGCATCGACGCGGCCGTCTCGTTGGCGGGCATCCAGCTCCCGTTCCCCAAAGGGGCCTGGTTCGCTGGGCACAAGGCTCACGCCACTCCCCTGCTCCTCGTGCACGGCGACCACGACCGCACCGTGCCGTACCCGGCGAGCGTCGCGACCTTCGCCGCGGCGTCGGCGCCAAAGTTCTTCGAGACCCTGGTCGGAGCGCCCCACACACCCTTCCGCCCGCCGTGGCTCGAGCCGGTCGTGAAGTCGGTCACTGACTTCTTCGACCGTTACGTGAAGCACGCGCCCGGCTCCCTTTCGAAGCTCTCGACCGATGCCGGCGTTCCAGGCGTCACGACGTTCCAGGCACAACCCGAGCCCACACCCTGACCACCCACGGTTCAGTCTCGGGCTGTGAGGCGGGACAACCAGGCCGCGTGGAATCGGGTTCAACGCCGGGCTCGAGCCCGACTGATCGCGATGCGGAGCTTCTCGTCGATCCGTTTGCCGTGGCGCTTGAAGCCGAGGTCTGCCATGAGCTCGTCCACGAGCTCGTCTTCGGTACGGAGGAGGGTGTCTGACTCGATCCAGATGGCGAGGGCGACGAGCTGGTCCGGGGAGTAGTCGGAGATCGGGTGGCCGGGATCGACTGCCGGCCTCGGGCCGCGGCTCGAGCGTGCCGGTGCAGCCGACGGTGCGACAACATGCGGCCGCGCTGGGACGGCGAGCGAGCGTTCGTACGCGTCGACGACTCGATCGACCTCGCGCTCGGAATCGGCGAACCAGTCAGTGGACCAGATGCGATGGAAGCGCCAGCCGAGGCGTTCTAGTTGTTGTTGGCGCAGACGGTCGCGGTCTCTTGCGGTCGGTTGCGAGTGGTAGCTCGCGCCGTCGCACTCGATGGCAAGAACGAAGCGGCCGGGTTGGTCACGATCGGCGGCGACGAAGTCGATGGTGTAGCCGGACACTCCGTACTGGGCGATGACCGGTACCCCCGCAGCCATCAGCCGGTCACGTACGTCGACCTCGAAGGGGTTGAGCTTCGGGTTCTCACGGGGGCCGCTGCCGAGGTCGCCGCCGCCTGATGCGACGTATTGGAGGTAGCGGCGTAGGAGCTCGACGCCGCGACTACCGGAGCGGGCGGGGTCCATGTCTTCGGCGCCAAACGTCGAGACGAGCGTGAGGCGCCGACGTGCCCTCGTAATCGCGACGTTCAGCCTGCGCTCCCCCTTCTCGGTGAGGATCGGGCCGAATTGGTAGCCGAGGCGCCCGCTTGCGTTGCGCCTGCCGTAGCCGATCGAGAGGATGATCGCGTCGCGCTCATCGCCTTGGACGCGTTCGAGGTTCTTCACGAAGAATGGCTCGCCGGCGCGGGTGGTGACGCCGTCGAAACTCCCGTCGAAAAAGCCGTCGAACTCGGGGTGGGCAGGACGCGCGCGTCGCAACGACTCAATGATCCGTTCGGCGTGGACCTGTCCGAGGGCGATGACTCCGAGCGACTCGTTCGGCCTAGTCGCGGCGTGGTCGAAGATCGCTTCAACGACTGCGAGGACTTCACCTGACGCGCTCTCGTTCGCGTCGAGCCCCGGCCGGGGCGCATCGACCTTGACATGGTGGAGGCAGTCATCTCCGTGCACGCCGGGAAAGGTGAGCAGCGACTGGTCGTAGAAGTAGACGTTCGAGAACGCGATGAGGCGCTCGTCTTGGCTGCGGTAGTGCCAGCCAAGTGTGCGCGCGGGGATAATCGCGCTCAACACGTCGAGTATCGACTCGAAGCCGGTGGTCCCGGAATCGAGGGGCGGGTCGAGCAGCGGGTCGGAGGCGGAGTCGTCGTACCCGTCGTCGGGGGCCGGGTCTTCGTCGGCACCGAGGAAGAACGCGGTCGGCGGGAGCTGCTGCTGATCACCCGCGACCACGATGCGCTTGCCCCGCAGGATCGCCGGGATCGCGTCGGCTGGCGTGACCTGGCTCGCTTCATCGAACACGACAACGTCGAAGTATTGCTTGTCTCCCGGCAACAGCTGACTCACCTCGAGCGGGCTCATCGCCCAGCACGGCTTCAGCGCTGTCAGCATCTCGGGCGCCTCCCGGAACAGGCGGCGCAGCGCGATGTGCCTGCGGGCCTTCCCTGCCTCCTTGGCGAGCAGCACGCTCTGCTCGGGGAACGCGTCGCGGGTCTCGACGATCCACTCGGCGACGGCACGCCGTACCCGGGCCGCGCCGGAGTCGATGTGCGCCTCGTCGGCCCGGCGGAACTCGTTGACGACCTCGTCGTGGAACTCAGACTGCAGGCTCACGAGCTCGGGCTCGCCGATCAGCTCGTGCTCGTAGATCGAGCTGAGCCAACAGTGGCGGAATGCCGACTCGACCAGAGGCCCGGGCACGCCCGCGGCAGTGCATGCCCTGTAGCAATCATCGAGGCCGAGACCACCCACCAGCTTCACGAGCCGGTGCACCTCGGGCTGACGGACTGCTACATCTCGCGCGTCAACCGATGCCTGGAGCATCGCGCCGAGCACATCGAGGTCGAGCGCCGGCCACAGGATGTGGGGCATCGACACGGCAAGCTGATCGAGCGCAGTACGCACCCCGTTTGTCACCAACACGAGCTCGTCTACGCCTTCGACGGCGCGAGGTCGGCCGCCGTCGATGCTGGTGGACGACCAGTTCGTCCGCTGGTCGCGCGCGGCCGCGACCATCGCCAGAACCTGCGCGGCCGTCATGTCACCACCGTGACGGAGCGCGTCGACCCGCTTGCGGGTGCGCCGGTAGTCACGCGAGAAGATACGAGCGAAGCGGGGCTTGTTCAAGGTGGCCACCATCGCGTCGAGATCGAAGGTGAAGAGCTCGGCGTTGACGACGGTGAGCGTGGCCTGCACAGAGGCCACCAGCGCGACGAGATTCTGGCCGTGCTCGATGCTCGTCGGCCCATCTAAACCGACGTCGGTGGTGACCCGGGTGACCGCCACGCGCCAACCGGCCAGCTCGGCCCGCAGCCGGGTGAGCGCCTCGAGCGCGGTCCGTACCTCGTCGGTCGTCTCCAGCCTCGCTCCCGCCCACGGCTGACCGGCCGGAATCACACCGCCGAGCCCGACCAGATCCCGCAGCGCCTGCGCGGCCAGGGCCGCATGCTCCTGGTCGAGCTTGTTCAGTGCCGCCGCGGGGAAGCGGTAGTCGACACGCCCAGCGGAGTCGATGCCGGGCAGCTCGGCCAGGATTGTGAACAGGCTCTCACCCCACGGGCCGCGAATGCGGTGCAGGGTCTCGATGTAGCGGTTCAGCCGATCACGGCGGGCAACGAGCGCGGCCTGTTGCGCGGCGAGGTCGACCAGTGGTGCGGTGGCCGACGCGTCGAGCGCGGCCTGGAGATCCTGAGCGATCAACCGACGCGACTGCGCGCGGTGGTGCAGGTCCATCACGAGATGACCGAGGTCCTCGGCCTGGAGACGCTTAAGCACCGCGTCGATCGCGGCGCGCTTCTCGGCCACGAACAGCACCCGCTGGCGATGGGCCGCGAGCGTGGCGATGAGGTTCGCGATCGTCTGGCTCTTGCCGGTGCCCGGCGGGCCCTTCACAACGAGGTTGCTGCCCGCGAGCACGGCGTTGATCGCGTAGCTCTGCGTGCCATCGGCGTCGACAACGAGAACCTCGTCGGCCGGTGGTTGCCGATCAGGTAGCGCGGGGTCGATGTCGATCACGCCATCGCGCGAGGCCACCGCGACGCGCGCGCTTTCGTCGCCCGCGATCGCGGCAACGAGATCGTGATCGATCAGCTGCGACTCGCACGCTTCGAGGTCCTTGACCATCGGAAGCTTGTGATACGAAAAGTTCGCGATCACAAGCCTTTCGCTGATCGAGAAGCCTGGCACCGCGCCGTCGGCCTCCTTCTCGAGCCGCTCGAGCACAGCCGAGATCGGCCAACCTTCGGTGATCGACTCCCCCGTCGTAGATTGGGCGTCGGCGATGAGCAGCTCATCGAGCTCGGCGCCGTTGATGCGCAAGCCGAAATCGGTGGCGAGCTTCTCGAGCAGCGTCGGGCTGACCTGCGGATCGCCGACTGTCTGCAGCTCGAACTCCTCCGCGCTCGCACCACGCGGCGTCAGCGTGATCGGGAACAGCACGATCGGCGCCGCCGGTTGCGCGGCCGACTGCTGCTCGGTCCAGTGCGCCATGCCGACGGCCAGGAACAGCGTTCGGATGCCGCGTTCCTCGAGCATCTCGCCGGCCTTGCCCGCGATCGCGCGAGCGCGGCGGGCCCGGGAGGCGAGCACGTCGGCCTGGCTGGGTTCCGACGAGGCGAAGAGCTGGGTGAGCGTGACCAGGCTGCCCGCGAGCAGCTGGTCCACCGCGGCGGGATCCGCCGGCGCGGTGTTGGCGCCGAGATCGAGCGTTCCGAGCGCCTGATCTCGGTAGTAGAGCAGCCGGTTGCGGCCACTCAAGTCGACAAGCTGGCGACGCCACACGTCGGACGCGCGGCGCACGGCCTTCGCTCGCGCGTCGTCGACGGTGGCGGGCGGTGCCTCGGTCTCGGCCATCAACCGAGGATGTCACACGGCTGGGTCATCATTGGGCCTGGACCATGGGGCAAGCCTGTGCCGCCGATCACCTCGATCTCCCGATCGCCGCGGTCGCCGCGGTCGCCGGGACCAGATCAGACAGTGAAAGGTTCGAGACCGAGCCGCGCACGCACCTCGGGGCGGCGCAGCGGCGGCACCGATCTGGGCGGCTGGCGCCGCTTCGGAACGACGGCCAGGACTGCGCGGGTGACCGCCGCCACCTCCATCGCAGCCGCTTCGAGCTGCTCCGCGAGCACGGGATTCGGCTTGGTCACGCCGGTGACCTTGCGTATGTACTGACGGGCCGCGGCGTCGACCTCCTCAACCGTCGCAGCGGGTTCCAGGCCGCGGAGCTCAGTGATGTTTCTGCACATGTCGCGATGCTAAGTCAGATCGTTCCCGCGAACTCGAGCCCGTCGTAGACCGCGATGCGAGTACCGACCAAGCACGCCTTGCCACCCATCGGGTCGTCAGCTGGCCGTGATCACGGCGTACATCCCGCGCTGGAAGTGGTTCAGCACAGCGCCGCCGGGGAGGGTCGTGTCGATGTTGCAGATCATCACGTAGGTGCCCGCGGTGAGAGTGATCGCCTTCGTCACCGTCTTGCCGACCTCGACTTCGGTCTCTCCCGGCTTGTCAGATTCTGGAATCGCTTCCTCGTTGACGTCGCCAACCACTCGGCCGGCCGTCACGACCGTGACCCTAGGGAGCGCCTCGACGCTCGGTGCCCGCACGAGCACCATCTCGTGGATCATGGAGCCGGCGTTCTTGACCTGGAACGTCACCTTGCCGGCCCTCACCGTGGAGGGCGCGACCACCATGGAGTATTCCGCCAGCCTGACGTTCACCTTGGACGCCAGCAGCCCGCCGGCCACGACCTTGTGGATCTGGTCCTTCGCGTCGTTGCTACGGGACCAGGCCTGGCCCGCGACCACTACCGCGACGAATGCCAGCAGCATCGCCAACAACGAGAAGATCAGACTCCCGACGTGAAAGACGTCGCGATCACCACTCGAGAGCGACACGGCTCACCTCCTCCCTATTGCCCAACTGTGGCTCGCTGCGAGGACCCCGGGTTGGCAACCGTGTCGTCGACCTCGGTCCCGCGGCCCTGAGCGTATCGGTGTCAACGACGCTCGAAGGCTTCGCTCTTCGGCGCTGCCATCTCTTCTCGGAAGCGGGCGAATGACCACGGCCAGGTCGCAGGGATGCCGCGGTCGTCGAGATACCAGCTACGGCAGCCGGTCACCCAGATCGTTTTCTTCGCCGCTTCGACCCGCGCGGCTTCGAACTCCTCCATCGCCGCGCGGGTCGCGCTGAGCTCGCCTGCCCCGCCCGACCGGAGCTGTTCGATCAGCGCCAGGATGTAGCCGAACTGCAGCTCAGCGACCTCGATGAGCGAGAAGTTTCCGACGGGACCGTTCGGGCCGTTGAGCATGAAGAAGTTCGGGAACTCGGGGATCGAGATCGACAGATATGCATTCGGGCGGTCGGCCCATTCCTCGGCCATGGTGTGGCCGTCACGTCCGACTATGCCCATGGGGCGCATGAACGCATCGGCGTGGAAACCGGTGGCGAGCACGAGCACGTCGAGCTCATGGAGGCAGGTCTCATTCGTGGAAGCGTCTTTGGTGCAAATGCCCTTCGCCTCGATGCGTTCGATACCGTCGGTGATAAGCGCAGCGTTTGGTTGCTGGATCGCGTCGTAGAAATTGGACGAGATCACGAGGCGCTTGCACGCGGCGCGGTACTCAGGACGCAACCGCTCGCGCAGCTCTGGGTCGTGGACGTTGTCTTCGAGGTTGGCCTTACACGCGTTCTCGATGAACGCGATCTCGGCGGAGTCGGAGTCGATGATCGCGTTGGCGAACAGGCCGAACATCTCCCGCAGGTTCGAGTGTGATTCCTCGAGCCGTTCAGGATGATCGCGGTAGTCATCCCTCTGCACCTCGGTGTAGGCCGGGTTGTCCTGAGGCATGATCCACTGGGCAGTACGTTGGAACAGCGTCAGCCGCCCTACCCGTTCGGTGATCGCCCCGACGAGCTGCACTGCAGTGGACCCCGTCCCGATGATGCCGACTTTGGCGCCGTCGATCGGCACGTCATGATCCCAACGGGAGCTGTGGAACATCGCGCCCTCGAACGTGTCGAGGCCGTCGATGTCGGGGTAGTTCGGATGGTGGAGCACTCCCGTCGCCGCAATCACCACATCGACGACGTCTTGATGGCCGGCTGCGGTCTCGACGTGCCACCGACCGTCGATGAACTCGCAGTGCGTGACCTCGTCGCCGAAGCGGGTGCGTTCATCGATGCCATGCTCACCCGCGACGCGCTCGAAATAGGAACGGATCTCAGCGCCGGGCGAGAACCGGCGGCTCCAGTCGGGCGACAACGAGAACGAGTACGAGTAGAGGTGCGACGGGACGTCGCACGCGAGGCCCGGGTAGGTGTTTTCGTACCAGGTTCCGCCGAGGCCGTCGTTCTTCTCGTAGATGGTGAAGTCGGTGAGGCCGGCCTCGGCCAGCTTCACCGCGCTGAGGATTCCCGACATCCCCGCACCGATGATCGCGAACCGCAGGTGGCGGGCGCCTTCGTCTACCGAGCCCGGTCGTTGCATCGCCGCACACTGCCAGAGCGGCGCGCCCCGAGCCAAGCCACCAGGAGCAGCAGCGACTCGCAGTCATCGCGGTTGTACTCGGCGATCTCGACGAGCCGGCGCGGCTCAGGGTCGGCGAGATAGCTGGAATAGGCGACCATGCTCGAACCTGCATCGAGCACCGCGCCGGTTCGCTCGGGCTGGTAAAGCCGTTCGACGGCCTTCAACCCGTACGATTCGGTCGAGAGCAACACCGACTTTTTCACGATCTTGTACAGATCGACGAAGACCCCCTCCCGCAGCATCGCATCCACCTCGGCTTCCCGGGTTACGTGGTGGGTCGCGAGCCGCGTGAACGCGTTCGTTTCGTACGCGGCGTAGTGGTAGACGTGCAGTTCGGGTCGAGCGGCGCGACACCGGGCGATGAAGTCGACCGCGGCTTCGAATGCGAACCGCTCCTCGGCCGGCGAGTGGGCCCAGAACGGGCGGTACACGTTCGTGCCGTCGACCACCTCGACGAAGCCGAACAGGTACTCGAGCCCACCCTCGAAGGCCATCGAATCGCCCTCGAGGTCGAGGAAGAGATCTCTCGGCGATGGTTCCGGCAACCCGGCGAGCGAATGGTCGAGGAGCTCGAACAATGGTCGGGTGAGGCCTTCGCCTCGTAATTGCAGCGCCGCCTGGCGTTGCAACCGCTGGTACACCGGCCCGGCGATCTTTGCCGTCGGCGAGCCCACCGGGCCATCGGCCAGCGCGCGCCGGGTGGAGATGCCCGCTTCGGTGAGCTTGAGGATCTGGTCGATGCGGATGCCGGCGACGAAACCTAGGTGATCGTCGATGCGACGACGCTCGTCACACACGCTCACCCACCGGCATACCTTGCAGTGACCGACCTTGTCGGGATACGTGACCGTGGGCTCGGCATCGGTGGGCCCGGTGAGCACCCTGGCGCGGAAGTCGGCCTTGAGGCGTCGGTGAACGTCGGCAATGTCGGCGAGCGGCGACTCCTGGCGCGAACCGTCACCGGTCATCACCACCACGAGCTGTGGCGCTACACCCTGGATACGGGTGATGTGCTCGGAGTACTCGGCGAGCTGAAGGAGCGCGCCCGGCTTCACGCGCCGGGCGAGCTTCGCGTCTACCGCCAGATATGACCAGCTCCCCAGATCGCTCGGGAGATCGTCGACCCGCTCTACGAAATCGGCGTGGCCGACCCACCCTTCGTGCAGAAAGGTCGCCTGATAGATGACCGACACGCCGGCGTGCATCGCGCTGATGGTCTCGGTGGCGGCGTCCTCGAGACCGGCGCGGGTGGCGGAGTCGACGGTGATCGTCGCAACGCCTTCGGTTCCGTAGCCGGAGAGCACGTCGTGCTCGTGCGCGACCCCGCGCCGCACGAGCAGGTCGACGAAGGAATCGATCCGTTGCGGTCTCGTGATCTCGCCCCGCGCCGCCGCGCCCTCGAGGTAGGTGAGGTGGTGGCACGCAGCAAAGCCGACGAGGTCGCTCGCGCTGCAGACCAGCTCACCGTCGAGATAGCGCACTCCCGCAGTATCGACCATGGCTGGGACACACCTCGATCTTGGCGGGCTGGGCGGTTCTGGTGAACGGGTGCCCAAGGTGGCCGAGATAGCTGTCGACCGGCACGGGGTCGTCGATCCCGAAGTCGGTCGGCCATCGGCTGGATGGCAGCAGTCTGCTGGAAGCCCGTCCGGGCCTGATCACCGAAATGTGATGGACCGGTGAGGTTCCCATCGGGAAAGAGTGGACAGGGTCCGGTAAGATGGTGGTGATGACAACGATCAGCGAGTCCGAAGCAGAGAACTGTCGACACGATCTCGCTGCAGGGACCTGCTCGATCTGCAAGTTCGAGAAGCCCGATGCACGGCCGCCCGTGTTCACAACAGCGGGCCGCCGGGCGTATCACGCGAGCCGTGAGTGCAAGATCCTCGCCAAGAACCAGGCCAAGCTCCTAGAGGACACCGGCAAGGTAGGCGTCGTCCGCACAGTCAGCGTCGCGGAGGTCCTCGAAGCCGGCCGACCTCCCTGCCCCACCTGCGTCGTCGCTTCGTAGCGCTGCCGCGCCTGTCGACTCATTCCGATGTGGCTTCGGCGATCTCGTTTTGGTTCGGGGAAGGCGATAACGGAGTGCTCCGCGCAACGAGGCAAGTGAGAGCGAGAATGGCTCCGGTCCCCAAGGCAAGCACCGCCGTCGAGCGAAGCGGTCCGGTCCAGGTCGGGTCTAGGAAGTAGAGGAGAGCGCCATTAATGCCGACCGCGTATCGCCGAGCGGTTGTGGCGAACGCGAAGAACTGAGCCAGCCCGACCCCAGCCGCAAGGATCGGAAGCGGAGCGATCGGGAATTGAATGCGCTGGGGTTTTGAAGAGTCGGCGATTACGCCGGCAACGATCGCCGCTCCGACGGTGAGCGGTAGACCGATCCGACCAGGCCACACGGCGAACAGCGGTGCAGGCTGGACCATCGACACAGCGATCGGCACCATGATCACGACGATCAAGACTCCGGCGAGCACCATTCCGTCGTGACGCCTTGCCCGTGAGAACGCGATCCACAGCAGCGCAAGCGTCACTGCGCACCACAGCAAGATCGAAGCCCACACGCGTACTTCGAAGATGCCGAACTCCGCGGTTCCCTCCTGGATGAGTCGCCACCACCGCCCGAGGCCGTCGAGAAACGTGAAGTTGGTATGCGCTCCCGGCACGTCATCGAACCGCCCGTAGAGTCCTCCCCACACGACGGCCGGCACGACGCTGAGCAGGGCGGCCGCGCACCACAGCTTGCACCTTCGCATCCCCATGATCTCGCGCAGGCGCGCCCGCGGCATGAGAAGGAGGCCAGCGCCGACCGCTGCTGATGCGAAAAAGAGGGCGAGGCTCCGACTGTTGACGCAGAGCGCGTATGAGCTCACTGCGATCGCGAGGAGGCGCTCGTCGACGGTCTTCGCACGCGCCAATGCGGCTGCGGAAGCCCAGACCGCTATGGCGGCAGCGATCTCCAGGGCGCTCGGGTTCACGATTCCGCCGTAGTACAGCACCATCGGGGTCGTCGCGACCGCGACTCCGAGTACCGACCAGCGTCCGATCGCCTGCGCCGCGAAGAACGCTGCGGCGAGGAGTGCGGCGACGAGGAGTGCCGAGACGAGGCGCATCAGATGCTGCCCGCTCACCCCTCCGACGACGCGCACCGGCAGGGCTACGAGCGCGTAGTACAACGGTGGGTATTTGGCCATGCCGCTGAGGACCGGACGCAGTTGGTCACCGGACTGGACGGATCGGACACACGCCGGAGTCACCTCCGGTCGCTTCTTGTAGCAGTCCGCGGCGAGCGAGAGCTCAAGAGTCCTGAGCGGGACCTGGATCACCGGGAGCCGTCCGAAGGGCGTGCGCATCTCCCGACCGGTGACGTCGCCTCTCGATAGGGCGATCGCGCGGAGGACATGCGAATTCTCGTCGGGCCCGCTGAGCACCGGTGTCGCGAAACCCCAGGCGGTGCAGAGGACGAACAGCGTGACGAACCATCGCCACCACACCCCACGCCCAAGCCACGCCCAGCCCGCCGTCGAAGAACCTTTCGTCGTTAACCACATCGTGATACCGCGAGCAGGGTGCGATAGGGATCAGGCATGTACCGGTCGATCAGAAAGCGTCGGTCTCGACCTGCGGCGTCGCGCCGTGAGTGCTCCCGGAGCACAGCCGCCGCCTGCAGATCGCTCAACCGGATCCCTGACACGTGGAGAGCATCGCACCAGCTTCACTCTCCCGCCACATGTGCAGCGGTATGACAGCGGCGCGAACGTCTCGCGCGCTAGGCGATCCGACAGGTTGCAGGGCTATCTCTCGATCGGCACGCGGCACACAGTCGCGTTCGACATCGCGCGGAGTGCGAGGCTTTGGTCACACCGGGCGCGTCCGAGTCGGTGGTTCGACGACTCCTCGCTCAAGTACGCACCGCGTCGGTCCGATGTGTCTGGAAACCGCGACAAGCGGGTTGCTAGCGTGATGTTTGACCCGGATGTCTTTCCCCCTTCTGCAAGGACGCTTTCAAATGCATCGTCTTCTGCGCCGCCTGACGCTCATCGTCGCCTCACTCGCTCTCCTCGCAATCGCCACCGCCGGATGTGGCGCACAGAGCTCAGCCGGTGGTGGTGGGGCGAGCCCGGCGTCTGGGGCGTTGCTCGCGCAGATCAACGCGCAACGCGCCGCAGCCCAGGTTCCCGGCCTCTCCTGGTGCGCCTCGCTCGAGCGCTCTGCGCAGGGGCACGCTGACGACCAGGCCATCCACAACACCATGACCCACGTCGGCAGCGACGGTTCCACTGTAGGTATGCGTGACGAGCGGGCGGGGTACAACGGGTGGACGGCCATCGGCGAGAACGTGGCGTACGGCGCGGCGACCGCAGACCAGGTGATGGCCCTCTGGATGAACTCTCCGGACCACCGTGCGAACATCCTGAACAGCGCGTACACGCACTTCGGCGGCGGCATAAGCTGGGCCGTGAACGGCACGCCCTACTGGACGCAGGACTTCGGAACCTCGGGAAGCTGCTGAGACTCAGGTAGTCAGGCGAGGAAGCGCGTCGCGAAGGCCTCGATGTCGGCGCGCCCACCGGACGGCCAGCCGCACACCAGGTAGGTGAACCCGAGGCCTTCCCACGTCTCGATGTTCGCGGCGATCGCATCGAGGTCGTCTTCGAGCGACAGCGACGTTGCGCGGCGAATGGTCGACGGGTCACGTCCGAGCGCTTCGGCGTGCGCACTGATGCGGTCCGACTTCGGTCCGAGCACCTCGGGCGGGCCGAAGCAGTGCCAGACATCGGCGTACTTCGCCGCGATCGGCATCATGCGCTGCTCACCCGACGCGCCGATCCAGATCGGCGGATGCGGTTGTTGCACCGGACGCGGCAGCAACGTCGCGTCGTGCACCTGGAAGTGCTTTCCCTCGAACGTGTAGCCGTCGGTGGTTAGGAGACCGCGCACGATCTGTACCGCCTCTTCGAACGCGTCGATGCGATCCTTGCGCGGTGGGAACGGAATGCCGAGCTCGGTGTGCTCCTTGTCGAACCAGGCGGCACCGTAGGCAAGCTCCAGCCGGCCGCCTGACGCGTGGTCGATGGTCATCGCCTCGGCGGCGTACACCGATGGATGGCGGTAGGTCATGCCGGTGACCAGCAGACCGAGGCGGACGCGCTCGGTGATCCCACTCCACGCCGCGAGAGTCGTGTTGCCCTCGAAGCACTCACCGGGGCCGTCGCCGTACATCGGTTGGAAGTGGTCGAATCCCCATATGCCGTTGAACCCGAGGGTTTCGGCGAAGCGCGCCCTGTCGGCGACCTCGCTCCACGGCATCCGTTGCTGGGCTATGTCGAGTCCGAACTGCATCCCGTCTCCCTTTGGATGTCGCGGTGTCAGGCTTCGTCAATCGACTGGTTGGCACGGGCGAAGAGCCAGAGCGTCATCGAGTGGAAGATGTCACCCATTCCCGGGTCAGCCTGGCCCGCTCCCGCACGGGCGTGGGTGCCCTCAAGCAAGATGCCGAGCTTGTAGCAGGCCATCACGAAGAACCAGTCCATGTCGGAGACGTCGCGCCCGCTCGTCTGCGCGTAGCGGGCGATGAGATCGGCGCGCGACTGCATGCCTTCCCACGGCTGGAGGAGCGGAAGCTTGCCGGGCGGGTCACCGGGCTCTATCCACGAGGTGAGCACCCATCCGAGGTCGAGCAGCGGATCACCGAGCGTCGACAGCTCCCAGTCGACGATTGCGGCGAGCTTCGGCTCGTTAGGCGCCATCATCACGTTGGCAAACTGATAGTCACCGTGAATGATGCCCATATGGGCCTCGGCCGGGCGGTTGGCATCGAGCCACGCGCCGACGCGATCGACGTTGGGGATGTCGGGCGTGCCGTAGTTGTCGAACTGCGCGTAGCCGTCGAGCTGCGAACGCCAACGGCTCACCTGCCGCTCGATCCAGTTCTCGGGCTTGCCGAAGTCGCCGAGCCCGACGGCATCAGGGTCGATGGCCCCGAGCCTCGCGGCGCCGTCGACGATCTCGAAGCCGATCTCGCGGCGCCATTCGGGATCGGTGCCGTACTGACCGGGCATCGGGCCCATCGGGGTGAAGCCGTCGATCGGCTCCATCAGGTAGAAGGTCGTGCCGATCACTTCGGTGTCGGCGCACACTCCGTAGAGATCGGGGTGCGGGACATCGCTGCCGCCGAGCGCGCCGAGCACCCTGGCCTCTCGCAGCATCGTGTCGTTGCTGTTCTTGCGCAGGTGCTCGGGTGGGCGCCGTAGGACCATTCGGGTCTCGCCGCGGGTCATCAGGAAGATGTTGTTCTGGGAACCTCCGGTCAGCTTTTCGACCGCCGTTACGGGGCCCGCGCCGGGTAGACCGGACTGGGCCACGATCCATTCCTGGAGATTGGACCAGTCGAGAAGACCGTTGAAATCGTCAAGTTCGATGCTCATGGGCCCATCTTCGTCTTCCCTGACGCTTGTGTCACGTTGGCGTGCCATCATCGAGCCGTGGACGACCTCCAGAACCAGCCGCTCCCGCCCGACACCGTCGGGCTGATCGAAGGTCTCACGTCGACACGGTCGATCCGGCGTTACACCGATGAACCGGTGCCCCCGGAAGCGCTGCGGGCAATGCTGTTCGCCGCGACCCGCGCGCCGAGCGGCTCGAACCGCCAGCCGTTCCGGTTCGTCGTTCTCACCGACGGACCCGTCGCCCGTAAGGCGAAGGCGTTGATCGGCGCCGCCGCGCGCCAAGCCTGGGGATCGAAGCGCACGCTCGACGGCTACGACCGCGGCTCGGGTGTCGACGACAACTCGCGCAAGGCGCGCATGGCCCGAACAATGCAGGCCTATGTCGACGAGCTCGAGCAAGTTCCGGTGCTGATCCTGCCTTGCCTCATCCGCTACCGGGGGCCGGCACCCACCGAAGGCGCGTCGGTCTACCCCGCGTGCCAGAACCTGCTGCTCGCGGCGCGCGCGCTCGGCTACGGCGGCGTGCTCACCATCTGGCACGCGCTCGTAGAACCTCAGCTGCACGAGCTGCTGGCGATCCCCGAGGACGTGTTCATCGCCGCGACACTCACTCTCGGTCGGCCACAGGGCACCAACGGACCGGTGCGACGACGCCCGCTGAACGAGCTCGTGTTCGAGGAACGTTGGGGCGAGCCCGCACCGTGGGCCGTCGACCCGCCCGGCACCGAGTACACCGGCGCCGGACCTCCTCGATCATCCGAAGCTCGAACATCCGAAGCTCGAACAAGCGAAAAACAAGACAGGAGCAAGCCATGACGTGGGACTTCTCGACCGAACCGGAGTTCGAGGAGAAGCTCGACTGGATTCGCGAGTTCGTAAAGACTGAGATCGAGCCGATCGACCTCGCGTTCGGTCACGAGCTCGTGTACGACAAGACGCATCCAGTGCACCGTGAGCTGCTCCCTGCACTGCAGGAACAGGTGAAGGCGCAGGGTTTGTGGGCCTGTCACCTCGGACCTGACCTCGGCGGTCTCGGCTACGGCCAGGTGAAGCTCGCGCTCATCAACGAGATCCTCGGCCGCTCGAACTGGGCACCGAGCACCTTCGGCTGCCAGGCCCCCGACTCCGGCAACGCGGAGATCCTCGCCCACTACGGAACGCCCGAGCAGAAGAAGAAGTACCTCCAGCCGCTGATCGACGGAAAGATCGTGAGCTGCTTCTCGATGACGGAGCCGCAGGGAGGCGCCGACCCTGGGGTGTTCACCTGCCGAGCGGAGAAGGACGGTGACGAATGGGTCATCAACGGCGAGAAGTGGTTCTCGTCGAACCTGAAGTACGCCGCGTTCGCGATCGTGATGGCAGTGACCGACCCCGACGTGTCGATCTACCAGGGCGCGTCGATGATTCTCGTGCCCACCGACACCCCGGGGATCGAGATCATCCGTAACACGGGGATCGGCGGTGAGGAACTGGGCGAGGGATCTCACGCCTACGTTCGGTATAACAACGTGCGAGTGCCCGACGAGAACGTGCTCGGTGGACCGGGCCAGGCGTTCGTGATCGCGCAGACCCGTCTTGGTGGTGGCCGCATCCACCACGCAATGCGCGCGGTCGGGATGTGCCAGCGCGCGATCGACATGATGGGTGAGCGGGTGCTGTCGCGCACGACCCAGGGTTCGTTGCTCGCAAAGAAGCAGATCGTTCAGGAGTACATCGCCGACTCGTGGATCGAGCTGCACCAGTTCCGGCTCATGGTTCTGCACGCGGCTTGGGTGATCGACCAGGTCGGCGGAGCGAAGGCCCGCAAGGAGATCGCGGCGGTGAAGGTCGCCACGCCGAAGGTGCTCACCGACATCGTGTTCCGGGCCATGCACGTGCACGGCTCACTCGGGGTGTCGAACGAGATGCCGCTCATCGGGATGTGGACGTCGGCACCGATCTTCGGTATCGCCGATGGCCCGACCGAGGTTCACAAGGTCACGATTGCCCGCCAGGTGCTCAAGGACTACTCGCCAGCTGAAGGCCTGTTCCCGACCGCTCATCTGCCCGATCGGGTCGCGGCGGCGAAGGCACAGTTCGCGGACCTCCTCGACCCCTAGGCCATCAGTCCATCAGTCGGCTTGCTCGATCGCTGATAGTTAGTTAGGATAGCTAAGTATTCTTCTCCGAGCATCGTTCAGCAATCGAGACGGCGCGTCATGACCAAACCCGACACATCTGACACCGGCGACGAAGCCAGGCGGCTCCGATACTCCGTGACCCGCCTGGCCCGTCAACTCCGCCGCCAGGCCGGCACCGACCTGACCCCCACCACGGCCGCCGCGCTCGCCAGCATCGAGCGGCACGGGCCCGTCACGATCGGCGATCTCGCGACCCACGAGCAGGTCAGCCCGCCCACGGCGACAAACGTCGTGGCGAAGCTCGAGGCCGCCGGATTGGTCAGGCGCCTCCGCGACGACACCGATCGGCGCGTGTGCCGGGTCGAGCTCACGGCCGAAGGTGGCCTGCAGCTCGAGACGAGCCGGAGCCGCAAGACCGAGTGGCTCGCCGACCGCCTGCGTGACCTTCCTCCCGATGATCTCGCCAAGCTCACTGCCGCGCTCGACGTGCTCGACCGCCTCACCGACGCCAGCACGGATGCGCGCCCGTGACGCGCCTGCGACTCGCGACCCGTGAGACCTTCGGCTCCCTCTCCGTTCGCAACTTCCGGCTGTTCTTCGTCGGCCAGGGCGTGTCGCAGATCGGCAACTGGCTGACGCTCGTCGCCCAGACCCTTCTTGTCATCAAACTCGGCGGGAGCGGCGTCGCGCTCGGTCTCCTCGTTGCGTGCCAGTTCCTCCCAGTGATGCTCTTCGCCGCGTGGGCCGGGCTCATCGCCGACCGCTCCGACAAGCGCAAGCTGCTCTTCATCGTGCAGTGCTTCGCGATGGTGCAGTCGTTCGCGATGGCGTCGCTCGCGTTCATGGACAAGCCACCACTCGTAGCGATCTACGCGGTCGCGATGGCCGGTGGCTTCGCTATGGCGTTCGACAACCCGGCCCGCCGGGCGTTCGTGGTCGAGATGGTTCCCGAGAAGCGGGTGCAGAACGCGGTAAGCCTCAACAGCGCCGTGATGACTAGCTCGCGCATCATCGGCCCTGCGCTCGCCGGGCTGCTGATCACGACCGTCGGGTTCGGTTGGGCGTTCCTGCTCGACGGCTTCTCCTACATCGCGGTGCTCGTCGCGCTCGCGATGATGCGGGCCTCCGAGCTTCGACCCGCTCCCGTCATCCGGCGAGGCAAGGGTCAGGTCAGAGAGGGCCTGCGCTACGTGCGCCAAGTCCCGGAGCTTTGGATTCCACTAGCGATGATGACCATCGTCGGGACCCTGGCGTTCAACTTCAGCGTCGTGTTCCCCCTCATGGTCACGCGCACTTTCCACAGCAACACCGCGATGTTCACGGTGCTGTTCTCGGTGATCAGCATCGGGTCGCTGATCGGGGCCCTGTGGTCGGCTCGGCGCAAGACGATCGACGTGCGCGACGTCGCCTGGGCCTCCGCGTTCTTCGGTGTGGCCATGCTCCTCTTCTCCGTGGTGCCGAGCCTGGCGTGGGCGTTCCCCGTCGGCGTCCTCGTCGGTGCCGCCAGCATCTCGTTCCTCACCACCTCCACCGCGATCGTGCAGGTAAAGGCCGCGCCGGAGATGCGGGGTCGAGTTCTCGCACTCCAGGCCATCGTCTTCCTCGGCAGCACGCCGATAGGTGGCCCGATCCTCGGGTACATCACCGACAGGTTCGGTCCGCGGTGGGGAGTCGGCGTCGGAGGCGTGGCCGGGGTGACCGCCGCGATCTGGGGCCTCTGGATGTACCGGCGGGTGCGTGGTTCCCTCGCCGCCGACATCCCGATGCCCGAGCCGATCGACGTCGAGATCCCCGAACCCGCCGCCTGACAACAGGCCGGCGGGCGGCTCTTGCCTCAGGCCGGCGGGCCGGCGGGTCGGTCTTGCCTCAGGCCGGCGGGCCGGCTCCCAGCTTCACTCCGGCGTGGCGGGTGGATCCAGAGGAGTCGACCCAGGTGATCACCACCGAGTCACCGGGGTGCCTGGCTTCTAGTGCGGCACGGAGCTCGGTCGAGGAGGCGACGCTGGTGCCGTCGGCCGAGACGATCGCGTCGCCCACCGCGATACCGGCGTTGTCGGCGGCACTGCCGGACTGCACCTGTTCAACGGTCGCACCCGACGAACGCCCGGCGCCGTATTCGTAGTTCCCGGAGCTCTGCGACGAGTCGGACCGCAGACCCACACCGAGCATCGCCCTGCGCGCGCCGACGTAGACGCCATTCGACTCATCACGCTTGTCGATCTGGGCGGCAATCTTGATGGCCCGGTCGATCGGAATCGCGTATCCGACACCGCTCGAAAGACCAGAGCTCGAGTAGGAGCCGAAGCCGAATCGCGAACCGCTGCTGGACTGGGCGGCGCTGTTGATACCGATCACCTGACCGGAAGCGTTGAGGAGCGGGCCGCCGGAATCGCCGGGCACGATGTCGGCCTGGACCTCGATCATGTCGCGCAGCGTCTCGGAGTTGGAGCTGCTGTCGCCGGCGGTGATCGTTTTCGAGGTGTTCGACACGACTCCGCTGACAACGGTCGGCGGGCCGAACTTGCCCTTGGCGTTTCCGATCGCGGCGACCGCGTCGTTCACATTGACCTTCGACGGGTCGCCGATGCTGATGGTTTTCAGGTTCGACGCGTTCTCGAGCTGCAGGAGCGCGACATCGTCGGCGACGTCGTAGCCGAGCACCGAGGCGCTGTAGGTCTTTCCCGTCACACCGAACTCAACCATGATCTTCTCGGCTCCCGCGATGACGTGGTTGTTGGTGAGGACCTTGCCCGACTTCGTGATCACCATCCCGGTGCCGGCCGCTTCACCGTTTTGGAGGGTGGTCTGGATGTTGACGATCGCCGGGTTCGCGGAGTTCGCGATCCCGTTGACGTCGATCGACGACAGGCCGCGCGACGAAGATGCTCCTTCGGAAGAAGACGAGCTCGAGTGGCCGAAGGTCGAGTCGGCGGCGCGGAACGGCAAGGCCGCGGCTGAGTTCGCCGTGGCGGCGCCGTCACCTGCCGAAGCGCTCTCGGCCGCCCGACCAAGGACGGCCGATCCGCAGACCACCACGACGGCCGCAACGATCAGCGCGACCCGGCGCATCGGTGAAGGGCGCGAGTGCGAACCGGGCTGGGCAGGGGGGTAAGGGGGGACCGAAGCTGCGTCGTTCGACATCGGGCCAGCGTGCCCGATGGACCCATATCCCGTCTGGACGCGTCTTGAGAGGTTCCTGAGAACCACCTTGCCGTTCTGGTCACGTTCGCGCCGCAGCCTCCGCCAGATTCCTGACCAGTTCGGGGGGGTAGCAGTTTGGGGACTTGGATTGGGGTTTGGCTGTCCCACCCTCGGCGTACAGTCGCTCCATGACCGCAGACGTCGCGTCCCTCGCTCGCCGGTTCGACGCCATCGGTTACCTCGACGCCCGGACCCGCCGCCGCACCCCCGCGCGGATCACCACCCTCGTCCGTCGGGTGCGGGCAACCGTCCCCGACCCGCTTGCCGCTGCGCTCGCCTTTCAACGGGTGACCGAGGCCGGCCCCGGAGTCGATCCTTCGGTTCATGCCGAGGCACTCCTCTCGGCGCTGCGGTGGGTGGCCCGGCTCGATCCACTCGAGGTGTACGCGGCGCTCCGCCCGCTCGACCGCCGACTCAACCGGCTGGCGCGAACCGCTGGCGTAACCCCGTTCGCCGAGGAAGCACGCGATGAGCTCCGGTGCGCGTTCGTCGACGCTGCGTTCCAGCGCTTCGCCGACAGCGCGCCTTCCGAGGTCGCATGGGAAGCGGTCATGGCCCTTCACGTCACCCTCGCCGCTGAAGGCCTCGCGTCGGGCGGCGAGCACGCGGCCGAGGCGGCGAGCGCGATCGCCGCGCACGCGCTCGACGTGCCGAACGTGGCCGTTGCACTCCACCATGCCGAGCTGGCAGTGCGCTGGTCGGCCGCGCTCGGGCGCCACGACCCCGATCGCCTCCGGCACCTCTACGTGCTCGCGAGCAGCGCTCACATGGCCGGCGCGCACGACCGGGTCTTGGAGCTCGCCGACGATCTGCTCACCGATCTCGACGACGCGCTCGGCCCGGATGACCCGTGCGCGGTCGACCTACGGCTCACCACCGCCGACTCCGCGAGCGCGCTCGGTGACCACGCCCGAGCAACCAACCTTGCCGCCGACGCGGTCTGGACCTGCGAGCTCGAGCTCGGCCCCGAGCATCCCCTCACCCTCGGCAGCTACGGGGTGCTCGCCCGGCTGCTGCGTCGCGCCGACCGACCGACCGAAGCGGTTGCCGTCTCGCGTCAGCACTTCGAACGGAGCCGGCACCTGCTGGACGAGGCACCCCGCGAGGTCGCCCACGCGGGGATCGGGCTCGCTGCCGGCTACCTGCAGAACGCTGAGTATGAAGCCGCGCGCACGGTGGCCCGCGAGACGCTCGCCTGGTGCACCCCCCGCCTCGGCCCCGACGATGAGCTCACCGAGACCCTCCGTCGCATCCTCGGCGACCACGCCTGAACCGTGCCCATCCCGTCGCGCGGTGCATCATGGGCGCATGCACGAACAGCAGCATTGGCCGTCGAGGCCGCCGGGCCGACCGCGGAGACGGGTCGCTTCGATCGCCCGGACCAGGGCTGTCGCCGGGGCCACGGCGAGTAGAAAGGCCGCGCGCGCCGCGACGGAACTCATACGCGACCGGGGCGTGCGGATCACCGCCACGAGCCGCGAGGCCGCATCTCAGCTCATTGCCGACCACGGACCCGAGCTGCGCGACTCACTCTGGCGGCTCCGGAAGGCGCGTACCCCCCAGGAGGCGCTGAAAGCGCTCGAGTCAGAGATCGAACACCTCCTCTTCGTTGCCGCCCCGACGCTCGTCGAGCACCCTTTGCCGATCCGGCGAGTGAGCTCGGCACGGGTTCTCGTGGGCGGGACAGCAGCAGCCGTCGCACTCGGCGAAGGTCTCGACGAGGTCGCGGCGCTGTTCTCGGCCGGAACCACGATCGCGCCATCGCTGCCTGTGCTCGTTACCGCCGCGTTCCTGTCGGTCGCGGTCGAGACCGCCGTCGCGACATCTCTGCGGGTCCACGATCTGGCAGCCGCAGGTATCGTGGCCAGCCCCGACGCGGTCTCTCGCGACGTGATCTTCGCGATGGCAGGTGGTCGCGGCGCGGCGCGTGGCGCGATCACCCGACAACTCCTCAATAGTGTCGCGGCGCGGGTGCTGTCGCGCTGGGGAGCCGGTCTGGTTCCGGTTCTAGGCGCGGTCTACTGCGCGTGGGACGCCCAGAAGACGATCGGTGCGATTCGCCGCCTCCCTAAGCCGTTCCACACTGGTGGGGAGATTGCCGTCGACCTCCTCGAGATCGAACCCGGCGGCATCGCGACCGGAAGCAGTTTTTAGATGGCCTCGCAACACTTCGTCGTCGACGGATCGAACATCGCGACCGAAGGTCGAACCACCCCGAGCCTCGCGCAGCTCCAAGAGGCCATGCGTGCCTTCCGCGAGGAGTACCCGGACGGATCAATCACCGTCGTCGTCGACGCGAGCTTCGCTCACCGTATCGACGAGTCGGAACGGGTCGCGTTCGAACGGGCCGAGGCACGCGGCGAGCTGGTGTCGCCGCCGGCGGGCGCGATCGGGCGGGGAGACGGTTTCCTGCTCCAGATCGCTGATCGCACCAACGCGACGGTGTTGTCGAACGACTCGTTCCAGGAGTTCCACGGCGAGTACCACTGGCTGTTCGACGTGAGTCGATTGGTCGGCGGCAAGCCGGTACCCGGCGTCGGTTGGATCTTCTCGCTCCGAACCCCGGTACGGGGTGCGAGGAGTCGCCAGGCCACACGCGTCCAGGCGAAGCCCGCTGGAGACCCGACCACCGAGGCGAAGCCCCCGGCTCGGCCGTCGAAGAAGGTCACCGCGGCAATCGCGGCGGCGACGGCCGAGGCGCTGTCACCGGCGAAACGAAGGCCAAGACGTCGCAAAGGGCCGTCACCCGAGGCCGTGAACGAGCCGGCCACGTTCCTCCAGTTCCTCATCGATCACCGACTCGGAAGCGAGGTCGACGGAACAGTGGAGGAGTTCGCGTCGCACGGGGCATTCGTTGCCGCCGACGGCGTGCGCGCCTACCTGCCGCTCGCCGCTATGGGTGACCCGACACCGACGCGCGCCCGTGACGTGCTCGAGAAGGGCGAGCGCCGCGTGTTCATCGTGCAAGCAGTCGACGCGCCACGGCGCGCGATCGAGGTAGGCCTGCCGGGATTCGCGCACCCAGCGGGGGCGCCGAGCGAGGAGATGGTCGAAGAGGTCACCAAGCGGCGCTCCAAGAAACGGGAGGCCCCGACCAAGGCCAGGGCGGCGGTGAAACCGGCAAAGACCACGAAGAAGGCCCCGGCCGTCAAACCGGTGAAGAAGACCGCCCCCGTCAAGAAGAAGGTTGCCCCCAAGAAGACCGGTCCGGTGAAGGTGGTCAAGAAAGCGGTGCTCGCGAAGAAGTCCACGAAGCCGGTGAAGAAGTCGGTGAAGGTGGTCAAGAAAGCGGTGCTCGCGAAGAAGACCACGAAGCCGGTGAAGAAGCCGGTGAAGAAGACCACCAAGAAGAAGAGATAGCAGAATCGGTGATCTTCGAACAGTTCTACCTGGCGTGCCTGTCTCACGCGTCGTACCTGATCGGCGACGAGACGACCGCTCGCGCGGTGGTGGTCGACCCCCAGCGCGACGTCGGCGGGTACATCGCGGCGGCCGACGCGCACGGCCTGAAGATCGAGCGGGTGATCGAGACCCACGTACACGCCGACTTCGTGAGTGGCCACCTCGAGCTGGCCGCCCAAACTGGCGCGGTGATCTCCTACGGAGCGGCGATCGGCGCCGTCGACTTCCCGATCGAACCGCTGGCCAACGGACGCGAGCTCTCGCTCGGTTCGATGCGGCTAGAGATCCGGGCAACCCCCGGGCACACCCCCGAGTCGATCAGCATCGTCGTGCACGAGCATTCCGACGACCCCATTCCGTACGGCGTGCTCACCGGTGACACGCTGTTCATCGGTGATGTCGGCCGTCCTGACTTGCTGTCGTCGCGTGGCACCGACGCCGACACGCTCGCACGTCAGCTCTTCCACTCGCTGCGAACCCAGCTCCTTACCCTTCCCGATGAGACCCGCGTGTATCCCGCCCATGGCGCGGGGAGTGCGTGCGGCAAGCACCTCTCGACTGAGACCAGCTCCACCATCGGCGAGCAGCGTCGAACGAACTACGCGCTGCAACCGATGTCGGAAGACGCGTTTGTCGCCGCGGTAACCGAAGGTCAGGCCGCGGCGCCCCGGTACTTCGCGTTCGACGCCGGCCGGAACCGCGAGACCCACGATCTGCTCGACGAACGCCGCGCACCGCGCGTGATCACGCTCGACGAGACCCTCGCCGCCCTCGCCGACGGTGCCGTGCTGCTCGACACGCGAGAACCGATCGAATTCGCGTCCGGGCACCTGCGGAGCGCGCTGAACGTCGGCCTCGACGGCCGGTTCGCCGAGTTCGCGGGCGACATCCTCGAACCGGGTCGTCCGATCGTGCTCGCCGGCGATCCGAGCCGGGCCACCGAGGCGCGCGTCCGACTCGGGCGGATCGGCTTCGATCAAGTGACCGGCACGCTCGATGATCCATACGGCGCGTTGGTCGCCCGCCCCGATCTTGTCGCCCGCAGCTCAGTCGTGACCATCGAACAGCTCGCGGAGATACGCGGCACCACCCCCGAGCTCCAGATCATCGATGTTCGCAACCCGGGTGAGACCGCGAGCGGCACCGTGAGCGGCTCGACCCTCGTACCGCTCCCCTCACTGACCGACATGAGCCACGCCATCGACGCGACGCGACCGACCGTGGTCGTCTGCGCGAGCGGGTACCGTGCCGCGATCGCCGCGAGCGTGCTCGCCGCCACCGGTTTCGACGACGTGTCCACGCTGCTCGGTGGGATCGAAGCGTGGCGGGCCGCCGGCTTGCCCCTACCACCGGCCGGAAGAGACGAGGAGACAATGGCAGAGATTCCCGAAGTTGGCGCGGAGGAAGCAGAGGAGCTCACCGACGCGTTCCTGCTTGACGTGCGCGAAGCCGACGAGTGGGCCGCGGGCCATGCACCGGCTGCAACCTGGATCCCGATGGGTGACCTCCAGACCCGAATCGCCGAGCTTCCGCGCGATCGTCAGATTCTCGCGATCTGCCGGTCCGGCGGTCGGTCTGCAGCGGTGGTGGAAGCCTTGAACGGAGGCGGCTTCGATGCCGTGAACGTCATCGGTGGCATGCAGTCATGGGCCAGGGCCGGCCTCGAAGTGATCGCCGATGACGGCTCGGCCGGCGCAGTCATCTAAACCCGGCATTTAACCCTTGCCCCTGGCGATTCGTCCGTTTCGCCCTTAACCTAAGGTTATGCGGAGACTCTTCGTGGTCACGGTCGTGGTCGGGGTCGGGTTCGCGGCCGCGGGCGGCCTGGTGACTTCGGCGGGCGGCGCTGATGTCGGGGCATCGACAAGCCCGGCCGGGGCCAGGGTGCAGATAGGCGTCGACGGCGCGTTCTGGGAGCAGGGCGCGCCAGCGGGCGGGTCGCAGGGTGGCGGCGGTGCGGACGGGTGCACGCGCCGTTGGGTGCCCGAGGCGTCGCTCGTCCCCGGCGTGGCCGACTATCTCAGTCTCTTGTTCGGGCCGCCTCCCTCGCCCGAACACCGCCCGTTCAGTGTGTACTGCGATGACCAGTTCCTCGGGGCGGTATGGATCCTGCCGACCGAGTTCAGGGTGGTCGCGCCAGGACCCACCGCGGCCGAGATCGCAGCAGGCATCGCGCGGGACCTTCCATACCCGGAGGTGACCATCGCTGCGAACCCGAACGGCCGGGGCCTTACCGGCCTCGCGGCGTGGTTCTGGGTCGATGGCTACAGCGGCGCGCCCATCGTCGACGCGGTGGATGGCTTCGGGACCGCGGTAGTGGTCGAGGCGCGCGCGGGCGAGGCGACCTGGGACTTCGGCGACGGCACGTTCCCGGTGACGGCCACGGTTGGGGGGAGCCGTCAATCGCCGTCGGCCACGCATGGGTACGAGCGCCGGTCGGGTCACGACCCCTTTACGGTGACTGCCACCTTCTTGTTCGCGGTGCGCTACCGGATCAACGGCGGCGATTGGATCGATCTTCCGCCGGTTGAACGCAATGCCTCCCGGGCCTACGAAGTGGTCGAATCTCGTGGCCAGCTGGTTGCGAGCGACCCGTAGCCGCCGGTTCCGCGGTAGAGGCTGACGGGTAGCCTCCCCCACATGTCTGAGACCCCGGCGGCGAAGTTCCTGCGCTCCGACGCGCTCGCCCGGCTCGGGTCGGAGCCATTCGACGTGTTGGTGATCGGCGGCGGAATCACTGGCGCCGGCGTCGCGCTCGACGCCGCCAGCCGCGGGTTGCGCACTGCGCTTGTCGAGCGCGACGACTTCGCCTCGGGGACTTCGTCGAAGAGCTCCAAACTCGTCCACGGCGGCCTGCGCTATCTCCAGCAACGCGAGTTCCGGCTCGTCTATGAGAATCTCTACGAACGCCAGATAATCCTGCGCAACGCGCCGCACCTAGTGCAGGTGCTCCCGTTTCTCATTCCGGTCCTGTCACGCGACGGGCTCATCAATCCCAAGATCGCCCGCGCGCTCGGTTGGGCGCTGTGGCTCTACGACCTGACCGGCGGCGCACGCGTCGGCAAGCTGCACAAGCGCCTCGACAAAGGCCAGGCACTGGCCCACATGCCAACGATGCCGGTCGACAAGCTCGCCGGCGCATACCTGTACTACGACGCGCAAACCGACGACGCCCGCCTGACCCTCACGATCGTCCGCACCGCCGCCCAGAATGGCGCGGTGGTCGCCAACCGCGCTGGAGTAACCGGCGTCCGCAAAGACGCGAGCGGTCGTGTCCGCGGCGCGACCGTGGTCGCCGACGGCAACGAGATCGAGGTGCAGGCGCGCGTTGTGGTGAACGCGGCCGGCGTGTGGTCCGATGACGTGCGTGCGCTCGACGAGGCTCGGCCGCCCGATTCAATCCGTCCGGCCAAGGGAATCCACATAACGGTGCCGTGGGGCAAAGTGCAGAACGACATCGCGGTGATCGTCCCGGTACCCAAGGACAAGCGCTCGATCTTCGTGGTGCCGTGGGGCGACTTCACCTACATCGGCACGACCGACACCGACTACGACGGGCCCATCGACGACCCGCAGTGCACGTCCGACGACATCACCTACCTGATCGACGCGATGAATCTCATGCTGCGCGAACCGATCTCACCCGCCGACATCGTGGGCACTTGGGCCGGCCTGCGCCCGCTCATGAAAGGCGGCAGCGTGGGTGAGAAGACCGCAGATCTCTCCCGCCGCCACGCGGTGCAGAAGTCTGAGAGCGGCGTCATCTCGATCACGGGAGGCAAGCTCACGACATACCGTCGTATGGCTGCCGACACCGTCGACGTCGTCGTCACCGAGATCGACCGCGGCGGGTCGAGTCGCACCAAGCGGCTGCCACTGATCGGCGCCCAGGGTTCGACACCTGCCGACGAGCACCTCTCCCGCCGGTACGGCAGCCTCGCCGCCGACGTGCTCTCGCTGATCGAAGCCGATCCTTCGCTCGGCGCACTGCTCGTTCCCGGCCTCCCGTACCGAAAGGCCGAGGCCGTCTACGCGGCGCGCCACGAGATGGCCACCACCCTCGACGACGTGCTCTCGCGCCGGACCCGGGCGCGGCTCCTCGCCCGCGATGCATCTGGCGCCGCGGCAGAAGACGTCGCCCGGCTTCTCGCGCCAGAGCTTGGCTGGAACGAAGCTGAGATCGTGCACCAGGTCGACACCTACCGAGCCGCAGTGGCCGACGAGCGAACCCGCGCCGGACTCGCCCCCGGCGACGGCTCCGACTCCGCGCTCGACGCCACCCTCGGTTCGTGACAGCCTCCCGCTTGTGACCAAAAGCCGCAGCGGCAACTCCACAGGCGCTCCGACACCCCCAATCGCGTTCGACATTGATCCCGCGGAGGTGAAGGCCCACTTCACCACCAGAAGGGTCGATGTCGACGATGCGCTTCTCACCCGCCTCCGAGGCGCGTGCACATCGGTCGATGTCGAGGCCGCTGATCTCTCGGAAGCGAGCCGCGACTGGTGGCCGCTGGCAATGATTTGGGCGCTCGACGGTGAGGTCGCGGCACGCGCCGCGGCGATCGCGCGACCGACGTCGGCCGACGAAGTCGCGGCGGTGCTGCAGATCTGCAACGACGCGCGGGTGCCGGTGACGGCCGCGGCAGGTCGGAGTGGTGTGTGCGGTGCGAGCATCCCGGTGCACGGCGGTGTGCTCCTCGATATGTGCGGCCTTTCCGGCATCGTCGACGTCGACGACAAATCACTTGTCCTCGACGTGCGCGCGGGTACGTTCGGAACCTGGCTCGAAGACACATTGCGCTCCGATCACGGCATGACAATCGGTCACTGGCCCCAGTCGATCGATCTGTCGACGGTGGGTGGGTGGCTCGCGTGCCGCGGCGCGGGCCAGCTCTCGACCCGGTACGGCAAGATCGAGGACATGGTCGTCGGCCTCGACGTGATCCTCGCCGACGGCCGCCGGATCGAGACCGGCGGGAACCCCCGTGCCGCGGTCGGCCCCGATCTCAACCAGGTATTCGTCGGATCGGAAGGCACGCTCGGGATCATCACCGGGGGGCGGCTACGGCTGCACCCGACACCGCCGGCCGACCGGCGGGCGGCGTACGCATGGCCGAGCTTCGACGCCGGACTCGAGGCATGTCGCCGGATCCTTCGTCGTGGTGGAACCCCCGCGGTGCTCCGGTTGTATGACGCGATCGAGGGTGACCGGAACTTCGGAACCGGCTCCGCTCACCCGTTGCTCGTGCTCGACGAAGGTGATGGCGCGCTCGTTGACGCCACGTTCGCGATCGTCGCCGATGAATGCCGCAACGCCGAGTTGCTCGACGCCGGGCTGCTCGACAAGTGGCTCGAACACCGCAACGACGTGAGCGCTCTCGAACGTCTCGTGCGCCGAGGGCTCGTGGTCGACACGATGGAGATAGCGGTGCCGTGGGCGGCCGCGTCCCGAGTGTACGAAAATGCGACCGCGGCGATCGCGGCGGTCGAGCACACCCTCGCGGCGTCGGCTCACCAATCGCACGCGTACACCGATGGCGCATGCCTGTATTTCACCTTTGCCGGATCCCCGCCACCCGACCAACGCGAGGCGTACTACCGCGCCGCGTGGGACGCCGGGACTCGCGCGGTGCTCGCCGATGGCGGCGCGCTCAGCCACCACCACGGTGTCGGCCTGAACCGGGCCCGATTCGTGCGCGATGCCCTTGGCCTCGGATTCGCGGTGCTCGAGGCGATGAAGACCGCCCTCGACCCGAACGGGATTCTGAACCCGGCCAAGCTGGGCCTGCCCGACCCGTGGGCCGACCGCGACACCCCTGCCTGGCCGTGACTCCCGCGTACTTTTTCGCCGCGGAGGTCGAGGCGTGAGTGTGTTGGTGGTCGATGTCGGAACCAGCTCGGTGCGGAGCGCGATCGTGCGTCCCGACGCGACCGTCGTGCACGAGCACAAGCGATCCCTGTTGCCCGACTCGCCCGCGCCGGGGCTGGTCGAGTTCGACGCGCGAGCGATGGCGAACGCGGCGCTCGACTCCGCCCGTGCCGCGCTGGGCGCAGGCGAGTCTGTCGACGCCGTCGGGATAGCGAACCAGCGAGGCTCGGCAGTCGTGTGGGACAGGGCCACCGGTGAACCGGTAGGACCGGGAATCGGCTGGCAGGACCTCCGCACCGTCGGACGCTGCCTCGAGCTCCAAGGGTCGGGCTACCGGCTGGCACCCAACGTCGCTGCGACGAAGTACGAGACGATTCTCGACGCAGCCGATCCCGCCCGCTCGGGCGACCTGTGCTGCGGGACGGTCGACTCGT
This sequence comes from Actinomycetes bacterium, assembly GCA_025363815.1. GTDB lineage: Bacteria > Actinomycetota > Acidimicrobiia > IMCC26256 > JANYLB01 > JANYLB01. Next base: position 66,512 of record JANYLB010000016.1, read on the forward strand.
GGATCACATGGGTGCTCTCTGACGGGGCGCTCCACATCACTGACGCGAGCAACGCTGGTATAAGCGGGCTGCTTTCCAACGACCACCAATCATGGAACCAGGAACTTCTCGAGGTACTGCGCATCCCGTTGAGATCACTTCCCCGCCTCGTCGACACCATTGGCATCGAAGGCGAAGCCCGCGCGCTCGCAGGCGCACTACCGCTCGCGGCGCGCGCCGGTGACCAACAAGCATCGCTGGTGGGGCAGGGCTGCGTCCTCCCCGGTCTCGCCAAGATCACCTTCGGCACGGGCGGGATGCTCGACGTCTGCCTCGGGCCCGACCGACCCGCGTTCAACACGCGCGGCAACGCCGGTACCTTCCCGATCATCGCCTGGCGCAACGCCGGACGCGACACCTGGGGCATCGAGGCGATCATGCTCTCGGCCGGGACAAACATCGAGTGGTTGCGCGACGACCTCGGGGTGCTCGCCACCGCGGCAGAGTCGCACGAGGTCGCACAGCAGTGTGCCGATACCGGGGGTGTCGTCTATGTACCAGCGCTCCTCGGACTCGGCACACCCCAGTGGGACTACGGCGCGCGCGGCACCCTTCTAGGATTGACCCGCGGCAGCGGACGGCCCGAGCTCGTGCGCGCGGTGCTCGAGGGCATCGCGCAGCGCGGCGCTGACCTAGTGGAGTCGGCCGAGTCCGACGGCGACCTTGTGATCCCTACGCTGCGCGTCGACGGCGGCATGACCGCCAACCCGACCTTCGTGCAAGCGCTTGCCGATGCGACGCAGAAGACGGTGGAGATTTCGCCGGTCGAGGAAGCGACCACCGTCGGCGCCGGGTTTCTGGCCGGCCTCGCGATCGGGATCTGGTCGAGCGAAGATGACCTCGCGTCGGCGTGGGCGCCGCGCGCGCGGATCGAACCCGGCGCGCCGCTCGATCGCGATCGATGGAGGGAAGCGATACGGCGCGCAGAGGCTTGGGTCACCGACCTCTCCGGCATCGACTTCTGATCACCCGTTGCCAGCGACACGCCTTCAGATGAGATCGAGGTGTTCCGACCAGCCGAGCGGATCGGTCGACAAGGAACGCGTCAACACTGCCCCGATACCCGTTGGACCGCCGCCGATCGGCACGATCGCCGAGGCCTCACGCTCGATGCCGAGGTCGATTCCCGGCCACCCGCGTCGCCAGGCCCCAGCCCACCAGTCGGTCGCCGCATCGGCGTGGACGAAGGAGCCGGTACCGTCGAACACGATCCGTTCGCGGCCGATCAAGATCTCGCCCCGCACATCCCCGAGGCCGGGTTGCGCGCCCCCATTCGGGCCTGGCGCGATCTCCCACTCGATGTCGAGACCGACGGCGACTCGCTGACCGATCTCGCCTCCCGGTGCGAGCGCATCGGCCGGTTCGTCGAGCCGGAGTCCGAACGCCTCCAGGCCGAAGCTCCAGTGCTCGCCGGGGGTCTCGCATATCAGTTCGGCCCACAGGCCATCAGCCCGTATCTCGAGTCCGGCCCGCGGGAGTGCAACCTCGTGGTCACGAACGACGACGAGGCCGATCTCGGGCCCGACCAGGTACGCCCAGTACCAAGCAATGTTCTCCCGAGGTCGCAGCTCGAGCCGCACGAACCCGCCGATGCCGTCGGCGCGGGCGAAGTCGAGGGCGCCTACCTCACCGCTGCCGCTCGGTTCGCGTGTCACGCGAGTGGCGGGTACCACGGTGTGCCGTCGTCTTCGATGTCACCCGCGCTCTCGATTGCCTCGAGCAGCGGGTAGAGGTCGAGGCTGTCTCTAGGGACGGTCCAGTCGAGATGATCGGCGACATTCGCAACCTCGGCAAATGGCCGGAGGAACGAGAAGTACACGTAGGCGCCTGCGTCGATCTTTTCCCGCCGCGTCATCCCCGCGACCAGGCGGTAAAGACGGCGTTGCGCGTCTTTCACCGACGCGAACAATGCATCGACGCCGGCATCATCGATCGGCTCGAGCGTGCCGGTGGCCGTCGAGAACCACGCGACCTCCTCGACGTGCGGGAGGTAGTCCTCGGGATCGGTGACCGACGTGCCGAAGTCGGTCACCCTGACTCCGACGTCGCGCAACACGAACGCCGCGAGCACCATGGTGTACGGGATCTCGGCCGCGATCTCAGTGCTCCAGGAGAAATCGGACGACCCGAACTTCGAGAACGCCCGCAGCAGCAACACCCGCCCGTCGGGAAGCATGTACGGGCCTGTGTCCTGGTAGCCGGCGCGCGTGTCGAAATAGAGGAGAAAAAGGTACGACGTGAGCGTCGCGTTGAGTCGCGTCGTGCGCCGACGGGCGTCGTCGTCGAGGGGCCTGGTCGCGGCCAGGATCTCGGCGACGAAGGCGGTGTACGGCGTGACCGAGCCGCCGGAGTCCCACGCCTGGAGGTGCCCATCATCACCTCGGAAAGAACCGGCGGCACGCTGCCAGAAGTCACGGACGGTGGCGTTGTAGGTGAAGTCGAACTCCGGGTCGAGCATCCCGGCGGTCGCGAGGATCTTGCGGCCGTACTGACCAATGTTCGCGATCGACCACAGGTGGACACCGTCGATCTGGTTTCCCGGGACGCGCCCCATCGCGCCGATCTCCTCCGGCGGCATCGCCGCGGCGATCGTCGTGATCATCTCGGCGTGGCGGCGGTAGCACTCGAGCGCGGCGATCAGGATGTACGCGGTCACGGGAATCAGCGCCGACTCGAGCGACTGGCGCTCGCGGCTCAGCGCGAACGATATCTCGGCGTGGTATCGGATCCAGCCGTCGACGTCATCGCGGGGCGTGCTCACTCCCTGATGATCCCGTCGTCACCCGAGCAGTCGATCTCGACCTCGTCGCCGTCGACCGGGGTGACGGTGAGCACGGCCCCCATCACGCACGGCACCCTGTACTCGCGACTCACGATCCCAATGTGACTCCGAGGCGTTCCCGACATACACACGACGGCGCGCAGCTCATCGAAGATCGGCGCCAGGAAAGTGGCTCCCGCATCCGCGACACCCGCAACGATGCCGTCGGCGCCGGTGTCCATCAGGGCAAGCACGTCGTCGGGTGTGCTGAGCAATCTCCATTCGCCGCGCACCGGCGCCGCTTCGAACACCTTCGTTCCGCGGCCCATCTCTGCTCCCATCGCCCGGAGGCTACTCAGTGCCCTCGACGAGGCCGGGCGGCGCGCCTTGCATGGCCTAATCTCGGGACGATGAACAACTGCATCTCCAGCCACGAGCGGTGGATCGATGCCGACGGCCTGTTCATGCACGCACTCGAGTGGGACGGAACCGGAGGTGATCTCGCCGACCCGGATCGCGCCCCGCAACCAGTGCTCCTCGTTCACGGCCTCGGGGGAAGCACCACCAACTGGTTGGCGGTCGGACCCGAGCTCGCGGCGCGATTGAAGACGACTGTCACCGCGGTCGACCTCGCCGGATTCGGCCGGACCCGGCCCGACGGTCGAAAGGCATCGCTCGGCACCAACGGCCGGCTGCTCGAGGCCTTCGCACTCGACCAGGGTCCGTTCGTGGTGATCGGCAACTCCATGGGCGGAGCGCTCAGCGTTGGGCTCGCCGCCCGTCACCCAGAGCTCGTCACCGCGCTCGTGCTCGTCGACCCGGCGGTGCCCCGGCCCCGCGCCAACCGAAGCAACGTCGTGCGGGCAGCGCGTTTCGCGGCCATGGGCGTCCCCCGGATCGGGGGACCGCTCATGGAGGGTCGGGCGCGCGCGCTCGGGCCGGAGCGGCTCGTCGGACAGACGCTGCGCGTCGTGATGCAACGCACCGATCGCCTTGATCCCGCGGCGCGCGCCGAGATGGTGCTCCAGGCCCAGGAGAGGGTCGGATACCCGGAATCAAGCCGCGCCTACGCCGAAGCCGCCGGGTCGTTGTTTCGCTACCTCGCGCAGCCGATGCGTCACGATCTCGCCGCGGTCAAGGCCCCGACTCTCCTGATTCACGGCGCGCAGGACCGCCTCGTGCCCCTGTCGTTCGTGCAAGCCGTCGTGGCCCATCGGCCCGAGTGGCAGCTCGAGGTGTTCGATGACTGCGGCCACGTTCCGATGCTCGAGTTCCCTGAGCGCTTCGTCGACACGATCGTCTCCTGGCGCAACGCCTGATCTCGCCGGTCCGCGTGACCACGCGGACCCCTGGCGCGACCAGACCGGGGTAGTTGGCCCACCGCCCCAGCTCTTGGCCCGGACCCGCTCGTGCGGCTACCGTCACCCTCGTGCTCGCATGGACGCGGAACCGGACCGGAGTGTGGAGATCGCCCGTCGTGGCGGTCGGAATCGCGCTCGTCGTAGGCCTCGTCGGGGCCGCGTGCAGCCCTCCGGGCCAGGGCGGGTCGGCCCCGTGCGCTCAGCGCGCAGCGCCGACCCGCTATCGCCACGTCGTGTGGATCTGGATGGAGAACCACAGCTACTCCGAGGTGATCGGATCGCCGCAGGCGCCGTTCCAGACCGGCCTCGTCGAGCAGTGCGCGGCGGCCACGGCCCAAGCCGTGGTCGGCTCGCCATCGCTACCCAACTACATCGGCGCCACCGCCGGACAGAACTTCGGGATCGCCGACGACGCCGCCCCGTCGGACCATTTGATCACGGATGACAACATATTTCGCCAGGTGCGGGCGTCAAACGGCGTCGCCAAGTCGTACCAGGAGGCGATGCCGTCCAACTGCGCGCTCACGAGCAGCGGGCTGTACGCGGTGAAGCACAATCCCGCCGCCTACTTCAGCGCGGCCGCCGACCGGGCCGCGTGCCAACTTGACAATGTCGCGATGGGTTCGACGACCGGTGGTGCCTTCATCCATGCGATCAAGAACGACGCGCTCCCGACGCTGGCGTTCGTGACTCCGGATCTCTGCAACGACACACACGACTGCGCCGTCGACGTCGGCGACCGCTGGCTCGCGAAGTGGATTCCGAAGATCACCGCGAGCGCCGCGTACGCACGGGGCGACACCGCGGTCGTCATCACCTACGACGAGCCGACACCGGTGCCGAACGTGTGGATCGCTCCGTCGGTTAAGCCCGGCGCCCGGATGACGAATCCCACGGATCACTACGCCGCGCTTCGCACCATCGAGGAGATGCTCGGGCTCCCGCTCCTCGCCCAGGCTGCGAATGCGCCGAGCTACCGGGCGACCTTCCACCTCTGAAGCTCGGTAATCACATCTCAGAAAGTCAGGAAATGAGACCGAGTGAGCGAACCTCGTCGCGCTCTGCGACCAGCTCCTCGGTCGTAAGACGGATCTTCTCCCGGGCGAACGCATCGTGTTCGATGCCTTCAGCGATGCTCCACGCCGAACCGGTGCTGTGGATCGGGAACCCGAACTGGAGACCTTCGGGCGTGCCGTATTCGCCGTTGCTCGCCACGGCCAGCGAGTGGAAGTCGCCTTTGGGAGTCGGGCGCCACACGCTGTTCACCGAGTCGATCGCCGCGTGCGCGGCCGACGCAGCCGACGACAAACCACGAGCCTCGATCACCGCGGCACCGCGCTTCTGCACGGTCTCGATGAACGGGCCCTGCAGCCAGGCATCGTCGCCGATCACCTCGGGCGCGGGTTTGCCGCTGATCTTCGCGTGCGCGAAGTCGGGAAACTGGGTGGCCGAGTGGTTGCCCCAGATCGCAAGGTTTGTCACCTCGCGCACCGCCACCCCCGCCTTCTTCGCAAGCTGAGTCTTCGCCCGGTTCTCGTCGAGGCGGGTCATCGAGAACCAGCGGTCGGCGGAAACGTCCGGCGCGTTGCTTCGGGCGATCAGACAGTTCGTGTTGGCAGGATTGCCGACGACGAGCACGCGCACGTCGGCCGCCGCGTGCGCGTTGATCGCCTGGCCCTGCGGCTTGAAGATCCCTCCGTTCACGTTGAGCAGGTCGCCACGCTCCATGCCCGCCTTGCGGGGGATCGATCCCACCAGCAGCGCCCAAGAGGTGCCGCTGAACGCGGTTTTGAGATCGGCTGTCGCCTCGATCCCTTCGAGCAACGGGTGGGCACCGTCTTCGAGCTCCATGACGACACCTTCGAGCGACTTCATCGCCGGCTCGATCTCGAGCAGTCGGAGCACGACGGGCTGGTCGGGGCCGAGCAGCTGACCGGAAGCGATCCGGTGCACCAGCGCGTAGCCGATCTGACCGGCAGCGCCGGTGACGGTGACATGAAGGGGGGTCTTGGCCATTCGCCGAGGTTAGGCGGAAGCGGCCTCTTCTGCGGGAACGGAGGAACGGTGACCGTAGGTCGGTGAAATCGGCACCCGGGGATCGATCGAGTCGAGGAGCAGCTCGCGTGCTTCCGCCAGCTCGGCGATGCGCTCGGCCGCGCCGAGCGACGTTCCGCCCTGGTCCGGGTGCGCGACCCGCAACAGCCGGCGAAACCGTCGCTGCACATCGGCGCGCTCGACCACGGTGTCGGAGTGCAACCCGAGCACCTCCATCGCCCACCTCTGCTCGGCCGACACGTTGCGCCACACCTCGGGGTCAAACGCCGCGCCGGCCTCTCCGGAGCCGTTGCCCACGGAGTACGTGCCGGGCGGAGGCGGCGCGGCACCGGGCACGCCGTGGAGGAGCCGGCGGATCTCGACCCCTTCGGGCATCTCCCCCGGTCGTGCCAATGTCGCGTCGATCACACGAAACGCGATCGAGCGGGACGTCGATCCCATCGCGGCCGCGGCCATGAGCGCGCAGATCACCTGCGGGGCCGCGTGGCCGTGCACGTCGAGTTCGAGGACGACGCGCCCGGGCTCTGAGAGGAACCGATGCCGCGAACGATCGAGGCCGTGGATGTCGGTCTGGAGCCGGAATCGGAGCGCGATGCGCGGAACTACGAGGTCTCCCTTACGGGCGTCGCGCACGAAGCGGGGAAGCAGCTCCCGCTGCTCCTCGTCGAGCCCGTCGAAGAACTCCGAGACGACTGCGCCCAGGAGAACCGCGCCGTACGCGCTGCCGTTCGTCGGCAGGTAGCCCGGGTCGAGCGCGACGCGTCGGGTCGGCTGATGCCGGCGCGTGTGGCGAACGTTCAGCTCCGCGAGGACCACGCCCCGCCCTCCCGACCGACCGTGGTTACAGCCTGTCTACGATTGCCGAGGCGAACTCGGATGTCTTCACCTCGGTGGCGCCGTCCATGAGGCGAGCGAAGTCGTAGGTGACGATCTTGTCGGCGATGGTGGCTTCGAGCGCAGCCACGATGTCATCGGCCGCTTCCTGCCAGCCCAGGTGCTCGAGCATCATCACGCCACTCAGGAGCAGCGAACCCGGGTTCACCTTGTCCTGGCCGGCGTACTTCGGGGCGGTGCCGTGGGTGGCTTCGAAGATGCCGTGGCCGGTGACGTAGTTGATGTTGCCGCCGGGGGCGATGCCGATCCCGCCGACCTGCGCCGCCAGCGCGTCCGACAGGTAGTCGCCGTTCAGGTTGAGGGTCGCGATCACGTCGAACTCGTCGGGGCGCGTGAGCACCTGCTGAAGGGTGATGTCGGCGATCGCGTCTTTCACCAGGATCTTGTCGCCGGGATTGCCATCGCAGTCGTCCCAACCGACCGCGACATCGGCGAACTCATCGCGCGTGAGCTCGTAGCCCCAGTTGCGGAACGCGCCCTCGGTGAACTTCATGATGTTGCCCTTGTGTACGAGCGTGACCGACTTGCGTCCGCGTTCCGTCGCGTAAGTGAGAGCCGCGCGGATCAGACGCTTCGAGCCGCTCTGCGAGACGGGCTTGATCCCGATGCCAGAGTCGGGCTTGATCTCCCAGCCAAAGTTGTCCTTGAGCAGGCCGATGAGCTTCTTGGCCGAAGGCGTACCTTCCTCAACCTCGAGGCCGGCGTAGATGTCTTCGGTGTTCTCGCGAAAGATCACCATGTCGACGAGCTCAGGACGCTTCACCGGGCTCGGGACACCGGCGAAGTAACGCACCGGGCGCAGGCACACGTAAAGGTCGAGGATCTGGCGCAGCGCTACGTTGAGGCTGCGGATGCCGCCGCCGATCGGAGTCGTGAGCGGCCCCTTGATGCCGATCAGGTACTCACGGAACGTGTCGACGGTCGCCTGCGGAAGCCAATCACCGGTCTCGTCGAAGGCCTTCTGGCCCGCGAGGACCTCGAGCCACTCGATCCGGCGCTTGCCGCCGTAGCGCTTGGCGACGGTGGCATCGATGACGAGCCTGGCCGCAGGCCAGATGTCGACGCCGGTGCCATCGCCTTCGATGAACGGGATGATGGGCTCGGCGGGAACGTCGAGCACGCCATCGGTCAGGGAAATCTTCTCGGGCATGGCGCCATGTTATCTAAGGGCCCCGCCCGCCTTCCCAACGAGTCGCGCCCCGGCGAGACCACGAACCAGACTGCTCAGTTCAAGACGACCACGATGACGAGAACCACTACGTAGATCGCGACGAGCCCACCGATCGTCGCCCAGAGCGCCCCGCGGGAGAACGGGTTCGGGTTTCCCGGCCCGATGCCGACGACCATCCCGCACATCCGACACCGCTCGTCGTCCGCGCCGAGCGGCGAGCCGCAGAGGGCACATGCGCCTACGTCGGGTACGGGGATGTTGGCATCGGGCACGCTCATCGCGCCATCCCGGCGCGGCGTTCGGCGGCCTCGACGAGGTTGCGGAACAACATGGCGATCGTGGTCGGGCCGACGCCACCGACTCGTGGGGTGATCGCCCCCGCGATCGCTTCGCAGCGCTCGTCGACGTCGGCCAGGAGCTTGCGACCGTCGTAGCGCACTCCCCCGCCGACGACCACCGCTCCCGGCGAGATGTGCTCAGGCGCCAGGATCCCCGGCACGCCCGCAGCCGCGATCACGATCCCGGCCCTGCGGGTGTAACTCGGCCAGTCGGGAACTCCCGTGTGCACGACGGTGACTGCCGCGTTTGCCGTCGGTCGCTTCTGTGAGAGCAGCAACGCGAGGGGACGACCCAAGGTCATGCCCCGACCGAGTATGCACACCTCGTGGCCGGCTACGGGGATCTCGTAGAACGCGAGCAGCGCTTCGATTCCGGCGGGGGTGCACGGCACCGGACCCGACAGCATCAGCGCGAGACGGCCCATGTTCACAGGGTGCAACCCGTCGACATCTTTGTCGGGGTCGAGCTCGGCCAGGGCAGCCTCGTAGTCGATCTGGGGTGGCGCCGGATGCTGGAACAGGATCCCGTCGATTTCGGGATCGTCGTTGAGCGCTCTGACCGCGGCGATCACCGTCGCCTGCTCGGCGTCGGCCGGGAGGTGGATGTGGGGCGAGGAGCAGCCCAGCTCACCGGCCTTGGCCTGCTTCATGGCGATGTAGCGGGCGCTCGCGTCGTCGTCACCGACGAGGAGCGTGCCGAGACCGGGCGTGTGGCCGCTCGCCCGGAGCTTGTCGATCCGCGGTATCAAGTCGGCGAATACCGCATCGGCGACCGGGCCTCCCGGCATCAGCTTCGCGGTCATGGGGTGATGCTCAATGCAGGAAGTGCCTTTCCCCGGTGAAGATCATCGCGAGTCCGAGCTCATCGGCCCGCTCGATGTTCACATCATCCCGCATCGCCCCACCCGGTTGGATGATCACCGCGACGCCGGCGGCGGCGGCGGCCTCGATCCCGTCGGGAAAGGGGTAGAAGGCATCGCTAGCGCCGGCGCCCCCTCTGGCCCGGCCATCGGCCTTCTTGGCCGCGATCTCGCCCGATTCGACCCGGTTCTGCTGGCCGGCTCCGATGCCCACGGCCTGGCCATCCTTGACCAAGACGATCGCGTTCGACTTCACGTGCCCGCAAACGCGCCACGCGAGCTCGGTGTCAATCCACTGCTCGGTGGTCGGATGCACCTTCGTCACGATCCGCCAGTCAGCGCGGGTCGCCGCGAAGTTGTGCTCCTGCTGTACGAGGAAGCCCCCCGAGATCCGGCGATAGTCGCGGCCGAGTGGTTCGGGAAGCCCGGGCGCCTCGAGCAGGCGGGTGTTCTTGCGCTTGGCCCGGAGCACGTCGAGCGCGCCGGGCGCGTATCCGGGCGCGATCACGACGTCGGCCTGGGGTCCGTCGGCCATCAACGCGACCGTCTCGGAGTCGAGCGGTCGGTTCACCGCGACGATGCCGCCGAACGCCGAGCGTTCGTCGCATTCGAGAGCCCGTCGGTAAACGGTGGCGAGGTCGGCACCAACCGCGACACCGCACGGATTCGCGTGCTTGATGATGGCGCAGGTCGGCCGGTCACCGAGGTCGTGAACGAGCCGCCACGCAGCATCGGTGTCGTAGAAGTTCAGGTACGAGAGCGCGAGACCGCCATGGCGTATGACCGCATCCCACCAACTCTCGCTGCCCGCGAGCCGGTACCGAGCCGCGGCCTGGTGGGGGTTCTCGCCGTAGCGCAACGGCTCATCGGTGCGGGTCAACGCGAGTACGACGCGCTTTGGGAGCACATCGTCGGCCTGCAACCACTCGACGATGGCTGCGTCGTACGCGGCTGTGCGCGCGAATGCTTCGAGCGCGAGCGCGCGACGCGTCGCGGCGCTGAGCGCGCCGTCGGCACGCAGCTCTTTGAGCACGGCGTCGTACTGATCGGGGCTGGTCACGATCGCGACCGACGCGTGGTTTTTGGCCGCTGCCCGCGTCATCGCGGGTCCACCGATGTCGATGAGATCGACCGACGGATCGGTGTGGAACGGGTAGAGGTTCGAGACCACGAGATCGAACGGCTCGATGTCGTACTCGGCCATCTCGGCCCGGTGGGTCTCGCTCGTCGGATCGGCTAGCAAACCGCCGTGGATCTTGGGGTGCAGCGTGACCACCCGGTGGTCGAGAATCGGCGGGAAGCCGGTGATCTCCGCGACATCGGTCACAGGAAGGCCGGCCTCGGTGAGCGCTTGGGCCGTGCTGCGGCTCGACACCAGCTCCCACCCGAGGTCGCGTAGGCCGCACGCGAGCTCCGCCACGCCGGTCTTGTCGTACACGGAGATAAGGGCACGCATCAGTCGTCCTCTTCAATGAGTTGACGGAGCACCGCCGGGTAGATGCGGCGTTCCACCGCTTTGATCCGCTCGTGAAGGGTTGCGGCGGTGTCTTCGGCGAGGACGGGGACCGCCTCCTGGGCGAGGATCGGCCCGTCATCGACTTCGAGGCGCGCGATGTGGACCGTGCAGCCGGTGACCTTCACCCCGGCGGCGAGCGCTTCGTCGACAGCGTGCCATCCCTTGAACGCGGGTAGCAGCGCGGGATGGGTGTTCACAATCCTATCGGGGTAGGCGTCATGCGCCGGCTTGTCGAGAATGGTGCCGAAGCCGGCCATTGCCACCAGCTCCACCCGGTGACGCTCCAGTGCATCGACCACGCGTTCAGTGTACGCGAATCGGTCGAAATCGTCGCCAAAGCTCTCCCGGTCGACCAGCTCGCTGGGAAGGCCTGCCGCTTCGGCTCGTTCGAGGGCTCCGCACGGCCGGTCGGCCAGCACGACAGCGATCGGGAGACCCTCCTCGAGCATGGCCTGAAGAATGGTCCCACTTCCGGACGCGAGCACCGCCAAGCGCATCGGCCTCAAGCTAGCGCCAAGCGCTCACAATCCCCAGATGCAGTACCCCCGCATTGGTACGATGGCGCCGAGCGCGTCGTGCTCAAGGTGCTGCACCCGTCCGCCGACAGGTTCATGATCGGACGTGTGCGGTACCTCCGCACCAGACAAGCAAGGACCCGGGCCAATGGATCTCAACAAGCTCACAATGGGCGACAAAGTGATCGGCGTCAGCGGCATCCTCTTGCTCCTATTCAACTTCTTCCCACAGTTCGGCAAAGGCGGATACTCCGAGGGCGCCGGGTTCCTCGGTTGGCTCGCCGTGCTCGTCGGCCTCGTAGCCGTGGCTGTTGTCGCGGTCGAGCGTCTCACCACGACGGAGCTCCCGAAGCTTCCTGTGAGCACCGACCACGCGCTCCTCGGTCTCGGCGGTATCGCCGCGATGCTCGAGGTGCTGCAGCTCGTGATCGGCAGCACTTACTCGATCCTCGGCTACTCGGTGTCGCTCGACCGCAAGTTCGGTCTGTTCCTCGCCGTGCTCGCCGCGATCGGGATCGCCGCCGGTGGCTTCATGCGTACCCGCGAGAGCATCTCGCCCGCTGCTCCATCAACGCCCCCGACCACTCCACCCGCGTGAGTACGCGCCCCCCACCGGCCTAGTCGGTCATCGTCGGCGGGGGGCTCTTCGTGATCGCCGGGGGTGCGGGCTAACTCAGCCCCAACTCCTTGATGACCTCGGCCATGAGCTCGCCGGCCTCCGTGGGGTTGAGTCCGACCTTCACACCGGCTTCGCGAAGCGCGTCCATCTTCGCCTGCGCGGTGCCTTTGGAGCCGGAGATGATCGCGCCCGCGTGACCCATCTTCTTGCCGGCGGGCGCGGTTACCCCGGCGACGTATGACACCACCGGTTTCGACATGTTCGACGCGATGAACGCTGCCGCCTCTTCCTCCGCCGAACCGCCGATCTCGCCGATCATCATCACGGCCTTGGTCTCGTCGTCGGCCTCGAACGCCGCCAGGCAGTCGATGAAGCTCGTGCCAGGAACCGGGTCTCCACCGATGCCGACGCAGGTCGTGACGCCGATGTCTTTCTGCGCCAGCTCGTACAGCGCCTGGTAGGTCAGGGTGCCCGAGCGGCTGACAATTCCGACCGGCCCCCCTGCCTTCGCGATGTGACCCGCGGTGATGCCGATGTTCGCCTTGCCGGGGCTGATGATCCCCGGGCAGTTCGGACCGAGCAGCCGCACGTCGGGGAAGTCGCGTCGCAGCTCGTTGTAGAACCAAGCTTCGTCGTGCGCGGGCACGCCCTCGGTGATCACCACGATGAACTTCACGCCTCCGCGCGCCGCGTCGAGCACGGCGTCCTTCACCCCCGGCGCCGGGATGAACACGCACGACGCGGTCGCGCCGGTCTCGGCCACGGCGTCGGCGACACTCGCGAATACCGGGATGCCCTCGACGTCGGTGCCCGCCTTCTTGGGGTTGGTGCCCGCGACGACCTTGGTGCCGTACTTCTTGTTCAGCAGCCCGTAGAAACGACCCTGCGAACCAGTAAGGCCCTGGTACACGACCTTGGTGGTCTCGTCGACGAAGATGCTCACGCGCTTGCTCCTCCAGCGAGCTCGACGGCGCTGCGGGCGGCATCGAGCATGGTCGGCTGCAACTGCAACCGGTCGGACAGATGGGGAGCCAAGATGGCCCGGCCCTCGTCGGCATTGGTGCCATCGAGGCGGATCACGATCGGCGAGTCGATCTTCACCCGCGCGAGCGCCTGAACGATCCCGTTGGCGACCTCCTCGCCCTTGGTGATCCCACCGAATATGTTGATGAAGATCGACCGTACGTTGGGGTCGTTGTTGATCACCTCGAGCGCGCCGGCCATGACGTCGGCATTGGCACCTCCCCCGATGTCGAGAAAGTTCGCGGGCTTGCCACCGACCTGATTCACGATGTCGACGGTGCTCATCGCCAGCCCCGCGCCGTTTGCGATCACGCCGACGAACCCGTCGAGGCCGACATATTGCAACCCCTTGTCGTGGGCTGCCTGCTCGCGCTCGTCCCGCAACTGGATCGCGTCGTACTGCTCATAATCGGGGTGACGGAACACCGCGTTGTCGTCGAGCGTGACCTTCGCGTCGAGCGCGTGCACACGACCATCGGGGGTCAGGATCAAAGGATTGATCTCGCACAGATCAGCGTCGCCCTCGGTGTAGGCCTCATAGAGCTTCAGCAGGATGTCGACAGCTCCTTCGGTAGCGGCGGGGTTGAGCTGCGCCGCCTCGACCCACGCACGGCAATCGACCTCGGAGAGCCCGTCCACGGGATTCACGTGAATGCGAGCGATGGCATCGGGGTTCTCGTCGGCAACCTGTTCGATCTCGACGCCCCCCTGAGCCGACAGCATGCCCAGGTGTTGCTTCGCCGCCCGGTCGAGCGTGAACGACGCGTAGTACTCCTCGGCAATGTCGCTCGCCTTCTCGATCCAAACCACGTCGACGCGATGCCCCTTGATGTCCATCCCGAGGATGTTCGAAGCATGGGTGCGGATCTCGTCGACATCGGCGGCGAGCTTCACGCCGCCGGCCTTGCCCCGACCGCCCACGAGCACCTGCGCCTTCACGACGACGGGGTAGCCGAGCCCCTCGGCCGTGGCGACCGCTTCGTCGACTGTCGTCACCGCGGCGCCCGGCGAGACCGGGATGCCGTAACGGCCGAACAGCTGCTTACCTTGGTACTCGAGTAGATCCACGGTGCTCCTGGGTCTGAAGAAACGACATCTTGCACTGAACGGTCGGGGAGATAACTAGCGCGCCGGCTGCGCCTCCCGCGCATCGAGCGCCGCGGTGAGCCAGTCGGCGATCGTCGCCAGCGGAGTTCCGGGGGTGAAGAGTCGGGAGACTCCGGCTCTTGTAAGCCGCTCGATGTCGGCCTCGGGGATTATCCCGCCGCCGAACACGATCACGTCGTCGAGGCCGTTTTCGGCGAGCAGCGCTATGACCTTCGGGAAGAGCGTCATGTGTGCACCCGAGAGCAACGAGATCCCGACGGCATCGGCATCTTCCTGGAGAGCCGTGGCCGCGATCTGTTCCGGCGTCTGGAACAGGCCGGTGTAGATCACCTCGAAGCCGCCGTCGCGCAGAGCCCGCGCGATCACCTTCGCGCCGCGATCGTGGCCGTCGAGGCCGGGCTTGGCGATGACGACGCGGTAACGCCGTTCCATGGGCGGGCTGGGCTCCAGATCGGGGATGCTTTTCGGGGGTAACGCCTCGGCCCGCGTACGCTCGTGCCGGCGCGCGAACGATAGTCACGCTTCTCAGCACACGAGAAATGACGGGAGGGGCCGATGACCGCCAATCTGAGATCCTCCTCCACTCCTCTCCTCATCATCACAGCAGCGCTGGCCATCGGCGTCGGGCTCATCATCGCGGCACTGCTCCTCGTGTCAACCGGCCAGAGCGGCAACGCACCCAAGGGACCGTTCGCGCTCGGCTCGGCCGCAGGACTCCGCAGCGACGTGAAACAGAGCCCCGTCTACATCGCCGACCCGACCGGCGGTGACGGGCTCTGGCTCGAGCTGGCGGGCAAGAAGATCGTCGCGCTGTCGGCGGTGCCGCCGGGGAACCCGCAGAGCTGCGCCGTCAGGTGGCGAGATTCCGTGAAGGCCTACCAGGACTGCAAAGGGAAGCGCTTTCAAGGGGAGCAGCTCGCCATGTATCCGCTCGAGCTACGCAACGGTTCCCTATTCGTCGACACCCGCCATGCCGTGGCGCCGACCACAGGCTCCGGCTAGAGCTTCTGGAGCGGTGCCCAGGCGAGCAGCAACCGCTTCTCGCCGACATCTCGGAACCGCACGACCGCTTCAGCCTTGTCACCCTCACCGATCACATCGGTGATGACGCCCTCGCCGAACTTCTCGTGACCGACGTCATCGCCGACGCGCAGACCCAGCTGCTCGGCACCGCGCCCGCCTGCTGGTTGCGAAGCCTGTCGGACAGCCGAGTTCACGACCGCGTCGCGATGACCACCAAGACCGGAGCGACTCGAGCGACGCTCCGCTCCGATTGACGCCACCAGCTCCTCGGGGATCTCTCGGAGAAATCGACTCGGTGGGTAGTACTCAGTCGCACCGAAGAGGCTGCGACACCACGCGTGGCAGAGGTACAGCCGCTCCCTGGCCCGGGTGATCCCCACATAACAGAGCCGACGCTCCTCCTCGAGCTCGTCGGGCTCCCCGAGGCTACGGGAGTGCGGGAACACGCCGTCTTCCATGCCGGTGAGGAACACCACCGGGAACTCCAGCCCCTTGGCTGTGTGCAGCGTCATCAACGTGACCGCGGATGTCGCCTCACCGTCGGCGCCGTCGAGATCGGTGACGAGCGAGATGCCCTCCAGAAAGGCCTGGATCCGGGTCACGCCGGTCAGGGGCGAGACATCGTCGGCGTCGGTTCCGGCGATGGCGCCAAGCCCTGATGCCGGCACCCCGGCACGCTGGGAGTCCTCGAGCTGGTCGTCGAACTGGCGTGCGACACCGACGAGCTCCAGGAGGTTCTCGATCCGGCCCTGGGCCTCGATCGACCGTTCCACCTCGAGCTCCGGGAGGTAGCCGGTGCGGGCCAACACGGCATCGAGCGTGGCCCCGACACCGCGGTCGGCATCGGCTTCCAGCCCTGATATCACCTCGAGCAGATCACGGATGCCACCGAGTGCCTTGCCGGTTACGCCTGCCGCTGCCGCCACCGCAAGCGCTTCACGGAACGGCACACCCGCGCCCTGGGCGTACGCGTCGATCTTGCGCACCGAGGTATCGCCGACTCCGCGGCGCGGGGTATTGACGATGCGCTTCCAACTCACTTCGTCGTCGGGGTTCACGATCGCGCGCAGGTACGCGAGCACATCCTTTACCTCGCGGCGGTCGTAGAACTTCGTTCCCCCGATTACGCGATACGGCATGCCCGCACGTACGAGTGACTCTTCGATGACGCGGCTCTGCGCATTGGTGCGGTAGAAGACGGCCATGTCGTCGAACCGGTGACCTTCAGCGTCGGTGAGCCGGTCGATCTCGTGAACTATGAACGCGGCTTCGTCGTGCTCGTCTTCGGCTTGGTATCGGGTGATCAGCTCCCCACCGATCTGATCGGTCCAGAGGTGCTTCGGCCGTCGAGCCGCGTTGTTCGCGATCACCGCGTTGGCCGCGTCGAGGATGCGCTGCGTCGATCGGTAGTTCTGCTCCATCACGATCACGCTCGCCTCGGGGAAGACCTCCTCGAAGCGCATGAGATTCCGAAAGTCGGCGCCGCGAAACTTGTAGACGCTCTGGTCGGCGTCTCCCACGACCATGACGTTGCGGTGCTCGGCGGTGAGCATCCGCACGATCTCCCACTGCGCCATGTTCGTGTCCTGGAACTCGTCGACCAGCACGTACTCGAAGCGGTGCTGCCACCGAGCGAGAACATCGGGGTGCTCACGGAACAGCCGCACGACGAGCAGGAGCAGGTCGTCAAAGTCGGCCGCGGATGCCGACTGCAGCCGGTTCTGGTACTCGGTGTAGACCTCGGCAACGCGCCGCTCGAATGGCCCGACCGCGCGGTCGAGCGCCTCAGTTGGGCTCACCAGCTCGTTCTTCATGGCGGAGATCAAGCCCTGGGTCCGCCGGGCCGGGAAACGCTTCGGATCGAGGTCGAGGTCGCGCCGGACGTAGTCGGTGAGGCGAACAGCGTCGGCCTGGTCGTAGATCGTGAACGACGACCGGTAGCCCAGCCGCTCGACGTCGCGACGCAGAATCCGCGCGCACGCCGAGTGAAAGGTCGACACCCACATGCGCCGCGCGACCGGACCGACGAGCGCCTCGACCCGCTCCTTCATCTCGCCTGCGGCCTTGTTGGTAAAAGTGATCGCGAGTATCTGGAACGGCGAGAGGTTGCGTTCACCCACGAGGTACGCGACCCGATGCGTGAGCACGCTCGTCTTGCCCGAGCCCGCGCCGGCCACCACGAGGATCGGACCATCGGGTGCGCTCGCGGCCTCGCGTTGCACCGGGTTGAGCCCGGAGAGGAGATCGCGCATACTGCCCTGGGGAGAAGAGCTCGTCGGAGGCGCAGCAGTGCTCATCGACGACAATCGTACAGGTGTTCGATCATCGCGGGTCGCACGAACGCGCGGGAATCGGGCGTGACGATCAGGGTTCGGTGCGACCTTCGGCGACCTCGAGCCTCAACTCGGTCGTCGCATCCGCCGGCGGAGTCGGCAAGACCCGGTCGACCACCGCCCCGGTATCGGCGTCGTCGCGGTACGACCGCAACAGCCGCGTGCGCTCCGGGTTCAGCGCGACTGTGAACGAACCGTCGTCGTCGATCTCAAGCGCGTAGTACGACTCCCAATCACCCTCGAACGAGGGCGCGGTCGGGTCAGCGTCGCGGGGCATGCGACGGAAACGCATCCGCTCCGTGTCGAAGAGCCAGATGCTGTGGGAGGTGGCGATGCGCTCCATGGGAAGGCATCAGGATAGCCGCGCCGGCGCCGCGTTCAATTGGTGTCAGACAAGGCGTCGGCGAGTCGGCCGGACGGCGCGATGGCCAACTCTCTGTGGAGCGGAGAGTGACTACTTGCACGCTTTGCGTACCAAACATCCGTAATGGCTGATTCATGGGTGCGCTCACGCTGGTTGTCGGTCCCGGTGACGTCGGCACACCCGGAGCGTCATGGATCACCTACAACGAGGGCACGGGAACGGTGACCGCCACAAGGGGGTCTTAGCTCACGGCACTCGACGTCGCGTCGTCACGCACTCCGGACCCCTGTGCCGGAGGTCCGCTCAACAACTTCGGTGCGACCGTCACCAAGGTCACCTGACCAAATCGGAGAACTCGAACAGCTCCCCGAGAGGTGCCCGGCATCTTACGGGCGCCTCTCTTGCGATTCGCCGCGCCCCGCTCAGGGCTCGGCGTGCTCCATGTCGGCCGCGTAGCGACCGCGCCGCGCCTCACTGTTGAGCCGGGCTCGATGTGCGAACGCAGCGCGGGCCGCGTCGGCATTGGCAGCCTCGCCCGCCCAGGCCTTCAGCGCGGCCGACTGCAGCGCCCTCCCGTAGGAGAAGCTCAGCTCCCACGGTGCGACCTCTCCGGCAGCCTTGCGCTTGTTCATCGCGCCGAGGTTCGCGGTTGCCGCCTTGTCGCTCTGCCCGCCGGAGAGGAACACGATCCCGGGGACGGCGCAAGGAACGGTCCAGCGGAAGCAGCGCAGCGTGGCCGCGGCTACCTCGTCGGGTGTGGCCGGCACCGGACAGTCGGCACCGGGCACGACCATGTTCGGCTTGAGCAGCATCCCCTCGAGCTCGACGCGCTGCTCGAACAGCTGACTGAACACCGCTTCGAGCACCGACGCGGTGACGCCTTCGCACTGCTCGATCGGATGGTCGCCCTCCATCAACACCTCGGGCTCGACGATCGGCACGAGCCCGGCTTCCTGACACAACGCGGCGTAACGGGCCAGCGCGTGGGCGTTGGCGTCGATGCAGTACTGCGACGGCACACCCGGCGCGATCACGTAGGTCGCGCGCCACTTCGCGAAGCGGGCGCCGAGGCCGTGGTAGGCCTCGAGGCGCTCGCGCAGCCCGTCGAGGCCCTCGGTCACGGTCTCGCCGGGCGCGAAGGCCAACGGCTTCGCGCCGGCGTCAACCTTGATCCCGGGCACGATCCCCTGGCGCTCGAGCACCTCCACGAGCGGGGTTCCGTCGGCGCCATGCTGGCGGATCGTCTCGTCGAAGAGGATGACACCGCTGATGTACTCAGCGGCCGTCGGGGTCGTGAAGAGCAGCTCCCTGTAGTCGCGGCGGGATTCCTCGGTTGAGGCGGCGCCGATCGAGTCGAACCGCTTCCCGATGGTTCCCGTGCTCTCGTCGGCGGCCAGGATCCCCTTGCCCGGCGCGACGAGCGCCCTCGCGGTTGCGGCGAGATCACCCATGCAAACGTCTCCCGTTCTGCCCGCCGCTAATGCCTCGGCGCCCGATTCACTCCCACTCGATCGTTCCGGGTGGTTTCGACGTGACATCGTAGGCAACCCGATTGACTCCGGGCACCTCGTTGATCACCCGCGAGGAGATCCGCTCGAGGACGTCGTAAGGGAGGCGGGCCCAGTCGGCAGTCATCGCGTCGTCTGAGGTCACCGCCCGGATGACGATCGGGTACGCGTAAGTCCTGTCGTCACCCATGACACCCACGGTCCGCACCGCAGGGAGCACGGCGAAGCTCTGCCATATCTCGCGATACAGACCGGCCCGACGGATCTCCTCGACGACGATCGCGTCGGCGAGCTGGAGGATCTGTACCCGCTCCGGCGTGATGGTGCCGACGATGCGGACCGCGAGGCCAGGGCCCGGGAACGGCTGACGCCACACGATCTCCTCGGGGAGACCGAGCTCCTCACCAACGCAGCGCACCTCGTCCTTGAACAGATGCCGGAGCGGCTCTACAAGCTCAAAGTTCATGTCGTCGGGAAGGCCGCCGACGTTGTGGTGGGACTTGATCACCGCGTTGTCGGAGCCACCGGACTCGACGATGTCGGGGTAGAGAGTTCCCTGCACGAGGAAACGGGAATCGTCGTAGTCGCGGGCGACCTCTTCGAATACCCGGATGAACAGCTCGCCGATGATCTTGCGCTTGCGCTCCGGGTCGACCACGTCGTCGAGCGCATCCAGGAAGCGGTCTCCCGCCTTCACGTGCACCAGGTCGACCTGGAACTGCCGTCGGAACGTCTCCTCGACCTGGTCGGCCTCACCGAGGCGCAGCAGACCGGTGTCGACGAACACGCACGTGAGCTGATCGCCGATCGCCTTGTGAACCAGTGCCGCGGCGACGGCAGAGTCGACTCCCCCCGACAGCCCGCAGATCACCCGCTCCGTACCTACCTGAGCACGGATCTCGGCGACCTGCTGTTCGATGATCGAGGAGTTCGTCCATGTGGGCCGACAGCCTGCGCCTTCGAACAGAAACGCTTTGAGGATCTCCATGCCGCGTTGGGTGTGGCCCACCTCGGGGTGGAACTGCACGCCGTAGATGGCGCGCTCGCGGTTCTCCAGCGTGGCGACCGGTACCGACTCGGTCGACGCGGTCACGACGAACCCGGCTGGGGCCGCGACGATCGAGTCGCCGTGGCTCATCCACACCTCTTGGTCGACGGCTGCGTCGGCGAAGAGCACCGACGGAACGCCGGGCGCGAGCGTTATCGCGGTGCGGCCGTACTCGCCGCTCCCGGTACGCTCGACCTCGCCTCCGAGGTCACGGGCAACGAGTTGAGCGCCGTAACAGATGCCGAGGATCGGCACTCCGGCTTCGTAGATGGCGTGATCGATCGACGGCGCGCTGTCGACGTGTACCGAAGCGGGGCCCCCCGAGAAGATGATCGCTTTCGGCTGCTTGGCGAGCATTTCCGCGACCGGCATCGTGCGGGAGACGATCTCCGAGTACACGTGTGCTTCACGCACCCGCCGGGCGATCAGCTGCGCATACTGGGCACCGAAGTCGACGACGAGAACGAGATCGTGCTGGGCATCAGCTCCGGTCACGAGCCCGCCACGATCAGCGGCCCATCCCGATGTTCTGGGCGCGCTGCAACGACTTGCCTTCGGTGAGTAGCGACGGCGCGATCATCACCTCGGCCTTCTGGAACTCCTTTACCGTCTCATAGCCGGTCGTTGCCATCGACGTACGCAACGCACCGAACAGGTTCAATGTTCCGTCGTTGTCGTGGGCGGGGCCGACGAGGATCTCTTCGAGCGTCCCGTGCTGACCCGCCTGCACCCGTGCCCCGCGTGGCAGCGTCGGGTGGAAGGTCGCCATCCCCCAGTGGTACCCGCGGCCCGGCGCCTCGTACGCGCCGGCAAGCGGGGAACCGAGCATGACCGCGTCGGCGCCGCACGCGATGGCCTTGGCCACATCGCCTCCGGTCCGCATACCTCCATCGGCGATGACGTGCACGTAGACGCCGGTTTCGTCGAGGTGACGGATCCGTGCGCCGGCTGCGTCGGCGATGGCGGTGGCCTGGGGAACGCCGATGCCGAGCACGCCGCGACTGGTGCACGCGTGACCCGGTCCGACGCCGACGAGCACGCCGACGGCACCGGTCCGCATGAGGTGCAGCGCGGTGGAGTACGACGCGCAACCGCCGACGATCACCGGGACATCAAACTCGCGTATGAACTTCTTGAGGTTGAGCGGCTGGCGCGACGGGTCCTTCGAGACGTGCTCGGCCGAGACCACGGTTCCCTGGATGACGAGAACGTCGAGCTCGGCGTCGAGGATGAGCTTCGCGTACTGCTCGACGCGCTGGGGTGTGAGCGAGGCGCACGAGATGGCGCCGGCGGCCTTGATCTCTTCGATGCGCCGGCCGATCAACTCTTCTTTGATCGGCTCCTCGTAGATCTCCTGCATGCGGCGCGTGGCCTTCTCGGGCTCGAGTGTCGCGATCTCGCTGAAGATCGGTTCGAGATCGTCGTAGCGCGTCCAGAGGCCCTCGAGATTCAGGCAGCCCATTCCACCGAGCCTTCCGACCTCGATCGCGGTCGCCGGTGAAACGACGCCGTCCATCGCGGCGGCGATCAGCGGCAGCTCGAAGTTGAACGCGTCAAGCTCCCAGGTGATGTCGACGTCTTCGGGATCACGCGTGCGCCGGCTGGGCACGATCGCAATGTCATCGAACCCATAGGCCCGTCGCCCACTCTTGCCGATCCCGATCTCGACTTCCAAGGTTGCTCCCCTGCGTCGTGGTGCCCGCCCAGGTGCTCCAGCCTACTTCCCGCTCTGGTTCCCGATCCGGCTCAGGCATCTTCACGTCGATTCCTCGTATTTACGGACGTCTCTCCCTCTCTCCTTCAATGCCGAGCAGGCCCGAGAGGAAGCTCTGAAGGATGCGCGCGGTCGCCCCCCACACGGTCTCACCCTCGAGCTCGAAGAACACGACATCCAGCTCGGTGAACGGCCGCGCGTCGGACTCCGGGAAGGTCCAGTGCTCTTCCCGGTAGGTGGCATCGTCGAGCAGCTCGCACAACGCGACGTCGAACACGCGCACCACTTCACGAGGATCGGCTCGCAACTCGGGCAGCTCGGAGATGAGCCCCACGAACGGGTTGATCACGAACCGCGATCCCACAGTCCCCAGGCGATCGAGCGCCGCGACCACTTCCACTCGAGTCGGATCGAGGCCGATCTCCTCCCGCGCCTCGCGCAGTGCCGCGTCGACGGGGGCCGCATCGACGGTCGGTTCGATCGTTCCGCCCGGAAACGCGATCTCACCCTGGTGCGACGGCATCGTCTCTGGCCGCTTCGTGAGCACGACGCGGACCTCGCCGTCGGCCTCGAACAGCGGCACCAGCACCGCGGCGTCGCGACTCCCGGGGACGCGCACGGTTTCGGCTCGTGCCACCGGGAATGTCGCACAGCGCTCCCGCACGCCAGCGAGGGTCAGACGTCGTGCTCCGGGCGCGAGATGAGCCCACGGGGCCGGGCCGCCAACGCGGTGGGTCGCCGGGCGGGGGATGCGCTGACGCCCACCACGGGGCTGCGCTGGTTGTGGCGGTGCTGGCATCGCTCGCAGGTTACGCGGCCGTCTCCAAGCATTCCGACGGCTCCCCCCGTGCCTTTCCTCCTCGTTGCTTCTCGTGGTCGTCGGCGGCGTGTACTTCTTCGGGCCAGGTCTCGGTCGGCCTCCCTGCCCACCCCGAATCGTTAGGCCATTACGGACACCACGAAGCGCGAACAACGGGTCGACCGGCCCTCTGAGGCGCCCACGGAGCGTGGGAACGCCAGCTCGGGGGTCACGACCTGGCTCGGTGGGCCATACTCGGCACCTCGCGAGCGGGAATCGGTTGTTGGCCGGAGGAGGCGTAATGGCGGGGGACTGGAACTTCGCGACCTGCTGGGAGGCGATCGCCGACGCGCGGCCCGACGCCCCTGCACTGATCCAGGGAAACCGTCGGGTGACCTGGTCCCAGTTCGACGACCGTTCGGCCCGCCTTGCCGCCGGATTCAGCGAGCTCGGGCTCGGGCCCGACGCCAAGGTCGCGAGCTACCTCTACAACTGCCCGGAGTATCTCGAGGGAACCTTCGCGACCTGGAAGCTTCGAGCAGCTCCGGTCAACGTGAACTATCGCTACCTGGAAGAGGAGCTTCTCTACCTGCTCGAGAACTCCGACGCCGAGGTTCTCCTGTTCCACGGCGTGCTCGGCGAACAGGTCGCAAAGGTGCGCGACAGGGCATCGAAGCTGCGCGCCGTCGTGCAGGTCGACGACGGTGCTCTGCTGCTCGACGGGGCCATTGCCTACGAGGACCTCATCGCGGGCAACGAGCCGGCGGAACGGATCACGCGCTCGGGGGACGACCTCTACATCCTCTACACCGGTGGAACCACCGGGATGCCCAAGGGGGTGATGTGGCGCAACGACGACCTCTTCACAACCCTCGTCCCCGCCGTGCTCGCGCTCGCGGGTGAGCCACTCCCCGAAGTACCCGACGACTTCGGTCCCGTTGCGCAACGCCTCGCCGACAACGGACGCGTGCCGGTGCACCTCCCCGCGTCACCGCTGATGCACGGCACAGGGTTCTTCAGCTCACTCCAGGCGCTCACGATGGGCGGCACGATCGTGACGCTCGAACAGCGCAACTTCGACGCCGACGAGCTCTGGACGGCGGTAGCACGCCAGCGGGTCACCCAGATGGCCATCGTCGGCGACGCGTTCGGCCGCCCGATGGTTCGGGCCCTCGACGCCGCCGCGGCCGGCCACGAGCCCTACGACCTGTCGTCGGTGATGCTCATCATCAGCTCCGGTGTGATGTGGACGGCAGAGGTGAAGCAGGCGCTCATGGTGCACGGCAACTTCTTGTGTTTCGACTCCCTGGGTTCGAGCGAGGGCGTCGGCTTTGCCAACCAGATCACTGCCCCGGGGGCAGAGGCCACCACCGCCTCGTTCCAGATCGGCGAGCACTGCCGGGTACTCACAGAGAACGGCCGCCCGGTCGAGCCCGGCTCCGACGAGATCGGCATGCTCGCGCTGGGCGGGGCGATCCCCCTCGGCTACTACAAGGACGACGCGAAAACGGAAGCGACCTTCCGAACCTTCGCCGGCGAGCGGTACTCCATCCCCGGCGACTGGGCGAAGGTCGCGGCCGATGGGACCGTCGAGCTGCTCGGGCGGGGGTCGGTCTCCATCAACACCGGCGGCGAGAAGGTCTTCCCCGAAGAGGTCGAAGAAGCGATGAAGCTACACCCGGCCGTGGTCGACGCGATCGTCGTCGGCGTACCCGACGACCGCTTCGGCGAGGCGATCGCCGCTGTCGTCTCGGTGCACGACGGCGCCACAGTGACCGAGGCCGAGATCGCCGACGAGGTCCGGGGGCGGCTCGCCGGCTTCAAGCGTCCACGCCACATCGTGATCGTCGATGACGTACCGCGCGGGCCCAACGGCAAAGCCGACTACGCATGGGCCAAGAAGCTCGCCTCCGAGCGCACGAGCTGAGTCGTCTGAGGGCGCGGTCGGGACGCGGTCAGGACGCGGTCGGGCGACGCCCCCATGAGGGCGCCGCCCGACCTTGAACCTGGGTCCCGGAACCCAAAAGTTCCGAGAGCTCCTTATGTTCTTGGACGCCTACTTCTTCTTCGACTTCGGGACGTTGATCTTGGCGAGCACGTCACGCGAGCTGAGGATCAGGAGATCTTCACCGTCGATCGTGATCTCGGTACCGCCGTACTTCGAGTAGACGACGTTGTCGCCCACCGCGAGATCGATCGGGATCACTTCGCCGCTCTGCTCGGCCCGGCGACCCGGACCGACAGCGAGGACTTCACCCTGCTGCGGCTTCTCCTTGGCCGTGTCGGGAATGACCAGCCCGCTCACGGTCGTCTCCTCGGCCTCGCCAGCCCGGACGACGATCCGGTCCTCGAGAGGTGAGAGGTTCATTGATGTGCCTCCTCGACAGCTATCTGAATTCGCGAATCTGAATGAGCAAACGGACGAGATACGCCCGGAGATCCAATTAGCACTCGCGGTTGGTGAGTGCTAATCCACGATACCGTCTGCGCCGCGGCCGGGCAAGCGGGCCTCTAGACCGGCCCGGGCCCGGGCCACCATCCGGGGTGCTCGGAGCCGCTCTGCGACCAGAACGGCCCGACCAAAGTGGCTCAGGGCCCGGTCACCATCGTCGAACGCGACCGCAGCCTCGCCGAGGACCTGGTCGACCGGCCCGAAGGTACAGCCCCCCGACCAGCTCATCCGGCCGGCGTAAGGGACGAGCGCGTCGTACGCGATCCGGGCGCGACGGGCGTCACCGGTGGCGGCGATTCCCCGGGTCAGCAACGTCATCGACGCGGTCCAGGTGAAGTCGCGCGGCAACGCAGCGAACCCGTCGGCCGCGAGGCCATCGAACTCATGGCCCGCTCGGGCGACCTGTGCTGCGGGACGGTCGACTCCTTCGCCGAGCACCCCTACGAGCACCGCCCGCCAGCCCGCGACGTCGGGCTGATCGTCCACGAGTCTCTCGAGCATCGCCACCAGCTCCACGAGCCGGTCGTCGTCGGCCCGCAGCGCAACGATCTGCGCGGCGTAGGCCGCGACCCGTCGCGACTCGGCGATGCCGCGGCAACGGGGACCGAGCGCATCGGCGGCCGCTTCCTCCGCGGCGATGAGGTGACCGTCAATGTGTTCACGGGTGGCCGTCAGGTATGCGATCGCCCAGCGGGTTTTGGGCTCGGTGACGATGCTCTCCATCTCGATCATCTGGTCGAGCGTTTCGCGGAAGCGGGGATCGCCCTTTTGGAGCTGAACACCGATGCGAAGGTGGAGCGCCTCGGCGCGCGCCACCGGATCCCGATCCTGCTCCCCGATGAGATCGAGTGCATCGGCGGCCGCGGCTCGATGCCCGAGGTCGTCGGGACCGCCGAGCGCGGCCGAAGCGAGCGGCAACACCTCGGCCATCGCCCTCGAGCTCGCGCCCGTCGAAACGGCGCGATCGTAGAGCGACCGGCACCGTTCCCAGTCACCACTCATCGAGTAGAGGTAGCTCGCCGACGCGGCCAGTCGAGCCAACGTGTCGGGATTCTGCGCCCGTTCGAGCGCGAAGTCGAGGAGCTCCACGAGCGCCGTAGTGGGCGCACCGGCCTCGCTGGTAGGACTCAAGCCGCACAGCACCGTCATGGCCCGGGCCAAGCGTTCCGAGTCATCGTTGTCGCGCTCGATGACCGCGGCCCGCGTGAGGACGTCGACCATCTCGGGATCGCCACAGCGAAGCATCGCGAAGCCACACGCGACGAGCGCGTCGACGAGCGCAGGCGGGTCAGGCTCGCTCATCCGATCGAGCAGCTCTACCTCGCACCGGTGGTGCTCGGCCGCGTCGTCGTACGCGAACGACGCGAGTGCGTCCTCACCGGCGCGACGACACGCGACCACCGCGCGCTGCGGGTCTAGGGCGGCCGCCGCGACGAAATGACGGGCCACCTCGTTCCAGCGCAACACGCCCCGTTTCGTCAGCGCGATACCAGCGGATTCGTGAAACTCGGCCCGGGTCAGCTCGGCCAATCCGCCGTAGATCGCCGACCGCACCAGCTCGTGACAGAACCGTGCTCGACCCCGCCGCGCCTCCGGAGTGATGATCCCTGCCGCGGTCGCCTCGGCGAGCGCGGCATCGTCGAGATCTACCATGTCGGCTAGCAACGCCGGTGAGAACGACGCGCCGAGCACACTCGCCGCCCGGACGGCACGCAGCGTCGGTGTGCTGAGATCCGACAGGCGACGAGCAACCGCGTCGGCCACCGATCTCGGGAAGTCAGGCCCGGTTGCGAGCGCGAACGCCGCCTCCGCCGAGGCCGCGGGCTCGATCGACTCGACAACCTCCCGAAGGAACAGCGGGTGGCCACCGGTCCGCGACCAGATCAGATCCACTAGCTCCGGTCCGGGTGTGAACTCGAGTGCACCGTTCAGGTACTCCTCGACATCGGCGATTTCCAGCTTGTCGAGCACCACCTTCATCGACAGAGGCACCGCGAGATCGGGCGGAAGCTGACCGCTGCGGGCCACAAGCACGAGCATGAGCGGTCCCTCGGCCGCGGTGAGGTCGGCGATCACGCGCACCGTCGAGGGCGACGCCCATTGCACATCGTCAACCACGCAAACGACCGGGCGCATGCGGGCCGCGGCCTCCAGCACCCGGATTGCGGCTTCGTTGGGCGCAGGGCCTGAGGAAGCACCGGCTCCCGTGCGTTCATCACCCCACGCAGCATCAGGCGCGAACGTCAGGAGCGCAGGAAGGTCGGAGCCGGCAAGGTCGCGCACGACATCACCGCCCAGCGCGGCCACGAGATCGTGGACGAGTCGGGTGAGCACAGGGAACGGGCCGATCGGCGTTGTGTCACACCAGCTCCAGAGCGCCAGCACTCCGCGTTCACTTGCCGCCGTTGCCGCACGGTAGACAAGGCCGGTCTTGCCGATTCCAGGCTCGCCTTCTACCAAGGCGATCCGCGACCCGATGGGGGCGTCTCGTGCTGTACCCGCGTCGACCAAGCGCGCCAGGCGCGCCAACTCGCCTGAGCGCCCGACGAAACCGGGACGGCGCAGCCGCGTATCCACTGGTGGGCCGATGATCGGCATCGTTCTGCGGGTCGTGCGGCGGGCCGGCACAGTGAGCAGAATCGGATCGTCGCGATAGATCCAGACAAGTTGCTCGTCGACGGCGGAACCGGCATCGGCATCGGCATCGGCATCGGTCCGAAAGTCGTTCGCACGGGCACTAGCGGCCAAGGCCGCTCCGCGGAGGCCACAGCGGTACGAGGCGAGCGCGAGCAACGACCACCGACGTGATCGACGGGGCGCATCTCGCACGAGGCGCTCGAGCAGCACGCGTGCCCGAATGTTCTGATGGGCGTCGAGCATCGCCGCAGCCCGCTCCTCGTCGATTACCGCACAAAGATCGGCGAGGTGCTCACGAGCCACGATCACGTGTGGATGCGCGACGAGCTCCGGAAACGGGTCACCCCGCCACAAGCCGCGCGCCGCGCCCAAGACGCCGATTTGGGCAACAGCGCTCCCCCCGAGGTCTCCCCCGGCCGCGGCAGCGGCCACAACCTCCAGCCGACGCGCGTCAACATGAACATCGGCTTCGAATCGATAGCCGACGCCCGTCGCCACGAGCGGCTTCGCCGCACGTCGGAGCTGCGAAACGTGGTTACGAACGGCCTCGACCGCCGTCGGCGGTGGATCTTCCCAGATCAGATGGACGAGATCGGCGGCAAGGCGAGGCTGCTCGCTCAATGCGAGCGCGGCGACCACCGCCGCTTCTCGGGGTCGGAGCTGCGCAACTCCATGATCAGTCGACACCTCGACCGGGCCCAGCACGCGGACCTCGATCACAGCTCGTCCTTCGAGCACCCGTGATCGCGCACTCGGCGATGGTACTCATCGGTCTGGGTCCACTCCCCGAGGCTCATCACGATCCGGAGACAATCCGGCGGATCAGCGCAGCGTCAGCGAGGGATCGGCACCGGAGTCGAGCGGCGTCGGGCCGTCGAGACGGAGCCTCCACCAGGCCGTTGCGGCGATCATCGCGCCGTTGTCGGTGCACAGCTCCGGCGGTGGCAGGAACGCCTGGCGACCGGTGGACGCCGCGAGCTCCAGCACCCGCTCTCGAAGGCGGGAGTTCGCGGCGACGCCGCCACCGATCACGAGGGTCGGCGCGTCGATCTCGTCGGCCGCCGCGAGCAGCTTCGATACGAGAGTGTCGACAACCGCCTCTTGGAACGAGGCGGCGATATCGGCCGGCACTGAGTCGGGCGCGCCTCGCAGGTGGTACGCGACTGCCGTCTTCAACCCGGCGAAGGAGAAATCGAACCCGTTGCCCATCATCGGACGCGGAAAGGAGACCGCACGGGCGTCTCCCTCACGCGCGAGGCGGTCGATCGCCGGTCCACCCGGGTAGCCGAGGCCGAGCAGGCGAGCGACCTTGTCGAACGCCTCACCGGCCGCGTCGTCGAGCGTCTGGCCGAGCACCCGATATTTCCCATGGTCTTCAACGGCGACGACCATCGTGTGCCCGCCCGACACGAGCAGCACCGCGAGCGGCGACGCCAGATCAGGTTCCTCCAGCCACGCCGCATGCAGGTGACCTTCTAGGTGGTTCACCCCGACGTATGGAATGTCGGCCGCGAGCGCGAGCGCCTTCGCCGCGCTCACCCCAACGAGCAGTGCACCGGCAAGGCCCGGACCGTGGCACGCCGCGACTGCGTCGAGGTCAGAGAGCTCGCAGCCGGCCTCTACAAGCGCTTCCGCAATGACCGCGGTGATCAGCTGCACGTGAGCGCGGCTCGCGATCTCGGGCACGACGCCACCGAAGCGGGCGTGCAGATCGATCTGGCTCGACACCACCGACGAACGCACGAACCGACCGTCTTCGACAATCGCGACGGCGGTCTCATCGCAGCTCGTCTCGATTCCCAAGATCTTCACCAACGCCTCGGGCTCTCGAAGGTGGTGCAGCCTTGAATCGTGCGATCCAAGGCCGCGAGGTGCGCCGCGTACTCGGGCGTGTTGATTGCGTTCGCCCACATGATCATCGCGTCCTCGTTCGTCTCGGCGTAGTAGTTCTTGCGCACCCCCACCGATTCGAAGCCGAACCGCCGGTACAGCTCCTGCGCGCCTCGATTGCTGATCCGTACCTCCA
Source organism: Actinomycetes bacterium (assembly GCA_025363815.1). Classification (GTDB taxonomy): domain Bacteria; phylum Actinomycetota; class Acidimicrobiia; order IMCC26256; family JANYLB01; genus JANYLB01. Next base: position 96,675 of record JANYLB010000016.1, read on the forward strand.
GCGTGAGGTTCAAGGTCTCCCGAGCGCGAGCTTCGTGAGCGAGCGCCAGGAGCAACCGGGTGCCCACCTGACGACGATGCCACGCAGGATCGACCGCGATCGTCGTGATATGGCCATCTTCGCCCGTCAACATCAGGCCGGCGTACCCGACGACTTCTCGCCCCACCCGCGCCACGAAATAGGCGCGGACCGCCCGGAGCCCGAGCTCGCTCATGAACAGCGACATGCTCCACGGCCGCGGGTAGACCTCGGCCTCGATTCCCAGCACCGAGCGGAGATGGCGGCGGCGCATGGGGACGACGTGCACGACCAGGGCCTCGGGATCGGGTTTGGCGGCCATCACAATCCCCGTCGATCCCACTGGATCTCGGCATCGCTCGCCCGCAGGTACAACGGCTCGAGCTCCCACGGCGCGCAGAACTCCTCCCGCTCGACACGCGGCGCCGCGAGCTCCAACAATGCTGCCGCGCGCGGCCACGCCGCGGCCGGGCCCGCCAGCTCGACATGCTCGAGCTCGTCGAACTCGGCCCGGTAGAGCAGCGCACCGTCCCCCGCGATGAGCACGTCGTCGCCGAGTGCCGCGAGCTCTCCGGCCAGCTCCTGCGGGCTTCCGACCGCGTAATCGGAGACCCGCTGGAGCCCACCGGGAACCCCGCGGTATAGCGCGTAGAAGACCTCACCCCTGCGGGCATCGATCGTCGGAACAACGAGCCGGGTCGCGTGGCGCAGGGGGAAGGCGACAAGATCGAGGGTCGGAACGCCGACGACTGGGATCCGCAACGCCTGCGCGAGGACCTTGGCCGTCGTCACCCCAACTCGAAGGCCGGTGAACAACCCCGGTCCGATTCCGACGCACACCGCGGCGATCGCGTCGAGCGCGACACCTCCGGCCGCGCAGACCTCCTGGATCGCGGGAACCAGCTCCTCCGCGTGGCGCCGCCCGGGCGGGAGATCGATCTCAGCCAGAGCATCGCCGTCGCGTCCGACGGCCACACTCACGCGCGGCGTCGCAGTGTCGAAGCAGAGAAGCAACATCGTCAGCCCACCTCGAACCCGGAGATGGCTGCGGTCAGCTCATCAACGCGGATCGCCCACGTCGGGCCGTGGGGTATCAGCGACACCACGCGGATGTTCTCGTCGTCCGGCGCGTACTCGAAGGCCACGTGAAGGCGGTCGGGAGGCAGCAGTGGACCGAGAACGTCGCCCCACTCCACCACCACGATTGCGTCGCCACCCACGAGCTCGTCGAAACCCAGATCGTGAACCTCCTGGAGGTGTTCGAGTCGGTACACGTCGATGTGCACAATCGGCAATCGGCCGGGGTACTCGTGCACAAGCGTGAAGGTCGGGCTGGTGATGGGAGCCGTCACACCGAGCGACGCGCCAAGACCCTGCGTGAAGGTCGTCTTGCCGGCACCCAGATCGCCGGCGAGCACGAGCACATCGCCGCCCGCCAGCAGCGGACCGATCGCAGCCGCAAGGTTGCGGGTCGCCTCGGCCGACGGGGTGCGGATCCTCACGAGGCACCCCGCGCGAGCCGTGCACGCTCTAGGGCACGCTTCATGAGCACGAAGTCCGACCGAACATTGGCGAGGTGCGCACCACCGGTGCGCAGCACCGCCGACGGGTGCAACGTCGGGATGATGATGACGCCCTCGGCGCCCGGATACTCCGAGCCGCGCAGCTTCGTGATCCCGACCTTGGTATCGAGCAGGAGCTTGGTCGCGAAGTTGCCCAGAGTGACGATGACTACGGGGTCGATGAACCCGAGCTGGCCGTCGAGGAACGGCCAGCAGGTCTCGATCTCGATCGCAAGCGGATCGCGGTTCCCTGGCGGCCGGCACTTCACGACGTTGGCGATATACACCTCTTCGCGGCTCAGCCCGATGCCTTCGATCAGCGTCGTCAGGAGCTGCCCGGCCCGGCCGACGAAGGGGACACCCGTTTTGTCCTCCTCGGCGCCTGGTCCCTCACCGACAAAGACGAGATCGGCGTGGCGGTCGCCCGAGCCGAACACGACCTGCTTGCGCGTCTCGGCCAGCGAGCACCTCCGACAGCCGAGCGCGTCGTACTCCAGCGCCTCGAACGAAGACGCCGCGAAGATCGGGCCGGTGTTCACCTTGGCGATCGGGGGGGAACCCCGACCGTAGCGGCGAAGTCAACGATCAGCGCGTCGAGCGCAGCGGCGCGCTCGAGCATCAGCATGTGCCCGGCCTTGGGAAACAGCTCCAGGCGAGCACCGGGAATCAACTCGGCAATCCGGCGCGACTCTCCGGGCGGCGTGATCGCATCGTAAGTCCCGCAGATGACGAGCGTAGGAAGGGTGATCGCCGGAAGGACCGAGGTGAGATCGAGACTGAGCAGCGCCCGGGGCGCGAGTCGACTGGTGTCGGGCGCGCACTCAGCGATCATCTGGCGGGTGAGCTCGACGTGGCTGGGCTGGGGATTCGCCCCGAAGCCGATCCGCGCGAGCACAAGGCCGAGATCGCGCCGCGCCAAGACAGAACCGAGATCGGGGGTCCTGTCGGTCACGAGCCCGAGCAGTTGCTGAAGGCGATGCATCTCGCTGATGCGTACCCGGTACAGCGTCGACAACAACACGATCCCGCGAAGGTGCTCGGCCGCGTGTTTCGGGTGGCGCGTGACATAGGCCTGAACTGCGATGCCGCCCATCGAGTGCCCGACGATCACTGCGTCGTGGACGTCGAGCGCGTCTAGCGCCGTACGAAGGTCCGCAGCGAGATTGTCGATCGAGTGTCCACTCGAACCGGCCTCGGAATCGCCGTGACCGCGATGGTCGACTGCAACGACCCGGAATCCCGCCTCGGGGAGCTCGTGGAACTGCTTCACCCAGGTGCGGTTTGAGAGGGTGACGCCGTGCAGGAGCACGATGGTCGGTCCCTCGCCGTACTCCAGCGTCGCGATCGTGCCGCCGTCGTGGCTCGGGAAGCTGGCGGCCTTTCCCTCGGGCAACGCGAAGTCAGACGCGTGGTCGGAATCCGGGCGGGAACGGGTGCGTTGGGCCAGGGTCCGTTGGAGCGCCCAAGCCGTCGCGGTGGCCAGCCCTGCCACCGCGGCGCCTCTCACCAGCGCACGGCGGGGATTCACACGACCCGCCTCGGCACCCGTGGGCCGATGCCACAGACGATCTCGTATGGGATGGTGCCGAGCCGGTCGGCCCAATCGGTCGCCGTCACCTCGGCGTCGCCTTGACGGCCGATGAGCACTACCTCGTCGCCGACCTCAACGGGTGCGTCACCGACGTCGAGCAGGATCTGGTCCATCGTCACTGTCCCGGCGATCGGAACCTTGCGCCCGCCGACGATTACCTCGCCGCCGACATGCGCGAGGTTGCGCGGAACGCCGTCGGCGTACCCGACCGGAACGGTCGCGACGCGCGACGAGCGCGTGACCTCGTATCTGAGCCCGTAGGAAAGGCGCGAACCGGCCGGCAGCGTCTTCACATACGAGACGCGGGCCTTGAACGAGAGCGCCGGATGTAGGGAGATGCGATCTGCGAGCGCAGCATTCGGCGCGATTCCGTAGATCGCGATTCCGGTGCGGACAAGGTCGTAGTTCGCGGCCGGGAAGGACACCAGAGCGGCAGAGTTCGCGGCGTGGCGGATACCGACGTCGACACCGGAAGCCACAAGGGCGCCGAGCAGCGCATCAAAGCGGTCGAGCTGCTCACCCGTATACGGATCGTCGGGTTCGTCGGCGACCGCCAAGTGCGTGCAGACACCGCCTAGGTGCAACTCGGCGCGATCGCTGATCGCATCGACCATCGCGCGGGCCTCACCAGGTGCGCAGCCGACGCGGTGCATGCCGGTGTCGATCTTCAGGTGTACGGGCAACGAATCTCGACGGCCGATCCGGGCCACAGCCTTGGCGAGATGCTCGAGGCCGGCGAGGGTGTACACGACGGGCGTCAGGCCCCCGGCTACGACCGCCTCCGCGGCATCGGGAGCGGGCTCCGACAACACCAGGATCGGCGCGTCGATCCCCGCCTCCCGCAACGTGATGCCCTCCTCGGTGAGCGCCACGCCGAGCCATTCGGCGCCGGCGTCGAGCACGGCGCCGGAAACCGGTACCGCGCCATGTCCGTACCCATCGGCCTTCACAACCGCCATGACGCCGGCTGGAGCCGCGGCGGCGCGCACGGCCCGCGTGTTCGCCCGCACCGCGTCGAGATCGATCTCGACCCAAGCAGGTCGGAAGCGCTCGGTCACTGAGTCATCCGATCGCCGACCGTTCGCAGTGTCGCGGGAATCGCGGCAACCAGGTCGCCTGCCACCAGCCCAGTATGCCCGGCCACATCTGCGGCGCGGCCGTGGAGCCACGCGCCGGCCGCGGCCGCTTCGAACGCATCTGTTCCCCGAGCGGCCAGCCCGCCGATGATCCCAGACAGGACGTCACCGGATCCGGCCGTGGCGAGCCACGGCCCTCCTGTCGAGTTCACCGCGACATGACCATCGGGCGCGGCGATCACGGTTCCCGGGCCCTTGAGAAGAACCACCGAGCGCGCGTGGACCGCAAGCTCACGTGCCGCGGCCACCCGGTCGAGGCCGACCGGTCTACCGGTCAGGCGCGCGTACTCGGCCGCGTGCGGGGTCAGGATCGTCGGAACGCCCCGATCGGCACGGGCCCGTAACGACGACAGATCTCCTTCGAGCGCGTTCAGCCCGTCGGCATCGAGCACAAGCGCTACCGGCGCCTCGGCGACGATCCGCTGGACTGCGGCCCGGGTGGCCGATCCGGCGCCGAGACCGGGCCCGAGCACCAACACCCGGAAGCGCTCCAACTCTGCAAGCACGGCAATCGCGGCATCGGCCCCGAGGGAGCCGTCGGTCGCGGCGGGGAGCAGGCGGGTGACTACCTCGCTGCCCGATGCACGGGCGGCAGCGTCGCCGGGCATGCCGCACCACACGATCCCTGCGCCGACGCGCATCGCTGCGTGACTGACCATCATCGGTGCACCGGTCATCCCGCTCGAGCCACCCACCACGAACACGCCACCGGCGCTCCATTTGTGAGCCTCGGCACCCCGGTCGGGGAGCCACGCGCTCACGTCGGCTTCTGTGATCACCCCGGCCATGCAACCGCTATCGGAGTCGGGGAGCACGTCGAGCCCGATGTCGACGATCTGAACCATCTTCGCGTGTGACCGGCCGGGCTCGAACAAAACCCCCGGCTTGGCGGCGGCAAAGCACACAGTGCGGTCGGCCCACACCGCCACCCCCTCTACCGCGCCCGTGACGCCGTCGACACCCGAGGGGATGTCGACCGCCACGCACGCGCTGGTGGTGGTCGCCGTATGTTCCGCGAACCAGGCTGCGTCGCCATCGAGCACGCCGCGGAACCCGGTTCCGAACATCGCGTCGACAATCACGTCGGCCCGAGCCAGAATCCGGCTGCACGTGACCCGGTTGATCTCGGCTTCCAAGCTGAAGACGTCGACCCGGACTCCCCAGGCCCGCAGCACGCGCGCCGCGACCTGTCCGTCGCCTCCGTTGTTCCCGCGACCACAGATGATCACGACCCGCCGCCCATAGGTACCCCCGAGCTCGTGTCGCACGGCTCGCGCCACCGCGCGGCCGGCGCGTTCCATCAGGATCGCTACCGGCGTGCCACTCGCAACGGCACGAGCGTCGACTGCCCGCATCTCATCGGGTGTGAGCAGCGGATTCACGCGCGATCTCCGAGTGCTACCGCGCCATCTCCGAGTGCTACCGCTGTCGCCGCGGCCATGATGTCGGTGTGGGTGAGCGTGAGATGCCACGCGGTTATCTTGGCGGCTTCGGCGAGAGCCGCAGCCTTGTTGTACAGCGCGATGGTCGGTTGCCCGCTCGGCAGCCGGATGACCTCTACGTCACGCAGGGCGAACTTCCACAGCCCGACCCCGAGCGCTTTCATCACGGCTTCCTTGGCCCCGAAGCGAGCCGCGAGTCGAGGTGTCGGGTTTCGGTGCCGGAACGCGTAGTCCCGTTCGGCGTCGCTGAAGAGCCGCGCCACCAGGCGATCACCTTGTCGATCCAGCGCGAGCCGGAAGCGGTCGACATCGACGAGGTCGGTGCCCAAGCCCAGAACTTCGGTTCCGGTCACTCAGGTCCACTCGCTCAAATTTGGCGCCAGCGGTCGGCCAGTACGTACACCGGAGTGGTGAGCAGGTCGCAAGCGTCGATCTCGGCCAGGCGGGTGTCGTCGAACGTGACCTCGGTCTCGGTGACCGCACCCTTCAACGAGGCGTAGCGGTTCCGATATCCCTGCAGCACCGCACGGGCGGCGGCGGGTTCGAGACGATCAACGAACTCCACGTGCAGCAGCGTCAACCCGACGGCCTGGTTCCCTCTGACCTCGGGAACAAAGACCAGAGTGCGGTCGTCGCTGCGGCCACGGGCAACCGTCACCTCGCGCTCGATCGCAACGAGTTGCTTCGTTCCCCGCAGGCGCGGGTCGTCGTCAGTTCGGGAACGGATCTGCGCGCCGAGACCGCCCCGAGAGACCACCGAGATCGTCGCCGAGTCGCGTTCGACGTCGCCTTCGATGCGGTAACGGGTGAAGCCGGTGACATGTGCGACGGCGCGATCGAGCGCGACAACCGAACGAAGCGCGCGGTAGCTGAGGTTGTCACGGGCTACCCCGGCCGCCAGCAGCTCCTGAACGAGCCCGACCTGGAGGAGGGTCTCGTCGGCCCGGGAGATCCCGACGGTGACGGTCTTGGCCTGGTGCTTGATCGCGTCGATGGGCCGAGTGAGCTGCTCGATACCCTCGGTGAGCGCCGAAGTCAGATCCTCCACTACGACGCTCGGCGTGCCGACCTTGGCATACTCGACTTGATACGCGTCGAGGGGCACGATGCCGGTGGCGTAGCGGAGCAACGATGCGACCCGCACGGCCGTACCCGCTTCCAGGCTTCCGTTGTACCCGCCCGACCGGAGACCGTCAAAGAACTGGCCGGTGAGCGGCTCGAGCTCAGACCCCAGACGACGGAACGAGGCGTCGGCATCGCAGTCTCCAGAACCGACGACCGCTTCGATCGCGGCACGCGCCTCCCTCAGCGGCCGGGCCGACGCGTCGATGGCCAGCGCGGCCTCGTAGCCGAAAAGGTGACCAACCATCGCGCAGAGCACAAACGCGAGCGCCGGGTGCACGATCGGGACCTCGATCGTTTCAAGGGCGATGCCATTGAAACGCTGCTGTCCCTCACTCGCGATCACGACGGCTGCCGCTTTGTGGGCGCGGTAGATCGCGAGCTCCTTGGCCACGTCGTCGGCGTTCGAGCCGGTCAACCCGGCGGCACAGACCAGGATCAGCGGCTCCGACGAGAGGTCGACATGCTTCTTGTCCTCGGTGACATCGCAGGCGATGGCCTTGTAGCAGAGCTCGGAGAGCTTGATCCGGACTTCGTGCGCCGCCACCCGGTTCACCCCGTTGCCAACCACGGCCCACGATCGCCGTTGCGGCGCCTGGCGCTGCGCGGCCGCGGCGATGTCGGCCCGGCGGTCCAGCACCGAGCGCATCGCATCGGGAAGGTCGCGGAGGCCAACGGCCAGCTCGTCGCGCTCGGAGGGAGCGCCCCTCAGCCAGTCACCGGTGACGTCGTCGGCGAGCGCGAAGGCGAGCAGGAACCCCGCTGCTATCTGTGCGTAGAAGGCCTTCGTCGACGCGACGCTCATCTCCACATCGCGTCCATCGGAGGTGTAGAGCACACCTTCGACCCGGTCGACGAGATCGCTGTTTCTGCGGTTGACGATCGCAAGAACGGTCGCGCCCCGGTCACGTACGAGATCTACGGTGCGGTTGGTGTCCGTCGTCGTCCCGCTCTGGCTGATCGCGACAACCAAGGTGTCGTGCATGTCGGCGACAAGTCGAAAGCCCGACAGCTCGGTCGCAGGGATCGCCTCGACGATCACACGATCGGAGACGCCGGGGAGCCCGGCGAGCACGCCGGCGAGGCTCTGGCCCGCGACCGCGGCAGTTCCTTGTCCGATAACGATGACACGGCGGATCTCGCCCGCCCGCAGTCGCTCCCGAAGTTCGAGGGGAAGTGTCTCGGGACCGAGCTCGACCGCCATACGGCCGTCGCGCTCGACGAGCTTGCCCCGCAGTGTCTTGCGGAACGACGCCGGTGCCTCGGAGATCTCCTTGAGCAAGTAATGCGGTGCGTCACCGCGGTCGATGTCGCGGGTCGTGATCTGCGCCCGTTGGAGATCATCGGCAGCGACGGCCAACGCGGTGCCGTCGTACGAACGTCGATCGATTCCGGCGAGCTGACCGGCGCGGTTTCGGTCGAGCAGCACGATCTGGCCCCGGCTCGATTCCGGATTCTGGGGGTCGGCGGGGGTCTCGCCGTCGAGCCGCAGATACAGCGGAGTCTCTTCCACAAGCCCATACGGCTCGCTCGCCACGATGAACGCGTCATCGGTGAGCCCGACGTACAACGACTGGCCGCTCCCCCGCAGCGCGAGCAGGAGCTGATCGTTCGGACCCGACACGTTCGCAGCAATCGCAACCGAGCCTTCGAGCATCGCGACGGTGGCGCGAAACGCTTCATCGACCGCCACACCCTGATCGAGGCGTCGGGCGACGAGCGCGGGGATGACCTTGGCGTCGGTGGTGATCTCACGCGGGATCGCCAGACCCTCCGTCGCGACGAGATCGGCGTAGTTGTCGACATCGCCGTTCAGCGCGGCCGTCACGTAGGCCGTCATCGGTTCGCCCGCTTCGCGGAACGCGGGAAGCTCCTCGGAGTTGAGCGGGTGCGCATTCGCCTCAGAGATGATCCCGACGCTCGCCCAGCGCGTGTGTCCGAGCACCGTGACCCGTGCCGCCTCATTGCCAAGCGCGAGATGGAGCAGGACATCGGCCCGAATCGCCTCGCGAATCGCGCGGGTGTTGTCTCCCAGCTCGCCGATCTCGGCGGCAGCCTTGTAGACGAACGCCACGTTCTCTCCGGCGCCGGGAAGGCGGAGAGAACCGCTTCGGAAGAGCTGGTCCTCGGTCCGTCCGGCGATCAAGCGCGTCACGGTCGGGTCGGTGAGGTCGAGCGCGTGGTCACGCACAAGGATGTGGAGCCCGGCGGAGTCGCGACCCCGGACCTCGAGACGGTCGATCGACGAGAGCGCGACCTGGACCGCCCAGAAGGCGTCGACCGCGGCGCTGCTCGCCCCCGCTTCACCCGCAAGGTCACCGACGGCGGCGGCGGCAGCGAGGCGGTCGCGCCTGATCGCCCAGAGGGCATCCTTCACCCGAACCAGCGCCGCGCTGAGCTTCTCGAGCTCGCCGGGGGTGGCTCCGCGGCCATCGGCGTCGAGCTGGGCGTCGAGCTGGTCGACTGTGGCTTGAAGACCAGCCGCCATTGCCTCGAGCTCGGCCGCGCCGGTCGGCTGGCCGAGGAGCGCCCGAACCCCGGGAGTACCCCGAAGGGCCAGGTCGGCGCGCTCGACGTGGGCGGCGGTCTCGGCGAGGGCGCGGGTGAGCGCTGCGGCCGAGCAGCCGCGGTCGAACACCGGGCCGAGATGTCTTGATGCCGAGAGGAGCTCGGCCGCAATCTCGCTGATCGTGGGTGGGGTCCGACCGGCCCTGCGGCCGATCACGGCGATGATGCCGCACATGAGAGACCTCCTGACGGGTCGACGCGGGTCGGGTGCCATGACGCGTGGCTTCAGCCAGGGGGCTGCCGGACACCCGGGCTGATCCTCGGATTCTAGAGAACTTCTACCCCTCGTCGTTCCCCGGCCCGAGCGCACGTCGGAGCGCGATGGTCAGCCGCTCGGCGAGCGCATCAGCTCGCTCGTCGGTAGGAGCCTCGATCATGACCCTGACCACCGGCTCGGTCCCCGACGGACGCACCAGGACCCGACCGGTATCGCCGAGCTCGGCCTCGACGGCACGCACCTCGGTCCAGAAACCTTCGGCGGATGAGAGACCGCTGCGATCGTGCACCCGAACATTGACCAGCACCTGCGGCAGGCGCGTGACCACGCCGGCCAACTCCGATAGGGGCACGCCGGCGCGACGGGCGACGTCGAGGAGCATGACGCCGGTCAGGATCCCGTCACCGGTGTTGGCGTGCTCGGCAAAGATCACGTGCCCGGACTGCTCTCCGCCGAGCACCAGGCCGTGCTGCTCCATGGCCGACCAGACGTTTCGGTCTCCTACGGGTGTCTCGATCAGGCTGATCTCGTGCTCGGCCAGAGCCCGGCGCAATCCGAGGTTCGACATGACGGTCACCGCCAGCGCGCGACTCGCGAGCACGCCGCGCGCGGCGAAGTCGATCGCGCAGACTGCCAAGATCTGATCGCCGTCGACGAGCGCGCCCAGCTCGTCGACCGCGATCACACGATCGGCGTCGCCGTCGAATGCCAGGCCCGCCGCCGCGCCGCGCGCCACCACCGCCTCCTGTAGCTGTGTCGGATCAGTCGATCCGCAACCGGCGTTGATGTTCGTCCCGTCGGGCTCTGCGTTGATGACGGTTACCACCGCCCCGAGGGCGCGCAGGATCCGCGGCCCGATCTCCGATGCCGCGCCATGTCCGGCGTCGACCACGACCTCGATCCCGCCGACGTCACGACCGGCCAACGCGCCGACGACATGCTCCACGTAGGCGTCGACCATGTCGCCACCCGACTTCGCGGTGCCGACACCGGAGCCGGAGCGACCGGCAGGGATCGTCGTTCCGTCGACCAGGGCGGCCAACTCCGACTCAAGGGCGTCTTCGAAAGCGCCGGAGAGCTTGCGCCCACCCGCGGTGAAGAACTTGATCCCGTTGTCGGCAAAGGGGTTGTGACTGGCAGAGATCACCGCGCCGGGGACGTCGAGCATCTGGCACACGAAGGCAACGCTCGGCGTCGGGACGACGCCGAGCAGCATCACGTCGACCCCTTCGGCGGCGAGGCCCGCCACCAGGGCGGCTTCGAGCATCGGGCCCGAGCGGCGCGTGTCCCGACCGATGACGAACGGGCTTGCGGGTGAGGCGATGACAGACGAAGCCCCACCCAGCACTCGCGCCGCGGCGCGGCCGAGAGCCATCGCGATCTCTGGAGTGAGATCGACGTTCGCGACGCCGCGGATTCCGTCGGTGCCGAAGCGCACGAGCGCGCTGACGCTTACCGCTTGGAGTACTGGGGCGCCTTGCGCGCCTTGTGGAGGCCGTACTTCTTGCGCTCGACCCGACGCGAGTCACGCGTGAGCAAGCCGGCCTTCTTGAGCGACGGTCGTGACTCGCCGTCGAGCGCGACGAGCGCACGGGCGATCCCGAGGCGCAGCGCGCCGGCCTGGCCGTTCACGCCTCCACCGTGGAGGGTGGCATCGACGTCGTATACCTCGGCCGTCTGCGTGACTCGGAGCGGCTCGGTCGCGATGACCTGGTGGGACAACGTGGTGAAGTACTCGGCGAACTCCCGACCGTTACACAAGATCTTGCCGGTGCCGGGGCGGAGTCGTACGCGGGCGACCGCCTCTTTGCGACGTCCGGTTGTCTGGATCAAAGGCTTGGACAACGCGGGCCTTTCGGGTTGATCGTCGAGTACTGGCCGCAGGGCATCGGTCGCAACATCACTGTTGGCGACGGGTGATGAGCGCGAACGCTTCGGGCTGCTGGGCGCCGTGGGGGTGACTGGGCCCGGCGTAGACCCGGAGCTTCGTGATCATCGCCCGGCCGAGCCGACCCTTGGGGAGCATTCCCTTGACCGCGAGGGTGACAACGCGATCGGGGTGCTTCTCGAGCATCTGCTCGAGTGACCGCTGGGTCAGACCGCCGGGGTACCCGGAGTGCCGGTAGTACTGCTTGGCGGCCGCCTTGCGGGCTGAGACGTCGAGCTTCGCCGCATTCACGACAACGACGTGGTCGCCGACATCGAGGTTGGGCGCGTAGATCGGCTTGTGCTTGCCGCGGAGCAAGACCGCGATCTCGCTCGCCATGCGGCCGAGCACCGCGCCGTCGGCATCGACGACGTGCCAGGCGCGTTGAATGTCGGAGTTTTTCGGGGTGAAGGTACGCATCGGTCCTCGGAGGTCCGCGAGAAAAGGAATGCCCATACAGGGGGAGCAGGAGATTGTACGTCTCCCGGAGGCCCATCGGCAATCCAAAGTTCCCTGAGCCTGGGGTAGGCCTTATCCTGACGTCATGACGCAGGTCGAGACCCACACCGAGGACGCGCTCGAGGTGCTCCTCTCCGCCGAGCTCGAACCGATCGTCGACATGGTGCTCCGCCGGCACGACGACGGACTCTACGAGGCCCTGAGCCACGATGGCCGGGTGTCGTTCCGCCGTACCGGTCCGGGCCCGGATGGATACGAGACGGTCGTGGTCACGGGGTCGAATCCCTTCTCCGACACCAGCACCGACCGCTTCAGCCCCCTCGCCGATGAGCGAGCGCACCCTCACCCGGCCCGGACCGAGAACTCGTATCCCTTCGCCTACGACCACACCGCGCAGCTGTTCGATGCGCCCGCCGCCCCCGATCTCTGCGTGCTCCATTCCGCAGCCCACAACTGGCAGGACCAGGGTGGTCACCTCGGCGAGCACGGGTCCCTCGGGATCGTGCAGGCCCGGGCTCCCTGGGTCATCGCCGGGAAAGGCGTCCGCAGCGACGGGGTCGCGCCCAAGTCGGCCCGCCTCGTCGATGTGGCCCCGACGGTGGCGGCGTTGCTCGGCTGCCGCCCGATCGGCGAGCACGAGCGCGGCGAGATGTTCCTCGCGGGCCAGGACGGCGAGGTCCGCCACGACCTCCTCGACGTCTCCCGAGGTCGCCCCCGCATGATCGTCGGATTCCTCTTCGACGGCACCAACCCGAATGTGCTCTACGACATGGCCGCCCGGGGTGAAGCCCCCAACGTGGCGCGCCTCATCGAGATGGGAACGGCGTTCGGTCACGGAGCGATGGCGGGTTTGCCCACCGTCACACTGGCGAACCACACGTCGATCATTACGTCGCGCCTGCCCGGCCACCACGGCATTCTGAACAACGCGTGGTACGACCGCCGTCGGGGTGAACAGGTCATCACTAACTCGTCGGCCACATGGCCGACCGCGATGCAATACGTTGCACCCGGGGTCGAGTCGATCCACGACGCGCTTCACCGGAGCTTTCCCGGTGAGTTCTCCGCTTCGGTCAACGAACCCTGCGACATCGGTGCCGACTACTCGACCTTCGACTTCTTCCGGCGGGGCGAGGTTCCGCCGATCCCATCGAGTCCCTCCGGGCTACCCCACACGACCGAGCGGTTCGTGCGCCCCTCGAAGGACTACTCATGGTCGTCGATCGTGGACCACATGGGGACCGAGCAGGCCGTGGGTGTCTTGAGCGGCTCCTACCGCGACCAGACGTACCCGCTGCCCCGCTTCATGTTCGTGAACTTCACGCTGACCGATTCGGCAATGCACGAAGGCGGGCCCTACTCCGAGATGGCGGCGGCGTCAGTGCGCGACAGCGACGCGCGGCTCGGCGCGGTCCTCGCCGCGGTAGAACGCACGGGTGCGTTCGACGACAGCGCGTTCTTCCTCGTCGCCGACCACGGAATGGAGGAGAACAATCCCAGCTGTAGCGGCGACTGGGACGTGAACCTACGCGAGGCCGGCCTTCGCTTCCGCGATGAGGCCTATTCCTTCCTCTACCTCGACGAGGAGTAACGATGGACGTTCGATCGATTGAAGATGTCGAGCCGGTGGTCGAGCACAACGGGACCGTGCCGGTCTGGTGGCTCGTGAGCCCTCGGGAGATGCTGGAGATCACGGCCGGTGGGTATCTCGAGCTCGCCAACGAGTTCGAAGTCGCCGGCGGCTCCTACGTGTTCCCCCATACCCACCCGACGCACGAGTTCTATTACGTCACGTCGGGTCGCGGCACGATGACGATCGGCGACGAGACGAGAGACATCAGCCAGGGCGACCTCGTCTACATCCCCCCCGACGCAGTGCACAGCCTGAAGCCGATCAGCGACACCGCGCCGATCCACTGCTTCTGCTTCGCCGTCGGCGTGAAGGATGCAGCGCCGATCGACTACACGAACCACGACGGGTAGCCGCTACCGACCTGGCGGCGCGCGTTCATGCGCGCGGTATCCACCATCGGCGCGCGGAGTCCGCGTACCCTGGGCCGGTGGCAAGACCCCGCGTCCACGAGGAAGAACGTGTCGCGACCGCGGTCCGACTGCCGAAGAGCCTCCACGAGCAGCTCCACGATGCCGCCGATGAACGCCAGGTCGCCGCGAACCTGCTGGTAGTGAAGGCCTTGGAGAGCTATCTGGCCCGCCTCACCCCAATCGAGGATCTGGCGCTCACCCGTAACCCGGAACCGGCGCCTGACTCTCCGGTTGCGATCGAGCGATGACCAACTCCTTGGATCGGCGTCGGCGGCCAACCTCCACCTCGAACTTCGGTGTCGGGCGGCGCGAGAACCACGATGCGACCGCGTTCTACGAGCGCTTCTCTCCTCCAGAGCTCTCTGGCGACGACACGATCCTCCCACCGGTGCCCGTCGACGAGCCCTTCCAGAAGGGCGACAGCCGCAACATGGACGCCGTCGCCGACGGATCGGTCGCACTGGTCGTCACCTCGCCTCCGTACTTCGCCGGCAAGCAGTACGAGGAGGAGCTCGAGCGCGACGGGGTACCGAGCTCGTACGTCGAATATCTCGAACTGCTCACCGACGTGTTCGCCGACTGCAAGCGGACCCTGGAGCCGGGTGGGCGCATCGCAGTCAACGTCGCGAACCTCGGACGCAAGCCTTACCGAAGTCTCTCGGCCGACGTCATCCGGATCCTCCAAGACGACCTTGGCCTGCTGCTGCGCGGTGAGGTCGTTTGGCGAAAGGGCGTCGGCGATGTCGGCGCGGCGGGGAACTGCGCGTGGGGTTCGTTCCGAAAGCCCTCGAATCCCGTGTTGCGCGACGTTACGGAGCGTGTCGTGATCGCGAGCAAAGGGCGATTCGACCGCGCCCAGTCGCCGGCGGAGCGCGAGCGTCGCAACTTCCCGTCGAAGGTGGGGATCGACGCCGACGAGTTCATGGCCGCGACCCTCGACGTCTGGGACATCCCACCCGAGAGCGCGAAGCGTGTGCACCATCCCGCTCCGTTCCCGGTCGCGCTCCCCGAGCGCGTGATCCTTCTCTACACCTACGAGAACGATCTCGTGCTCGACCCATTCATGGGCTCAGGCTCGACGCTCGTGGCCGCAGCCCGCCACCACCGGCGCTATATCGGCTACGACCTTGATCCCGAGTACGTCGATCTCGCTCGTAATCGGGTCGACGACGAGATCTCCACCTGCTCCGACGCAAGTATCCCGACCTACGGCGGCAGGTCCGCCGCGGCTCTGGCCTCGCAACGCATCGAAGATGCCGGCTTCACGATCTCGCATCGCAACCGACGCCTTCGCGGCACCGGGTTGGCCATCGACTTCGTCGCGCAGGACGCAAGCGGCCGCGATTGGTTCTTCGACGTCTCCGGTGCGTTCACGACCTCGCGTGACGGCATGCTGCGAACCGACACCGTCTGGAGGGCGCTGGGGCGCGCCCACGTGCTCGCGAACAACAACCCGCAGGGCATCCCACTCGTGTTCCTCACCTCCGATCTTCCCCGGCCTGGGAGCGAAGGCGACGTCGCGTTGCGGGCGGCGGGGCCGCGCGCATTCTTTGACGCGATCGCGCTGCGCGCCGATGAAGGCTTCGCCCGGCTGCAGTCCTACGCGAGCGGCGGGCGGGAAGCGGGGCCGGGCCTCGGGTTCTGGACCGATCGCGATCTCGAGCCCCGTGCGTAGGCCAAAGCCATCGTGACCGCGTCGTTCCAGTCGACATCCAGCGCCCAGGGCCGGCAATTCGCGCAGCAATGCGACGCGTTGCTCGCGACCTACTGCTTCAGCCTCGAGGGCGCGGCCAAGAT
The DNA here is from genome assembly GCA_025363815.1 of Actinomycetes bacterium. Lineage (GTDB taxonomy): Bacteria > Actinomycetota > Acidimicrobiia > IMCC26256 > JANYLB01 > JANYLB01. Next base: position 112,557 of record JANYLB010000016.1, read on the forward strand.
TGCCGACATCGGCGTCGAGGTCGACCAGGTCGCGACCAGCTCGCGTGGTCAGCTCGTGTGGTTCGAGTACAAGGGGAGCATCCAGGGCACTCGCCCCGGGCTGCTCCGGACCGACACCCTCAAGAAGGCCATCGCCAACGGGGCATTGATCACAAGTATCGCCGAACACCCGCCGTACATCGTCCTCACCTCCCACCTGCCGAACGCGGGCGCGGGCCTCGAGATGCTCGAGACCGCGGTGAGGCTCCAGTTCTTCGCCGACGTCGTCTGTATCTATGACCCGAGCGACCAGACCCGGCTCAAGGATCTCTGACCCACGACCCAATACTCAACGGAGGCACGCACCCTTATGACCAACAAGCTATTGCTCAAGGAGCCCTGTCGCGTGACCGATGCATCCGTCATGAAACGGACATTAACCATCATCATCGCCGGCCTCACTGCCGCATTCGCCCTAGGTGCCTGCGGCGCCGCTGCCGACTCTGTGGCAAAGAGTGCCAAGAGTGCCATCGAGAACGCCACTGGCTGCAAGGTCGACGGCAGCGACAAGAGTGCCAAGGTCCAGTGCAAGGACAAGAACGGCAACGGCTCGTTCAGCGTCGGCTCGGGCGCGACGGTTCCCGACGGCTTCCCAACGAGTGAAGTCCCCTTGCCCAGCGGAAAGATCGTCAGCTCGATCGCGACCGAGGTCAACGGCAAGCCCGCCTACAACGTGACCGTCAAGGTCGACGGCTCGGTGACCACCGCGGCCGACGCCTACAAGCAGGCGCTCAAAGACAAGGGCTTCACCATCGACGAGAACAGCTCGTTCAGCCTCGGCAGCGGCAGTGGGTTGACCGCGTTCCAGGTCAGGGGAACCAGCTGGGACGTAAACGTCATCGGCGCCGGCGGGACTGCGGGCTCCAAGAGCGAGAACGCCCTCGTCGTCACCGTCACCTCGCACACCAGCACGACCGAAACGACCGAAACGACGGACACGACCGACACGTCGAGCCCGTCGAACTAGGTCGAGCCATTCCGAAGCGGGCGGTCAGTATCCGACTTCCCAAAGACACAAACCGTGGGGTGGCGCCACTTGTCCGGCCGCCCCACGGTCGCGCGATCGCAGGATCGTGAGGATGTCACCAGGGCGGCGGCGGCCTTTGCCTACATCTACGAGCGTCCCGACGATCGATCGCACCATCTGCCAGGCGAACCCCTGGGCGCGGATGTCGTAGCGCAGCACGTCGTCACCGAGATCGACCCACGACGACTCGAGCACCCGCCGGTTCGTTGTCGTGCCCTCGGGACCCTTCCGACAGAACGAGGCGAAGTCGTGCTCGCCGACGAACGGGTCAGCCCCCAAGCGCAGCCGCGAACGGTCGAGCGCCTCCGGCACCCACCAGGCGAACCGGGCGAGGAACGGGTCGGGAACCGGTCGGTTGACGATCGTGTACCGGTACCCACGCCAGGTCGCCGAGTGCCGGGCATCGAACTCGGGGCCGACGATCTCGGCTGAGCGCACCACGATCTCGGGCCCGAGCATCCCGTTCAGCGACGCCCGGAGCCGCCACGGATCCAACCCCGTACCCGCTTCGAAGGAAACGACCTGACCCCACGCGTGCACGCCGGCGTCGGTGCGTCCGGCGCACGTCAACTCGACGGGTTGACGCAGCACCCGATCGAGCGCACGGCCGAGCACGCCGGCGACGGTACGCACATCGGGTTGGGCGGCGAAGCCCCGGAAGGCGGTGCCGTCATACGCAACGACGAGTCGGCAGCGCGCGGGACCCCCGGCCGGGTCGAACAACGTCAGGCCCGCGGAAGGGTCAGACCAGCTCGATGCGCGCCATCGGCGCACGGTCGCCGGGTCGCGACCCGAGCTTCAAGATCCGGGTGTAGCCACCGTTGCGGTCGGCGTAGCGCGGACCGATCTCGTCGAAGAGCTTATGCGCGGCGTCTTTGTCGTGGATCGTCGCGACCACCTGGCGCTGGCGGTGTACGCCACCCTTCTTCGCCTTGGTGATCAGGTGCTCCGCGTAGGGGCGCAGCTCCTTGGCCTTCGCGACCGTGGTGGTGATCCCCCCCGCCTCGAACAAGCTCGCGGCCAGGTTCGCCATCATGTGCCAGTGGTGGGCGGGGTCGCCGCCGAAGCGCTTCCCCTTCTTGGGCGCCGGCATCGGTTCCCTATTCCTTCACGCGCAGCGAGAGGCCACGCTCGTCGAGCTTCTGAAGCACCTCGTCGAGCGACTTCGAACCAAAGTTCGTGATCGCCAGGAGATCGTCTTCGGTCTTCTGAACGAGGTGGCCGATCGTGTCGACCCGCGCCCGCTTGAGACAGTTGCGCGGCCGCTCCGAGAGGTCGAGCTCTTCGATCGGCAGTTCGAGATCGGGCGACGTCGAGGTGGTCGGCGACACCTCGCCGAGCTCGAGGCTCGGGGCCTCTGCGGAAAGGTCGGCGACGAGTCCGAGGAGGTTGCCGAGCGTCGCGCCCGCCGATGCCAGCGCGTCACGCGGTGTGATCGAACCGTCGGTCTCGATTTCGAGGGTCAGGCGATCGAAGTTCGTCGCCTGCTCGACACGAGTCGGCTCCACATCGAACGCGACCCGGCGTACCGGCGAGAAGATCGCATCGACCGGGATGACGCCGATCGGCGAACCCGCCCGCTTCGTCTTCTCGGCCGATGCGTACCCACGGCCCTGCTCGATCGTGAGATCGAACGCGAGCCGACCCTTCGCGTTGACCGTCGCTATGTGGAGATCCAGGTTCAGGATCTCGACATCGGACGTGATCTGGATGTCCGCGGCCGTGATCTCACCCGGACCGCGCTTGTCGAGCCGGAGCGTGACCGGCTCCTCGGCGACGCACTGGAGCACCAGATCCTTGATATTCAGGATCAGGTCGGTGACGTCTTCCTTGACCCCGGGGATCACGTCGAACTCGTGGAGCGCGTCGTCGAAACGCACCTGAGTGACCGCTGCACCGGGGATGGAAGAGAGCAGCGTGCGACGCAGGCTGTTGCCGAGCGTGTGGCCGAAGCCGGGCTCGAGCGGGGAGATGATGAAGCGCTCGGTGTTGCCTTCGGGCTCGAGGGCTTCGATCTCAGGACGCTGGATGATGAGCATGGAAGTTCCTTACTTGGAGTAGAGCTCGACGATGAGCTGCTCACGCACGGGCACGTCGATCTGCTCGCGGAGGGGCAGATCTCGGACGGTCGTCTTGTGGTCAGTGGAAGAGACTTCGAGCCACTGGGGCACGGCGCGGTCGAGTGTGTCGAAGTTGTGGCGCACGACGATCATCGACGTGGCCTTCGGCCCGAGTTCGATCACGTCGCCCCGACGCACCTGGAACGACGGGATCGTGACCCGCTTGCCGTTCACCAGCACGTGGCCATGGCGCACGAACTGGCGGGCCTGGTTACGGCTCGCCGAGTAGTTCGCACGGAACACCACGTTGTCGAGCCGGAGCTCGAGCATCTGCAGGAGAATCTCACCGGTGATCCCGGCCTGGCCGTTCGCCTGCTTATAGAGGTTGCGGAACTGCTTCTCGAGCAGGCCGTAAATGCGCTTGGCCTTCTGCTTCTCACGGAGCTGCAGGAGGTACTCGCTCTCGCGGATTCGGCCGCGGCCGTGCATCCCCGGCGGGTAGGGGCGACGCTCGATCGGGCAGCGCATGCTGTCGCACTTCGCGCCCTTGAGGAACAGCTTCATCCGTTCCCGCCGGCAGAGCCGGCAGACCGGTCCGGTGTAACGCGCCATTGCTCAGACCCTCCGCCGCTTGGGGGGGCGGCAACCGTTGTGCGGGATGGGTGTCACATCTTTGATGCCGAGCACTTCGATGCCCGTGTTCTGTATCGACCGGATGGCCGTCTCGCGGCCGGAGCCCGGGCCCTTCACCACCACGTCCACCTTTCGGACCCCGTGCTCCATCGCCCGGCGAGAGGCGGTCTCCGCTGCGAGCTGGGCGGCGAAGGGAGTCGACTTGCGCGAACCCTTGAAACCGACGTTGCCCGACGACGCCCACGCGATGACGTTGCCCTGGGTATCGGCAATCGTCACGATCGTGTTGTTGAACGACGACTTGATGTGCGCGATGCCGTGCGTGATGTTCTTGCGTTCCCGCCGTTTCGGACGACGACCACCTGCGGGGGGCTTAGCCATACTCTTCGCTCGCTCTCTAGCTGGATCTCTCGGGCGTTCGGTGTTGCGATGCTGTACCCGATCGCTCCCGGGAGAGCGTCTGTCGGGTTGATGGTCGGTACTACTTGCTGGCCTTCTTGCGGCCGGCGACGGTCTTCTTCGGGCCCTTGCGGGTACGGGCGTTCGTGCGGGTCCTCTGGCCGCGGACCGGCAGGCCACGGCGGTGGCGGATGCCCTGGTAGCTACCGATCTCCATCTTGCGCTTGATGTGGCCCTGAACCTCTCGGCGCAGGTCACCCTCTACCTTCAGGCCCTGGTCGATCCACGACCGGAGCTGGGAGACCTCTTCCTCGGTGAGATCGCGCACGCGGGTGTCGGGAGAGATCCCGCATGCCTCGCACACTTGCTTGGCCGTCGTGCGGCCGATTCCGAAGATGTAGGTGAGCGAGATCTCGAGACGCTTCTCTCGAGGGATGTCGACACCGGCGATACGAGCCATTGTTCTCCTAGCCCTGACGCTGTTTGTGTCGAGGGTTCACGCAGATGACCCGGACCGCTCCATGGCGGCGGATCACTTTGCACTTTTCACAGATCTTCTTGACCGACGGCCGGACCTTCACTGCTGCCTCATGACTTGGTGTGGGACTACTTGTACCGGTACGTGATACGGCCGCGGCTGAGGTCGTACGGAGTGAGCTCCACCTGGACCCGATCGCCCGGCAGGATGCGGATGTAGTGCATTCGCATCTTCCCGGAGATGTGCGCCAGCACCTTGTGACCGTTCTCAAGCTCGACGCGGAACATTGCGTTGGGGAGAGGTTCGACGACTTTCCCCTCTACGAGGATCGTGTCGTCCTTGGGCTTTGCGACGGTGCACCACCTGAAACTGGAGCTGGATAACGGAAATGGGCGAAAACCGGCCGACGGGAGGGGGCGCGCCAAGAGCGCACCAGAAGACCGCGGGGCCGACCGGAGATCGTACACCGCGACCGGCCCAGACTCAATCCGGCCGTACCGGCGGGCGTGGACTCAGGGCAGCGTCAGGACCTCGGGTCCGTGTTCGGTGACGGCGATGGTGTGCTCGAAGTGCGCCGAACGACGGCCGTCGCGAGTGACTACGGTCCAGCCGTCGTCGAGCAGAAAGGTCTCGGCGGTACCGGCATTGACCATCGGCTCGATCGCGAGCACCAGCCCTTCCTTCATGCGGTACTTGGCGTTCGGGCCCCCGGCATAGTTCGGGACCTGCGGTTCTTCGTGCATCGCGGTGCCGATTCCGTGCCCGACGTACTCCTTCACAACCGTGAACCCGGCGCCGACCGCGATGTCTTCGACGGCCGCACCGACCTCACCGAGCCTCTTGCCGTCGACCACCCGCTCTATCGCGGCGTCGAGCGAGGCCTGGGTGATGTCGATCAGACGCTGCGATTCGGTGTCGACCGTGCCGATCGGGATCGTGATCGCGGCGTCGCCGTGCCAGCCCTCGATGATGGCCCCGCAATCGATCGAGAAGATGTCGCCCTCCTCGAGCACGGTGGCGTCGGGGATGCCGTGCACGATGACGTGGTTCGGAGATGCGCAGATCACCGCGGGAAAACCGTGGTAGTTCAAGAAGTTCGACTGTGCGCCCCGGCGTTCGAGCACGTCACGGGCAACCCGGTCGACATCGAGCGTGGTGGCACCGGGCTTCGACGCCCGGATGCACTCCTCGTGCATCTCGGCGACGACGCGCCCTGCTCGGCGCATCAACGCGATCTGATCACGCGACTTCTTGGTGATCACGTTTCGACGTCCGGGCCGACGCGGGCTTCGATCGCCGCGGCAAGACGCGACGCGACTTCATCGCCGGTGCCGACACCGTCGACGACGACGAGGCGGCGTTGGCGTCGGTAGTGCTGAACGATCGGCAGCATCTCGCGCTCGTAGAGCTCAAGTCGTCGTTCGATCGCCGCTTCGGTGTCATCTTCACGCTGGATGACGTTGCCGCCGCACTCGTCGCAGGTCCAGTCGTGCTTCGGTGGGTGATCCACGTGATACACCGTCCCGCAGTTCTCGCAGACCCGCCGACCCGCGAGCCGCGCCAGGGCGATCTCGGTCGGGACATCGAGGGTTGCCACCAGGTCGACGGGCTGGCCGTCGAGCACGCGATCCAGCTCGACCGCTTGGAACTCGGTGCGCGGGAAGCCATCGAGAACGAACCCACCATCGAACGTGCCCCGACGGAACTGCTCCTCGACGACCCCAACGACCACAGGGTCGGGCACAAGCTCGCCGCGGTTCATGTAGCTCTCGGCTTCGAGCCCGTGCGCAGTTCCTTCCTTTGCCTCGGCGCGAAAGAGATCACCGGTGGAAAAATGAGGGACGCCGCGGTGATCGGCGAGCCGTGAGGCCTGCGTTCCCTTACCGGCACCCTGCTTTCCCAGCAGCACGAGACGGGGTCCTCGTTTCATCGGCACACCACGCCTACGCGAGGAAACCTTCGTAGTTGCGCATCATTAGCTGGCTGTCGATCTGCTTCATCGTCTCGAGCGCGACGCCGACGGTGATCAGCAGCGCGGTTCCCCCGAACGGGAACTGGCTGATGTTCCAGAACGCGAATACGAGGAGCGGAGTTATTGCGATCACCGCGAGGAAGAGCGCGCCTGGAAGCGTGATGCGGTTCAAGACCTTGGCGAGGTACTTCTCGGTGGGCGGGCCGGGCCGGATGCCCGGGATGAAGCCACCCTGCTTGCGGATGATGTCGGCCTGCTGCGCGGGGTTGAAGGCGATGGCCGTGTAGAAGTACGCGAAGAAGATGATCAGCAGCGTCTCCGCGCCGATGTAGAACCAGCCGCGGCTCGACACGAGGTTGTCGTTGACGAACTGCTGGAACCCCTTCCACGGCGTCGCGCTAGCGATGAGCGCGGGGAACGACAGGATCGACGTCGCGAAGATGACGGGGATCACACCCGACTGGTTCACCTTGAGCGGGATGTAGGTGCTCTGGCCGCCGTACATACGCCGCCCGACGACCCGTTTGGCGAACTGCACCGGGATGCGTCGCTGCCCCGACTCCACGAACACGATTCCAACAATCATCGCGATCCCGATGCCGATGATCGTTATGAACTGGAACTTGTTGCCCTCGCTGTACACCGCCGACCCCTGCGCGGGCAGCCGTGACACCACAGACGCGAAGATCAGGATCGACATGCCGTTGCCGATCCCGCGCTGGGTGATGAGCTCGGCGAGCCACATCACCATCGCGGTTCCGGCGGTCCAGATGAGGATGATGAGCATCGCCCGCGGGGCGTTGAAGTTGGGGATGAGGTCCTTGCCCTGGAAGCCCGAGGCCCCCAACAGACCACCCTTGCCCTGGTGCAGCGCGAACACGAACCCTGTCGACTGGACGAGCGCCAGGCCGACGGTCAGGTACCGGGTCCACTGCGTGATCTTCTTCTGACCGGACTGACCCTCTTGCTGCCACTGCTCGAGCTTGGGGATCACCACGCCGAGCAGCTGCATGATGATCGACGCCGTGATGTACGGCATGATGCCCAGGAAGAAGATCGCGACGCTGGTGATCGCTCCGCCGGAGAAGAGGTCAAGGAAACCGACCACGCCGTTGCTGCTAGCGGAGTTCTGTAGCTGCTTGATCGCCGAGAAGTCGACGTAAGGAACCGGGATATGGGTTCCGACCCGGTACACGAAGATGACCAAGATCGTGAACAGGATCTTGTTGCGCAGGTCGGGCACCCGGAACATGTTCCGCAGGCGGGACAGCATCGGGGTGCAGACCTCCTCAGTGGTTGTGGCTCGACGGGACGGACCCGCGAGCCTACCGGTTGGTGAGCGCGTTGCCCTTGGCGGGAGGCCGACGACCACCGAACGGAGGCGGCAGGGTCTCGGCCCGACCGCCGGCGACAATGATCGCCGCTTTCGCCGACGCCGAGAACCCGTGAGCATGCACGGTGAGCGACTTCGTGAGCTCGCCCCGGCCGAGGACCTTCACGAACCCGTGCTTGTGGACCAGTCCGTTGGCCCGAAGAGTCTCGAGATCGATCACTGCACCCGCGTCGAACTGCTCCAGCGCATCGAGATTGATTGCCTGGTACTCGATCCGGAACGGGTTGTTGAAGCCCTTGGCCTTCGGCGTACGCCGGTGGATCGGTGTCTGACCACCCTCGAACCCCGGCTTGACCGTGCCTCGAGCGTGCTGGCCCTTCTGGCCGCGACCGGCGGTCTTGCCGCCCTTGCCGCCGATGCCCCTGGCCACGCGCTTGCGCTTGGTGTTCGAGCCCTTGGCCGGCTTCAAATCATGGATGTGCATCTCAGATTGCTCCGCTCACTCGCCGGCGAGGGATCTCGACCGGCATCTCGTGGGCCCGTTCGCTCGACACGACTAGACCTCTTCCACGCGAACGAGATGCGGAACCTTGGCGATCATTCCGCGGATCTCGGGGCGATCAGCGTGCTCGACTGTGTGGTCGATGCGCCGCAGGCCGAGCGCGCGCAAGGTTCCGCGCTGCTTCGGCTTGATCCCGATCTTGGATCGGATCTGGGTAACTCTCAACGTCGCCATGTCACCTGACCTCGGTCACTTCGGGCTTGCCCTTTTGGCGCTCGCGGTAAGCGCGGAGCATCCCACCGGTCGCCACCTCTTCGGGTGACTTCCCACGGATCCGGGCAATCTCATCGGGCCGGCGGAGCGAGCGCAGCCCCTGGATCGTGGCCCTCGAAACGTTGATCGCGTTCGACGATCCGAGCGACTTCGCAAGCACGTCGCCGATCCCCGCAGCTTCGAGGATCGCCCGCGCCGCGCCACCAGCGATAACCCCGGTGCCGGGGGCCGCGGGCTTCAGCAGAACACGAGCCGCATCGTGCTCACCAATGATCGTGTGGGTGATCGTCGAGCCGGCGAGCGGCACCGCGAAGGTGTTCTTCTTGGCCTCTTCCATGCCCTTTTGGATCGCGGCGGGGACTTCCTTCGCCTTGCCGTAGCCGAGGCCGACGTTTCCAGAGCCGTCGCCGACGACGACGAGCGCGGTGAACGAGAACCGCCGACCGCCCTTGACGACCTTGGCGACCCGGTTGATCGCGATCACTCGCTCTTCGTACTGACCCTCAGCCATTCGCTTCTCTGCTTCCCTAGAACTCGAGACCGGCTTCGCGGGCGCCGTCGGCGACCCCTGCGACCCGGCCGTGATACCGGAACCCACCGCGGTCGAACACGACCGTGCTCACGCCGGCGGCCTTGGCTCGTTCCCCGACCAGTTTTCCGATCGCCTTCGCAGCGTCGACAGTGGCAGTCGGATCGGCGCGCCGATCAGCTTCCATCGTCGATGCCGACGCGAGGGTCCGACCCTGCACGTCGTCGATGACCTGGGCGTAGACGTGCTTGTTGGACCGAAACACGGCGAGGCGCGGCTTCAAGGCGGTCCCTCGGACCTTCTTACGCACCCGGCGGTGCCGGCGCAGACGATGTTCGTGTGTGCTGAGACTCATCAGACCTCGCTACTTCGCCGACTTGCCGGCCTTGCGCAGGACGCGCTCGTCGGAATAGCGGATGCCTTTGCCCTTGTACGGCTCGGGCTTACGGACCTTGCGGATGTTCGCGGCAACCTGGCCGACCAGCTGCTTGTCGGCACCCCGCACGATGATGCGGGTCGGGGTGGGGACCTCCAACGTGATCCCCTCGGGAGCATCGACCGGAACCGAATGCGAGAAGCCCACTTGCAGCTCGAGCTTCGACGGCCCCTGGGCGGTCGCGCGGTACCCGACGCCGACGATCTCGAGCTCGCGCACGAAACCTTCCGACACGCCGACCACCATGTTGTTGACGAGCGAACGGGTCAAGCCGTGGAGCGCTCGATGCCGCCGTTCGTCATCGGGCCGCGTGACCAGAACCTGGTCACCCTCGGTCATGACCGCGATCTCACCCGGCGCGTCAAGCTCGAGAGTCCCTTTCGGGCCCTTCACGGCCACATGCTGACCGGAGATCGATACCTCGACCCCCGACGGGATGGCGATTGGTTGCTTACCGATACGAGACATTCGCCTACCAGACGTGACAGAGGATCTCGCCGCCCACGCGACGCCTGCGCGCCTCGCGGTCGGTCATGAGTCCGTGATTGGTCGACAGGACTGCGATCCCCATGCCACCGAGGACGCGGGGAACCCCGGCCGACTTGGTGTACACGCGCAGCCCCGGCTTCGAGACGCGCTTGATGCCGGAGATCGTGCGCTTGCGTTCGGGCGTGTACTTCAGATGGATGGTCAGCTTCTGACCAGGACGAGTTGCGTCGTCCTCCACCGTGTAGCCCTCGATATAACCCTCCTGGAGGAGGATTCCGGCGAGAGCGCCCTTCAACTTCGACGCAGGCATGATGACCTCGTCGTGGAATGCCGTGTTCGCGTTACGCAGACGAGTCAACATGTCGGCGATCGGGTCGGTCATCGTCACTGTCGCGTTCCCCTCACCAGGATGCCTTGGTGATGCCCGGAACCTCGCCCGCATGGGCGAGTTCGCGCAGGCAGATCCGGCACAGACCGAAGCGCCGGTACACCGAGCGGGCGCGGCCGCACTTGCGGCAGCGTGTGTATCCCCGAACCTTGAACTTCGGCTCGGCCTGTTGCTTGTTGACGAGTGCTTTCTTGGCCATCCCTACCCCTGAGCCTGGTCGCGGCGAAACGGGAATCCGAGAGCACGCAGGAGCGCGCGACCCTCGTCGTCGGTCACGGCGGTAGAGACGATGGTGATGTCCATCCCCCGCACGGTGTCGATCTTGTCGTAGTCGATCTCCGGGAAGATCAACTGTTCGGTGACCCCGAAGGTGTAGTTGCCGTGGCCATCGAACGAGTTCGGGTTGAGACCCCGAAAGTCGCGGATGCGGGGGATCGCCAGGCTCACGAGTCGGTCGTAGAACTCCCACATGCGAGCGCCGCGCAACGTGACCTTGGCGCCGATCGCGTTGCCCTCGCGGAGCTTGAAGGTGGCGATCGACTTTTTCGCCCTGGTCACCAGCGGCTTCTGGCCGGTGATGATCGTGAGATCGCTGACGGCCCCGTCGAGCAGAGAAGCCTGCTGCGTCGCGCGGCCGACTCCCATGTTCACGACGATCTTCTCGAGGCGCGGAACCTCGAGCAGGTTCCCCTTGGCAAGCTGGTCCTGGAGCGCGGGGCGGAGTTCGGTGAGGTACCTGGCCTTGAGGCGAGGTCCGGAAGCGGTTGCCATCAGAGGTCCTTGCCGCACTTGCGGCAGATCCGCACCTTGGTGCCGTCGTTCTCGAACCGGTACCCGATACGGCTCGGACCGCAGGAGCACACGATCGCGACGTTCGACACGTGGATCGGCATCTCCTTGTCGATGATGCCGGCCTGCATGGTGCCGCTCGTCTGGCGCTGGTGCTTCTTGACCACGTTGACCAGCTGCGGGCTGGTGACAATTACCCGGTTGCGGTCGGTGAGGACGGCCGTGACCTCGCCTTCTTTCCCGAGATCCTTGCCCGCGAGCACCCGCACCCGATCGCCCTTCTTGATCTTCATCGTGTCTGGTCCAACTCCGCTTTGCCGGCACGGAATCCGCGCGGCTCGTTTGCGCTCGTTGTCATCTAGAGCACCTCCGGCGCGAGCGAGACGATCCGCATGAACTTGCGGTCGCGCAGCTCACGACCCACCGGGCCGAAGATGCGCGTCCCGCGCGGCTGGAACTGGTCGTTGATCAGCACGGCCGCGTTCTCGTCGAAGCGGATGTAGCTGCCGTCGGCGCGACGGCGCTCCTTCTTGGTCCGCACGACCACGCACTTCACGACCTCACCCTTCTTCACCGCGGCACCGGGGACGGCGTCTTTCACCGTGGCAACGAAGATGTCGCCTATCCCGGCATAGCGGCGCCGGGTTCCACCCAGCACCTTGATGCACAGCACCTCTCGGGCACCCGAGTTGTCGGCCACCTTGAGGCGGCTCTCCTGCTGGATCACCGTGCACGCTCCAGAACTTCCACGACGCGCCAACGCTTCAGGCGTGACATCGGACGGGTCTCCGCGATCCGCACGCGGTCACCTTCGCGGATCTCGTTCTTCTCGTCGTGGGCGTAGAACCGCCGGGTGCGCTGCATCGTCTTCTGGTAACGGCGATGCCGCACTCGGTCGATCACCGCGACGACGACGGTCTTGTCCATCTTGGTGGAGACCACCAAGCCCTCCCGCACCTTGCGAGGGTTCGGGCGCCCGTTTGCGTCATTCGCGAGGTCGGCTTCGTTGCCGGTGGCTTCGGTTTTGTCGCTCATGCGTTGCTTCCTTCCGCTGCCTGGATCTCGCGCTGACGCAGGAGCGTCTGCAGGCGGGCGATGTGTCGCCGGACGTCGCCGAGGCGCGCCGTGTTGTCGAGCTGACCGGTGGCGTGCTGGAAGCGGAGGTTGAAGTGCTCCTCCTTCGCCTCGAGCAGCCGCTGGATCAGCTCGCTGTCGTTGAGCTCGCGGAGCTCGGTGGTGGGGTGCAACATCGCTTATGCCTCCTCGGTCCGGAGGACGAAGCGGGACTTGATTGGGAGCTTGTGCATCGCGAGCCGCATAGCTTCGCGCGCAGTCTGTTCGGGTACGCCCGACAACTCGAACATCACCCGTCCGGGCTTCACGACCGCGACCCAGTGCTCCGGGTTTCCCTTGCCCGAACCCATGCGGGTCTCCGCCGGCTTCTGGGTGACGGGCTTGTCGGGGAACACCGTGATCCAGACCTTGCCGCCACGCTTGATGTAACGGGTCATCGCGATTCGGGCGGCTTCGATCTGGCGGTTCGTGATCCAACCCGGCTCGAGCGCCTGGATTCCGTAGTCGCCGAACGTCACGCGCGTACCGCCCTTGGCGATACCGCTCATCCGTCCCCGCTGCACCTTGCGGTGCTTCACCTTCTTCGGCATCAACATCGCAGTGACCTCAGTCTTCTTCGCCGCCGTGGAACTTCGGCGCTTCGTGGTGCTCGCGGGTACGGCGTTCGATATCTTCTTCCTCGGCTAGAAGACGCTCGAGCTCGGGATCGGCTTCCTTGACCAGATCGGTGGCGTCTACCGGCGCTTCGTCGCCCACCGTTGCCGGGTCGACCTCGACCGAGTCCGGAGCCGGGCGACGACGACCGCCACCGGCCCGCACCACACGACCGGGCTGATTGCCGGCGGGGTCACCCACGGCCATCGCGGCTTCCTTGGCGATCTTGTCTTCGGCAGCGGCCTTGTAGGGGAGGATGTCGCCCTTGTAGATCCAAACCTTCACGCCGATGCGCCCGAAGGTGGTCTTCGCCTCAGACTGGCCGTAATCGATATCGGCGCGGAGCGTGTGCAGCGGAACCCGACCCTCTCGGTACCACTCCTTGCGGCTCATCTCGGCACCACCGAGCCGCCCGCCGCACTGCACCCGGATTCCTTGGGCCCCGGCCTTCATCGCCGTCTGCACCGCGCGCTTCATGGCGCGTCGGAAGCTGACGCGGCCGGCGAGCTGGTCGGCAACACCCTGCGCGATGAGCATCGCGTCGAGCTCAGGCTGCTTGATCTCCTGGATGTTGAAGTGGATCTTCGGGTTGCCCGTGATCTTCAGCAGGCCCGCACGGAGACGGTCGGCCTCCGCGCCCCGTCGGCCGATCACGATGCCGGGACGGGCGGTGTACACGTCGACCCGCAGGCGGTCACGAGTCCGCTCGATCTCGACCCGGCTCACCGCGGCGCGCTCGAGCTGACGCTTGAGGTAGTCGCGAATCTTCCAGTCTTCGATCAGCTGCTCGGTGTACTCGCCGTGCTCGGCGAACCACCGCGACTTCCAATCGGTGGTGATCCCGAGCCGGAACCCGTAAGGGTTGACCTTCTGTCCCATTTACTTCGTCTCTTCTTTGTCGTCGGCGTCGGCCTCTGCGGTCGCTTCGGAGATCTCGGGCGTTTCGGCGTCGGCCGGCTCTTCGACGACCGCGGTGATGGCGATCGCCTCGTCGGTCGGAGCAGACGCTTCGTGCTCGTGGTCGTGTCCGTCGTGATCGTGCTCTTCAACCGGTTCGCTGGCCTTCACCCGGCGACGGCGCGACGCGCGGCGGCGGGCTTCGGCGGTACCGCCGGCGCTTTCCTCGCGGCGGCGTCGGAGCTCGAGCTGCTCATCGGAGTAGCGGGCGACGACGATTGTGACGTGACTCGTGCGCTTGCGGATCTGGACGCCGCGGCCGCGTGCCCGCGGCCGCATCCGCTTCTGCGTCGGGCCTTCATCGGCCCAGGTACGCACGACGTACAGCTCGTCGGGGGGGAGGTTGTTGTTGTGCTCCGCGTTCGCGACCGCGGAGTCGAGAAGCTTGCGCACCGACTCGGCCGGGCCCCGCTCGCAGAACCGGAGACGGTCGCGGGCCTCGTCGACGTCGATTCCACGGATGAGCCCGAGGACCTGACGGACCTTGGTCGGCGACACATGGGAGTAGCGCAGGACGGCCCGGGTCTCGGGGTACGCGGGCGCAGTGGTCTTGGCCACAGGGCTCACCGGCGCCCCGAGCGCTCTTGGCCGGCGTGGTAGCGGAAGACCCGCGTGGGCGCGAACTCGCCGAGCTTGTGACCGACCATCGATTCCGAGATGTACACCGGCACGTGCTTGCGGCCGTCGTGCACCGCGATCGTGTGACCCACCATGTCAGGGATGACCGTCGAGCGACGCGACCAGGTCTTGATGACCTTGCGGTCACCAGCTTCGTTCATCCGGTCGACCTTCACCTGCAGGTGCTCGTCGACGAAGGGGCCCTTCTTCAGGCTGCGCGGCATGATTACCTCCGTGACCCGCGGCCACGACGGCGACGGACGATCTGCTTGTCGGATGCCTTGCCCTTCTTGCGGGTTCGCCCCTCGGGCTTGCCCCACGGCGACACCGGATGGCGTCCACCGGAGCTCTTGCCCTCGCCGCCACCCAGCGGGTGGTCGACCGGGTTCATCGCAACGCCACGAACCTTCGGGCGCTTGCCGCGCCAGCGGTTGCGACCGGCCTTGCCCCACGAGATGAGCGCAGCCTCGGCGTTTCCAACCGAACCCACCGTTGCCCGGCAGTCGATCGGCACGCGACGCATTTCGGTGGAAGGGAGCCGCAGCGTTGCGTACAAGCCCTCTTTGGCCACCAACTGGATCGAGGAGCCGGCGCCGCGAGCCATCTTGCCGCCCGCACCGGGCTTCAGCTCAACGTTGTGCACCACGGTACCGACGGGGATGTAGCGCAGCGGGAGCGCGTTGCCGACGCGGATTTCCGCACCCTGGCCACTCTGCAGCTGGTCGCCGACCTTCACGAGGGCCGGGGCGATGATGTAGCGCTTCTCGCCGTCGATGTAGTGCAACAGCGCAATGCGCGCGTTGCGGTTGGGGTCGTATTCGATCGCGGCCACCGTGGCCGGAATGCCGTCCTTCTCGCGACGGAAGTCGACCACTCGGTACTTCTGCTTGTGACCGCCACCCCGGTGGCGAGCCGTCATGCGCCCGTAAGCGTTGCGGCCGCCGGTGCGAGGCTTGGGCTTGAGAAGCGAACGCTCGGGGGTCGACTTGGTGATCTCGGCGAAGTCGGACGCGCTCTGAAAGCGGCGACCGGGGCTCGTGGGTTTGCGCTTGCGGACCGGCATCGTCAGCTCCCGAAGATCTCGATGTGGTCGCCATCGGCGAGCGACACGATGGCCCGCTTCTGGTCGGCGCGCTTGCCCCAGGTGCCGGTGCGACGGTTGCGCTTGCGCTTGCCGTGCCGGTTGAGCGTGTTCACGTTCGTGACCTTCACGTTGAAAATGGTCTCGACCGCGTTCCGGATCTCAATCTTGTTCGCGTCGCTCTTGACGAGGAACGTGTAGACGTTCGTGTCATAGCTGGCGTACGACTTCTCCGACACGACCGGCTTGATCAGGATGTCGCGCGGGTCACGGATGATCACGCGACCACCTCGGCATCGGCGGCCGGCGACGAGGGCGAAAAGCGCGTGTTCAGGGTCTCGAGCGTGGAGGTGCTGAAGACGAGCCAGTCATTGACGAGAATGTCGTAGACGTTGAGCTCCTCGGGCAGCACGATCTGCACCCATTTCCCAAGGTTTCGGAAGCTCATCCACGCACCTTCCTCGGTGCGGTCCAACACGAGGAGCAGCCGTGCTTCGCGCTCTCCCTTGGTCCGCAGACCCAGCGCCCTCAGCGCGGCCAGCGCGTCCTTGGTGCGAGGCGTCTCGAGCTTCCAGTCGTCGACCACGAGCACCTTGGCCTCGGCCGCTCGATCCGATAGGGCCGATCGGAGCGCGAGCCGGATCATCTTCTTGGGTGTGCGCTGGCTGTAGTCGCGCGGTTTCGGACCGTGCGCGATGCCGCCTCCGCGCCAGTGGGGAGCGCGGATCGAACCCTGACGGGCGTGACCGGTGCCCTTCTGTCGCCATGGCTTCGCTCCACCACCGGACACCTCGGCCCTGGTCTTGGTGCTGTGCGTGCCGGAGCGGGCATTGGCGAGCTGCGCGGTGACGACCTGATGCATGACCGCGACGTTCGGCTCTATCCCGAACACGTCGTCGGCGAGTTCTACCTCGCCCGCGTCGACGCCGGCAGCGGTCTTCAGTGACGCCTTCATGCGGCTCCGCCTCGCTCTATAGACCGCCGGTTCGGCTCCGCATGGCTCATGCCCGGGCTCCGCTCTTGATCGCGTTGCGGACGAACACAAGGCTGCCGTTCGGACCGGGTACCGAACCACGGACGAGAATCAGGTTCCGTTCGGCGTCGCCTTCGACGACCACCAGGTTGAGTGTCGTGACCCTCTGGTGGCCCATCTGGCCGGCCATCCGGGTGCCCTTGAACACCCGAGCCGGCGTGGCGCAGGCGCCGATCGCACCGGGAGCACGGTGACTTTTGTGGTTCCCGTGGCTGGCGCCCTGACCCTTGAAGTTGTGGCGCACCATCACGCCCATGAATCCCTTGCCCTTCGAGATCCCCGAGACATCGACACGCTCACCCGCCTCGAACACATCGGCCCGGACCGTCTGGCCGACCTCGAAGCCCGAGAGGTCCTCGACCCGGAGCTCGACAAGGTGAGCCGACGCCTCGACACCTGCGGCCTGGAGATGGCCGAGCTCGGGCTTGGATAGGCGGCGGGCCGAGGTAGAACCGAAGGAGAGCTGCACCGCGGCGTAGCCATCGCGCTCTGGCGTCTTGAGCTGCACGACGCGACAAGGCCCGGCCTGGATCACCGTGACCGGAACGATCCGGTTCTCGGAATCCCAGACCTGGGTCATGCCGAGCTTGCGCCCCAGGATGCCTTTGGCGGCCATGCTGCTCCCGCTCTGTCTCACGCGAACGCTCCGCTGGGAACAGATCCCGGCGGAGCGTCGATTCGGTTGTGCCGTGTGGTGCCTTGCCGAACCGCGGCAGAGGCCTGCACGGACGTCAATTGGGGGTGGGAAGCGAATTAGCTACGACTCCCCGACGAACCCGAGGAGCCTAGCTGCTCATCGGTTTTGACTCAAGCTCGAGCCGGCAGTGGGTCTAGACGCCCTGGATCTTGATCTCGATGTCGACGCCGGCCGGGAGGTCGAGGCGCTGGAGCGACTCGACCGTCTTGGTGGCGGGCTCGACGATGTCGAGGAGGCGCTTGTGGATTCGCATCTCGAAGTGCTCGCGGGAGTCCTTGTCTACGTGCGGACCCCGGATGACGCAGTACCGGTGAATCTCCGTCGGGAGCGGCACAGGGCCCCGGACCTGGGCACCGGTGCGCACGACGGTCTCGACGATCTTCTTCGTGGACTGGTCGATGACCTCATGGTCATAGGCCTTGAGTCGGATCCGGATCTTCTGACCCTTTGCTTCAGCCACTGCGATGAGTCCCGTCTACTTGAGGATCTTGGTGACGCGGCCGGCACCCACAGTACGGCCACCCTCGCGGATCGCGAACCGGAGGCCGTCTTCCATCGCGATCGGCTTGCCCAACTGCACGACCATCTCAGTGTTGTCGCCCGGCATCACCAT
>JANYLB010000037.1 GCA_025363815.1 Actinomycetes bacterium
CCCCTTGAACGACAAGTCGGCGTCATAGGTCACGGTCGAGCCGTCTATCGAAGCGTCGATGGTGATCTCATCGAGCGAGACCAAGATCGACGTCTCCGCGCGCACAACCACTCGACCGGATGGCTCCCACGCGATCACCTCATACCGCAACGTCATCGTGCCGAACGGGACCCGCACGTCGACATCGAAGGCCGAACCGCGCCCGGGCACATCACCCTCGACCATCCGGACCTCGCGGACTCCAGGATCCCACACCGCAAAGTTCGACAGATCCGCCATAAACGCGAACACAGTCTCCGGCTGCCAACTCGTCAGCACCGACGTCCGGTAGTGCGCCACAACCCAGCATACGGAGACCACCTGCGAACGGATGGCCAAGTTCGTTTCAGACGGCATCGGGCGACGCGCCGATCACAACCTCGTCCTTCGGGGTCGCGAAGGCGTGGATGAAGCCGGCTATCGACGCCACCAGGAGCACCAGGGCGGCGGCGAACGACACCAGACCCGCCTGCTGGGCGCGCTCGCCGAAGATACTGAAGCCGTAGGACGTCAACAGGAGTCCGCGCAGGGTCTCCCCCCGAAAAAGAGTGTCGACCTTCCCGCTGAGTGCTCGGGAACGGCCCTCCAGGGCAACAGTCGCCGGCGCGCCGGGGTTCGCCACGGCGGCTGCATCGGCCTCGGCGGTAACGGCTCGGAATTCGCCGCTGGTCTGCGCGTAGGTCTTGCCGTCATTGATCTCACTCAGATGCAACGCGATGTACTCGTTCGCGTAGCACTCGGCCTGCTTGCCGGAGCCGAGGGGCTCGGCCGCATAGCTCACAAGGCACGGGGCCTGCTTCTCCTGGCCGGACAGCTTGTCGGCCGTAGTGAACGTGATCTTCTGCGCGCTCAGCTGGTCCTTCACGTAGCTCTTTGCGAAGTCGGCCTGGTTCTGGAGCACCAGCCCGAGCACGAGCAGCAACGCGGCGAGCAACAAGCCGCCGACGCTGAACACGACATCGAGAGTCCGACGCCTCATGATGGTCATCCTCCTGCCTCGGGCGGCCAGTCCCCCCGACAGACGCTCAGCAGTAGACGACACTCGCCGGTCGGCCTCCAGAGGCGAAGGTCCCGCCGGTGATGAAGCGGGGTCGACGCGCGGTTGGCGCGCGGTTGGCGCGCTCAACGTCACCGTTCCCGGGCACCCCTCGACGCGAGCAACTGACTCGCACCAGAGGCCCACGGCACGAAAGTGTACGGGCCTGTCCGCTCAGGCCGCCGGGAACGCGCGCGCCAGGAACCTCTCGAAGTGGGCGGGGTCGCTGGCGATGCGAAGGCGCTCCCCGATCCGTTTGACGTCGAGCCCCGGGCAGAAGAACCCGTCGCCTTCGACAAAGAAGTACGGCGACCCCTCCACTCCCCGCCTGCGTCCTTCCTCCCAGTCTGCATCGACCGTCGCGCGGTCTCCGGCAGTTGCGGGGCCGACATCGTGTGCACGCGCGATGTCGGCGAGAACGTCGGCCGCCGCGATGTCGCGACCTTTCTCGAAGAGAGTGTGCCGCAAGGCCAGGCTGACAAGTTCGCCGACCGACGGGCTCCGCCGGTAGGCCGCGGCCGCGAGCGCCAACGCCGGTAGCGAGGTCGTCGGAAACCGCGTGGCGTCAAACCCCACGAAGAGATCGGGCGCGATCTGCTCCCGCAACTCATGAATCTCCTCGGCCACTAGGGCGGCGGCGAGCGGCTCCCCATTCACCAGCTCGAGCGGCCACGCCCGCACGCGCAAGACAGCGGTAGAGCCGAGTTCGCGCCGTCGATCGAGGAGCCGTCGCAACCCCACGTGGGTGAAAGGGCACAGGACATCGGCGAAGACCTCGATCATCCAGGGATCGCCTCCACCCCGGTGATCCACGGCCGGCCGGCGGCCCGAAGCCCATGCCACTTGCCCAGGTCGGCGCCCGTCTGACCGAGCTCTCCGGGGGTTGGCCCGATGTGATCAGCAAGCGGGCGGAGCGCATCGACGTCGAAGCCGTACAGCTCGGCCGCGTTGAGACCGAGGATCCGCTCGGTCTCGTCGACCGGGATGTCATGGAACGCGTCACGGAGCCAGGCACGCGTGTGCGGCCACGTACCTTCGGGGTGAGGAAAGTCGTTCCCCCACATCAAGTTGCCGACACCGATCTCGTAGCGCCGCGCCAGCTCCCTCCGGCGTGTGTTGGAAGCGCCGATGGAGCAATTGCGGTCGAAGTAGTCGCTCGGCCGCATCGAGAGGTGCGCTGTCAGCTGTTCGCCGAGCTTCTTGGCACCGTGCTCGCGGTCGTACGCGGTGTCCATCATCCAGAGAAGGTCGGCGGCCCAGAACGCGCCACATTCCGTGGCGACGAAACGCAGGCCGGGGTGACGCTCGAACACGCCGGCCCACAAAAGAAAGTGCAGTGGACGGGTCGACCACCAACGCACCTCGGTGACGTACATCCCGACATACGCGCCGTACGACGCCTTGTCGGCATTGCCCGAGTGCACGTGCACCGGCATAGACAGCTCCTCGCACGCGGCCCACACCGGTTCGTACACCGGATCGTGGTACGGCGGGTACGGCGCCCACATCGACGGGATCAGAATGCCACCGCGGAGCCCCGATTCGCGCGCGCGGTGGATCTCTGTCACCGCGGCGGGAACGTCGAAGATCGGGACCAGCGCGATCCCGGCTCGCCGTTCGGGCGACAGCTGACACATCTCCGCGAGCCACCGATTGTGCGCGCGTGCGCCCGCGAGGAGCAGCGTCGGATCCGCGTCGCCTCCAGCACTGAGCCCCGCGCCGAACGGAGCCGAGGCTCCTCCCGACACCGCGTCGGCGTCGGGGAAGAGCACCTCTCCCGCCACGCCGTCGGCTTCGAGCTCCGCGTCACGGCGGGCGGCATCCCAACCGCCCGCCAGACCCTCCTCGTTCTCGCGCTCCCACTCCTCGGCGAACTCCTCGTTGAGGATTCCCCGCTGCGCCAGATCCCTGAGCCGCGCCCGGTCGGCCAGGTTGTCGTCGAAGGCCTCCCGAAACTCGGGGTCGAGCCACTCGCGGTACTGCTCGTTCGGCAATCCTGCATGGCAGTCGGCGGAGATCACGAGGTATCGGTCCATCGTCACTCTCCGAGGTCACGGATGTAGGCAGGGTTGGTGCGGGCGAGCATCGAAGCCGCCCGCGCGGTGATCTGGCCGTCGGAGCGCTCGCTGGGCGGCAAGATCCAGAACTGATCGGCAAGAATCGCCGCCGCGACACGGCCAGCAACCTCTTCGGTCGGCGTGTAGACGAGGTCAACGCCGGCGTCGGCCATCGCTTTCTCGAACGATTCGATGGTGGTCTTCGGCTTCGACGGCGGGCTCGCGTTCGCGTACTCGGCCGGCCGGTTGCGCCACGACGAGAAGAGGCCGGTGCGCAGGATATTCGGACCGGGGAACAACACCGACGCTGACACCGCTGCGCCCACCTGCTGCAGCTGGGCCCAGAGCACCTCGGTGAGCGTCACAACCGTCGACTTGCCGGCCGCGTAGATCGCCGTGCTCGGCAACGGCGCGATACCCCCGTTGCCCGAAGATGTGTTGACTACGTGACCCGGCTCACCCGACGCGATCATCCCCGGCACGAACGCCTTGATCCCGTGGATCACACCCCACACGTTCACCCCGAACGCCCAGCGCCAGTCGTTGAGCTCGTGGTCCCACATCTGACCGGAGGCGCCCGCGCCGACGCCGGCGTTGTTGCAGAGCACGTGAACACCACCGCGGGCATCGAGGGTGAAGTCACGCAGACGCTCGACCGAGCCGTAGTCGGAGACGTCTGTCACCGTGCCGATCACGTCGAGCCCGTCGGCGCACAGATCGGCGACGGTCGCGTCGAGCGCCGGAGCCTCGACGTCGGCGAGCACGACCTTCATGCCGTCGCGCGCGAACCGTTCCCCCATAGCCCTCCCGACGCCGCTGGCGCCGCCGGTAACAACCGCGACTAGCCCCGACAGATCGTCCATCAGAGGTCGTCCGCGATGGGCGACAGGTCGTCGTAGCGTTGATGCGCGAACGGCAGCAGCCACTCGGCCGGCACCCGACCCACGATCTCGCCTCGTTGGATCGAGCGGCGCTCCGAGATGGTCACGGATACGACCCGTCGGACCGCCAGGTCGACCACCGGGTCGAAGCGCGACTCCCGCAGGATGATCTCGCCGTCGACCGTCGAAGCCACCCGTGTCGTCTCTTCACGGTGGCAGTAGACGAGGGCCGGCTCCGAGTCGAACCCCTTGCCGTCAGGAGCCCGGAGGAACTTGAAGTAGAAGTCGGTGCGCTGACCGTCATCGACCGCGACCTCGGCTCCGACCGTGCCGCGCACCTCGATGATCGTCGTACCGAGTCGCGAGACCCTGCCGACGACATGGCCTCCGGGCCCGTCACCGTCTCGTTCGAGAGTCACCTCGGCGAGCTTCTTCGGCTCGCCGAACGTTTCCCTCCCTCCGATCACCGACTGCTCAGTCGTCATGGGCATGACGAGCGGGTAGTTGCCGATCGTGCCCTCGTGGCGCGCTTGCACCGCAAAGGTGCCGGCCCCGAACGGAGGCATTCCGCGGCCGAGATCGACCGTAGCTATCGACACCCTCACGAGGGGTCGGTCGGTCGGTTCGAGCGGTCGCGGCAACACCGCGGCCACCACCTCGGGATCGGTCTCGTAGATCGCGGTCAGAGACGTCGACCAAGCACCTACCGATGTCGCCGAGATCTCTCGGTCTTCGAGCTCCTCCGTGGTGCGAGCGCCGTAGCGGACGCGTGCCATGACACTCCTTCTCGAGCTTCAGCTCATCAGGGCGGCGAGGGCGAACGCCGGACAGCGCAGCGCGTCGCCGGGGATGTCGGACGCCGGGAGCGGTCGCGCGACCTCTTCGATCGTCGGCCCGATCTGCGCGACAACCGGCGCGAGCGCGTCGAGATCGAACCCGTACACACGGGCCGCGTTGCCACCGATCATCGCCGCGATCTCGACCGGGTCGACCCCGGCGAACGCCAACCGCAGGTGCTCGTGGCTGTAGGGCCAGCAGCCCTCGCGGTGAGGGAAGTCGCTACCCCACATGATGCGTTCGACGCCGACCGCGTGACGCATCTGCACCTCTTCGCGGCGAATGAAGCTCGACCCGACGTGGCACTGGCGGGCCCAGTACTCGCTCGGCTCGAGCGAGAGGCGACCCATCAACTCGGCACCGAAGATGTGTTCCTGCGACCCGTCCGCGCCGGCCTGACCCGACATGCGGGCCTTGTAGTAGTCGAGGGTCATGAGCATCTCGGGTATCCACGAGGTGCCCTGTTCGGTGAACACGAACTGCAGCGCCGGATGGCGGTCCATCACGCCCGCATAGATGAGCTGCCAAAGCGTCCGGTGCGCGTACCAGGTGGCCTCGACGAGGAACATCGCCTTCGCCTCGGGGTAGTCGCCGTAGTCGGGTGAGCCGCTGCCGGTGTGATGGTTCATCGGCAGAGCTAAATCTTCACACGCGGCCCACATCGGTTCGTAGTCGGGCGCGTAGAGCGGCGGAAGCCCCGAACCTTCCGGAGTGCCGGGCAGCAGCACCCCACCGGTGAGTCCGGCACCGGCCGCCCAACGGATCTCGGCGACCGCGAGATCGACGTCGTGCAGCAGAACCTGCGCGATGCCGGCCCGGCGACCGGGCGCTGCCGAACAGAAGTCGGCAAGCCAACGGTTGTGGGCGCGCAGACCCTCCCAGCGCAGAGCGAGATCACCCGCGGTCGCGCCTGGCGGTTGGTGCACCAAGGAAGCTTGCGGAAAGAACGGCGGGATGGTGTTCGGGAAGATGACCTCGCCGACCACACCATCGGCATCAAGCTCAGCCAGACGCCGGTCGCTGTCCCAGTTGCGCGGGGCGTCGGCACCCTGGAGATCGTCGTAAAGATTCTCGAATGCGGCCCGCCAACAGTCGAACTCATCGTGGAGCGCGCTCGGCAGGTACGGCCGGTAGTCGTCGATCGCGCCACCGCCGTGGCAGTCGGCCGAGATGACCGCGTAGCGATCCAAAGCACCCCCTCGAACGTCGGAGACCATCCGTAGACCGGGCCCCCGCCAGCAACGTACCTCATTGCGCCCGCACGGCCTCAGGTGTGGGTGATGACGCTGCGGATGACCTCGCCCGTCTCCATGGCCCGGAACGCGTCGTTCACGTCGTCGAGACCGATCGTCGCGCTCACCATCTCCGCGATGTCGAGTCGACCGGCCTCCACGAGCCCGACGAAACGGGGAAAGTCACGCCGTACCTGGGCCGAGCCGTACACGCATCCGAGCAGCTTCTTCTCGTCGTAGAAGAGCCCGAAGCCGCCCAACGTGACCTGTGAGTCCATGCGCGGCATTCCGATGATGACGACGGAACCGCCGCGCCGGGCCGTGGACCAGGCCTGCTTGATCGTCTCGGGCAACCCGATCACCTCGAACGCGTAGTCAACACCACGACCGCCGGTGAGCGCGCGTACCTGTGCGACCGGATCACCCGCCGCGGGGTCGACCAGGTCGGTCGCGCCGAGTTGATCCGCAGCCTTGCGCTTCAGCTCGACGGGATCGACCGCGATGATGCGGCTCGCACCCGCGATGCGAGCCCCCTGGACAACCGCTTGGCCGACACCGCCGCATCCGATCACGGCAACGCTGCTTCCCGGCTCGACCCGCGCCGTGTTGAGTGCTGCTCCTACTCCTGTCGTCACGCCGCATCCGATCAGCGCGAGCTGCTCGTCGGGGAGATCCGTCTCGATCTTCACCACGCAAGCCTCGTGCACCGTCATCTGGTCGGCGAACGTACCGAGCGCGGTGAACGCGTTCGCGGTGCTGCCGTCGGACCGGGTGACCTTAGGGAGGAAGTTGATCTTGTTCCCGAGCTCGCACAGATTGGACTGCCCGTGCAGGCAGAAGAAGCACGATCCGCAAGCGGGCACGAACGCGGCGATCACCCGGTCACCTACCTGCACCCGACTGACTTCGGGTCCGACCCATTCGACGGTTCCTGCGCCTTCGTGACCGAGAATGCAGGGAGGCGGCATGGCGACCGTGCCGTTCGTGGCGGAAAGGTCGGAGTGGCAGACGCCGCTCGCGCCGATCCGCACGACGACATCACCGAGACCGGGTTCCAACGGCGTGACTTCTTCCACCGAGAGCTCCGGCTCACCGACGTAGATCGCTGCCCGCATGCGCTTCCCCTCCTCTCGCGCCGGCACTGGCGCGGCGCGTCCTCGGACCCTACCGCCGCGCGTTGCAGCGAACGGTCCCGCAACGATGTCATGGTGAGATCGCCAACAGGAATGATCGCTGTCGGACACCTCGGCGTTGCCGATAAAGCCCAGGATCGTGGTCAAGATCAACAACAACGGGAAGATCGAAAGGAACCCGGATCTCAAGAGACCGGTCCCGAGGTGACGACGTCACGGAGGAACGCGCAGGCCTCGTCGTGGCTTACGGTACGGCGCATCGGCGGGAGCGCGCGGAGCAGCACCGAGCGGTAGTCCTTCGTCGCGAGCCGGCGGTCGAGCACGCAAACGACGCCGCGGTCGGTGGTCGATCGGATCAGGCGCCCGGAGCCCTGAGCCAGGATCAACGCCGCATCGGGGAGATCGACTGCGAAGAACGGGCTTTTGTTGTCTCGCTGCGCGAGCTCGCGCCGCGCCGACACCATCGGATCGTCAGGGCGCGCGAACGGGATCCGGTCGATCACCACCAAGACGCACGACACACCGGGAACGTCGATCCCTACCCAGAAGCTCCGGGTCGCGACCAGGCAGGACGTCTCGTCGCCGATGAACGACTCGATCAGGGTGCGCTTCGATCCTTCGCCCTGAGCGAGAATCGTGTGCTCCGAACCTTCGCGCAGATGCGCGGCGATGCGTGACACGGCCGCGTTAGAAGTGCACAGCACCAGCGTGCGGCCTCCCGCGGCGTCGACGAGCGCCCCGATCTCCGCGTCGGCCGCGTCGGGCCACGTCGGATCATTCGGATCGGGAAGCCCACGGGGGACGTACAACAGCCCCTGTTCCCGATAGTCGAATGGGGATTCCACCCGCAACGATCGGTAACCCAGACCCGGTGGATTCGCACCGCCGGAGCGCGGCAGGTCCGGATCGAGACCGACACGGCGAGCGAGCGGCTCGAAACGCTCTCCCGCCCCCATGGTCGCCGACAACAGCACCACCGCACGCCGGGAGAACAGTCGCTTCGCCATCAACGCCCCCGGATCGACGGGCGCGATCCTCATCGTGCGCCGGCCCTCGACCCAGACCACATCACCGTCGGCCGGGCTGACCATGCGCGCCACCGTCTCCCGTCGCACTCCGGCGAGCTTGACCGCTTGCGCGGCCTGCGTGCTCACCTCGTCTTTGCGCACTGCTGCAACAGCATCGGCGATGTGCTGGGAAGCGCCGTTGAGCGCATCGGTGAGCTCGGCTGCGGGTTCGACGACGCGCCCGTCTATCTCAGCGAAGAGGCGCTCGAGCGCGTCGGCCTGTCGGCCGATCCCGTCGGTCGCGGAACGGTCAGCGCCAGCGCGGTGCAGCTGGCTGGCGAGCGAGCGGAGGCCGCGCGGCGAGAGATCCGCACCCAGCGCGCTCGCCGCGATATCGGCGAGCGCGTGCGCCTCATCGAAGATGACGACGTCATGTTCGGGGAGCACCTGACCGTCGCTCGCGAGGTGCGCGCAGTAGAGCGCGTGGTTGACCACGAGCACGTCTACATCGTCGGCGAGCTCACGCGCGATCACCGCGAAGCACTCCCCGCCGCGATGACACGACAGCGCGCCGGGACACTCCCCCGCGCTGCAGCTCACTGCGTCGATCGCGACAGTCGACACCGTTCCGCAATGGGCCTCTACCTCCGACAGATCACCGGTAGTCGAGGCCGCCGCGAACTCTTCGAGTCGGGCGATCTCATTTTCGAAGTCGGCGTGGCGTCGCGTGTCGAAGAGGGCATCATTTCCGAGCGCGGCATCGAGCTTCGCCCGGCACAGGTACTGCCCGCGACCCTTCAGCAGAGCCACCCGGGCGTTGCCTCCGGAGCGTCGGACCAGGGGGATGTCACTGCGCCACAGCTGGTCCTGGAGGGCGATCGTCGCGGTCGCGACGACGGTCTTGGCGCCACTAGCAACCACGGGACACAGGTACGCGAGGGTCTTGCCCGAACCGGTCGGCGCCTCGGCGACGAGGTGGGTGCCGACCTCGATCGTGTCGCCGATCGCCCGCGCGAGCTCGAGTTGGCCCGGCCGCTCCTCACCACCGAGCGTCTCCACTGCGGATCGCAGCAACCCATCGGAATCCACCGCCGGACGCTACCGGGCCCTTCGCGGTGCTCCGAGCCCAAAGATCCGTGGCGCGACGGCTCTCGTGAGAAGCGAACTGATCCCTTTGTGACCTCGCTCCAGCCCGGCCGCACCTCAAGCCGAGGTCGACACCCGCCGATCCGTCAGGATGGCTGGTTCGGCGGCGCACGTGAAGAATTCGGCGCGGGTCGAACCCGTTGCGTCCGAAGTCGCACCTGTCGTCGCGCCCGAACCGGCTCCGTGGACCCCGCCAGAGCCGCGACCGGACCGGACCCGCCGGGCTCGGGTCGCTTCGATGCTCGCTGGCGCGCCGGGCGTCGCGCTCCTCGCCCTTGTGGTCGGGATCGCCGCGGTGTGGTTCGCGTCACAGCACGACCTGATGATGCTCTATGCCGACGCGCGGTCACACCTGACCATCGCGCGACGGCTCATCGACGGACCCAACCACGGCATCGTTCAGCTCGGGACGGTGTGGCTCCCGGTCCCGCACATCGTGCTCATGCCCTTCGTGGCGTCGAAGTGGCTCTGGCACACCGGAGGTGCCGCGGTTCCCGTCGACATCGCGTGCCTCGTGATCGAAGCTCTCTCGCTCTACTCGCTGGTACGCACGATCACGCGCACCCGTTGGGCGTCGTGGATCGCGGCGACCCTGCTGCTCACCAATCCGTCGGTGCTCTACATGCACACGACTGCGCTAACCGAGCCAGTGCTCTTCGCTGCTCTTCTCGGAACGACCGCGATGCTCGCCAAGTGGATCGCACGCGAGAAGCCGTGGTCGGGCGGCGAGATCGCGGTCTACTGCGGCCTCCCCGCTGCGGTCGCGGTGTTGTCGCGCTACGACGGCTGGGCATTCGTAGCCGCCGCGGCCGTGTTCGTGTACGCGGTCGCGCAGCTCCGGTGGCACCAGTGGCGCTACTCGCTCCACATCACCCGGTGCTTCGCGACCGCACCCGTGATCGCCGCGTTCTGGTGGATGTGGTTCAACTGGATCAACTTCGGCGATCCCTTGGAGTTCCAACGCGGTCGCTACTCGGCCCAAGCGCAGCAGGCGCTGCTCGCTCGCACCGGCAAGCTCCCCGACATGCACGACCTCCCGAGCAGCCTGCACACCTACGCGTCGTCGGTGTGGCAGGGCGCGGGATGGTTCCTTCTCGGTGCGGCGATCCTCGGAATGGTGCTCTGGGCGTGGCACGGCCACCGCTCGCTCCCGGGGCTCGCACCCTGGCTGCTCGTGGGCGTTCCGTTCGGCTTCTACGTGCTATCGCTCTATACCGGCCAGGCGGTGATCCGGCTTGACAACGCCAACGGTCAGGGGATGTTCAACCTCCGGTACGGGGTCGAGATGGTGCCCGGACTGGCGGTGTTCGCCGCGCTCGGCGCGTTCGTGCTCGCGGTTCGGCCCCGCACCCAGCTCGGACGCGAGTGGCGCGTCTTCATCGGCCTCGCCGCACTGGTGCTGGTCGGTGTGCAGGCGGCCGCGTGGTGGCCCGACTGGCACGCGGTCCCGTTGGTCAAGGAAGGGATCAGTCAACGGGCTGCCGGCGCAGGGCAGTACGCAGCAGCCGAATGGATGTCGGACCATGCCCGTGAAGGACGTATCGCGATCGACGATTCCGTCAACCCGAACCTCCCGGTTATCGACGCCGACCTTGACCGCGTGACGGCACCGTTCTCCGGCCCCCGGTGGAGGCACACCCTCGCGCACCTCACCAACGCGGAGTGGCTCTACGTCGACACCGCCAACCCCCAGGACGAGGTCGCGCAGGCGATCCGCCGGGACCCCGACTTCGATGACGAGTTCGTGCTCCGCCACCAGGTAGGCAACGCACGTGTCTACCAGCGGAGGAACAACCCGTGAGCACAAGCACCGCGAGGAAGACCGCCACCAGGGAGCGACTCGGCGACGTGCTCGTCGCGCGTGGCGCGATCACCCGCGAGCAGCTGGCCGAGACCCTCGACCGGCAGCGCCACGCCGGAAGTCGATTGGGACGCGAGCTCAGCGCGCACGGGGACGTCTCACGGCTCGATCTCTACCACGCCCTCGCCCAGGTATGGGACCTGCCGTTCATCGATCTCATCGCCGATCCACCCGACGACGAGCTGCTCCAGCGCGTCGGCTCCGAGACGATGCTGCGCGACCACTGGGCCCCGCACCACCTCGAATCCATCGAGGGCAGCG
This sequence comes from Actinomycetes bacterium, assembly GCA_025363815.1. GTDB lineage: Bacteria > Actinomycetota > Acidimicrobiia > IMCC26256 > JANYLB01 > JANYLB01. The sequence continues at coordinate 11,491 of JANYLB010000037.1, forward strand.
GCGGGACGCAGCGCGCGGTCGTCGCCACCGCCGAGGAACCGACTCCCGATCTGACGGAACGCATCCGCACGGCACTCGGCGTTCTCGAGGTGCGCTTCCTCGCGACCACCGACTGGGACGTCGATCAGGCAGTCCTGCTCGGTTGTCAGGACGAGCTCGTCGCGGAGGCGGCCTTCGGTCTCGCGATGCAGCGGCCCGAGCTCTCGGCCGACACCGGTTGGGCCCGCCGGCAGCGGGTCGGGATCGTCGTCGCGCTCGTGCTACTGGCCATCTCCGCGATCCTCCAGCCCACCAACACCCTCATCGTCACCCTCATCGTGATCAATCTCATGTTCTTCGTGGGAGTCGCGTTCAAGCTCGCGGCCTGCACCGCCGGGATGGTGCATCTCAGCCGGCTGCGACGACAGCACGACCCCAGGAGCGGCGCGCAACCTGTCGCCGAAGTACCGCGCATCCCCGACGACGAGCTCCCGGTGTTCACGATCCTCGTTCCCGCGTACCGCGAAGCCAACGTCGTGGCGAAGGTCATCGAGCACCTGAGCGAGCTCGACTACCCGATGTCGAAGCTGCAGGTACTGCTCCTCATGGAGGCCGACGACGACGAGACCATCTCGGCCGCAAAGGTCGCACGACCGCCCGACTGTGTGCGGTTCGTGGTCGTCCCGCCGTACGGGCCGCAGACGAAGCCGAAGGCATGCAATGTCGGACTCGCGCTCGCCGAGGGCGAGTTCCTCGTGATCTACGACGCCGAGGACCGGCCGGAACCGGGTCAGCTGCGCGAGGTCGTGAGCCGCTTCTCCGAGACCGGTGACGACGTCGCGTGCTTCCAAGCCCGCCTCAACTACTTCAACGCCCGGGAGAACATCCTCACGCGGATGTTCACCCTCGAGTACTCGATGTGGTTCGACACGATGCTCCCCGGACTCGATGCGTGGAAGCTCCCGATCCCCCTCGGCGGCACGTCGAACCACTTCCGGGTGCAGTCGCTCCGCCAGCTCGGCGCGTGGGATCCGTACAACGTGACCGAAGACGCCGACCTCGGCATCCGGGCGTCGGCCCAGCGGATGAGCGTCGGCATCACCGAGTCGACGACATGGGAGGAAGCCTGCTCGGAGTGGAAGGCGTGGATCCGTCAGCGCACCCGCTGGATCAAGGGGTACATGGTCACCGCGCTCGTCCACACCCGGCGGCCGCGGACGTTGTGGAAGGAGACCGGTTGGCGTGGGTACACCGGTCTGATCGGCCTCATCGCCGGGACTCCCGCGATGTTCCTCGCCTGCCCGCTCGTTTGGGGCTTCTGGCTCTACACGTTCCTCGGCGGATCCGTCGCCGGCTTCCACATGCCCCACTGGGTGCAGACCGCGACGACCGCGAACCTGATCATCGGCAATTGCGCCATGATCCTTCTCGGCGCGCTCGCGACGTGTCGTCGCGGTGCGTACGACCTGATGCCGTTCTCGCTGCTGAACCCGGCCTACTGGATCCTGCACTCCATCGCCGCGTGGCGCGCGCTCTGGCAGCTCATCTTCAACCCGTCGCACTGGGAGAAGACCCCCCCACGGCATCGTCCACGGCCCCGGGGCGCACCAGCGCCGGCCGACAGCCCACGCCGCCAAGACGTAGTTCTTCAGAGGCGGAGGGGCTTGATCGGTGCTGCGATCAGTTCGGGGTTCTCGCGCCAGTCGACGCCGGGCACGTCGATGAACAGCTCGAGCTCGTTGCCGTCGGGGTCGTGTAGGTACAGGCTGTGCGTCACGGTGTGATCGCTCGCGCCGGTCAGCTCGACGCCCGCTCGATCGAGCTCGGCGACCGCGGCGCGGAGCTCATCGTCACTGTCGCCGATCTTCAGGCCTATGTGGTACATCCCGACCCGACGTCCCGCAGGGATCTCCGCGGCGTCCTCGCCGACCTCGATGAGCAGCAGCTCGTGATGGGCCCGGCCCGACGAGAAGGCAGCGGCCGGGAACGGTCCCTCCAACAGAAGCTGGCGGAACCCGAGCACGTCGCCATAGAAGTGACGTGAACGCTCGAGGTTGTGCACATAGAGCACAACGTGTCCGAGCTCCTTGACCTGCATGACGGGGCTCCTCGCTCCGAACCGGCTGGCTGACTGCTCAAGGATTATATCTGAGCAGTCAGGCATTGGCTAGGGCGAGTCGAACAGATCCCGGCGTGGCTCGTCGGTGTAAACCGGCTCCCGACCCTGATCGAAAGCACGGATCGCCTCGGGGAGGTTCGCGGTGAACCCGAGCATCAACTGGTTGCGGTCCTCGATCTGGATCGCCGACTCCAGGCTGGGGTTCTCGAGGTTGACCCAGAGCATGCTCTTGGTCATCTCGAGGCCGTAGGGGCTGAACTTCGCCATGCGGGCAGCCATCTCGAGCGCCTCGGCCACCAAGTCGTCGTCGGGGAGCACCCGCGAGACGAGCCCGAGCCGGTAGGCCTCGTCACCATCGATCTCACGGCCGGTGAGGAGCAGGTCGTTCGAATGGGTCGCTCCGATGAGACGGGGGAGCAACCAGCTCACGGCCAACTCGGTGCTCGTCAGACCATTGACGATGCCGGTGGCGTTGAACACCGCGCTCTTCGACGCAATTCGCAGATCAGTGGCGCACGCGAGGCACATCCCACCGCCGTACGCCGGACCGTTGATCGCCGAGATCACCGGCTGCGGCATCCGCCGGAGTGTGAGGATGAGCCGCGAGTAGTAGCGCATCGATCGCGCCGCGATGCGGCCGACGGTTAGACCGTCGATGTTCGGGATTATGCCGTAGTCCTTCAGGTCGAGACCCGAGCAGAACCCTCGACCGGCGCCGGTCAGGATTACGACAGAGACCTCGTTGTCTTCACCCACGCGGTTCAGGGCCGCGTCGAGCTCGATGACCAGCTCGATCGACATGGCGTTCAGCCGCTCGGGGCGGTTCAGCGTGACCACAGCTGTACGCGCCTGTGGCTTCTCGACCAGAACTAGCGGCTGCTCAACCAAGATCCCTCCTGAGACGAAAGTCGGTGCGGTTCACCGGTTCAGGGGAACTCAATGCGGGGCGCCACCGAGGAATCGTGGCCGTAGATCTCGGTCAGCGTGGCCAACAGCAGCGCGGCAATCGCGCGGCGTTGCTCGGCAGTCGCTGATTCGTCGAAACGGGTGAAGTCGGCGCCTTCGACGGCCGTCCAGCCGAGACCCTGCATCCGGGCGTTTCCGGCCCCCGACATCTGATCGGCGGGGTCGAGATACTCATTGCTCGCGGCCTCGCAAACGAAGGTGTCTTCACCTTCGATCTTGGTTGCCTGGACCCACCGATCGTTGTGCGGCCCGGCGCGTAGCAGCACCGTCGGGTGGTCGCCGACAGCAACCGCGTCTAGCGCGTCGAGGACTTGGTCGATGGGGTCGATGCCGGGGAAAGTTAGCCGACGCCCGCAACAGGGACGCCCGGCACCGGGGCGACCGGGTCGAGCAGACCTTCAGCCACCAGCTCCAACCAGACCGCTGCGGGGATCGGCACCCGTGCGAACGCGGCGTTCTCGCGGATCTCGTGGGGTGAACGGGCCCCGGTGAGCACCGCGACAACTGCGGGGTGGGCGAGCGGGAACTGCAACGCCGCGGCGGCGAGTGCAATCCCGTGGCGCTGACACACCGCCTCGATCTGGCGCGCCCGCTCGACGAACTGTGCGGCCGCGGGCCAATACTCGTAGGTGATGTCGTCACGGTGCGGGTCCGCGAGGAGACCACTGTTGAAGACGCCACCGACGATCACATCGACAGCGCGCGCCGCGCACGGGTCGAGCAGCACCGTCAGCGCACGTTGTTCGAGGAGCGTGTAACGCCCGGCGAGCAGCAAACAGTCGACGTCGAGCTCGGCGACAAAGCGGGCCGGCATCTCCGCCTGGTTCATTCCAGTTCCGAGCGCGCCGATCAACCCTTCTTCGCGCATACGGATCAGCTCCGGGAATGCGCCCTTTCGTGCGTCGTCCTCGTGATCATCGGGGTCGTGCACGAAGACGATGTCGACTCGGTCGAGCCCAAGGCGTTCGAGGCTCTCCTCGAACGAGCGGCGGGTCGCGCCGGCCGAGTAGTCGAACACCGGATGCACGTCGGGGAGGTCCACGAACGTCGTCTCCTCGCCCGCACCCGGTTCCAGAAGCCGCCCGACTTTGGTCGACAGCACGAACTCATCGCGCGGTCTGGAGGCCAACGCTGCGCCGAGGCGCCGTTCCGAGAGCCCGTGCCCGTATAGCGGCGCGGTGTCGAACAAACGGACACCGGCTTCCCACGCGGCGTCGACCGTCGCGGCGGCCGTCGCGTCATCGGTGGCGCGAAACATGTTTCCGAGCGCAGCTCCGCCCAGTCCGAGCGGCGGGATCGCGAGATCCTTCAGCCGGCCCATTCGGAACCTCGAGGGTAAGCGAGCGCGCCGAGCGACTCCGGCTTCATCTCGGCCGAGTACCCCGGCGCAGTCGGTACGACATAGCGACCACCACGCACCTGCGCGGGGTGCACGAAGTGCTCGTGGCAGTGATCGGCGAACTCGACCATCCTCCCATCGAGGCTCCCACTGACCACGATGTAGTCGAGGACCGAGATGTGCTGAACGTACTCGCAGAGTCCGAGGCCACCCGCGTGCGGACACACCGGAACACCGAAGCGCGCCGCGAGCAACAGCACCGCGAGCACCTCGTTCAGCCCACCGAGACGACACGCGTCGACCTGGCAGTAGTCGATCGCCTCGGCCTGCAACAGCTGTTTGAACATGACCCGATTGGCGCAGTGCTCCCCCGTCGCCACCCCGATCCCGGTGGGCGCGAGCGCTCGACGGATCGCCGCATGCCCGAGCACGTCGTCTGGGCTGGTCGGCTCCTCGATCCACCGGAGCCCGTACCCGGCGAGGCCCTCAGTCCAGCTGATCGCCTCCGACACGTCCCACACCTGGTTCGCGTCGGCCATCAGATCGCGGTCGGGCCCGATCTCCTCGCGCATCACCGCGGCTCGCCACGCGTCACTCTCACGGTCTATACCGACCTTCATCTTGAACGCGTTCCAACCATCGTCCACCGCTTCGCGGCAAAGTCGGCGCACCTTCTCCTCCGGGTAGCCCAACCAGCCCGCCGACGTGATGTACGCGGGATACCCGTCGCGGCGGATCTCCGCTTCGCGGTCGGCCTTTCCCGGCTCCAACGCCCCCAACATCGCGAGCGCGTCGTCGCGGGTCAGAACATCAGAGAGGTAACGGAAGTCGATGCAGCTCACGAACTCCTCGGGGGTGAGGTCGGCAACGAGCTTCCAGACCGGCTTGCCCTCGGCCTTCGCCCACAGGTCCCACACCGCATTGACGATCGCGGCGGTCGCCAGGTGGATCACACCTTTGTCCGGTCCGAGCCAGCGGAGCTGTGAGTCGTTCGTCACCGCGCGCCAGAAGGCGGCGAAGTCGGCGGTGACATCATCGAGGCGAACCCCGATCACGTGGTGTCGCAATGCCTCGACGGCAGCGCAGACCACTTCGGTGCCCCGCCCGATCGTGAAGGTGAAGCCGTGGCCGGTTAGGTCACCATCGGTGCTCAGCACCACGTACGCGGCGGAGTAGTCGGGATCGCTGTGCACGGCGTCGGAACCCGCGAGCGTGCGCGACGTCGGCGCGCGAACATCGTGGACAGCCAGCCCGGTGATGATCGTCATCGGCTTGCGGATCCTCCCGGAACCTGGAACCCGCTCGTCCCGCCGTCGATTGCGAGCGCGGTACCGGTCACGTACCCGGCCTCTGGTGACGCGAGGTAGACGATCGCGGCCGCGATCTCCCCGGCAGTGCCGAGCCGACCAATGGGCTGACGGTCTACCAGCGCGGCGCGGGCCGCATCGGGATCAGCGGCTTGGTCGAGTAGACGCCCCACCCAGGGAGTGTCGACCGTTCCCGGGCACACGCAGTTCACCCTGATCCGGTCCTGCGCGCAGTCGGCGGCCATCGCCATCGTCAGGCTGAGCACGGCTCCCTTGGTCGCGCCGTAGCAGGCCCGCTGCGGTAGGCCCGTCGATGACACGATCGATGCAAGGTTCACGATGGCCGGGTTCTCGGAGCGTCGGAGATGCGGTAGGACCGCCCGCGAGCAGCGCACGATTCCGAGAACGTTGACGTCGAAAACCCGCTTCCACTCGTCATCGTCGTTGGTCTCGACAGTGCCGACGGCGCCTATACCGGCATCGTTAACGAGCACGTCTATACCGCCGAACCTGTCGATCGCACGCGTGACAGCCGCGTCGACCGACGCCTGATCAGTGACGTCGGCGACGATCGGCAGCATCCCGTCAACGGGATCGGGGGGTCGGATGTCTGCGGCTGCCACCAGTGCACCTTCGGAGAGCAGGCGAAGCGCGGTCGCCAACCCGATTCCCGAACCGGCGCCGGTGACAAAGGCGACCAAACCCTCCATCCGCCTGCTCACCCGTCGACCCCCACGAGCGCGAGCTCGGCGGCCGCCTGGAGCGCAACCAGCGCATCTGACGCGGCCAGCTCGCCGCGCAATGCAGCACGGATCCCGCCCCAGCCTGCCGACTCGACCGCAGGGAAGTTCGCCAGCGGCGGGTAGGTGATCATCCCTGTGTCGATGGTCTCGCGGGTGATCTCGAGCCGCCGGGCATCGACGGCGTCGAGCGGCTCGACGCCCGCGAACACCTCGACGTGCGCACACACTGCACCACTTCGCGCCTCCCGTTCGTGAGCGTCAGCCGAGCTCAGCAACTCAAGCAGCGCAACCGCTCCATCCCGATCCCCGCACGTTCGCGGGATCCCCCAACCATGGCAGCCGGCGTAAGAACGCAGGCCTACGGAGCCGGCTAGGTACGGATGCGGTTCAAGATCAGATCGAGCCGAGCGGAGTGCCCTCGTCGCGCCTGGCCATGCCGCCGCCAGTTCGACGTCGCCGCGCGTGAGCGCGTCGTCGAGCGCGTCGTAGTGCCACCCGGTGAGCGCGCTGGGCGCCCGCTTCGCGAGCGTCATGAGAGTGTCGAGTGCCGCGCGACACTCCGGTGAGCCCATGGTGGGCCTGAGGTCGTCGTCGAACAGTCGACCACCATGGCTGACGACGAGCTCGAAGAAGGTGCCGAAGAGCCCTGATTCGCGTCCTGGGAACCCGAAGACCACATCAGAGTGGGCAAGCTCAGCCCAAGTTGGGGGTACGTCGGTGTCGGGACCGGCCCACAGCACGCGCACATCGACATTTCGAGGCACGCAGAACAGCGCGCCATCGAATCGACCCAGCTCGACCGCCTTGGGGGCGAGCGCGCTCACGTCGAGCAGGTCGTCGAGGGGATGCAACCAGGAACTCTGCGACGGCGCGTACTTCGAATGGGTCGAAAGCACGTCGATCCGCTCGCCCGCCTCCACCATGGCCGCGACCTCACGATTGAGCTCCGTGTGCGGTGCGTGCACCACGATCTCGACATCGTGATCCGCGAGGATCTCGTAGAGGCCGTCGTACATCGGTCCGCCGACGAGCGCGACGCGAAGGTTCACGACGATGGAACCTAGTTGTTCTCGATGACCGATTTTTAGCCCAGCGTCGCTCGCCGGCGTCTCGATAACCGATTGCTACGCGCTCAGCCCGCGGCCAAACCGGTTGGGCAGGACACGCCGGTTCCGCCGAGGCCGCAGTACCCACCGGGGTTCTTGGCGAGGTACTGCTGGTGGTAGCCCTCGGCGAAGTAGAACTCCGTCGCAGTGATGATCTCGGTCGTGATCTCGCCGAAGCCGGCGCGCTCGAGCTCCCGCTGGTACTCGGCGCGAGATGCTTGCGCCGCCCGCGCCTGGTCGGGGTCGGCGGTGTAGACGCCAGATCGATACTGGGTGCCCATGTCGTTGCCCTGGCGCATGCCCTGGGTCGGGTTGTGGCCCTCCCAGAAGACGCGCAGCAGGTTCTCGTAGGAGACGACCTGCGGGTCGAACACGACGAGCACCGCCTCGGTGTGGCCGGTCCGTCCGGAGCAGACTTCTTCGTAGGTCGGGTTCGGAGTAGTACCCGCGACGTAGCCGACGGCGGTCACCCACACGCCTTCGATTCCCCAGAACAAGCGCTCAGCACCCCAGAAGCAGCCCAGGGCGAATATGGCCTGGCGCGAACCCTCCGGGTAAGGCGGGGAGATGGCGTGGCCGGAGACGAAGTGCGCGTCGGGAACGGGGAGCGGCGCCGCCCGGCCGGGAAGGGCCGCCTCCGCTGTGGGAATCTCTGCGCTGCGGGACCAAAACGCCATGGTGGCTCCCCTTCGTCTTCGTCGTGGTCCATTGTGCCGCCGGCCAGCCTGGTATTGCGCGCGCCCTCAGTTGGCTGAGCGGCGTGTGGCGTCGCGCCTATCTCGCCTCGGCCGCGGCTAGATCCTTCGCCAGCTTGAAATGCACCACCGCGGACAGGGCTGCGCCCATGCCGACGATGCGCGCCCGGAAAGGAAGACCGGGTGTGAGAAGGCTCACTACGGCATCACCGGCGTCGGACACCGCCAGCATCGACACCCAGTCACCACCGCCGCGCCCCTGACCGATCGCGATCGACGCGCCGGCGCCGAGCGCCGCTTCGCGCACGCCCATCAATCGAGCGAAGAGTCGCGCGGCGCGGCCACCGGAATCCCGGCGGGTACAGACCTTCACGCCGATGCCGGGCACAGCGAGGAGCGAGAGCCCGATCCCAAACCGGCCACGAGCTAGATACACCGCGACGCGGCGGCTGTCGAGTCCCTCGATCGCCTTCACTGTTCGCTCCCTTGCATACCTCGGTACGACATCCCGGCGGCGGCGTAGATGGCGTCGACCACCCGCATGTTGGCGATCGAATCCGACGGAGGAGTGAGCACCGGTCCACCGCGCAACACGGCGTCGGCGAACGCCTGCAGCTGGTACACGTAGGTAGGGCCACCCCGCACCCGTTCCTTGTTGGTTCCTGATGGAGTGCGAACCATGACTCGGTTGTAGAACTGCGGGCCCGTCGCGTTGAACACCGACATCTCACCCTTGTCACCCGAGACCCGGATCGACAACTTGAACGGCGTGGCCGACCACAACGCGCAGGTGATCCGTCCGGTGCGGCCGTCCTCGAACGCGAGATCTGCTTGCATCCAGCGGTCGACCTCGGGCTTCGCGAGGCGGGCGTGTGCACTCGTCACCGTGGGTTCAGCGTCGGCGAGAAACCGGAGCTGGTGAATCGCGTAGCAGCCGACATCCATCGTGGCGCCACCGGCGAGGTCGTAGCGGTACCGGATGTTCTTGGGAAACGGCAACGGGATGCACATGCTCGTCTCGATGCGGGAGACCCGGCCGAGCACTCCGCCGGTCACGATCTCACGCATTCGATCTGCCAGCGGGTGGTACCGCCAGTGGAACGCCTCCATGACGACCTTGCCGCTCGACCGGGCCACCGCCGCGACCTGTTCCGCCTCGGCGGCGTTCGCGGTGAACGGCTTCTCGCACAACACGTGCTTGCCTGCTTCGAGCGCCCTGATCGTCCACTCGGCGTGTAGGCCGTTCGGCAGCGGGTTGTAGATCACGTCGACAGCCGGATCGTCCAGGAGGGCGTCGTACGACTCGTGCACACGGCCGATCCCGTGCTTGGCCGCGAACTTCGCCGCCCGAGCCACATCCCGCGCCGCCACGGCATAGATCTCGACATCGGGTACGGCCCTGGCCGGCTTGACGAGCGCCGCGGGAACGATCCGGGCCGCTCCGAGGATGCCGATACGGAGTTGATCCACGACGTGCGACCATAGGGCCTACTGCGAGAGCACTACGGAACGAGGGGGAGCTTGTGACACACGATCTGGTGATCACCGGGGGCATGATCGTTGACGGAACCGGTGCATCCCCGTTCCCCGGTGACGTCGCCATCGACGGCGACCGCATCGTGGCCGTCGGAAAGGTCGAAGCCGGCGGCGCCCGCACGATCAAAGCCGACGGGCGGATCGTGAGCCCGGGTTTCGTCGACGGCCATACCCACCTCGACGCGCAGCTTGCCTGGGACCCGATTGGGTCATCGTCGTGCTGGCACGGAGTCACGTCGGTCGTGCTCGGGAACTGCGGCGTGACGTTCGCTCCATGCCGGCCGGCTGACCGGCAGTACCTCGCCGAGCTCATGGAGTCGGTCGAAGACATCCCCGCCGAAAGCATCATGAAGGGCCTCTCGTGGGATTGGGAGACCTACGGGGAGTACCTCGATGCGCTCGATCGGATGCCCCGTGGCATCAACGTGGGCGGGATGGTCGGCCATTGCGCCGTCCGGCAATGGGCTATGGGTGAACGCGGGCTCGAGCGCGAACCGGCCACCGACGACGACATCAACGCGATGGTCGAGATCGTCGACGAAGCGATCGAGCGCGGCGCGCTCGGGTTTTCGACGTCGCGCACGCTGTTGCACCGCGTTCCCGACGGACGCCCTGTACCCGGGACCTGGGCCGAGCCGAAGGAGCTCCTCGCGATCGCCGACGTGCTCGGCAAGTACGGCCGCGGCACCTTCGAGATCGCCCCTCGCCTCGGAGAGCGCGACACCGACTCGCTCGAGGGGACACGCGCCGAGGTCGCCTGGATGGCCGAGGTGAACCGCCGGACCGGCCGCCCTGTCACATTCGGCCTCGCCCACAGCTTCAGCCGCCCCGACGTGTACGCGCGCGTACTCGACTTCGTCGATGAAGAAGCCCTCACCGGTGGCATCTTGCGACCCCAGACGACAGCTCGAGGCATCGGTCTGCTGTTCGGGATCGCGCACCGCACCCTGTTCGACGGCTGCCCCTCATGGCGGGCGCTCCGGGAGCTCTCGCTAGACGGACGTCTCGCCGCCCTCGACGACCCCGAGTTGCGCGCCCGCCTGATCGCCGATGCCGATGCGCGACCACCCGGCCTCGACATGAACCTGGTGTTCGTTCTCGGCACCGACGGCGATGCGCAGTACGACTACTCCCCCGCCGACAGCGTCGCCGCGCACGCAGCGGCTGCCGGCGAGACCCCAGCGGCAACATTCGTACGGCTCTCACGCGAGACACGCGGGCGGGCGCTGTTCAACTTCCCGTTTCTCAACCAGACGATGGACGCTGTGGGAGCAATGCTGCACCACCCTTCGATCATGATCGGTCTCGCCGACGCAGGTGCACACGTCGGGATGATCATGGACGCTTCGCTCCCGACGTTCTTTCTCGCGCACTGGGTGCGGGATCGCGGTGACTTCACCATCGAAGACGGCATCCGTCGTCTCACGTCCGACACCGCAGCGGTGTTCGGCATCCCGAACCGGGGAGTGTTGGCGGAGGGCGCCTTCGCCGACGTCAATGTCTTCGACCTCGACGCGCTCGCATGCCCCCTGCCCGAGTACGTGTACGACTTCCCCGGGGGAGCGGGAAGGTTTCTGCAGCGAGCACGCGGGTTCGACACCACCGTGGTGAATGGCCAGGTCTTCATGGAGCAAGGCGAGCACACCGGCGCGCTCGCCGGAAATCTCCTTCGTAGCAGCGACTAACGCGAGAGCAATCCGATCGTGTACGCGCATCCCCATCCGCTATAGCCGCCGTAGTCGCGTAGGCGTTCGGCGACAACGATCTGCTGCTCACGCGTCGCGAGTCCTGCATTCGACGCGAACTCTTGACCGCCAAACGCGCTCCAGGTCGTGTTCGCGAATCCCACGCCGCCGGAGAAACTCGATCCCTGCATCGACCAGTTGCCACCGGTCTCGCACGCGGCGATGCGGTCCCACACCGCGTCGCGCGCGGCCTTCGCGTCTAGAGCTACTCGTACTCCCGTCACCCACGCAATCGCAGCGCGAAACTGCTCGATCTCCACCGCACGGCGACGCGCATCGAGCACGGCAACCGTGAAGGCGGAAAGATCCATCGTGTGGTGCATCGTCTGTTCGACGCGGTCCACGACGACGCGCGCCGGTCGACCGATTTCTGTCTGACGAGCGTTGTCCTGAGCGTTGCTCGTAGCGAATGCCGGTGCCGAACCGACAGCAAACGTCGCCGCAACAACCAGCAGTGCGAACAGGGTGCGTGTGTGCGATGTGATCGACACACGCGTTGATCCAGCATCCGTGCTCACTAGAGACCTCCCAGCCTCCGCGCGCGTTCCATCACGCAGCGTTTTCGGGGTGAAGCGACCAGGCTAGACAGACAAACAGTGGGTCCGTCGAACCATTCGACTGTTTCCGCAGGTCAGAACCTTTTGGATGGCGTCTGGTTGCGCAGAAACCGCGCGTGACCGTTCGGGTGCGAGAGATGGCACGACCGCGAGTTTCGATCGCTCGCCGGCCCCGGTGCTGGCCCCCGTGCGGCGTCTCCGCTGCACCTCCTCTACCTTTGGAAGGTGCCCGATTTCGCCGATGCCACTTCGTCCGAGTTGGAGCGCAAAGCTCGAGCACTCCGATGGATGTGCTGGACCGAAGCAATCACGTACTCCATGCTCTTCTTGTTCTGGATCTCGGGCCATGCAATCGGAACCGCGGTGATGGGGTCGATCCACGGACTGACCGTGCTGGGCTTCGCCGCGATGCTGATCATGATCACGCCGGCCATGCGCTGGTCCTGGTGGTTCAGCGCGGCGGCCCTCCTCACCGGGCCCATCGGCGCGATCGTCGTGTACGAGCGCCTCCGCCGCCACGGAGTGCCCGAGGAGTACCGGATTGCCACGCGCACGCGCCGCGAGCCCACGCGGGCCTGATCGGCCACCCTCCACCACGGCGTCCCAGTAGGTTTCCAGACGATGGACGCCCAGGCCTTCTACGGGTTGACACCCACCGACGATCCGAAGCGCTGGCAGCTCCCTGTCGTTCCCGAGCTCTGCTCCGGGCTCGGGACTCTGTTCGGCGGATGCGGACTCGGCGCGAGCCTCGTCGCGCTGGAGCTCACCACCGGCAGGCAAACCGTGTGGGCGACCGCGCAGTACCTCTCCTACGCTCGGCCCCCGGCATTGCTGGACATCACGATCGACGAGGTCGTGCGGGGGCACCAGATCTCACAGGCCCGCGCGGTAGCACGCCTAGACGGCGAAGAGATCCTCACCGTCAACGCCGCGCTCGGCGCGCGCTCAGTGCCGCTCTCCGGCGAATGGGCGATCCGACCCGATGTTCCCCCTCCCGACGAGTGTCCGCCGCGCCAGCTGTTCGGCCGCCATCAGAACACGATCCTCAGCCGTCTTGACATGCGGCTCGCCAACGCCCGGGACATGGAGGACTTTCCCGCCGAACCCGGCGACGGCCGATCGGCACTGTGGGTCCGGCTCCCGGGACTGCTCGAGATGTCGGCCGGGGCGCTCGCCATCGTCGGCGACTACGTGCCGTTCGGAATCGGGCAGGCGCTGGGCCTGCGGGCCGGCGGGAACAGCCTCGACAACACGCTCAGGATAGCGAGCCGCACCTCGACCGACTGGGTGCTCGCCGACGTGAGGGTGCACGCCGTGCAGGACGGCTTCGGGCACGGGCTCGTGCACCTATGGGCCGAAGACGGCACTCTGCTCGGCACCGCCAGCCAGTCGACGATCGTGCGGATGTGGCGCGAGGACCTCAGCGAATTGCCGGCATCGGTTCCAAGTCCACCCCAAGCCGACCCACCCAGGAATGAGACGAATCGATGACAACGACCCAACGTTGGGGCATCACAGTTCCGTTCAGTGGAGTCCCCCTGCACGAGCATCGCGAATGGTTCGAGGAGCTCGTCGATCTCGGCTACACCGACATCTGGTCGAGCGAAGCCGACGGACACGACGCGTTCACGCCGCTCGCGCTGGCCGCGGCGTGGACACCCACTCTGCGCCTCGGTACCGCGGTGGTGCCTGCCTACACACGCGGCCCCGCCCTGCTGGCCCAGACCGTCGCAAGCTTGGTCGACGCCGCACCGGGTCGGGTCGCTCTCGGCATCGGCACATCGTCGAACGTCATCGTCGAGCACTGGAACGACATCTCGTTCGAGAAGCCCTACCAACGCGTACGCGACACGATCCGCTTCTTGCGCGCCGCGCTCTCGGGCGAGAAGGTGACAGAGGAGTACGAGACTTTCTCAGTGCGCGGCTTCCGTCTGGGCGTGAAGATCGCCGAACCCCCGCCCATCCTTGTCGGCGCGCTCAGACAAGGAATGCTCACGCTGGCCGGCACCGAGGCCGACGGCGCGATCGTCAACTGGCTATCGGCCGACGATGTTCGAACTGTTGCACCCTACGTGAACGGCAAAGAGCTCGCCGCAAGGATCTTCGTACTCCCATCGCAAGACCGCGACGCGGTCCGGTTCGTCGCCCGCCGGATGATCGCCACCTACCTGAACGTTCCTGTCTACGCGGCCTTCCACGAGTGGCTGGGCCGCGGCGAGATGCTCACGCCCATGTGGGAGAAGTGGCGGGCCGGCGACCGTAAGGGTGCCACCGAGTCGATCCCCGACGAGTTGATCGACCAGTTGGTCATCCACGGCTCACCCGAGGAGTGCCGGGCCCACCTCCAGCGCTACGTCGACAACGGGATCACCACCCCCGCCCCGGCGATCCTCGCCAATCCGCACGACACCCGGCGCCTCATCCGGGCCCTGGCCCCGAACGGGTAGATGCCATCGGGGAACCTTCGGACCGCCTAGCCTTGCCTCGGGGTAGATCGAACGGCCCGGACCTCTCCGGCGCGCGATCCCTGCGCCACCGAGCAGCGGAGCGGATCCGGATGGAAGCCACAGGATCAGGGACGAAAGCCCTGATTCTCGACGTTGCCCTCCACAAGTTCGCCGACCATGGCTTCACCGGTACGAGCCTCACCGAGATCGCCGACGAGGTCGGGATCCGCCGACCGAGCCTGTTGCACCACTTCCCGTCGAAGGAAGCGCTGTACCGCGCGGTTCTGCTCGAATCGTTCGCCGACTGGCTCGCGCTCGTCGAGCGGGCCGTGGCCGCGCCCGATCGAGAGGGCTGGCCGCAGGTCGAGCGGGTTCTGCACGCAGCGTTCCAGTTCTTCGAGGAGCACCCCGAGTTCGTTCGGCTGGTGCGCAGAGAGGCTCTCGAAGGTGGATCACCGCTAGCCGATGAGCTCGGCGAGGCGATCCGACCGTGGTTCGATCGGGGAACCACGTTCCTCGAACGGGAGATGGACGCGGGTCGCCTGCGCCGCTACGACGCGCGTCAACTACTGCTCACCGGGTACGGCGCGGTGCTGTCGTACCTGTCCGACGCACCCCTCGTGACCTCGTTGCTCGACGAGGATCCACTCTCGCCGGCGATGCTCAAGGAACGAAGAGAACATGTCATCGACGTGCTTCGCAGCGCACTCGAGCCGTCTTAGCGGTAGAACAACCATCTACTGGAACAACGTCTCGGGTTCGATCGGATCGACGAGATCGGGTCCGTTGCTCGAGGCCTTGTTCACGCGCGTGCTCACCGGGTAGGCCTCGAGCCACTCCGATGGCGCGGGAACGAGCAGCGGCGCCAGACGGCAGAGATCGTGGTTCTCCGGGTCGAGCCAGGTCGACCACGCGTCTTCCCCGAGCACGACCGGCATGCGATCGTGGATTGGCTCGAGCATCTCATTCGGACGGGTCGTGACGATCACACACGACGCGACCCACGGCCCATCAGCGTCGGAGGGATCGCACCACGTCTCCCACAACCCGGCGAAGGCGAGCGGATCACCGTCACGGCGGTGAATGAACATCGGCTGTTTGTGGGCCTTCCTGGCCCCCTGTCGGGGCTGCAGCCGCCACTCGTAAAAGCCGTCGGCCGGGAGAATGCACCGACGCCGGGCGAACGCGTGCTTGTAGGCCGGCTTCTCTGCGAGCGTCTCTGCCCTCGCGTTGATCATGCGGTCACCGATCTTGGTGTCCTTGGCCCACGACGGCACCAGCCCCCAGCGCAACGATTCCAGCACCCGCGCGCCCGGCATTCGCTCGACGATCCCGTACACCGAGGCGCGGGGCGCCACGTTGTAATCGGGCTGGTGCGCTTCGGTAGCGATCTCGTCGACGTCGAACCGCTCGGCGAGCAGCACCGGCGATGAGACCTGTACGTACCGTCCGCACACGCGGGTCAGCCGAGACCGTTGCGTTGCGCACGAACCCGCGCCGGCCGACCGCGCTCGGGACGGTCGTCATGGCGATAGACAAACCTCAGCCCTGACCAGATGTCATCGATCTCACAGAACTTGTCGTCGACCAGACCAGCCGACAGTCCGATCTCGCGGGCGATGCTCCCAGTGAGGTCGGTGGCGACCCCCGAAGTACGCGTCGGCCAGCTCACCCACAGCCCGCCGTCGGCAACAAGCGCGCGGGCGAACACAGGGAAGCGCCGCTCGAGCTCGGCCCGGCGGGTCGCGAAGAAGACGATGACATCGAGGTTCCCGCGGGCGTGGTCGCACATGGACACGCCCGTCGGGAACCCGTCAAGCCTGGCTTCGAAGCCCTTCGGCGCTCCGATGAGCGCTCCACGCGTCCCATCGACCATCCCCAGCATCTGTGGCAACGGGGTGCGCGAGTACCCGGCCATCGGGGTATGTGATCGCAACTGGGTCACCGCGTCAAACGCAGGATCTCGCGCTTAGGTCGCATCGCCGGCCCGGTACCGGGCAAACGAAGGAAGGGCAAGGCCCAGCGCGACGACCCCCACGATGCAGGCCAGCCCTCCGGCGATCACCGACACGGTTGGCGAGGCAAGCGCGGCAACGAGGCCGGCTTCGACATCACCGATCCGGGGACCCCCTGTGACCACCACGATGTTCACCGCCGAGATCCGGCCGCGCAGATCATCGGGAACGCTCGACTGGAGGATCGTGCCGCGGAACACGGCGGAGATCACATCGGCGGCACCCGCGACGGCAAGGCACACGATCGCCACTCCCAAGCGGTCACCGGCCAGGCCGAAGCCGACGATGCCGAGACCCCACACGGCCACCGCGATGAGCACCGCGAGACCCTGGCGCGAAACCCTTCGGATCCAGCCGCTCGTGAGTGCGCTCGTGAGCGCGCCGACCGAAACCGCCGAGAACAGGATGCCGACCACTTCCGGTCCGGCGTGGAACTGTGTCGTCGCGAGGATCGGAAAGAGCGCGCGCGGCATGCCGAACGTCATCGCGATGAGATCCACGAAGAACACGCTCTGCAACACGCGCCGGCCGCGCAGATACGTGAACCCTGCGAGGATCGACCTCCACCCACCGGTCGGCTCCACGCTGTCGGCCCTGCGGTCGGGATCGCGCTGGGGGGGAAGAGCGCTCATCAGCGCCGCGGCCAGGATCGCCGCCGAGAAGCTGACGACGTCTATTCCGTAGGCCCAGGCCAGCCCGGCGCGGGCGACGATGATCCCGCCGAGCGCCGGACCCACGATCAGGCACGTGTTCCACATCGCCTGGTTCAGCGCCAGCGCCGCCGGGAGCTGCGAGCGGGGCACGAGATTGGGAGTTATGGCGGTCCGCACCGACAATGCGAAGCCCGACAACCCCGCGATCGCGGCTGCGCCGAGATACACCAGCGCCAGGCTGGGCCGACCCGCCAGTGCTCCGGCGACCAGCAGGGCCGAGGCGGCCGCCTGACCCGCCTGGGCAACCAGCAGCAGCCTCCTACGGTCCATTCGGTCCACTAGGGGGCTGCCGAGCACTGTGACCGCGACGAGGGGCACCAGCTGGACCAGCCCGATCATTCCCACGGCGAGGGCCGAACCGGTCAGGCGGTACACCTGGATGTAGAGCGCGACCAGCGTAATGTTGGAGCCGGTCTCCGAGACCAGCTCGCCGATCCATAGGAGCCGGAAGTTGCGGGAATCCCGCAGCGGAGCGACGTCGACGGCGAGCCTTCGGATCCGGGCCCCGAGACCACGTCGCGGCGGCCCGTCACCCGATAATCCGACCATTTCGCTCGACTTTCGGAATGGTCACCGATAGCGTGACGTTGACCCGAAGGAAGAGCCTACGACGGCTCCCCGGGATCCACCCCGACCGATCCAACTGGAGGAACGACATGGCGATCCGCTTGGGCGACGAAGCCCCCGACTTCACCGCGGAGACCACTGAAGGCACCGTCGCCCTGCACGACTATCTCGGCGACGGTTGGGGCCTGCTCTTCTCCCACCCGAAGGACTTCACCCCCGTCTGCACCACAGAGCTCGGCGCGTTCGCGACCCGCAAGGGTGAGTTCGACCAGCGCAACGTGAAGCTCATCGGTGTGAGCGTGGATCCGCTCGACTCGCACAAGAAATGGGCGGGCGACATCGAGGAGACACAGGGCACCGCGCTCAACTACCCCCTCATCGCCGACCCGGAGCGGAAGGTCGCCGACCTCTACGACATGATCCACCCGAACGCGAACGACACCCTCACGGTTCGGTCGGTCTTCGTGATCGGGCCCGACAAGAAGGTGAAGCTCACGCTGACCTACCCGGCGAGCACCGGGCGCAACGTCGACGAGCTCCTCAGGGTCATCGACTCGCTCCAGCTCACTGCCGGCTACAGCGTCGCAACGCCGGTCAACTGGAACGACGGCGACGACGTGATCATCGTTCCGGCGATCTCCGACGAAGACGCCAAGGCGAAGTTCCCCAAGGGTTGGAACACGCTGAAGCCGTATCTCCGTATCACCCCGCAACCGAACAAGTAGTCAAACACCTGTCGCGCGGTGAGGCCCCGAAGTCGGCCGGTACCGGGAAGGCTCCGATGCAAACCAGGTCCGGCCGACAGTTCGCCTGGTGGGCAGGGCTCGTGGCGCTCACCGCGCTCCTGGTGGCCGTGCAGGCGTGCAGCGGAACGTCGTCTCGGACATCCGCCACGTCCGCGCACCGCGGTGCCGACCGATCCAGGCGCATCGAGGTCACCGCCGCCGACTTCCGAAACATCAACACCATGACCAAGGTTCGAGGGTTCTTCGTCGGCAATCTGGCCGGCCACCTCGACAAGACTCTGGCGGTCGCGAACGATCCCAAGGGCGGCGCCTATCCGCCCGGGACTCTCATCCAGCTCGTACCTCAGGAAGCGATGGTCAAGCAGCCCGCAGGCTTCGATCCGGCGACGAACGACTGGGAGTTCTTCTTCCTCGACACGACCGGGCAGGGAACGACGATTCTCAAGCGAGGCACCGTCGACGTCGTCAACCGATTCAACGGAAACTGCTCGAGCTGCCACTCCGCTGCCGACAAGCGCTTCGACATGGTGTGCGAGACGACCCACGGGTGCGCGCCGCTGCCGATCGGACACGACGTGATCGCGGCCATCCAGGCCGGAGACCCGCGCCCGATACCGACGCCCTGACAGAGATCGCCCACGCGCCACGAGCCACGCGCCACCGGGGAATGCCCGGAGACGCCGCTGCGTCTCCTAGACCCGGACTATGCGGCGGAGGCCGACGAGCGAGCCGGTGAGGCCGATCGCCGCGCCGAGCAGCAGCACGACGAAGCCGATGCCACCGGCGTCGCCGGCGGTGACGTACCAACCGCGGAAGAAGTCGGCGGGGTTGTGGAGCAGGCCGGCCAGGAGGACCTTGAGTAGGTAGATACCGCCGAATGCGAGGCCTGCTCCGAGGAGGCCCTGGACGAGCCCTTCGGCCATGAACGGGATCCGCACGAACCAGTTCGACGCGCCGACGAGCTTCATGATCTCGATCTCTCGCCGGCGGGCGAACGTCGCGAGCCGGATCGTGTTCACGATCAGGAACAACGACGACGCGAGCAGCACGAGCGAGAGGCCGATGAAGAGATACCGCACCCAGTTCGTGAACGACAGCAAGCTCTTGACCGCCTTCGACGCGGTGTTCACCTCGTCGACGCCGGGCTGGCTGCGGAACTGATCGGCGATCGTCTCGGTCAGCTCGGCCCGTTGGGGCACGACCCTGAAGGACGCGGGCAGATCGGCGGCGCTGATGCTCGAGAAGAGGTCGGAGTTGTTCTTGAACAGCTTCTTGGCTTCCTGAAGCGCCTTCTCCTTCGAGATGAACTCGAACTTCTTCACGTTCCGATCGCCGCTGAGTCGCGACTGCACGCCGCTGATCTGCGATTGCGTCGCGTCGACCTTCATGTAGACCTCTTCTTCGACGCCGCCCTTCCACTTGGCGGTTCCGTGGTCGACGACGCGCGACAGGAGCATGATCCCGCCGAACAGGAACAGCGAGACGGTGACGGTGAGGATTCCGGCCAGAGTCATCAGCAGGTTTCGACGAAGCGAGATGAGCGTCTCGCGGGCGAAGTAGTTGAACTTGGCCATCACCGCGACATCAGCTCCCGACGCCGTAAACGCCGCGAGCCTGGTCGCGAACGAGAGAGCCGTGATCGAGCTCGATCACCCGTCGGCGCATGGAGTCGACGATGCGGGAGTCGTGGGTGGCCATGCAGACCGTGGTCCCGGTGCGGTTGATCCGGTCGAGCAGGCGCATGATCCCGACGGTCGTCGCGGGGTCGAGGTTTCCGGTCGGCTCGTCGGCGAGAAGGATAAGCGGGCGGTTGACGAACGCGCGGGCCACAGAGACCCGCTGCTGCTCGCCACCGGAGAGCTCGTGCGGAAAGTTATCGGCCTTGTTCGACAGCCCAACGAGGTCGAGAATCTGCGGAACCTGTGCGCGGGTGACATGGCGGGGACGGCCGATGACCTCGGAAGCGAACGCCACATTCTCGTACACCGTCTTGTTGGGCAGGAGCTTGAAGTCTTGGAAGACGGTGCCGATGTTGCGACGGAGCTGCGGCACCTTCCACGTCGCGAGGCGGGAGATGTCTCGGCCCGCGACAACGATCCGGCCGGAGGTGACGCCCTCCTCACGTAAGAGGAGGCGAAGGAACGTCGACTTCCCCGAGCCCGATGGGCCGACGAGGAAGACGAACTCGCCTTTCTGTACGTCGAGTGACACATCGCGGAGTGCGGCGACGCCACCTTTGTAGATCTTGGACACCTGCTCGAAGCGGATCATGTGATCCGGAGAGGGTAACAAACGCTGAGCGTGATTTAAGGGCATCACCGCCTCGACCTGCAGTGACGCGCGGCTCGACCTGCAGCTATCCCTCCCCTCGCTGCCGCCTCCACTGCAGGAAGGCCTCCATGAAGTCGTCGAGATCGCCGTCGAGCACGGCCTGCACGTTGCCGGTCTCGAAGATCGGCTCTTCGCGACCTCCGACGATTCGGGTCCGCTCGTCTTTGGCCATCTGGTACGGCGCGAGCACGTACGAACGGATCTGACTTCCCCATGCGACCTCGCGCTTCTCCCCCGCGAGCCGCTCGAGCTCAGCCTTCTGCTCCTCGCGCTGACGCTGAGCGAGACGCGCCGCGAGGATCTGCATCGCGTGTGCCTTGTTCTGGGTCTGGGAGCGCTCGTTCTGGCACGACACCACGATGCCTGTGGGCAGGTGGGTGAGTCGCACGGCCGAGTCGGTCACGTTCACGTGCTGACCTCCTGCACCAGACGAGCGGTAGGTGTCAACCCGCAGCTCGCTCGGGTCGATCTCGGGCACCTCCGCAGGATCGAGCGCGGGCACTGCCTCAAGGCTCGCGAACGCCGTCTGACGGCGATGCTGAGAATCGAACGGAGACAACCGCACCAGCCGGTGAACGCCCTTCTCCCCGGTGACGAGCCCGTACGCGTAGCGACCCTTGACCGTGAACGTTGCCGAGCTGATGCCCGCTTCCTGGCCGGTCTGGACCTCGTCGAGCTCGACGTCGAACCCCCGCCTCTCCCCCCAGCGCGTGTACATGCGGAGGAGCATCTCGGCCCAGTCCTGCGCATCCGTGCCACCGGCGCCGGAATTGATCGAGCAGATCGCGTCGCGCTCGTCATGCTCACCGGTGAACAACGCGCGCAGCTCGAGCCGGTCGAGCTCGCGCGTCACTCTGGAGACACCCGCCTCGATCTCGGGCTCGACCGAGTCGTCGCCCTCTTCACGACCGAGCTCGAACAACGTCTCCTGATCGGAGAGTCGATCGTCCAGCCCATCGACGAGCTCGATGTCTTCGCGCACACGAGCCGCTTCGGTCGTGACCGCCCTGGCCTGGTCGGGATCGTCCCAGAGATTCGGGCCGGCCGCCTCTACATCCAGCTCGGCGAGGCGCGTCCGGGCCTCGTCGATCCGTAGATAGCCGTGCGCGTCACCGACGCGGCGGCGGAGGTCGGCAAGATCGTCGCTGAAATCACGCACGACCAGCCATCGTACCGGGCCGCGTAATTCCGGCCGGTACGCTCGCCTCCATGGCTGGTGCAAACGTGACCGAGGTGTGGCGATACCCGGCGAAGAGCATGCAGGGGGAGTCGCTGCCCGGCGCGACCATCGCAACGAACGGCGTCGCCGGCGACCGTGGCTGGGCTGTGCGCGACGAAAAGCGCGGAGGAATACGCGGCGCCAAGAAGATCGGGGGTCTGATGAATCTGGCGGCCCGATACCGCAGCGAACCATTGGTCGATGCCCCGCCGCCGCCCATCGAGATCGACCTTGGCGACGGGCAAACCGTCTCGTCGGACGGACCCGATGTCAACGCCCGCCTCTCCGGCGCGCTCGACCACCCGGTGACGCTCTGGCCCCTGCTCCCGCCCGACGCGCTCGACCACTACCGACGAGGCGCGGGCGACACCGACGATCTCGATGCCGAGCTCCGCTCGATCTTCGGCCGTGAGCCCGACGAGCCGCTCCCCGATCTCAGCGTGTTCCCGGCCGAGATCTTCGAGTTCGAATCGCCACCGGGCACGTACTTCGATGCGTTCCCGATCCTGCTCATCACCCGCCAGTCACTCGCGAGCCTGGCGGCGCTAGCCCCCGACTCACGGATCGACGTGCGGCGCTTCCGACCGAACATCGTGATCGACACGGCCGACGACGGCGACACCCCGTGGCCGGAGCTCAGCTGGATGGGAAGGACCGTTCGGGTGGGTCCGGTCGAGCTCGACGTGGTCGCGCCCTGCCCGCGATGCGTGATGATCACCCGGGCCTTTGCCGATCTCCCCCAGGACCGCGGGCTGATGCGCACCGTGGTTCGCGATGCCGATCAGGTGCTGGGCGTGTACGCGACAGTCCGGACGCCCGGAAACATCCAGACGGGCGACGCGTTCACGCTGAGCTGACCGCGGGGGTTGGGCCCGCGTTGAACATCAGCTCGGGGCGGCCGCTCAACGACCGTGGCAGAGCTTGAACTTCTTGGCGCTTCCACACCAGCAGGGCTCGTTGCGGCCCGGCGTCTTGTCGACCCGCACGGGCTGGCTCACCGCTTCGGCTTCGGCTTCGGCCTCGGCCTCGGCGAGCGCAGTGTTTCCGGGGGAATCCTGGAGCCCGGTCAGCTCGTCGGGGGGCATCGAAGCCGCAGTGGAGCGCAAGCCGCTGGCGCCCTGCAGGTTCTCGTCGGGCGCGCTGTAGCTGAAGTTCTGGGCGGGACGCGTCGGCGCTTCGTCGGCGACGACTTCGAGGTGGAAGACGTAGCTCACGAAGTTGTCCTGGGTCATACCCATCATGGCTTCGAACATGTCGTAGCCCTCGCGCTGCCACTCGGCGAGCGGATCGCGCTGACCCATCGCGCGCAGGTTGATGCCCTCTCGGAGGTAGTCCATCTCGTAGAGGTGCTCACGCCAGTGCTGGTCTATGACCGAGAGCATCACGCGCCGCTCGATCTCGCGCAGCGACTCGGCTCCGAGCGTCTGCTCCTTGGATCCGTATTGGGCGAGCGCGTCATCGATGAACAGAGAACGGAGATCCACGCGTGAAGACAGCGCAACGACCTGTTCCTTCACCACGTTGGTGGGGAAGACCAGCGTTGCCTGCGCGATCAACTCATCGACCTGCCACTCCTCTTCGTAATCGGAGGGTGCGAACGTGTCGATCAAACGACCGACTGCGCCCTCGATCGACTTGACCGTCTCGTCGCGAAGATCACCACCGTCGAGGATCTGCTGGCGGCGCTTGTAGATCACCTTGCGCTGCTCGTTCATCACCTCGTCGTACTTGAGGACGTCTTTGCGGATCTCGAAGTTCCGGTCCTCGACCGTGCGCTGCGCGCGTTCGATCGCCTTGGTCACCATCTTCGCCTCGAGCGGCAGGTCGTCGGGGAATGCCTTGCCCATGACCCAGGTCATCGCCCCCGTAGCGAAAAGCCGCATGAGGTCGTCTTCGAGCGAGAGATAGAAGCGACTCTCACCCGGATCGCCCTGACGGCCGGAGCGCCCCCGGAGCTGGTCGTCGATCCGACGGCTCTCGTGACGCTCCGTCCCCAACACGTAGAGACCACCGATCGAGCGAACGTGATCGCCCTCGGCGGAGCAGTCGACCTTGGCCTTCGAGACCAGCTCCGCATACCGGTCGGGCGCCTCGGCCACGGTCATGCCCTCGGCGAGAAGCTCCTGTTCGGCGAGGCCCTCCGGGTTTCCGCCGAGAAGGATGTCGACACCACGACCGGCCATGTTCGTGGCCACGGTCACGCCGTACGGCCGACCAGCCTGAGTCACGACGTGCGCCTCGCGTTCGTGCTGCTTGGCGTTGAGCACCGCGTGCGGGATCCCGCGCTTGTCGAGCAGTCGAGACAGCAACTCCGATTTCTCGACAGAGATCGTGCCGACGAGAACCGGCTGACCCTTCTCGTGGCGTTGCGCGATGTCGTCGGCGGCGGCGGCGAACTTCGCCTCCTCCGACTTGTAGATGAGGTCGGGCTCGTCGGCGCGCTGGCCCGGACGGTTGGTCGGGATCGTCACGACCTCGAGGCCATAGGTGTGCGCGAACTCCCCGGCCTCGGTGTGCGCCGTTCCGGTCATCCCGGAGAGCTTCCCGTAGAGCTTGAAGTAGTTCTGGAGGGTGACCGTCGCGAGGGTCTGGTTCTCCTCCTTGATCCGGACGCTCTCCTTGGCCTCAACGGCTTGATGGAGCCCCTCGGACCAGCGTCGCCCCTCAAGGATGCGGCCGGTGAACTCATCGACGATCTTGACCTCGCCGTCCTGGACGACGTAGTCGACATCGCGCTTGAAGAGCTCCTTGCCCCTCAGCGCGGCCTGGAGCTGATGAACGAAGTTCTGGTTCACGTGGTCATAGAGGTTCGTGACGCCGAGCGCGCTCTCGACGCGGCTGATGCCTTCTTCGGTCGGTACGACCGTGCGCTTCGCCTCATCTACCTCGTAGTCACGCTCACGGGTGAGCCCTCGCACCACACGCGCGAACTTCACGTAGAGGTCGTGCGCGTCGTCGGCGCGTCCGGAGATGATGAGCGGCGTGCGCGCTTCGTCGATGAGGATCGAATCGACTTCGTCGACAATCGCGAAGGTATGCCCGCGTTGGACCTGCTCTTCTTTCGAGCCGGCCATGTTGTCGCGCAGGTAGTCGAACCCGAACTCGTTGTTCGTCCCGTAGGTGATATCGGCGGCGTAAGCGCGCCGCTTCTCGTCCCAGTCGTCGATGTCGGGCACCACGATCCCGGTCTCCATCCCGAGGAACCCGTAGACGTTGCCCATCCACTCGGCGTCGCGGGTCGCGAGATAGTCGTTCACCGTGATGAGGTGCACGCCATCGCCACCAAGCGCATTGAGATAGGCGGGAAGAGTGGCCACGAGGGTCTTGCCCTCGCCGGTCTTCATCTCTGCCACCCAGCCGAGGTGCAGCGCGGCGCCGCCCATGATCTGGACGTCATAGTGGCGCTGACCAAGCACCCGCTTGGCCGCCTCGCGGACCACAGAGAAGGCCTCAGGAAGCAGGTCGTCCAGGTCCTCGCCGTTGGCGAGACGCTCGCGGAACAGAATCGTGCGACCGGCGAGCTCGCCGTCGGAGATGTGCTCGAGCTCGGGTTCGAGGCGCGAAACCTCGGGCACGATCGACTGGAGCAGCTTGAGCTTCCTGCCTTCGCCCGCGTTGAGAATCTTCTTGAACAGGCCCATCGGGAACGAGTCTACCGGTGACGCTTCGCCCCCAACGCCGCGCCCGGCAGCTACTCCACGTCGAGCAGCTTCTCGCGCATGGCGAAGACGACTGCCTCCATACGCGAGTGCAGGTGGAGCTTTTCAAGGATGTTTCGGACGTGGTTCTTCACCGTGTTCTCGGCGATGAAGAGCTCCCGCGCGATCTCGCGGTTCGTGAGGCCGTCGGCAACCAGCCTGAGCACCTCTAGCTCGCGTCTGGTGAGCGAGGCCGAATCCGTCTGCTGACGGATCTCGGCCCGGGCCGCCAGCCGGTTGAACTCCACGAGAAGCTTGGAGGCCATCGGCGGCGAGATCGGGCTGTGACCGACGGCGACGGCCCGAACCGCGGCGGCAACATCGTCGATCGAGATCTCCTTGAGCAGGTAGCCGGTCGCGCCCGCCCGCAAGGCGTCGAAGAGATGCTCTTCCTCGTCCGAGACGGTCAGCATGATGATCGCGGTCTCGGGCCGGGCCTCTCGAATCTTGCGAGCAGCCTCGATCCCCGACGCGCCCGGCATGGCCACATCGATCACCACGACATCGGGCCCGAGCGCCGCGCAGATCTCGAGCGCCTCGAGGCCGTCTGCCGCCTCGCCGACAACTTCGAGATCGGGTTCACTCGACAGCACGTTCTCGAGGCCGCGTCGGAACAGCGCGTGACCGTCGACGACAACGACTCGAATCAGGGGATCGTCAACCACGATCCGAGACTAATGGCGGCCGGCTCGCGACTATCCGCCTTCGATGAGACCGAGGTGACCATCGCGGCGACGGTAGATGACTGCGTGCCGGCCACTTTCGGCGTTGGCGAACAGGTAGAAGTTGTGGCCCAGCAGCTCGAGCTGGAGCGCAGCTTCCTCGGGAGGCATCGGCTTCATCTCGAAACGCTTCGTGCGCATGAGGATCGCTTCACCGTCGGACCACTCGCCATCGGCAGCGCCTTCGCCATCGGCAGCACCATCGACGACGAACGGAGGATGCGAACGGAGCTGGCGTCTACGCGGGTGGTTGCGGGCGACGCGCTTGTCCTTGAGCCGCGTCAGCTGATGCTCGAGCTTGTCGATCGTGAGATCGAGTGCCGCGAGCTGTTCGATCGCAGCGGCGTGGGCCTTGACGAAGTGACCCTTCAGGTGAAGCGTGACCTCGCAGAGCTCGCTTTCCGACACCCGAGGGTTGCGGACCTCGGAGAAGTCGACCTCGACCCGTTCGAGATCGTGGGCGAACCGGGCGAGGTTGGTGATCTTGGACTCTGACGTGGCCCGCAGATGCTTGCCGATGTCAACGTTCTTCCCTCGAACGACGATGTCCATCCGCACCTCCGCGGCTCGACGGGTATGGGTTGTGATGAACGATGTCTACCGCGGCGAGGCGGGCGCGAGAAACGCGAGCATGCGTTCCGCCACCGCCTCCGCCGGCGGGCGGTAGTGCCCCCGGGCGACATCGTCGCGGACGCGCGCGAGGTGAGCCGTTCTCGACGGATCGTCGATCGGGATCATCGTCATCGAAACGCTCTCGAGCAGCTGGGGCCATTCGGTCGCGTCCGTGCGTTCATCGGCATCTTGTTGCACCCGGCGTCCCTCCTGGACAGGCTCACCCTTCCATGTTCGGAGCGCGCGTTGCCCGGGTTGATGCCTAATCTCACTCTCCGTGACAATAGTTGGCGGTTGCTTGGATCGGGGTACGTGCGACCGTCGCAGCTCGGACATATCGGGCTCCATTCGCGCGCAGTGTCATCGCAGCGGCGCTCAGGCTCGCTCCGGTGGTGCTGACGTCATCGATCAACAGCACCGAGGCGGGTGACGGAAGGAGGCGCGCTGTGAATCGGGGCCCGGTGCGCCGCTCGGAACGGTCGCGCCCCGTCTGCGGTGGACCGGGCAGCCGGCGAAGCAGCCCGCGCACCGGAAGCTCAAGGCAATCCGCCGTCACCCGGGCCAGCAGCTCAGCGTGATCGAACCCGCGGTGCCGACGACGCGACGGGGTCGTCGGCACCCAGGTGACGATGCCGCTACCGCCGTAGAAGCCGTCGCGCTCTGCAACCGCGCCGGCAACCGCGCCGGACAGCCAGGCGAGTGCGACTCGGGCATTTCGATACTTCAGCCGAGCAACCAGCTCGCGCGCGACGCCCTGGTATGCGAACGCGGCGACCCAGGCATCGACACCGAACGGTGGTGGCGCGACCGGGGCGGCAACGAGCGTCGCCGCGCATCGCTCGCACACCGGTTCCGCAACCTGGCCGCACCCGGGACACGTCGCCGGGAACACCAACGCCGCGAGCCCCGATCTCCACCAACCGCGCCCGGCTGCTCCTTGGCCCAAAGTGGCCTGCCGCCGTACGTCGCCGCCATCGCGCATGGTTGAAAGTGAACCAGATAGCTGTGACACCAACGCCAAGAACCCACCGCGGCAACGTTGCCGCGTCATCCAAAGTTTGGGAGGGGGTCGGTACCTGCGACCATGCCCTGGGCTCGCGCCACGATCGGGTCGAAGTACTCGTCGTGGGTGAAGACCCAGAACCGTTTGGCCCGGACCGCGTTGACCACAGCAGCCGCGACGTCGGCGGCGGGTGAGCCCGAAGCGACCATGCCGCGGGCGATATCAAGGATCGGATCGGCTCCGGGCGTCACGTCGGTAGGGCCGCCGAAGCGATCGGGGCGCGCCCGCACGCTGTCGGCGAGACGAGTCGCGACGAACCCGGGGCACAGCACCGAGACGCCGACGTCGGAGCCCGCCATCGCGAGCTCGTGGAAGAGGGCCTCCGAGAGCCCGACGACCGCGTGCTTGCTCGCTGTGTACGGGCCCATGAACGGGATGGGGAGCAGCCCCGCGACCGATGCGGTGTTAACCACGTGACCAACACCCTGTTCGAGCAACCGCGGAACGAAGGCGCGCACGCCGTGCACCACCCCGTATAAGTTGACGCCCAGAACCCAATGCCAGTCGTCGAGCGGCTTCTCCCACTCCGCGCCGCCCGACGCGCCGGTTACGCCCGCGTTGTTGCACACGACGTGGACAGCATCGAAACGGCGAAACGCGGCGTCGGCAAGTGCTTCGACCGATGCCGCGTCGGAGACGTCGGTCGGAACCGCGAGCACATCGTGGCCGGCCTCACCGACGATCGAAGCAGCCGCGTCGAGCGCGTCCACCTCGATGTCGGCGAGCACCACAGCCATGCCCTCGGCGGCGAACCGCTTTGCCAACGCGAGGCCGATGCCACTGGCCGCTCCGGTGACGACCGCGACCTTGCCGCTGAGCTCTTCCACGACGTCTTAGTAGCGGTAGTGCTCAGGCTTGTACGGACCGTCGGGGGACACGCCGAGATAATCGGCCTGCTGCTCCGAGAGCCGAGTCAGCTTCACGCCGAGCTTGTCTAGGTGGAGACGCGCCACTTCCTCGTCGAGGTGCTTCGGCAAGGTGTACACCTTGCGCTCGTAGAAGTCGGGGTGCGTGAAAAGCTCCAGCTGAGCCATCACCTGGTTCGTGAAGCTGTTCGACATCACGAAGCTCGGGTGACCCGTAGCGCAGCCGAGGTTCAGCAGCCGACCCTCGGCAAGGATGATCACCGAGTGCGCGGCCCGGTCACCATCGGCAGTGAACGTCCACTCGTCGACCTGAGGCTTGATCTCGATGCGCTCCACGCCATTGAGCTTGCCCAGACCGGCCATGTCGATCTCATTGTCGAAATGGCCGATGTTGCCAACGATCGCGTTGTGCTTCATCCGTTCCATGTCGGCGGCCGTGATGATGCCGAGGTTGCCCGTCGCTGTGACGAAGAGGTCAGCGGTGTCGACGACCTCGTCGAGCGTGGTGACCTGATAGCCCTCCATCGCCGCCTGCAACGCGCAGATCGGGTCGACCTCGGTGATCAGCACGCGCGCGCCCTGGCCCCGCAGCGACTGCGCGCAGCCCTTACCGACGTCGCCGTAGCCGCAAACCACGGCGACCTTGCCCGCGAGCATCACGTCGGTGGCGCGGCAGATGCCGTCGACGAGCGAGTGCCGACAGCCATAGAGGTTGTCGAACTTCGACTTCGTGACGGAGTCGTTGACGTTGATGGCCGGGAACAGCAGCGAACCCGCTTCGGTCATCTGGTAGAGACGGTGAACGCCGGTTGTGGTCTCCTCGGTGACGCCCAGGATGCCCTCGGCCATCCGGTGCCACACGCGGTCGTCTTCGGCTCGGATGCGGGCGAGCAGGCCGAGCACGATCGCAAACTCCTCGGAGTCGGCGGTCGACGGGTCGGGCACCGATCCGGCCTTCTCGAACTCAACGCCCTTGTGCACGACCATCGTGGCGTCGCCGCCGTCGTCGAGGATCATGTTCGGGCCGATGCTGGCCTTGCCGTCGGGGCTCGGCCACCGCAGCGCCCGCTCGGTGCAGTCCCAGTACTCCTCGAGCGTCTCGCCCTTCCACGCGAACACGGGGACGCCGGCCGCGGCGATCGCGGCCGCGGCGTGGTCCTGGGTGGAGAAGATGTTGCAGCTCGCCCAGCGCACTTGCGCACCGAGCGCGACGAGCGTCTCGATGAGAACCGCGGTCTGAATCGTCATGTGCAACGAGCCGGTGATCCGGGCTCCCGTCAGCGGCTTCGTCGCGCCGTGGCGCTCGCGCAGGGCCATGAGGCCCGGCATCTCGTGCTCGGCGAGCTCGATCTCCTTGCGGCCGAACTCGGCGAGCGACAGATCGGCGACCTTGAAGTCTGCGCGATCGGTCGTCGGGATTGTGACGGAGGTGGTCATGGGTTCTCCTGCTGACTCCGGGCGCGGCCCGTAGGGGCGGCGCTTCAATAGCTTCGCTTTCCGGAGTCGGCCCGGATCACCGGGTGACAGCCCCGAAAGGCCCGACCAGCTCCCCACGATAGCGGCTCACCCACCTACTCCGGCAGAGTCGGCTCGACCCAGCCCCGTCCGGCGCTTTCTCGCAGCGCCTTCGTCTCATCGGGGCGGGCGTAGTCGTCATCGAGTCGGTAGGTCGTGCCGAGCTCGGGAGTCGAGACCTCGACGACGTCGCAGTCTGTGATTCCGATCAGGCGGTGGCGCTGACCGATCACACAGCTAAAGCCGAGACCCGGCACCAGCTCGGTCTCGACGAGCTCGCCGTCGGGACCGTCCCACAGCACCTTGGCTCGACCTCCGAAGAGAAACCAGGTCTCGAGCTTCTCGTCGTGGACCTGGAACGAGAGACGCTTGCCGGCATCAATGTGGAGCACCTTGCCGACGTAGGGCCGGTCGGGAGGAGTCCAGTGGATCTCGTAGCCCCACGGCTTCTCGACCCGGTACGCCGTGCCGGTGACGGTGAACGTCGCTGGGTCGGCGTCTTTGATTCTGTTCTCGTCATCGCCGGTCGGCTCAGGCACGCAACCGCTCCTTCAGTTGGGCAATCGCGTCGATCGGACCCGGATCGACGTCGTTGGCGAGCGCAAGATAGCAACTCACCCAGTCACCGAGGTACATGAGGTCGAGCAGCTGCGCGAGCCTGCCCTCCCCTTGCGCCGATACCGAGATCACCTGGTTCAAAGCCTCTTCGACGAGCTCGGTCGTGATCGCGAAGCGCGGCGCGAGGCGCTCGTGCTCGAACCCGTGGCGAAGCTCGACGAGGGTGAAGATCTGGCGGGTCACGTCGCCGTGCTGACCCCAACCAGATATCTCGTTGTGATCGAGCTCGGGATAGGCGTTCCAGAATGCCGGAGCCTTGGCGTTCTCGTTCACGCCACACTTCCAGCGGTAGGCCGCGACCGCGCCGAGCGCGCCGCCGCCGTAGATCAGGGGGATGGTGCGATCGATGCGGCGTGCGATCTCGCGCGCGGGGTTCCCGGCGCCTTCGACCTCAGGCCTGCACGCGTCACGACGACGGGAGAGCTGCTCCTGGGCCTTCACGAGCAACGCTTGCGCATCGGGCATCAGGCCCATGCAGTACAACGCGCACAGCATCGGCGCGATGAGTGCGCCCAATGCCGCGCGCGCCATGTAGCCCTCGGGGCAGGGCACGATCATCGCTCCCCTGGCCCGGGCAAGAGCGCCGAGCTCACCACCGCAGGTGACGGCCACGAGGTGCGCCCCGGCGTCGAGACATCCCGAGGCCATCGAAAGCGTCTCTTCGGTCCGGCCCGAGTACGACACCGCGAACACCAAGGTGCGAGACCCCACAAAGGCGGGCACCCGCATCTGCTTGAGCACCGTGATGGGAACCGACAGCTCCCCGCCCGCCACCGCCCTCACCACGTCACCCGCGATGCCCGAACCACCCATTCCGACGATGACGACGTTGTCGATCTCACCGGCGGGCGGGAGGTCGGAAGAACTGATCCCGAGTGCGGCCTCGTGGGCGGCGGCGAGCTGTTCAGGAAGCTCACCTACCCCGTTGAGGAATCCCAGAGAGTCGGTGCTCACGCCTCGAAGGTCGGGCTTATGCCGTCGGCCGTCGCTTTCGCGGTCAGGCGCTCGTGCTCCGCGTCGTTCACCGCTTCTGCCTCGTCGATCAGCATGATCGGGATGTCTTCTCGAACCGCGTAGCGACGGTGCAGACGCGGGTTGTAGAGCGCGTCCTCGTCGACGAAGTACAGCAGCGGTCCTTTGTCTTCTGGGCAGGCCAGGATTTCGAGCAGCTTGGGATCTAGGGCCATGGAACGACTCCTGTGGTTCAGGACCCGCTTCGAACGAGCGCGAGCACCTCTTCGGTGCGCGCCTCGCACGCGGCGCGGTCGGGGGCTTCGAGATTCAGACGCAAGAGTGGTTCGGTGTTCGACGCCCGCAGGTTGAACCACCAGTCACCGAAGTCGACTGTGAGACCGTCGAGACGGTCCTGGTCGGCGTCGCCGTAGTGCGTCGAGACCCGCTCGATCACCGCGGCCGAATCATCGACCCGGGTGTTGATCTCGCCCGAGTCGGCGTAGCGTTCGAACGGGAGCCGGAGCTCCGACAGCGGCTGATCAGAGCGAGAGAGCTGCTCTAGCACCACGAGCGCAGCAACGGAACCGGAGTCGGCACGCCAGTTGTCGCGGAAGTAATAGTGCGCCGAGTGCTCGCCACCGAAGATGGCACCGGTCTCCGCCATGACCTGCTTGATGAACGAGTGACCAACGCGCGTCCGCACCGGCACTCCGCCGTTCTCGCGGATGACCTCGGGTACAGCCTTGGAGCAGATCAAGTTGTGGACAACGGTCTCGCCGGGATGACGCTCGAGGATCGCCTTGGCAACTATCGCAGTCGTCGTGGAGCCCGAGACCGGCTCGCCACGGTCGTCGACCAAAAACACGCGATCGGCATCACCGTCGAAGGCCAGACCGATGTCGGCACCCGAGTCGAGCACCGCCCTGGCCAGGTCAGCGAGGTTTTCCACCTGGATCGGGTCGGCGGGGTGGTTGGGGAAGGTGCCGTCGAGCTCCTGGAACAGCACAGACAGATCGAATGGCAGGCCCTCGAACACTGCGGGTACGACCAACCCCCCCATCCCGTTCGCAGTGTCGGCCACGACCTTGAGCGGCCGCAACGCCGTGAGGTCGACGAACGACTGGACGTGGGCAGCGAAGTCGGCGAGCAGATCCTGATGCTCGACCCGGCCCTGCTCCTCGCCCCGCTCGAGCAGACCCGCGGCCACCGCGGCTTTGATCTGTACGAGCCCGGTCTCCTCGCCGACGGGCGCCGCGCCGGCGCGGCAGAGTTTGATGCCGTTGTACTGAGCCGGGTTGTGACTGGCCGTGAACATCGCCGCGGGCGAGTTGAACTTCCCCGACGCGAAATAGCACATGTCGGTGGACGCGAGCCCGATGTCGATCACGTCGGCACCGGCGAGGATCACACCCTCGATGAACGCTGCCGCGAGCGGGACCGACGAGGGCCTCATGTCGTGACCCACGATCACCCGCTCGGCGCCGGTGAACGAGACGAACGCGTTCCCCACCCGCTGCGCGATGGTCGTGTCGATCTCGTCGGGATAGATGCCCCGGATGTCGTAAGCCTTGAAGATCGCGTCGAGCGCGCCTGTGTTGGGCAAGGAGAAACGCCTTCTCAGAACTACCCGGATCCCGGGAGGAAGGTCGTCATGGTAGTGCCGAGGACGATCACACCGACTCAGACGACCGATGGCCACGGCGGCGCCGGTCGGGCCGGCCCACCCAGACCAATCCGGCCAGCCCCAACAGGCCGAGGAAGCTCGCGCCGATCCCGGCCCATTCGGCGCCGGTGCGGGTATAGCGCATCTCGACGTGTTTCGACGAGGGCACTACGACCATGAAGTTCGGCGAGACCCGGTAGGGCCCCTCCGCCCCCCGCACCGCCCAGTTCGGGTAGTCCGACACCTTGACGAGGACGGGAACCCCCGTTCGGGAGACATCGAAGCTGACCGTGTCATCGGTGGTGTGCAACTTCGACACCGTGACTGCAGGCAGCCGCGTGCGGGGCGACCCGGCGGCACGACCGGCAGGCACTCGGGCCCACGATGCCGGGCCGTCGGCCGCGAGGGGACGATCAAGCGCGTCGCGCGTGTTCCACCACGCCGCCGACAGGCATTCCCACGGCGTCAACGACGGGTCACGGGGCGCGCTTTGGCCCACCGCGGCCTTCGGCCTGGGTGTGTCGAAGCACTCCGACTGCGTCCCACCGCGGATTCCCGTTGCGACGACGGGTTGGTTCTCCAGCGGCTGCACGAGCGGCGCGTCGCGAACCTTGTAGATGGCCCATCCGAGGGGTGGCTTTCTGTCTCGATCGGGAACGGTCGCGACCTTGGTGAGGCCCGCGTTCGCATCGGCTTTCGCGCGCGCGTCGGCCGAGTACGCGAGGTAGTAGTTCACGCCGAGCATGCGCATGTACTCGACGCCGAGATCGAAGTCACTGATGTTGCGATAGACCAGTCCCCGAACCGGATTGGACGCGTTGCCTGCTCCTTCGAGCGGCGCCACCGCCATGAAGTGGTACGGAGTCGTTCCCGACGACTCGTAGTAGAGCCCCTCCATCGACGACGTGTGCCCGTGGGTGAAGTACGGGAGCATCATCAGCGCGAGCGAGGAGCCGTAGGCGTCGATGCTCCCTCCGCCCTCCCACAGCGCGCGCCCTGCGGGTAGTGCTTGCATCTGGGCGATCAGCGCCTCGAACTCCGGCCACGGCTTCGGCCGGTGGTTAGCCGTCGGCGTTCCCGAGGTGTCCTCGTAACCCGAGTAGTTCCAGTCGGCCCAGAACCGCAGGAACCCCTTCGTCTCGTCGACCCGGTACAAGGTGATGCCGCTCAGCAGCACGACGACGAGTGCCGCGGCGCCGGCGCTGATCGTTGCACCGCGCGATGAGACACGGCGCTCTCCATTCGGCTCGGGTTCGACCATCACCCACTCGACGGCGCGGTGCGACGCAGAGGCGATCTCCGCGGCACCGATCCCCGCAAGGAGGAACAAGCCGATGTACCAAAAGGGCAGAAACCGCAGGTTCCAGGCGTGGGCCTCCGGCCAGACCCGGAAGACCACTGCGAAAATCGCCGAGATCGTGAGGATCACGAACGGGCCGCGGTCGCGTCGTATGGCGCCCGCAACAAGTCCGATCACAACAAGCAGGAACACCCACCAGAAGTACGTCGGGAAAAGATACGTGACGTATTCGGTGATCTTCTCGTAACGCATGTTCGACGTGTACCCGAAGCTCGCGACAAGCGGAAGCGACCAGAACGCGGTGAGCAACGCACCCACGACTCCGATCGCCAACGCGATGGGCGCCGTACGCTCGGGCCGGTAGAACAACCAGATGACCACGGCTCCGACCGCCGCGAAGATCCCGACCACGAGGTGGCTGAGCACCACCGCCGCCAGCAACAGCGCGGGTAGCCACGGCCGCTTCCAATCCCGCAGTGCGACTGCGAGCGCACCGAAGAAGCACAGCGCCAGGGCCAGCGCGATCGTGTACGAGAACTCCCCGGCGAGGTTGCTGCGGAGGGTGCCGCCCATGATCCCTTGGTTGAACGCGATGCTCGTTGCCGCGCTGGAGCTTCCCGGCGCGCCCTTGAAGAAGAGGAACACGACCATTGCCGGGGCCGCCATTACCGGGGCCGGATGCCGGACCCTCAGGCCGCGCACACACGCGTACGCGGCCGCAGGCAGCGCGACGGGACCGATCACCGTGACAATCTTGAAGGCCACGTTGTACGGCATGACCAGGTCCCCCAGGACCGTCAGCAGCGCGGGTAGGGGAAAGTAGAACTGCCCTGCGGGAAAGCCCGCGTACCAATCGGGTGACCATCCCGCGACCCGCCAGTGCGGGAGTAGATGGTCACGGAGATAGGCGGGGAACCAGACGTGAGCGGCCATGTCGCCGCCATTCGCCGTGGTGTCGCGCAACAAGAGATCGGGCCGCATCTGCCACAGCACGAACGCGCAGCAAGCCAGCACCACGAGCATCGGAACCAACCGGATGACCCGCTCGATCACACCCTGACCGGGAAGCGGCCGGTCGCCGTAGGAATCAGAAGCGAGCGCGTCCCCGGGGAGCACGCCGAGCACGCCGCCGGGTGACGCCATCTCAGTGTGCGGGGTGTCGACAGACATCAAGTCAGCTTGCCAGCCGTCCGCCACCCGCGGGTGGCGGGTTCACCTCGGCCCGTCCCACCCGTGCCGGCGTCAGCTGGCCGAACGACTCGGACGCGACTCGGCCGGGGCTCCTGCGCTCCAACATCGACTCGAGGCCGATGCGGAACACCGTAACCCCGGCCGGGCTCGCCCTGCGTCGCGAGTTGCGGTCGAACGAGCCGACCCCGCAGGGCAATCTGTCTCGTTCTCGGATCTAGTGGGCCCTGGCCCGGTCCAGAACGTGTGACAGGGTCAGCGAACCGCCGGCCCCTTCCCATCCTTGGCTCTCACATTTGCCGCAGCGACGGAACATGAGCTCCTCGCCAGCGACCGTCATCCTGATCTCGACCAGCTCCCGCTTGCCGCATGTGTCGCACCGCATCCCGGTCCTCCCCGTTTCGTGGGCCTTGCTCACAACCTCCGGCACCCTTCCCGGGTTCGTGAATCGGGCGGACACAGCCAGGGCTGGAGGATGATAGGAGGATGATCAGACGTTTCCCCAGGTCAAAGGCCATGACCACGAGTGACCACCGCGAAGATCTGAATGGTCGTCAAGAGGTTGAAACCGGCGTGGAAGAAGATCGAGCGCGACAGCTGGCCGGATCGCACCGCCAGCACCGCTGAGATCACCCCTACGGCCACGAGGGCCGGGAGGGCGGTATAGGCACCGGGATCGAGCACGACGTGCGCGAGGCCGAAAATCGTTCCACTTACGAAGATCGCACACGCGGGCGTGGTCCTGCGGAGCAGGGACCGGAGCAACAGGCCCCGATAGACCAGCTCCTCCATCACGGGAGCGACGACCACGACCCCGATCGCGAGCAGGACCCGCACCGCTCCCTGGGACCGTTGGAACTCCTTGACGACCTCTTGGCCGGAACCGGAGCCTGCCAGCCGGCTGATGGGCAACAGCGCCAGCCCGAGACCGAGACTCGTGCCCAGACCTACGAGGATCCACAGTGCGTCTCTGGCGTGGAGCACCAACCCGAAATCGTTGATGAGGCTGCCCCGACCCTTGCGGCGAGAGATGAACTCGAGGAACGCGAGGGTCGCGGCCGATTGGCCGAGCAGGGACGCAACGAGGCCCGTGACCGGGATCGTGCCGTTCCCGTTTGCGAAGGGCCCGATTGCGAAAGGGACGACGGCCACCGTCGCTCCAATGACCCCCACGAACCATGCCAGAAGGAAATCTCCGAGGCCCCACCGAACCATCGAGGAGCCTGACGCTGCCCCGGGAATGCGCCATCCGGGCGCGTCGTTGCCCTGGTTCAGCACAGGTTACGGCGCGGTCCGGTCGGCACCACCGAAGCGTAATGGCGGCGTACGGGCCGGCTCGACCGCTCCCCCACCTCGCCCGGCCGGCACCCGCGAGCCGCGCGAGACACCGCGACCCCTACGATTGAAGCGTACCGACCGACACTGCGCCGGACGGCCGAACATTCAGGAGACCCATCTCCGTGACGATGAATAACGGGCGATGAGCCGCCGACCGAACGACGCCCGACCCCCGAGCGGGCCCCGACCGAGCGGGCCCCCTCCGTCTTCGCCTTCTTCTTCATTCCCCCGGTGGCTGCCGTGGGTCGTCCTTGCCGCGCTTGCCGCGGTGCTGCTGCTGACCAGTCTCGGGGGTAGTGGACCGACCAAGGCGTCGCTCAGCTACAGCGAGTTCACCCAGGCCCTGAATGACGGGAAGGTCAAGAAGGTCGATTTCGACAAGGACAGCGGCAAGATCAACGGCACCTTCACCAAGGCGGTCGGCGGCAAGACCAAGTTCACGAGCTCCGGTCCGAAGGCCGATCTGCCCGAGAGCACGCTCAAAGCGATGCAGAAACACCACGTCGATTTCAACTACACCCAGCAGGGCTCGAACATATTCGCAGAGCTCCTCCCGCTGCTGATCCCGGTGCTGCTGGTCATCGGGTTCTTCGTGTGGATGAACCGACGCGCGCAGGGCCAGATGGGCGCGGTCATGAACATCGGCAAGAGCCGGGCGAAGGTCTACAACACCGAGAAGCCGAAAACGACCTTCGCCGACGTCGCCGGATACGGTCCGGTGAAGGAGGAGATCACCGAGGTCGTCGACTTCCTGAAGAACCCGGGCAAGTTCTCCGAGATCGGTGCCCGGATTCCGAAGGGCGTCCTGCTCGTCGGGCCGCCGGGAACCGGCAAGACGCTGATCGCGCGAGCGGTCGCGGGTGAGGCAGGGGTTCCGTTCGTCTCCGTCACCGGTTCCGATTTCATGGAGATGTTCGTCGGTGTCGGCGCGGCGCGCGTGCGCGATCTCTTCCAGACGGCCCGCAAGCAGGCCCCGGCGATCATCTTCGTCGACGAGATCGACTCGATCGGCCGCAAACGCGGCGCGGGGCTCGGCGGCGGTCACGACGAACGCGAACAGACCCTCAATCAGATGCTCGCCGAGATGGACGGTTTCGAGGCCACTGAGGGCATCGTGATGATGGCGGCGACCAACCGCCCCGATGTGCTCGACCCCGCGCTCCTGCGCCCGGGTCGGTTCGACCGTCAGATCATGGTCCCCCTTCCCACCCAGGACGAACGGGTCTCGATCCTCAAGGTGCATTTCCGCGACAAGAAGATCTCCGGCGACGTCGATGTCCAGGTCGTCGCGCGGGGCACCCCCGGTATGAGCGGCGCGGATCTTGCCGGCCTCGTCAACGAGGCCGCGCTGTTCGCGGTGCGGCGCGGCGAGAACGAGGTGCACGCGCGCGACTTCGACGACGCGCGCGACCGGGTGCTCATGGGGCTCAAGCGCGAGTCGATGGTGCTCAGCCAGGAAGAGAAGGAAGTCGTCGCGTTCCACGAAGGCGGGCACGCAGTGCTCGCGTATGTGCTCGAGCACGCCGATCCCGTGCACAAGGTCACGATCCTGCCTACGGGCATGGCCCTCGGTGTTACCCAGCAGCTCCCAGTCCAGGAGCGCCACATCTACCTCAAGGAGTACATCACCGACTCCTTGGTCGTGAGGCTCGGCGGGCGCATCGCCGAGGAGCTCATCTACGGACACCTCTCGACCGGCGCGCAGAACGACCTCGTCGGTTGCACCGAGCTCGCCCGCAAGATGGTGCGGGAATGGGGCATGTCGAAGCGCATCGGCCCGATGGCGTGGGGATCACAAGGCGCCGTATTCCTCGGAGAGGACCTCGTGCACACCCGTGACTACTCCGACGAGACCGCGCGCGTCATCGACGAAGAGGTCGAGTTCATTCTCCGTGAGGAGGAGGACCGCACTCGTCGCGTTCTCACTGAGTATCGGCCCGGGCTCGAAGCCGTTGCCCACGCGCTGCTCGAGCGGGAGACCCTCGAGGGTTCCGAGGTCAGCCGCCTCGTCGACGCCGCTATGGGTCGGCCCAGCGGGGGCCCCCGCATGGTGACTCGGGCCGACGGCACCGAGGTCGAGGCCGCAGACGACAAAGGCGCCGCCGAGGTCGAAGACGCCGGGTCCGACGTGTTCGCCCCACTTCCCTCGGACTGACCCGTCAGATAGCCGGCGTTGAATCAGGCGTATCCGCGTCGGGCGCGCGCAGGTCGGCCAGCGCGGCCCAGATGTCAGTCGCCGAGGTCGGACCGACGAACGCGGCTCTCACGACACCTTCGGTGTCGGCGACGATCACCATCGGGACCGCGGAGATGCCGTAGCGATCGTGGAGTTCGCGCTCGTCTTGGTAAGTCAGCTCGACGACCGCCACCTCCGAGGAGTCGAGCGGGGCGATCTTCGCCGCGAGATCGGGACACGACCCGCACGTCGAGGAGCTGAAGAACGCAACCAGCCATGGCGCGTCAGGTCGGGGGAAGTCATCACGTCGGAGCCGGCGCGGCGTCGGGAAGGAATCGACAGGTGGGCCGTCAGGCTTGCGTCGGCGGATGAGGACGGCGACGCCGACCGCCGCGGACGCGATGGCTGCAGCGATGAGCGCGCGGGCGATCATGATCCAGCCGCCGACCCGGGGATCCCGGGGCTCACCGTGGCACCGGCGCTCCCCACGTTCTGGCGTGCCGCCGCGACCGGTTGCGTCGCGTCGACGACGATCCCCGCGCTCGTCGGGACCCCCAAAGCCGTGAGATCGAACACGATCCGCCGCCCCGGCGGGAGCCGGACTACCGGTACCGGCGTGCTGTTCGTCCCCGCTCGGAGCACGTGCAGAGTGACCCGAGCGGTCTGCTTCCCCGGGTTTGCAACCACGATCACGTCGGCTGAGTCCCCAGCCAGACGTCCGGTCGCGAATGCCCAACGCTTCGCCGACGACGCGATCCCGAGCGAGATCGCGAGTCCGATTGGCGGGCGAGTCACGGTCTGTTCCGCTACAACGCGAGCGCCGTGCGCGTCGATCTCGATCCACGCGCCGAGACCCGCCGGCACCCGTGAGCCCACGTCGACCGCAGCCGTGGCCCGACTCGGCACCACGACAACCTGGGGCGCGAGCGTCGCGTCACCCTCGAGGCGGATCGCGACGGTCACCCGCGCCGGGCTCGCGCCCGGATTGGCAATCACCACGGAGTCGGCGCCACCGATGCCCGCGACCGGAAATGACCACCGTGACGACAGATCGGGCGTTCCGAGTGACATCCCGAGACCCTTGGGATCGGCGACGCCGACCGTTGCCTGTTCCGCCACCACCCGACCGGTGCGGGTGACGACCTCGGTAGCCACCGATGCCTGGCGTCGGACCGAATCGTGCACAGGGACAAGGACACGCGTCCGCCGGGGGACGACGAGGCCCTGGAGATTCCCCGGGGCAAGGAATCCACCATCGGTGAGGAAGCTCAGGTCGACGATCGCGTCGTCGCCGAACGGGTTGAACAACGCGATCCACAGCTGCGTCCCGCGGTCTGTCGTTCCGGCGGCGAAATGCCACGACGTGGAAGGCCCGGTCGCGCACGGACCGGTCGCGACGTCGCCGTTCCCCACGACCTGATGCTCCACCACCGCCGGACCGCCGAATGTCTCGACGACCACACCCGGATCGGCGGTCGCGAGCACCTCGGAGATCGGCACTCTGACCTGTGATCTCGCCGCGACCGAAACATCGCGCGTCACGGATTTTCCGCCACCCCCTGGCATCACCGTGACCGTCGCCGGAGCCGCACTACCACCCAGGTTGGTGATCAACACGGTCTCTGTCATCGTTCCGTCTGGTGTCGACGATCCGATCGCGCAGTACCACGCACTCGAGAGCGAGTCGGCCGCGGGGATGGTCGGGCCGATGCCTTCGCCGGCCGCGCTCACATGCCCGTTGTCGATGATCTGATCTATGAAAGCCGCTGAGATGATCGCGACGATGACCACGACAAGGATCGGCCAGCGACGGTCGGATGCCCGCGCTCGGTCTCGGCGCGGCGCGAAAGCAGGCGGCGACACCAACGGTTCCGGACCGGTCACGTCACTCATTTCGTGACCTCTGCGCCAGGGGGCGCTGCAGCAAGAGACTCCCGACCCGCGCTACGGGACGCCGACCAGCGACGACCGGCAGCGGTACCTTTCAGCCAGAACACCGCGAGCGCGAGCCACACCAGGACCTGCGCGAGTGCGACAAGGTCGCGTTGCCACTGGGCCGTGTATCGGAACCCGATCGATCCCGCGGTGCGCTGTTGGAACCCGTTCGCCCAACCGAACGCGTCAACGTGTTCGAGCGATCGACCACCCGAGTTCGCAGCCCAGTCTGACGAGTACGACTCCGAGAGCAACACCGCTCCTGCACGCGTCTTCTCGTCTGGTTGCACCGGACGCGCGCCGCCGAGGTCGCCGCGCAATGCCGCTCGCGATGGATCAGCCGCGTCGGGGTGCAGGGCACCGATCGCTGCGCCCTGCAGCACCGAAGGAGTGGGAGCCCACGCGTCGTTCTCGTAGAGAACGAGCCCGCCTTCCGACTCGAGCCGGCTCAGGTCGAGTTGATCGGCTAGGCCCCGCTTTAGCTGCGGAGTGGGCTTAGCGACCGCACCGCCGCTTGCGCCGGCACGCGGTGGCACCGCCACGTACCGAACCCCCATTGGCGCAAGAAGGTGACCGAGCCGGTTCGTCCGACCCTGGCGCGCATAGGTGACCGCGTCACCGACGAGGCTCGCCGCCGACCCACCTGGAGCAGGCCAGAGATCGAGCGCGCCACCGGGCCCGCCCCGCGTCATCCCGTAGCCGATCCCTTGACCGGAGACGGTGGCGTTTACCGGCAGAACGTTCGGGTCACCAACCCAGAGCACACGGAATCCGCCACCGACCTGTGCACTGTTCATCCATGACAGCGCGGTGTCCCAATCGGTCGAAGGAGCATGCCAGCGACCGTCGAGCGAGTCGGCCGCGAAGCCGAGACCCGGGAGGACGAGCACGATCGGAACCGCAACTGCACAGAGCTGCCGCCAGCCCAGCTGGAAATGGTGCAGGTCGGTCCGGAACGCTCCCACTCCGAGGCCGACAGCAAGAGCGATGCCGAGCGCCGCCGGAACGAGCAGCCCCTCGGGTGCCGGCACCGGTGCGTTGTGGGCGATCACTGCGGGAAGCCAGGCGAGTCCGAACCCGACGAGTGCGAGCACCCACGCCCGGGCGGCCCAGGCGAGCCGCGGACCGGTGGTGACGAGCAACGCCAGTGCCGCGGCGAGCAGGAGAGTCCAGCCGCCGGCACCGGCCCCCGCCGGGCCGGTGTGGAACCGAAGCACCTCGGAGAGGTCGAGCGTGGCCGGGTAGCCCAATCCCCACGCGGCCGACCGTTCGCCCGTCCGGAGAAGCGCGAGCGGCCACGGGAGCAGCAATGCCAACGCGCCGATCGAACCAATGAGCGCCATGCGAAGCGAGCGCAGCCCGCGGTAGT
This sequence comes from Actinomycetes bacterium, assembly GCA_025363815.1. Classification (GTDB taxonomy): domain Bacteria; phylum Actinomycetota; class Acidimicrobiia; order IMCC26256; family JANYLB01; genus JANYLB01. The sequence goes on from JANYLB010000037.1 coordinate 54,638, forward strand.
CGTCAGCCGCGAGTGGCTGCGCTATGAGCAACGCGATCGCGGCGATCACGATGACCAGGAACGCCGGCGGCCAGAACGCTGTGGCGATGGCCAGCAGCACGATGAGCGGCAGCGAGCGGCGGATCCGACAAGGCCAGCCCTCGCCCTCGGCCCCGACCGAGTAGGTCATCAGCTGCGTAAGAACGAACGGAGCGAGACCGTAGAACACGAGCGGGCCGAGCCGTCCGTTCGCCAACGCGTTCCGCGCGATGGGGTTGATGCCATACACGAGCGCGGCCGCGAGCGCGGCCCGCCGGTTCCCCGCGACGAGCCGCGTCAGTCGGAACGCACCGATCACACCGAGCGGGAGCATTGCGGTAACCAGAACCGCGCGGGCGAGACCAGTTGCACCCAACAGGAGCGTCCCGGCACCGGCGAGCAACGCGAATACGGGAGGTGGAGTCGATGCGGAGCCAAGTCCTTGATGACGCCAGGCGGAGCCGAAAGCCGAGACGAGGTCGCCGACGCCGGGCCACGGGAGGAACTGACCAACCGCGGGAAGATGCCCGAAGAGAAACTCGCGGGTTCCGAACACGAACAGGAACGCGAACATCGCGAGCGCGATCCCGAGCGGTTCTCGAAGTCGCGAGCGAGCGGAGTCGACCGCGTCGCGGCTGACGTCGCTCAACGATTGGATCCGCACTTCGGCCTGCATGTGATCGACCACGTAGCTCCGAATGCGTGCGCTCCCGCGAAACTGCAACCAGCGCAGATCGGAGTCCGGTATCCGACGAGTCGCCTGCACCGAGCGCCGAGCGGCCCGAAGCTCTCCGAAGTGGCGCAGGTTCCAGATCCACGCGCCGAAAACAGCTCGCGCCCGGGCGCCACGACGCGACGCTACGAACATCGCCGACTCGACCAAGCCGAGCAGCAACGCGATCGGCACCACCCAAAGCAGCGACAGCGCCGAGTAGGACTTGAGCACCGCCCGCAGACGATGCCGGAGCACGAGCCGCTCGTCGGGACTCTTGGCGCCAAGAGATTCGTCGACGGCTCGGCGGTGGCGGGCCCGGGCATCAGGCGCGACCAGCACCCGCGCTCCGATCAACCGGGCGCGCCAGCAAAGATCGAGGTCTTCACCACCCGGAAACGTCTCCGGGTCGAACCCGGCGAGCTCAGCGAACAAGTCGGCGCGCAACAGCATCGCGGCGCTCGATATGTAGAAGACGTCGCGCACGCCATCGTGCTGCTCCTGATCGAGCTCTCCCGGTTCGATCCCCGAATACGGCACGCCGAAGCGGTCGATGGCCATTCCGACCTCGAGGAGGACCTCGGGGTTCTTGCGGTCGACGAGCTTGGGTCCGACGATCCCCGCGTTCGACCGATAGGCCTCCTCGACGAGGAGCCGGATGGTCGTCGGCTCGAGCACTACATCGTCGTGGAAGAGGAACAAGAACGTCGCGCCCTCGACCGCATCGAGGACTTCGTTCGCGGCTGTCGCGAACCCGACGTTCGTCTCGATTCGGCGGACAAAGGCACCGGGCAGAACCGCTGCGATCCGCGGAGTCGGATCGTCGTCGGAACCGGCGTCGAGGACGAGGACAGCCAGGTTCGGGTAGTCGGAGTCCCGGATGCTCGCAAGCGTGCCCTCAAGCCACGCGCCAGGGTTGTTCGTGACCACGACCGCAACCACGGGCGGGGGCACGAGAATGGGCTCGGTCGGCTCCGCGGGCGCAGTGTCTTCTGCGGGCGGGGGGACCGGAGGCCCGGGGACGGGAGGGTCGTCGGTCTCCATCGGGCGGCCCACCCTACCAAGCGTCGTTTCGTGACCCGGGTCGCTAGGTGCTTACAATAGTTAGCAGTTTCGGATACACTTGTGAGCAGACGAGCCGTAGGAGCAGCCAGTGATGAACCTCACCAAGAACATCAAGGACGTTGGCTACATCGCAGTTGGGGCAGGCGTGATCGGGTTCCAGCAGGCCCAGGTCCGCCGGCGCGAGATCGGTTCTGCGGCCACCCGCCGGGCTCAGGATGCACGCAGTTGCGTCCAAGGCCAGTTCGGGGCGCTCCGGAGCCAGGTGGCGACTCAGACAGCCGAGGCACGGACGAACATCGAGGGCCAGGCCATCGGAGCTTGGGAGCTGGCCACGACCAGCATCTCCGGCACGGCAGCAGGCCTTGGCGGCACGGCAACGGCACTTGCAGAGCGCACGAGCGGCCTCGCAGAGCGGACCAGCGGATTCACCGACGTGGCCGCGGGTCTCGCCGACGATCTGCGCGAGCTCGTCGAGCCCGTCGTGGGTGAAGCGCGGGTTCGCGTCGAGCCGATCGTCGGCCAGCTCCAAGCCGTCCCCGAACACGTTGTGCGGGTGGTCGACGCGGGTCGCTCCCGGGTCCTCGGACTCGTCGGTTTCGGCGGCGCTCCCGCCACCGTCGCCTGACACGACCAACGGTTCTTCAAACTCCTGGCGCACGGGCGCGTACGCTCGGCACCATGTACACCGCGTTGGCCGGAGGAGTCGGAGCTGCGCGCTTCTTGTCGGGCTTGGTACGTGTCGTACCCGCGCCGGCCGTCACCGTGGTCGTCAACACGGCCGACGACGACATCTTCCACGGTCTGCACGTGAGCCCCGATCTCGACACCATCACCTACACGCTTGGCGGCGCAGAGCACCCGGAACAGGGCTGGGGGCTGCAGGGCGAGACCTTCGCGATGATCGACGCTCTCGCGCGCTACGGCCGCCCCACCTGGTTCCGCCTCGGCGACAAGGACATGGCGACCCACCTCTACCGATCTGAGCGCCTGGCCGAAGGTGCGACGCTCTCGACGATCACCGGCGAGATCGCCGAGGCGTGGGGCGTGAGTCCACGCCTGATCCCGATGAGCGACGATCCCATCGCGACCCGAATCACGGTCATCCGACCCGATGGCACTACAGAAGAGCTCCCGATGCAGCAATGGTTCGTACGTGAGCGCGCCGAACCACCAGTGACGTCGGTTCGCTTCGCCGGAGCCGAAGCCGCCGCGCCCGCGCCGGGAGTCATCGAGGCGCTCGAAGCAGCCGACACGATTCTCGTGTGCCCGTCGAACCCGGTGATCTCGATCGGGCCGATCCTCGCAGTGCCCGGTGTCCGTGACGCCCTGGTGCGGCGCCGTGATCGAGTCGTCGGCGTGAGTCCGATCATCGCGGGCCGGCCCGTTAAAGGGCCGGCCGACCGGCTGATGGCCGGGCTCGGGCTCGACGTCTCATGCGTCGGAGTCGCTCGGGCCTACGCGGAGTTCTGTGGCACGCTCGTCATCGATGCCGGCGACGCGCACCGCTGCACCGAGGTCGAAGCCGTCGGGGTGCGCGCGGTCGTCGCCGACACGCTGATGACCGACGCCGGCGTCGCCGCGGCATTGGCGCGTCACACCCTCGACGCCGTCGCGTGAACGCTTCCCCGATGAACGCTTTTCGATGAACGCCGGGCTGAGAATCATCCCGATCTTGGGAATGGCGGAGGTCCGGCCCGGTGATCACCTCGCCGACCTCGTCGCCGGCGCTGCGGCCGGACAGGGAACGCCGCTGCTCGACCGCGACTGCGTTGTCGTGACCCAAAAGATCGTGTCGAAGGCCGAAGGACGGCTCGTTGCCCTCGATCCCGACGACCTCGACGCTCGGCGGGTGCTGATCGAGCAGGAATCCCGTCGCATCCTGCGTCGCCGTGGCGATCTGATCATCAGCGAGACGACGCACGGATTCGTGTGTGCGAACGCGGGCATCGATCTGTCGAACGTCGACGATGGCATGGCGGCACTGCTCCCGCTCGACGGCGACCGTTCGGCGCGCGACATCCGCAATGCGCTTCGAGCTCACCTTGGTGTCGACGTCGCGATCGTGGTCTCCGACACGTTCGGGCGCGCGTGGCGACGCGGCCTCACCGACGTGGCGATCGGCGTCGCCGGCCTCGCCGGCGTGGTCGACCTCCGCGGCTCGACCGACTCACGCAGCCGTGAGCTCCACGCAACTGAGGTCGCGGTGGCCGACGAGGTGGCCGCGGCCGCGGAACTCGCGATGGGCAAGGCCGCGGGGATCCCCGCGGCGATCGTCCGTGGACTCGACCCGGCTTGGTTCCGCGAAGCATCGATAACCGAGCTGATTCGTCCACCCGCCGAAGACCTCTTCCGATGAACACACCCGCGTTCATCGAGGCGCGGCGTTCGATCCGCGCTTTCACCGATACCCCCGTCGAACCGGCGACACTCGACGGCCTGGTCGAGGCGGCATGTCTTGCGCCCGCACCGCACCATTCCCGACCCTGGCGCTTCGTCACCGTGGTGTCACCTGCGGCCAAGGAATCACTGGCCACAGGGATGGGAGCACGGTGGCGGAACGACTTGATCGACGACGGGTTGGATCCGGCCCGGGTCGACGAGCTCGTGACGGCATCGCACCGAAAGCTCACGGACGCCCCTGCACTCGTCGTGGGTTGTCTCACCTGGGACGGTCTCGACCGCTACCCCGACGAAGCGCGGCGGCGGGCCGAGTGGGGAATGGCCCTGCTCTCCTTGGGTGCCGCGGTCGAGAACCTCATGCTGGCGGCCGCCGACGTCGGCCTCGCCTCGTGCTGGGTCGCGGCGCCTATCTTCTGCCCCGAAGCAGCACGCGACGCCTTGGACCTCGCGAACGACTGGCTTCCGCACGCGCTCGTGCTCGTGGGCCATCCCGACCCGCAATACACACCCCGCGACCGCCCCAGCGTTGCCCTCGAAGACCTCCGCGCCACCCGTTGAATCCGCGCCGCCCGCTCACCCCCGTTCTGGTCAGCTTCTCGCCGGCCCTGGCGGCAGGTTCCTGACCAGAACGAAGGGGTTGGGGCTAGCGGCGGCGGGTGGCCTTGAACCATTCGAGCGTGCGGCCGACGCCTTCGTCGAGGCTCGTGAACGGCTTCCATCCGAGGTGGATCTCGGCGCGCCCGGGGTCGAGCGCGGAGCGCGCCAACTCGCCCAACCTCGCCGGTGCGTAGTGCGCGGTCTCCTTCGATCCGGTGAGACGCGCCATCACGTCGAACAGTTGCTGCACACTCGTCTCGACACCGGTCCCGACGTTCACGAGGAGCCCGCCACCCTTCTCGGTGGCGCGCACGAACGCGTCGACGACATCGTCGACGAAGATGAAGTCGCGGGTCTGGCGTCCGTCGCCGAAAATGGTGGCGCGCTCGCGGCTGAGCAGCTTCCCCGCGAAGATCGAGACGACGCCCGCCTCGCCGTCTGGGTTCTGACGCGGTCCGTAGACGTTCGCGAGCGCTAGCGCCGTGTACTCGAGGCCGTGCACCTCGCGGTAGTAGTGGAGATAGTCGCCAACGGCCTTCTTGGCGACTCCGTAGGGCGACTCGGGCCGCTGCGGGTGCCCCTCCCTGACGGGAAGATCCTCCGGTGAGCCGTAGATGGTTCCTCCGGAGCTCGCGAACACAACCTTGCGCGTCCCGGCCGCGAGCGCGCCCTGGAACAGGTTTAGCGCGCCGAGAATGTTGACCTCGGCATCGAACGCGGGGCGGGCGACTGACACACGGACATCTGCCTGCGCGGCGAGGTGATAGATCACCTCGGGTTTGCGGTGCGCGACGAGATCGGTGATCGCCGGTGAGCGCAGGTCAAGACGGTGGAACGAGAACCGGCGCGACCGATCAGCGCGGGCGTCGGCGAGGTTGGCAAGCGATCCGGTCGAGAGGTCGTCGACGACGTCGACGTCGTATCCCTCGGAGACGAGACGATCGACGAGCGTGGACGCTATGAACCCGGCACCGCCGGTGACCAGGACCCTCACGGAGTCCGTTCGCCGAGGAGGCCGTGGTTGCCGACCACGCAGTGGAGCACACTCGCCCCCGCCTCTACCTGAGTGGCCTCGAGCACGACGGCTTCGTCGACCTGCGCGCCTGCGCCGATCGACGCGCCGGCACCAACGACGGCGTTGCGAACGCGCGCACTCGCGCCGACCGTCACCCCCGCGCCGAGAAGCACCGGGGCCTCGATGCGCGCGTCGGCGGCAATGGTCACCGGACCTTGCACCCACACTCCCGGGGCCCGTTCCGTCGCCCCGGGCACCGGTGGCGAGCCGAGCCGACCGGCCAAGACATCAGTGTGAGCCTGTAGATATTTCTCGGGCGTGCCGATGTCGATCCAGTAGGCATCGCTGCGGAACGCGAAGAGCCGACCGGGGCGGTCGAGCATGCGCGGGAACGTCTCGCGTTCGATCGATATCGTGAGCCGCGGAGGGATCTGGCCGAGCACTGACGGCTCGAGCACGTAGGTACCCGCATTCACCCAGTTGGTCGGCGCGCGGCCCGGTGGCGGCTTCTCGACAAACGCTACGACCTCACCGTCATCACGGGTTGGCACTACCCCGAATGCCGACGGGTCGTCGACCTGGGTCAGTGCGATCGTCGCCTCCGCGCCGTGCTTCTCGTGGAACGCGACCAGCTGCCGGAGATCGAGGTCGGTGAGCACGTCACCGTTGCAGACGATCAGACGCTCCTCGATCCCCTCCGCCGCGAAACGTATGCCCCCGGCCGTTCCGAGCGGTTCCGGTTCCTGGCGAAAGCGGATACGAGCCGAGCCGAACCGTCCCTCCCCCGCCGAGTGATCGACGGCAAGATGCTCGCGAAATGCATCGGGGAGGTACCCCAGCGACAACACGATGTCGTCTACACCGTGGCTCGTGAGCCAGGTGAGCTGGCGATCCAGGAACGCCAGATTCGCTATCGGCAGCAGCCCCTTGGGAGTCTTGTAGGTGAGCGGCCGCAGCCGCGTGCCTTCTCCGCCGACGAGGACGACAGCTTTCACGGGGTGCTGGCAGCGGGCGTGCTCGAAGACGTTGCGCCCGACGTCGTCGACGAGGAGTTGCCCGTTGCCGGCGATCCTGCCGGGGCTGCCGGGCCTGCCGGGGCTCCGTTGAGGTCCGCGATGTTCGCGAGAGCAGCGACGGCTCCCGGCGGCTCGGGCACCTTCTGGCCATTCGGAAGGAAGGCGATCGCCACAATCCCGGCGTTCTTCGGGTTGTAGTCGGCCGGGTTGCCCTTTTGCGGCTTGCCAGTCCAGGGTCCGCCGTATTGACCCGTGGCCCACACGAGGTTCGCCTTCTGGCCCTTGAACTCCCCGCTCGGGCACGTATAGCCGTTCTTGTACTGGGCACCGTCCCAGAGCTTCATCGAGGTGCTGTCGAGCTCCCAGCCGGCACCGTCATTGTCTTTGATGAAGCGCCCAACCGTCGCGTTCTTGCCCGACGCGGCCGACGAGAAGGGATGGATGTGCATCAGGCCGTCACCGTGGGAGTGGATCCCCATCGCCTGCGCGGTGGCTCCGTCGAACGCGGGCGCGCTCGGCAACCAGGTTCCGCACACGTTCACGCCCAGGTAGGCATGCCAATGGTCCTTGTTGACCACAGGGGCGGCGTTGCTGTTCGAGCCGCCGCCGCGGGCCAACACGATGCCGACGACGCCGACTACCACGATGACAACGGTCGCGACAGTCCAGCCCATCGACCCGCTCCGGCGCTTGGTCCGACGGATCTTTGCCCGAGCCTGAGCCCGTGAGTACTTGCCTTTTCGACGGGCCATGAATCGACCAGGCTAGCGAGTCGTACGTGGGCGCTCGGTTCGCCCCCCGACGGCGCGCACACTGAGTTGGGTTGCGGCCCGGACCGCGAGGAGCGCGACCGCCGGGCCCAGGAGCAGCCGACGCGGGCCGTGCCAGTGCTTTGACGCGAAACGAGCCGCAGAACGGTGGTGCTCGATGATCATCCGGTAGGGGTGCCGGGAGGTGCTCAGACCCTGGCGGTGTAGGACCGCCCCGCCCGGTTCGTACGCCACCCGCCAGCCGGCTGAGCCGAACCGGGCACAGAGGTCGACGTCCTCGAGGTACATGAAGAAGCCCTCGTCCCATCCACCGACCTCGTCGAACGCGGCCCGGCGGAACCACAGTGCCGATCCTGAGAGCCAGCCGACATCATGGGGGCCCGACCAGTCGGCGTCGAGGCGTCGGTACCGGCGGGTGAAGGGGTTCGTCGACCAGACCTGACCGAGGACCGCGTGCCCGAGGGCGTCAATCCCCGATGGGAACGCCCGGGCAGACGGGTACTGGGAACCGTCGGGGTTGCGGACGCGGGGCCCGATCGCAGCCAGGTCGGCCGCGGCGTCGAGACGTCCCAACATCGCTGCGGCCGTTCCCGGGTCGACCTCGACATCGGGGTTAACGGCCGCGATCACAGGGGCGTAGGTTGCCGCCACCCCGAGGTTGTTGGCCCGGCTGAATCCCAGGTTCGTCGGCGCTCGCACCAAAGTGACCTCGGGATAGATCGCGGCCAGCGCGTCGGCCGAGCCGTCCTCGGACGCGTTGTCGACCACCACGATCTCCGGTGGTCCACCTGCGCTCGTGTCGGCGAGCAGCGAAGCCACGCACGCAATCAACTCGTCCCCCGCGTTGTAGTTGACGACGACAGCCGCCCAACTGGTGGCGCTGCTCACGCGCGCTTACGTTCCTCGCGGTACCACTCGTAGGTGCGCGCCAGCCCGGTCGCGAGATCGATCTCGGGCGACCAGCCGAGCACCCGTTCCGCGAGCGATATGTCGGGACGCCGGCGGGTCGGGTCGTCGACGGGAAGCGCTTCGTGCACGATCTCGGAGCTCGACCCGGTCGCCAGGAGCACCGCTTCGGCGAGCTCGAGGATCGTGAACTCCCGTGGGTTCCCGATGTTGACCGGGCCCACGACATCAGAGTCGAGCAGGGCGAGGATCCCACGCACCTCATCGTCGACGTAACAGAACGACCGGGTCTGGCTGCCATCGCCATAGATCGTGATCGGCTTGGCGTCCATGGCCTGGACGAGGAAGTTCGATACGACCCGACCGTCGGCAGGCCGTAGACGCGGGCCGTAAGTGTTGAAGATGCGCACGATGCGCGCCTCGAGCCCATGCGTACGGTGGTACGCCAACGTCATCGCCTCGGAGAAGCGCTTCGCTTCGTCGTAAACACCGCGGGGCCCTACCGGGTTTACGTTGCCCCAGTACGACTCGGGCTGGGGATGCACCTCGGGGTCGCCGTAGACCTCGCTCGTCGACGCGAGCAGGAACCGGGCGCCCTTGGCCTTGGCTAGCCCGAGCGCGTTGTGCGTACCGAGCGAACCGACCTTGAGCGTCTTGATGGGATGCTCGAGGTAGTCCTGCGGACTCGCCGGGCTCGCGAGGTGCAGAACCGCGTCGACGGGGCCTTCGACATCTAGGTAGTTCGTTACATCGTGGTGCTCGAAGGTAAAGGCCGGATCGGCCATGAGCTCCTCGATGTTGTCGATCCGGCCAGTGAGCAGGTTGTCGAGGACCACGACCTGCCAGCCACGCGAGAGCAGCGCCCGGCAGATGTGCGAACCGATGAAACCGGCACCTCCGGTCACGACCGCGCGAGACGATGCTCCACTCACGAGCGTCCAATGCCTTCGTAGTTGAAGCCCAACCGTCGCATGGTCGAAGGTTCGAGCAGGTTGCGCGCGTCAAGAACAGTCGGCGACACCATCTCTTCGCGCACCCGCGCGAAATCGAGCCAGCGGAACTCGTCCCATTCGGTTAGTACCGCGAGTACCTGGGCTCCCCGTGCCGCTTCGTACGGGTCCGAGACCACCTCGGTGCCCGCCATCACCTTCGACGCCCGCTCATCGGCAGAGGGGTCGTAGCACCGCACGGTTGCCCCCTCCTCGAGGAGACGCCGCACGACGAACACAGCCGGAGAATCTCGTAGATCGTCGGTGTTGGCCTTGAACGTGAGACCCCATACGCCGATCGGTACCCCATTGAGAGAACCCCCGGCCAGGCGGCGGGTCTTCTCGATCATCCGCTCGTGCTGGGCCCGGTTCACCTCGACGACCCCGCGCAGCAAGCTGAAGTCGTAACCCGCCAGATCGGAAGCATGGAGCAGCGCCGCGGTGTCCTTCGGAAAGCATGAACCTCCGTACCCTGGCCCGGGGTTGAGGAACTCGAATCCGATCCGGTTGTCGTAACCCATCCCCATAACGACCTCGCGCACGTCGGCGTCGACTGCTTCGCATAGGTTCGCTATCGCGTTCACGAACGAGATCTTCGTCGCCAGGAACGCGTTCGAGGCGTACTTGATCATCTCCGCCGACGCCGGTTCGGTGATGAGGATCGGAGCGTCGAGACTCTTGTAGAGATCCGACACCCGCACCGCGATCTTCGGGTCGTCGCAGCCGATCACAACCCGGTTCGGGTGGAGGAAATCGCGCACCGATGTTCCCTCGCGGAGGAACTCCGGGTTCGAAGCGACACCGATCGCGTCAATCGTGGCTCCTGACTCTCCGAGGATGCGTTGCACGAGGCGCGTCGACCCCACCGGCATCGTCGACTTGTTCACGATCACGGTTCCGGGCCTCAGCACCGGGGCGATCTCGCGGGCGACGTCTTCTACGAACGAAAGGTCGGCCGAACCATCGTCGCCCTGGGGTGTCGGGACGCAGAGGAACACGAACTCCGCCGTCTTTGCCGCGGTCGCCGCACCGATGACGAAACGCAATCGCTTCGACTCGAGGCCTTCGGCGACGAGATCGAAGAGCCCGTCTTCCATGATCGGGACCTCGCCCTTCGTGAGCCGCGCTACCCGCTCTTCGTCTATGTCGGCACAGACCACCGTGTGACCGAGATGAGCGAGGCACGCACCCGTTGTGAGCCCGACGTAGCCCGCGCCAATGATCGCGACGCGGCTCACGCTGCTCCTTCCACGGCTGTGAGCAGGTACTCGGCGAGGGCCTCTCGGTAGTGCCGCAGTCGAGGCACCCCGCTAGCGGGGAGCGCGAGGTTCGACATCGCGCTGAACTCCGGGCGCGCCGCGGGTCGGCCGAGATCGGTCGTCGAGACGATCTTGAGGATCGACGGATCGAAGCCGGCCAGCTCCAAGACGTCGGTGGCCATCCGGTATCGGGTGCACACGCCCTCGTTGACCGCGTGGAACAGGCCCGACATCCGCTGGAGCGCGAGCTGAACGAGCACTTCGGCGACGTCGGGCGCGTACGACGGTGAGCCGGTCTGATCGTCGACGAATCCGTAGTCGGCGCCGGCGGCCGCATCGAGCGCGAGCTGTACGAAGTCCTTGCCCCGCCGCCCGAATACCCACGCGGTGCGGGCGATCGCCCACGACGAAGCATGGCGGGCCACTTCGATCTCACCGCCGAGCTTCGATCGCCCGTAGTGCGAGATCGGGTTGGTGTCGTCCCACTCGCCGTACGGCCGCCCGGCGGTGCCGTCGAACACGTAGTCGGTCGAGACGTGGACGATGTGGGCGCCGATGCGAGACCCGGCGAGGGCGAGGAACCGGGGGCCGAGCGCGTTGACGGCGTACGCGCTGGCCGGATCGTCCTCGCACCCGTCGACATTCGTGATCGCACCCGGGTTCACGATCGCATCGGGAGCGAATGTGCCGACGACCTGCTCGATCTGCTCACGATCTGCGAGGTCGAGGTCGGCGTGGGTAACGCCCAGCACCTCGGGACAGCTGGGATGGGCGCCGAGAGCAGCCACGACCGCGGATCCAACTTGTCCGCCGGCTCCGGTGACCAGCACCTTCACCGGAGAACCTCGAGCGCGCTCATGGGCAGGGGGAAGCGGTGCATCCGGCCGATTCTATCGGTGCCGGTACTCGATCCCGTGAGCAGATCCGCGGCGGGGCTCGGATCGGCGCCCTTTCCCGTACCCGGTCATGAGACGCAACCCGCTTCGCTCTGGCTGTTCTTGATCGCGGCGAAGTATTTCGCGAGGCGTCGTTGCACGGAGGGGCTCAGCGAGGCGAAGGGCCCGTCGGCAAACAGCTTGGCCCCGGGGGCCGTCGTGGCGGTGGTGGAGGTGGAGGTGGGCGACGTCGGCGACGCAGCCACGCCGGGCGGAGCCGAGACCGCGCTGAAGTCGGGCCCGAGCACGACGACCACATCAGCATCGGCGATGCCCGCGTCCTCGACCAGCCTGCCCGCGCCGCCCAGGTAGCGCTTCACGAGCAGTCCGGCCCTCTCGACTCCTGGGCGGTACCTGATCTCGGTCTTTGGCACCTGGGCCGCGTTGCCGAGCCCTGCGCCGGCGAAGCCGAACTCGCGCTGGAGCGAATCAAGCGTGGTCGACGCGAAACCGTTGTTCGCCGATCCGTTCAGAACACGCACCCGGACCTGCGCCGGCAAGATTCCCGCGGGTGGCGCCGTCGGTGGGTTGAAGGTCCTGAGTCGCGCCAACATCGTCGCCGCGTCGGGATCAGAGGGCAAGAGGATGTCTTGGCCGTCACTCGACTTGGCGCCATAGGTGGGCAGCGTGAGCATCTCGATCGCGCTCGGGTCGGCAGGGTCGACCGTGCGGAAGGTGTTCACGAGCTTGAACACATCGCTGCGACCGAGCCCGGAATCGACCACGAGCTTCGGGATCACCTTGTCGGCGATCTCGCCGGCTTTCAACGGACTCCCGAGGGCGGACCGGTACGCGAGCGAGCCGATGCGGCGGATGAAGTTCTGCTGCCGCCCGATCCGGCCGATGTCGGGGATCGCGTCGGCGTTCTTCCACTCTCCGGTATCGGGGTCGTGGTACTGGAGGTAGCGACTGCGGACGTATTGGAGCGCCTGCTGGCCGTCGAGCTGGTAGCACCCTGCTGCCGGCACAGAGAATCCCGTCTTCTCGTCGCGAGCCTCGGCGGGTAGGTACACCGGCACCTTGCCGACGGCGTCGACGATGCCCTGGAACGTCGCGAAGTCGACCTCTAGGTAGTGGTTTATCGGGATCCCGAAGTTCGCCTGCAGGGTGTCGATCACCTTCTGCGGCCCGTCGTTGAATGCCGCGTTTATCTTCGACTTACCCACGCCGGGAATGTCTACCCACAGGTCACGGGGAAACGACACCACCACGCTCGTGCGCGAGCCCGGCTCGACGTGCACGACCATGATCGTGTCTGACCGTTGCCCGGTCTGAGCGTCCTTGCTCCCGAACGCGGCCGCCTGCTCGGGGGTGTTCTCGAACGCCCGGCTGTCGGAACCGATGAGGAGGAAGTTCCCGGGTGAGCCGGGATCGGCGGGCGCGAGCTTCACCTCGACGCGGGAGATCTGTTCGAACTTCGAGTCGATGACGATGTTCGCGCCGACGACACCGCTGATCGTGAACACGAGCGCGACCCCGAGCGCGATCACGTAGCGATGGGTGAAGGCGCGCAAAGTCGTTCGGGAGGAAGCCACGGCGGGCGTCATCGTACCGGTGGCGCTGGCGAAATCCTGCGCGCCGAAACTCCGCCGGTTCTCAGGGTTTGCAGGTCGCGGCCGGGTCTGTCGGGGCGGTCGTCGTGGTCGTCTTCGCGGCCCGCTTGGCGGCGGTGGTCGATGTGGTCGGGGTGACCCCGTCGGCGGCGAAGTCGGAACCGAGCACAACGGTCACGTCGGTGCCGCTGATGGTCGAATCGGCCACAAGGGTTCCCTGGCCGCCAAGCTTGGCCTGCACCAGCTTCGCGGCCGCCAGCCCGCTGCTGCCGTAACGCACCTGGGTCTTGCCCAGCGGTACCGACCAGTTCCCGGTCTCCCCGGCCACGAACCCGAACTGGCGCCGCAACGCGCCGAGGGTCGCCACCGCGAGGCCGCTCGTTCCGGAACCATTGAGCACGCGCACCCGCACCTGGGTCGGCTTCGGCGCCGGAGCCTGGGGCGTCGCCGACGACGCACCGATTTGGTTGAGCCTCGCCACGACCGCATCGGCCGCGGGCTGATCCGGAAGGAGCCGGGCCCCGTCGCCGTAGGGCTTGTTCGGAAACGTGATCATCTCGACCTGGCTCGGGTCGCTCGGATCGACCCCTCGGAACAGGTTCACGAGCCCGAAGATCTGGCTCCGTCCGAACGAGTCGTCCATAACCAGGTTGGGCACTACCGCGTCGGCGACGTTCTTGGCTGTGAGCGGGTTCTTCACCGCCTTGCGGAACGCGACCGCGCCCAGGCGACGCACGAACTCCTGCTGCCGCTGTATCCGGTCGAGGTCGGCGCGGGGAGAGGCGTTCACCCATTTCCCGCCGACGAGGTACTCGAGGTACCGACTCCTCACGTAGTTGAGGGATGCATCACCGTCGAGCGCGACGCAACCGGGTGCGGCAACGTCGAGCCCGGTCTTGATGTCACGGGCCGGCGACGGAAAGTAGATGTGCACCGTCCCGATCGCGTTGACCACGCCACGGAATGACTCGAAGTCGACCTCGACGAAGTGATGGATCTTCAGCCCGAAGTTCGTCTGCAGGGTGTCGATGACGTTCTGCGCGCCGGATTGCACGCTATTGCCCTGCGCGAACGCGGCATTGATCTTCGTTTTTCCGATGCCGGGTACATCGACCACTAGATCGCGCGGAATCGACACCACGAACGCCTTGTGCGCCTCGGGGTCGACGTGGACGACCATCATGGTGTCGGACCGCTGGCCGGCCTCGGCGGCCTTGGACCCGAACCGTTGGGCATCAGCGGCGTTCTTCACGAAGGCCCGGGTGTCGGAGCCGATCAGAAGATAGTTGCCGCCTTCGGCCGTACCCGGGAGATCAGCGGTGCGAAGGTGAACGCGGTTGATCCCCGCGAGGCTGGAGTCGATCACCACGTTGGCCCCGATGACCCCGCCAACGGTGAGGATAAACACGACACCGAGCGCGATGACGTAACGATGAGTCCAGGCGCGCAGAGTCGAACGGGGAGGGTTCACGGAGTCTCCATGATACCGACGGGAGGCTCGTCGGGCGGGTCAGACCCCCCGGTGCGGCCTAACCTCACCGACATGGGATCGGCTTCCGCGGCGAGGCTGGGACAGGTGCCGACGGCGGCGGCCGTCCTCAGCGCGTTGGGGAGCGGCGAGGCGGTCGCGGTGCGTGACGGGGCCCGCACGCTGATCGCGGCCCGGCCACTCGAGACCATCGTCGCGTCCGGTGCTGATGCGTTGAGCGCGCTCGACCGGCTCACGCCCGGGTGGTGGGCCGGGTACCTCGCCTACGACCTTGGGCGCACCATCGAGCGGGTCATTTCCCGTAACGCTCCAACCCTGCTCCCCGACCTCGTGCTCGCGCGATTCGACGCGCGCCTCGTCCTCGATCCGGTCGACGAAGCACACGTCGACGGTGACCGTGAGGGTGAAAGCGCGGCCCGCCTGCGCGCCGCGCTCGCGGCAACAAGCGACTCGCCGACGCTCGCCCACCCCACTCTCGAAACCTGGCATTCGAGCCTTGACCGAGACGAGTTCGCCGATCGAGTGCGCACCATCGGCGCGCTCCTCGCTGCAGGCGAGTGCTACCAGGTCAATCTCACGCGACAACTCACATGTGATCGCCCGACCGATCCGGTCGCCCTGTTCGCTGCGCTCACAGCCGAGAACCCTTCCCCCTACGGCACGCTCGTTCGCCTCGCCGGTGTCTCCGTTGTCTCGGCTTCACCCGAGTGCTTCCTCCGCTGGACCGGACCTCTCGTCGAGACCCAACCGATCAAGGGAACCGCATCGACGCGCGCGGCGCTCGAGTCGAGCTCCAAGGACCGGGCCGAGAACGTCATGATCGTGGATCTCGCCCGCAACGACCTAGGCCGCATCGGCGTGCCGGGATCGATCGAAGTACCGGAGCTGTTCCGCATCGAGGAACACCCTGGTCTCTTCCATCTCGTCAGCACGGTCCGCGCCCGTTGTCGACCCGGCGTCGGACCGGCCGAGTTGCTACGGGCCACATTCCCGCCCGCGTCGGTGACGGGTGCACCGAAGCCCCGTGTGCTGCAGGCAATCGAGGATCTCGAACCCGTCCGGCGAGGCGTCTACTGCGGCGCGCTCGGCTGGATCGACACCGAACGCGACGCCGGTGACCTCGCGGTGGCAATCCGCACTTTCACCATCACCGGGGCCGACGCGATGTCGGGAGGCGGTGAGACGACTCTCGGAGTGGGCGCGGGGATCGTCGCAGACTCAGATCCCTACGCCGAGTGGGCCGAGACCGAGCTCAAAGCAGCTCGTCTGATGCGCGCCGCCGGAGTCGGCTCATGATCACCCGAAACCTGTCGGCCGAGGCCGGGGCGTTCGAGACGATGCGCGTCTACCGGGGTACGCCGTTCGCATGGCGCCGCCACGCGGAGCGGCTCGGTGCCGCGGCAAGCGCGCTCGGGCTCGCGCCGCCCGACCCCACAAACCTGCGCGATGCAGTCGACGCGGTGCTGCAGGCAAATGGCTTCGTCGATGCCCGGGTCCGGGTGACGCTGGTCGGCTCGCCGGGAGGCCGGGACTCCGACATCATCGTGGCGGCCAGCGCGCTCACTGCCTTGCAACCGACGGCGAGTGTGGCGACCGCGTCCTGGCCCCGCAACGAACGAGCCGCGACGGCGGGCGTAAAATCGATCTCCTATGCGGACAACGTCCGGGCGTTTGCCGACGCCCGCGCTCGCGGAGCCGACGAAGCAATCTTCGCGAACACGCGCGGCGAGTTGTGCGAGGCGACGGGCTCCAACGTGTTCGTGGTCGATCGGGGAACCGTTCGGACACCCCCCGAGGGTGCCGGATGTCTGCTCGGCATCACGCGCGCGTTGGTGCTCGAGCTCTGCACCGCGCACGGCATCCCTGCCGCCGAGACCGACCTGCCGCTCCGCGCGATAACGGATGCCGACGAGGCGTTCCTGACCTCGACGACGCGTGAGGTTCAGGCGATCGCCGCGGTCGACGGTCGACCACGCGCCACAACCCCGGGACCCGTCACGATCCGTCTCGCCTCGATGTTCGCCGAATTGGTCACCCAGAACCTCGATCCGTAGACAAAACCGCTCAGGTCGGACCGACCTGCGGCCGTTACCCCAAGAATGCGCAAATCACTGATCTTCATCGCCTTCACCTCCATGATCGCGTTCGTCGTCCCTGCCACGGCAGGGGCCGCTAGCTCGGTTTCCGGGGGCCAGAAGCTGCTGATCACCGCGGCCGATCTCCCGCCGGGCTGGACGCCAACCGCGCACAACTCCACGAGCGATGACGTTTCGGCCCAGGCGATCGCCACGTGCTCGGGCCGGCCGATAGCGAAGAAGAAGGTCGCGCTCACCAGCAACGACATCTCGGACCCGAGCGGCAAGTTCTCGACCAGCGACACGGTGGCTGTGTACGCCACCCCGGCGCTCGCCAAGAAGCAGTTCGGCACCTACACGAGCCCGAAATACCGCACCTGCGTGAAGTCCTACGTCTCGAGCTTGCCGTTCGGGGGTGACGGAGGTCCGCTGCCCACCCAGGTCCAGGTCACGAAGATTCAGCTCGGGTCCTACGGCCAGAACCGCGCCGGGTACACGTTGCGCGCCGACATCCCCCAGGCAGACGGCACAACCCTGGCGGTGTACAGAGTCGAGGCAGCCATCCTCAAGGGAAGGGTCATCGTGAAGGCGGAGTTCAACGGCTCCGGCGACGTGTTCTCCCAGAAGCAGGGTGAAGGTCTGCTCAAGAAGCTCGATACGCGCCTCGCCAAGGCGAAGGTCTGACCCAATAGGCGCCACACGTTCTCAGCGCGGGCGGAGGTGGACGACGTCTCCGGCCGAGATCGTTACGGTGCTCCCGGCCTCGGTCTCGACGACCAACCCGCCGAGATCATCGACGTCGACCGCTATGCCCTCGATCGGGCCGGCCGGTCGGTCCACCCGCACCGCCTCCCCGATCGTCGCGAGCTGTGCTCGGTACTCGGCGACCAGCTCAGGATCGGGCGTGTCGAGACGGTCACCGAGATGCACCAGAAACGCAGCCAATAGGCGACGCCGTCCGATCGGTCGGCCGGCGATGACTTCGCATGCGGTCGCCATAGAGGCAAGCTCCGGCGGAAACGCATTCTCGGTGACGTTCACGCCGATTCCGGCCACCACCGCGCGAACGATCCCCGAAGAACCGATGTCGACCTCAGCTAGAACTCCTGCGAGCTTGCGGCCGTCGGCGAGGAGATCGTTGGGCCACTTGAGCACCGCGCTGAACCCGGCGACGTCCCGAACCGCGCCGACCATCGCGAGCGCTACCGCGGCAGTGCAGAGGTGCAGCTCGTCGATGGTCCGCCGAGGCCTCAACAGCACCGAGAGGAGCAGCGAGGATCCGGGCTCCGCCTCCCACGTCCGTCCCAGTCGACCCCGGCCTGCGCTCTGGTGGTCGGCCACTACGACGAGGCCTTCCGGCTCCCCGGCGCCGGCGGCGTCGAGGACATAGCGATTGGTCGAGTCGACCTCGGTCAGCCAAACTACGCGGAACGGCCAACCCGGCCCGCGCCCGCTCCGCCCCACTTCCGACATCACCCGTAGGATACGGCGACCGTGACACTGAACCCGGGGGACCCGTGCCGTCGAAGATCCTGATCGCCAACCGAGGCGAGATCGCCGTCCGCGTCATGCGCACCTGCCGTGAGCTCGGCATCCCCACCGTGGCGGTGTACTCCGAGCTCGACCGTGATGCGCTGCACACGCGATACGCCGACGAGGCCTACGCGCTCGGCGGCCAGACCGCGGCAGAGAGCTACCTCAACACCGATGCCATCCTCGACGTGATCGAACGCTCAGGAGCCGACGCCGTGCACCCGGGCTACGGGTTCTTCTCCGAGAACGCCGACTTCGCCCGCATGATCGCCGAGCGTGGCGCGACCTGGATCGGTCCTCCTCCCGAGGCCATCGAGATCATGGGCGACAAGATCTCGTCGCGGGTCGCGGCGGCCGCCTCCAACGTCGCCTCCGTCCCCGGCACCCTCGAACCGCTCACCTCGGCCGACGACGTCATCGCGTTCGGCGAGGAGTTCGGCTGGCCCGTGGCGATCAAAGCCGCGTACGGCGGCGGCGGCAAGGGACTCAAGGTCGTGACCGGACCCGACAAGGCCGCGTCGGCGCTCGAGTCGGCCGAACGCGAGGCTGTCGCCTATTTTGGCCGGTCCGAGGCGTACCTCGAGCGCTACCTGACGCATCCCCGACACGTCGAGATCCAGATCTTCTGCGACTCCCACGGCAACGCGGTCTGGCTGGGCGATCGTGACTGCTCGACACAGCGACGCCACCAGAAGCTCATCGAGGAGAGCCCCGCCGCCCTACTAGACGACGCGACGCGTGCCGCGATGGGTGCCGCTGCGGTGACGGTCGCGCTCGGGTGCGGATACGTGAACGCGGGCACCGTCGAGATGCTCTACCAAGACGGCGAGTTCTTCTTCCTCGAGATGAACACCCGGCTCCAGGTCGAGCACTGCGTAACCGAGATGGTCACCCAACTGGATCTTGTCGCCGAGCAGATCCACGTAGCCGATGGTAAGCCGCTCTCATTCACTCAGGACTCCGTGATCCGGCGCGGTCACTCGATCGAATGTCGCATAAACGCAGAGAACCCGGCGAAGGGCTTTCTCCCATCGCCCGGAACGATCGAGCGACTCCGCGTGCCCGCTGGGCCCGGCGTGCGCTGGGACGGCGGATACGAAGAGGGCGACACAGTGTCGCAGTACTACGACAACCTCGTCGGAAAGCTCGTCGTCTGGGCACCCGATCGCGATGCGGCCCGCGCCCGTGCGCTGCGCGCTCTCGGGGAGTTCGAAGTCACCGGGATCCACACCACGATCCCCGCGCATCTCGCCCTGATCGCGGATCCGGTGTTCGCCGCCGGTGAGCACTCGACCAAGTGGCTCGAGGAAGACTTCGATCTCCAGGTCGAATCGAGCACCGGTTCGTCCGGGGTCGGACCCGAGGCCGGCGTGCTCACCGAACGCGCGGTGCCGGTCGAGGTCGACGGCAAACGGTTCAGTGTGAAGTTGTGGCTGCCCGACACCCCCGTTGGTGCCAAAGCCGTAGGAACGGGCGCGGGAAAAGCCGGTCGGCCGAAGCCGGCTAGCGGTGCCAGTGGCGCCGGAGCCGGCGGGGGAACCGTCTCCGCCCCGATGCAGGGCACCATCGTGAAGGTGCTCGTCGCGGTGGGTGACACCGTCGAGATCGGTGAGTCAATGCTGGTGCTCGAGGCGATGAAGATGGAGAACCACCTAAGCGCCGAGATGGCGGGGACCGTCGCGGAGGTGCGCGTAGGCACCGGCGACACGGTCGGTACCGGCGACGTGCTCCTCGTCATCGAGTAACCCTGTGGGCATCCCGCTGCTCCACGTCGACGCGTTCACCGCCACGCCCTTCTCCGGGAATCCAGCCGCCATCTGCCTGCTCGACAAGCGGTCCGAAGACGCGGCCTGGATGCAGCGCGTCGCCGCGGAGATGAACCTCTCGGAGACGGCGTTCGTGATGCCGCGCGGCGATGGCGAGCTCGACCTGCGGTGGTTCACCCCGACGGTAGAGGTCGATCTCTGCGGCCACGCGACGCTCGCGTCGGCCCATGCGCTATGGGAGACCGGCCGGCTCGCCGACGGTGCATCGGCGCGGTTTCACACTCGCAGCGGGTTGCTGGTGGCCGAGCGCGGCGAGCACGGCGGGCTCAGCATCGAACTCGACTTTCCGGCGCAGCGCGTAGAACCCTCCGACGTGGATCCCGCCGCGCTCGGGGCGCCCGGTGCCGTCACCGTGGCCGACAACGGGCATTGGCTCATCGTCGAGGTGGCCGACGAAGCCGCGGTCCGCGAGACCGCTCCCGACTTCGGCCGGCTCGGATCCGTAATCGACCGCGGGTGGATCGTCACTGCCGGCGCCGCCCCGACGCGAGACGCCGACTTCGTCTCGCGCTGCTTCGCCCCCCGATACGGCATCGATGAAGACCCCGTCACCGGGTCAGCCCACTGCGCGCTGGCACCGTTCTGGGCCGACCGCTTCGGTCGCGACGCGCTCGTCGGCCATCAGCTCTCAACACGCGGCGGGCGCGTCTCGGTTCGGGTCCGGCGCGATCGCGTCACTCTCGGCGGCAGCGCCGTCACGATTCTCCGCGGCGATCTCCTCGTCTGAAACGCTCCCATTTCACGCTTTGGAGCCGCGGGCGAGTCAGCTGGCGGCGTCGGCGAGGCTCTCGGCGAGCGCGGGGTGCACGAGGAGCGAGTCGGTGATGTCCGACACCTTGAGGTTGTTGGTGACGGCCAAAGCGATCACGCTGATCAGCTCGGCCGCGCTGCGTCCGACGATCGAGCCACCGAGAACGACACCCGTCGCCGGGTCCGACAGGATCTTCACGAACCCTCGCGGATCACCCTCGATCAAGGCCTTGGCGTTCGTCGAGAACGGAACCTTCGTCACCCGGATCTTGCGGCCTGACGCGAACGCCTCCGCTTCGGCGAGCCCGACCTCGGCGATCTCCGGCTCGGTGAATATCGCCGACGCGGCCTTCTCGTAGTCGACGTGGCGGTGAGCCCGCGCGTGGACTCCCATGATGTGCTCCGCGACCTTGCGCCCCTGCATCGATGCGACCGACGACAGTGGCAACTTCCCCGAGAGATCACCGGCGACGTAGATGTGCTCGACGCTCGAGAGGCAGTTGTGGTTGATCGTGACGTAGCCGTCGGGATCTACCTCGACCCCGGCATTCTCAAGTCCAAGACCTTCGCTATTCGGCACCGAACCGATCGCGAGCACGACGTGTGACGCGTCGACATGGCGACCGTCTATGCAGTCGACCCGCACAGTGTCGTCGTCGCGTCGAATTGTGTGTGCGCGCGCACCTTTCAGGAGTTGCACACCCCGCCGAAGGAACTCGGCTTCGAGCACCGCGGCGACCTCAGGGTCTTTGTAGGGCAGTACCTGCTGCCTCGACACGACGAGCGTGACCTTGGAACCCAGCGCACTGAACATGTGGGTGAACTCGACCCCCGTCACGCCCGAGCCGATGACGCAGAGATGGTCCGGGATCTCGGCTGGGGGGTAGGCCTCGCGGGTGGTGAGCACCCGTTCGGCATCGACCGGTGCCCAGTCGGGAACCCGCGCTCGCGAACCCGTGGCGAGAAGGATGTAATCGGCACCGATCTCCTCGATCCCGTCGGCGGTATCGACGATGATCTCGTGGCGACTCTTCAGCCGACCAGTGCCGTTGATGAGCCTCACGCCCTGCGATTCGAGCATCAGCTTCGTGGCTCCGTGGAGACGGCTCTCGATCGACTTCACGCGTTCGCGCAGCGCGTCGACATCGAGATGGCCTTCGGCCGCCAACCCCATCGAACGGGCGCGGGTCAGCTCGGAAAGCTCGCCTCCCGTCGCGATCATCGCCTTCGACGGAATGCAATCCCACAGGTGCGCGGCACCACCGATGACGTCGCGTTCGACGATGGTCACCTCGGCACCGAGCATCGCCGCAACCGTTGCCGCGGTGTTTCCGCCCGGGCCTCCGCCGATGATCACGAATCGAACCGCCATGCGCCAAGGTTATGTGTCCGGACGCCATGGGACTGCCCCTAGGGTGGCGCTCGTGCCCGAGCTTCGTCACGATCCTGTCAGTGGCCGGCTCGTAGTCGTGGCGCCGGAGCGGAGTATGCGTCCGCACACCTACCGACCCATCAACGCCCCGGCCGACCCTCCCGACGATTGCCCCTTCTGTCGCGGCAACGAGCACAAGACCCCGCCCGAGGTGTGCCGCGCCGGCCCCGGAGAGCCCGATGCCACGGAATGGCGGGTGCGGGTCGTGCCCAACCTCTACCCCATCGTCGGTGGACCCGCCGCTACCGGTGTGACCGGTGTCCACGAGGTCGTCGTGCTCTGCCCCGACCACAACCGCTCGTTCGCGATGCTCGACGACGACCAGGCGATCGAGCTCCTCACCGTGCTGCGTGACCGGACGCGCGCACACCTCGCCGCCGGTCACGAATACGTCCAGGTCTTCATCAACCACAAGAAGGAGGCCGGGGCCTCGCTCGCGCATCCTCACGCGCAGGTGGTCGCCCTCGACTTCGTACCACCCGCGGTGGAGTCGGCGCTCGCCCGCTTCGAAGCCGTCGGCGTCGACCTAGTCGACAGTCAGATCACCGAGGTCGACGGCGGGCTGCTCTCCATAGCGGGTGGTCCGGCGCCGGCTTGGTGCCCGCGCGCCTCCGCTTCGCCCTACGAGATCCGGATCGCGCACCGTGCATCGCGCTCCGGATTCAGTGACGCGACCGACAATGAGATCGGCGCAGTCGCGATCGCGCTGCGTGATTCTCTCGCTCGGCTCGGCTCGGCGGCCGGCGACATTGCGTACAACGTGATCCTGCACTCGGCGCCGGCGGCGGTGCCCACCACCTACTTCCACTGGTATGTCGAGATCCTCCCTCGACTCAGCGTCGTCGCGGGATTCGAGATGGGAACCGGTGTGTTCGTCAACGTCGTCACGCCAGAGGTCGCGGCAGCGCGTCTACGCGACGACGAGGCCCGCGTGGAGAGATGAGCTGAGATGAGAATCAAGGTCGCGGTCGACATCGATGCGCCGACGACGACCGTATGGGCTGTGCTCGAGCTGATCGAATCGCACGTCGAGTGGATGGCCGACGCCGAGCGAATCACTTTTCTGACCGGGCAGCGGCGAGGCGTCGGGACGGAGTTCGAGTGCCTGACCCGGGTCGGTCCTCTGTCGACCACCGATGTGATGACGGTGACCGAATGGGAACCTGGAGCTGCGATGGGTATCACGCACCGGGGTGTCGTGGCCGGGCGAGGGCGCTTCACGCTCAGCCCGCTTGCGGTGAACCGCACTCGCTTCCGATGGGAAGAGGAGTTGCACCTACCGCTGTGGATGGGCGGACCGATCGGTGAGGTCGGGGCCAAGCCGATCCTCACGCGCATCTGGAACGCCAACCTGGCCCGGCTGCGAGCGCGCGCCGAGGCCGCCTACCTCTTGGCATAATGGCCGTCGGGGGTTGGCGTTCAGCGACCCTGGAAAATCGCCTTACCCGGCCCGTTCTCGAGGAAGCTCTGCACCCCGGTCGCCGCATCCTCTGTCGTGAAAACGTCGACGAAGAGGCCGGCTTCGAGATCGAGGCCATCTGCGAGCGATCCATCGAGTCCACTGTCGATCGCGCGCTTGGCGTTTCCCATCGCGACCACCGCGCCTGCGGCG
>JANYLB010000002.1 GCA_025363815.1 Actinomycetes bacterium
TGATGATGAGCAGCACGGAGAGGCTTGCCGGCACCGCGCCGAGATCGCCCTGCGCGAAGTTCACAACGCGGTTTGCCCGGTAAATGAGCGCGATGCCGAGAGCGATCAATGCGATCCGGCCACCGACGAGGACACCGTTGAGAATCACGCCGAGCGGGGCGGGGATCGGCCAGAAGAGCACCGCGAAGGCGAGGAGCGCGAGCGCGACGGCGAAGCCGGTGATGCGACGCGTGCTCGCGTCGCGCAAGAGCCCGCCTAGTGCACCGCGGCCTTCTTCGCTATCTGCGTTCTCCGGCATGGCCCCCCTCGCGCTTCGGGACCCTAGGCCCGCCCGGCGGCTTGCCGGTGGCGGAGCAGGCGGCTCGGTTTCGCGTTCATGGGCGTGCTCCGGTCGGATTGGACTCGATGAAGCCGACGACAACGGCGCCGAGCTCCTCGCCGCGGTCTTCCTGCAGGAAATGGCCCCCGCCGACGATGGTCGTGTGCGGTTGCCCTGCGGCGCCGGGGATCGCCGTCTGCAGCTGTCGATCGCCGCCTCCGGTGATCGGATCGGAATCGCTGAACGCGGTGAGGAACGGCTTGGTCCACGCGCGCAGCACCTCCCAAGCCCTTCGGTTCGGTTCGGAGGCCGGATCGTCGGGCCGGGAGGGAACCAAGGTCGGGAACTGCCGCGCCCCTTCCTTGTAGGACTCGTCAGGGAACGGCGCGTCGTAAGCCGCGATCACCTCTGGCGCGAGCGTCGTGGTGGTACCGCCGTTGATGATTCCACCGGCGTGGAACTCGGGGACCTCCTGCGAGAACTTCTGCCACGCGAGGAACGCGGTTCCGGGGTCGCGATCGCCGGTCGGAAGGAAGGTGTTCGCGGCGACGATGCGATCGAATCGATCCGGGTACTCCGTCGCCAGTCGGAGCCCGATCAGGCCACCCCAGTCTTGGCAGACGAGCGTGATGCGCCGGAGGTCATTCGCCTCCAGCCACGCGCCCATCCAATCGACGTGGCGCTGATAGGTGTAGTCGTTGCGGTCGGCTGGCTTGTCGGAACGCCCGAACCCGACGAGGTCGGGCGCTACGCAGCGGTTTCCCGCCGCGACCAGCACCGGGATCATGGTTCGGTAGAGATAGCTCCAGGACGGCTCGCCGTGCATGAGGAGAACCGGGGCCGCGGCTTCGGGCCCTTCGTCGACGTGGTGAATCCGCAGCGCCACGTCTCCGTCACCCGAGGCGACCTCGGTGTAGTGCGGGGAGAACGAGTATCCAAACAGATCGGCGAACCGGTCGTCGGGTGTACGCAACACCTTCATCGTCACACGCTTTCTCGGCTTAGTAGTGCGGACAGGGTCTCTCTCATGGCTGTGCGGGCCTCGTTTTCGTCGAAGTGCTCGCGGCATCGCATCACGTTCCACGCGTTGTAGCTCGACGCGAGCTCGAGCGCGACGAGCAGGCGGCGACGGGTCGCCGCCTCTCGACCGTCGAGCTCGACGCCGAAGACCCGTTCGAGCTCGTTGTGGGCGGCCGCTCTGACCGCCACCCCGATCGTGGCGATGGTCGGGGAGAAGGGCTCTTGCAGGTTCGACGCGAGCTGCACCGGCCCGATCGCCTCGAGCAGCCGGCCCTGCCGATCGGTGAAGGCGGTAAGGCGATCCGAGAACGGACCGGTGTCGGGGACCTTCTCCAGCAGCGGAAGGATCCGTTCGAGATGGCGCCGGGCAGCAGCGAGGAACAGGTCCTCGAGATCGTCAAAATGGACGTAGACCGAGCGCAGAGACACCCCGGCGCGTTCGGCGATCTCGCGGGCAGTCGGGCGAGGGTTGCCGGCGTTCAGGAGATCGAGGAGCGCCTCGACGACCGAATCGCGGGTGCGCTGTGAGCGCGCGGTTCTGCCGTCCGACGCTTCCCGGGTGCTGGATTCCCCCCTGCCCCGGCCCTCCGTGCTCCCCACCATGTCGCTGACGCCGGTGACGTTGGCCATTCGCGGCGAGCGTAAGGGCTCTTGCACTCAGCGTGCAAGAGTCTCCGACCCAATCTCAGATGGTCGGTCCGTTGTGCAATAGGGTGCGCGCTTCATGACCTACACACTCACGGAATCGACGGTCGAGGGGTCTGCGCCGGTCGCTCATCTCCACCTCGACGACGGCAAGGCCAACGCCCTTAACGCAGCGCTCGTCGACGCGCTCGAGGGTGCCATCGACCAGGCCGGCATCGACGCCGCGGGCGCCCTCGTCATCTGGGGCCGCCCGGGCTGCTTCTCCGGCGGTATCGACCTGAAGCTCCTGCGTCGTGACGACGTCGAGTCGCGCCTCGCCGAGCTCTCGCGAATTGCGTCCGGGTTGCTCTCGCTCTGGACAGCTCCGATCCCGACTGTCGCCGCGGTCACCGGTCACGCGATCGCGGGTGGTGCGGTGCTCGCTATGGCCTGCGATCGCAGGGTCGCGATTGATGACCCTGCGTTTCGGGTCGGCGTCAACGAGACCGCGTTGGGGATGGTGTTCCCGACCTGGGCGCTGGTGATCGCGCGCGCGGCGATCCGTCCTGATCGGCTCACCGACACGATGTTGTTCGGCTCGATCTACCCGCCACGGGAGGCTGCCGCTGCCGGGCTCGTCGAGCGCGTGGTGCCCGCCGGGGAGTTCGAGGATGCGGTGGCGTCTGTGGCTGCACAAGCCGCGGCTCTGCCGACTGGCGCCTACGGCGGGACGAAGCGCCAGCTGCGCGGGTCCGAGGCCGGTCGCGCCAAGGCTGAGATTGAACGGGAGATGGCGAGCTTCCGTGGTCCCGCCTGATCGGCCGGCGATCGTTGCGACGGATATCTGTCGGCCCTGCCGATATGCTGGCAAAATGTCCGTTTCATCCGATACGACAGGGAGATCATGAGTACGTGGCGCGCACGGGGATCGGTACTGGTGGTCGGATGCATCCTTCTCGTGGCAGCGTGCTCGTCACCTTCGAACCCGACCGTCGACTTGGCGAAGGCCGAATCCGGTCTCCAAAAGGTGATCAAGAAGCAGTGGTTCCCGAGCCTCGACGTGGGCGCGGTGCGGTGCCCGACGAAGAAGATTCCCCGATCCAAGGGCAAGGTCTCGACGTGCACCGTGACGGTCGCGAAGATGCCGGTCGAGTTCCGAGTCGTGCAGACCAACGGCCAGGGAGGGATCGTGCCGAGGCCCTACGAAGCGATCTTGTCGAAGGCCAAGGCCGAGGCGTTCATCCGCACGAATGTTCGCGACCTCGCGACCGTGTCGTGTGGCACTACGAAGTACTTCGTACGCAAGCCGGGCACGCAATTCAGCTGCGACGTGATCGCGACGAACGGGCGTCAGGCCAAGGTCTTCTATCGGGTGGTTGACCCCGCGGGAAACATCAAGTTTGCTCGAAATACCTGATCGCTAACCGCGGAGCAGCGCGGTTCCCCGCTCGCGGAGCTGATACTTGAGAACCTTGCCCGTAGCGTTCAGCGGGAGCTCGCCGACGAGGACCACATGGCGGGGTGCCTTGTAGTTCGCCATCTCGACGCGGGACCATGCCTCGAGCTCTCCCGCTGACGCGGTGGCTCCCGGTCGGAGGACGACGAACGCCATGCCGACCTCGCCCATTCGCTCGTCGGGAACGCCGACTACTGCTACCTGCGCGATCGCTTCGTTGCGGAGCATGAGGTTTTCGATCTCAGCCGGGTAGGCATTGAACCCACCAACGATGAACATGTCTTTCGTGCGGTCGGTGATCACCACGTAGCCGCGTTCGTTCATCGTCCCGATGTCGCCGCTGTGAAGCCAGCCGTCGCCGTCGATGGTGGCCGCGGTCTCGTCGGGCTCGTCGTAGTAGCCCTCCATCACGTTGTAACCCCGGATCACGATCTCACCCGGCTCGCCGCGGGGCATCTCGGTGCCGGCATCGTCGACTACGAGCACCTCGACTCCGGGGATCGCGCGGCCCGAGGTCGTCGCGATCGTCTCGGCGTCGTCGTCGAATCGGCACATCGTCGCGATTCCGCACGTCTCGGTGAGCCCGTATCCCGTGATGATGGTCTCGAAGGTGAGCTCGGCCCGCATGCGCAGGATCAGCTCGACCGGAATCGCCGCCGCGCCGGTGACGGAGAGTCGGAGGCTCGAGATGTCGGACGTAGCGAGGTCGGGATGGTTGAGGATCGACTGGTACAGCGTGGGCGGACCGGGGAGCACGCTCACCCGGTCACGGGGGATGCGGGCCAACACAGAGGGGACGTCGAACACCGCGTGGGGCAACACCGTCGCACCCATCATGAGGCCGGCGAGCCAGCCCGCTTTGTACCCGAAGGCGTGGAAGAACGGGTTGATGACGAGGTAGCGGTCGCCGTTACGCAGGCCTACAACATCACTCCAGTCGCGAAAGGCCCTGATCGTGGCTGCGTGCGTCTGCATGACGCCTTTCGGGTTCCCCGTAGTGCCTGACGTGAACAGGAGATCGGCCAGATCATCGGGTTGCACCGCGGCGGCTCGATCTGCCGCCTCCTCGGCGCTGACAGCGGCACCCGCGGCGATGAACTCGTCCCACGTAGTAGCCCCGGTCGGCGCGTCGCCGTGCAGAATCACGATGGTCTCGAGGTCGGGTAGCTCGGTGGCGACGTCGATGGCGTCGCGCAACATCTGTACGTAGTCGGTGTCGAGAAAGCTGGCCACCGCGACCAGCGCACACACGCGGGCCTTGGCGAGTATGTAGGCCGCCTCGCGGCCCTTGAAGCGTGTGTTCAGCGGAACGAGCACCCCGCCGACCGACTGGAGGCCGAGCGCGGCGACGACCCATTCCCAACAGTTGGGAGCCCAGATCGCGATCCGGTCACCCGGCTCGACCCCGACTGCGAGGAACCCACGAGCAGCATCTTCGGCGGCGGCGCCAAGCTCGGCGAAGGACAGGGTTACGCCCGCGTCGACATCGACGATCGCCTCCTGGGCACCGAAGCGTTCGGCTGAGCTGCGGACGAGTCGGGGTGTCGTTCCCCACTCGAGGTCGCCCCGTGTTCCCTCGGCGGAGTTCGCCGCTGTTGATCCCAACGTTGCCGGCCTCCTGTGTACCCACCCGGATCTGACGGGTCATCAGGGTAGTTCCGTGCACCGTTGCCCACTGTTGGTCATCTCCGCGCCGCCAGGGCCGGCGCGTTCCTGACCAGAACAGGGGTTGACGAGGTTGACGGGATTGGCGGGGTTGGCGGGATTGGCGGGGGCGAATGGCTCAGGCGCTGTTGCGCCATCTCTTGTCGGCGGCTGTGCTCCGCCGCGTCGGGGCCTTGGGGACCACGGCGAGCATGTGCCCGCGTTGGAGGGCGATGAGTCGGTTCGCAAGGAAGGTCACCGCGAGTCCGATCGCGCTGAGGGCCAGGCCGGGAACGAGAAGCGTCCCGCCCGAGCTCATCACGACCCCGGCGACCTGTGTCCAACCGCGGATCAGCGGCATGACGAACTCCGGGAGCAACCAGAACACGACGAGAACGACGATCCCGGTTCCTGTGATCCACCGGCCGATCTTGCTCATGGCGCGGTCTTTGTGGTCCGACATGAGGATCCCGGCGAAGATCAGGGTCAGGGCGAGGATGGCGGCGACTGAGCCTGCGACGCGCAGCGCCGACGCCTCGCCACGGAGGTTCGGGATCGATTCCGTGTCGAGCGCGACGGTCGCGCCGCTATCCGCGCCCGCGATCCCGGCCGTGCCAGGGTTGCGGGCCGAGGCGGAGGAGATGGCGGCGGCCCGTACGAGAGCGGGGTCGAGCGTGATCGGCCCGGCCTCGCCTTTGATCACATGGCCGGCGACCGATCCGAGCGCGGCGGCGAAGGCCTTGGTGAAAGCGGGGTCGTGGAGCATGGCGTCGACGGCTGCATCGGGGTTCTCGCCGGGCTGTGAACCGGGCGTGGTGCCGGCCGGCATCACGCCAGCCAACACGGCCGCGGCGCGCGGGCGCATCGACGCTTCGACCTGTCGGGTTCGAAGCATCCGCCCGGAGCTTGCCTCGACGGCACTCACATCGAGCGCGGTTACCTGGATGCAGGCCACGAGTACGGCCACGAATCCCGCGACCAGACCGGTAGTGAGGATGGTCGGCGCAGAGGAACGCTTGATCACGTCGTTCTCATCGGCGTCTTTCGGGAAAAGCTGGAGCCTCGTGCCGGCGACGGCCGAGCGAATTTGGGCGGCCTGGGCTATTCGATGAGGTCGGTCGCGCGTGGGGTGAACGGGCCGAACGTGAACGCCGCGAGATACGGCTCGGGATCGGTGCTCCACTCGAAGCCCCGGATCTGGTCCGCGCTGCGCCGACCCGAGATCGCCCGACCGAAGTCGAATGGGTCGGCGGTAAGGGCCTCGACGGCATCGACGCCCTCCGGATCCCAGGTGCGGGGTCCCGTAACGATTTGTAAGGGCGCCAATCCTTGCCCGGCCACCGCGGCGTGGAAGCCGGGCGTGATGAACTCCAACCCGATCCACCAACCGTCGGAGTCGCGCCCCCCAGCTACGCCGAGCGCTCCCCGGATGTCCTGCTCGTGGGCGACGAAGTCGAACAGCAATTGCTTGCCTGGAGGTCCGAAGTCCTTGGCGATCGCTTCGACCTGGGGGGCCGCCTCGTTCCATTCGGCGATGATCTCGTCGAGCGTGCGGTCGCGACGCGGCGCGACCTGGGCCTCTGTCCACGGATCGGTGCCCGCGCCCTCGAGCCGGCCGGCCAGAACGTCGACGCATACCCCGCTCACGTGAGCGACCACATCGCGGACGCGCCAATCGGGACAAGCGGGTACCGCCATCATCGCCCGGTCGGCCGGTAGGTCGGCGAGGAGTTCGAGCACGCGCTTGCGCCCGGCTGCGTAAGCGACACCCACATCAATATCTGTCATACCGGCATCCTACGCTCCGCCCGAAACCGATACTGTCGCAAACCGCATGACTCCTGGACCGCCGTCAGCACCCACCGGAGTCCCGCCCCGCCTCGCCGAGATCGAGGCCGAGCTCCTCGCTCCCGGAGGCGCCTTCGCGACCGAAGACGTCGAAGTGCTCGGAGAGCGCGTGCGCACGTTCGTCAACCGGCTCCACGACCTGCGCGAGATCATGATCGGCTCGGCCGGTTTCGGGAACGCCGACTACGTCGTGTTCAGCGACGGGTTCGAGGAACGCCGCATCACTTTCGCCGACCACGAACGGCTGGTCGCGTCGACGGCCGCGGTCCTGGCCGACGATTACGGGGTGCGACCGGGTGACCGGGTCGCGATCCTGGGTGCCAACTCCCCCGAGTGGATCGTTACGTTCTGGGCCGCCGTTAGCCTCGGTGCGATCTGTGTGGGCCTCAACGGCTGGTGGACCGGCCCCGAGATCCGATACGGCCTCGACGACTCGGAACCGACCGTGCTCGTCGCTGACCGCCGCAGGCTTGCGCGACTCGACGGTGCCGATCCTGGGGTTGCGACCATCGTGATCGAGGATGACTTCGAGGCGATCTGGCGGGGCCGGCCCGACGCCCAGTTTCCCGATCAGCCGATCGACGAAGACGATCCCGCGATCCTGCTCTACACCAGCGGCACGACCGGCCGACCCAAGGGCGCGCTGAACAGCCACCGTAACGTCGGCGCTCTGCTCGGCCTGAGCTTCTTCCAGGGACTGCGGATGCTGATGCTCAACCCGCCCCCGGAGGGCGCACCGCCGGCGTGCCAACTGGTGACGAGCCCGCTCTTTCACGTGTCGGGTCTTCACACCGCCGCGATAGCGCTCGCGGTGAGCGGTGTGAAGTCGGTATGGACTGTCGGCCGGTTCGAACCCGAGGTCGTGTGCAAGCTCATCGAACGCGAACGCGTCACCGGGTGGGGTTTCACTACTGCGCTACTGCACCGGTTCGTGAACCATCCAGGGCTTGCCGATCACGACCTCACGAGCCTCCGCACCCTCGGAGGAGGCGGGTCGCCGCTGTCGCGCGAGTTGCAGCGCGAGACGCGGGAGGCGCTGCCCTGGGTCGCGACGTCGCTCGGTCTCGGCTACGGCCAGACCGAATGCGCCGCGCTCGCGACGCTGAACTCGGGCGAAGAGCTCCTCGCGTATCCCGACTCCGCCGGACGCCCGCTGCCGACGGTCGATCTGGAGATTCGTGACCCGTTCGGGGTCGCGGTTCCCGACGGTGAAGAGGGCGAGATATGCATCCGAGGCCCGATGGTCATGCCCGGGTACTGGCGCCGGCCCGAGGCCACGGCCGAGGTGATCGCGCCCGGGCGGTGGCTGCGCACGGGCGACATAGGGTGCATGGAAGGCGGACGCCTCTTCCTCGCTTCGCGCAAGCGTGATCTCATCCTGCGCGGCGGCGAGAACGTGTATCCCATCGAGATAGAACAGCGAATCGAAGCCCATCCCGCTGTCGAGGAGGCCGCGGTCATCGGCGTCGACCACCCCGAGCTGGGCCAGGAGGTCAAAGCTGTGATCGTCGCGGTTGATCCGCTCGACACGCTCGACGTCGGCATCCTCGCGGCGTGGTGCGCGGAAGAGCTCGCGTATTACAAGGTCCCGGTTCACTGGGAGATACGCACTGAGCGTCTGCCCCGCAACGCGTCGGGCAAGATCGTCAAGCACGCGCTCGTCGAAGGCGGCGAGTCCGGCTTCGTTCCCGACCCTGAGTCCTAGGAGCAGCCCGTGGCCCTCGATCTCGTGTCGCTAGTCGCTCCCGGTCACACCGCACTGGTGTTGCAGGAGGTGCAGAACGGCGTGGTCGGGGAGCCTTCCGCGTTGCCGCAACTCGCGGCCGCGGCCGCGGCCGTCGACCTCATCCGACACTGCGCGCAGCTGGCTGAAGCGGCGCGCGCCAGGCGGATCCCCGTCATCCACTGCACCGCCGAGACGCGCGACGACGGGCTCGGTGGCAACCAGAACGCGCGCTTGTTCATGGGGGTGAAGAAGTCACCGGTCCCGTTGTCGCCGGGGAGCAGAGCCGTTCAGCCGCCCGATGAGATCGGCGTGGCCGACACCGACTTGGTGCTTGTCCGCTACCACGGGCTCGGGCCGATGACGGGCACACAGCTCGACTCCGTGCTGCGGAACCTCTCGGTCACCACCATCGTCGGTGTAGGCGTGTCGGTGAACATAGGCATGATCAACTTCGCGTTCGATGCAGTGAACCGCGGCTACCAGTTCGTGATGCCGCGCGACGCCGTCGCCGGGGTGCCACCGGATTATGCCGAGGCTGTCATCGCCAACACCCTCAGCCTCGTCGCCACCCTCACCACCACCGAATCGCTGCTCGGCGCGTGGGATCAACCCCGATCTTGACCATCGGGGTACGGGGAACGAGCGGAGCAATTCAGGGCGTGACGGTGGCGGTGTCGCGGCCGGAGCGGATGAGGGAACCGGGGAGCGCGCCGGTGGATACACCGGCGGTGACGGTCTCGACGCCGTTCACATAGACGTGCTCGATGCCGATCGAGCCCGCGGTGAGTCTGGCCGTGCCGCCGGGGAGATCGGCAATGAGCGTTGCCGGCTCGGATCCGACGGTTTCGGGGTCGAGAACCACGAGATCGGCGTGCGCGCCTTCGACGACGCGGCCC
This sequence comes from Actinomycetes bacterium, assembly GCA_025363815.1. Lineage (GTDB taxonomy): Bacteria > Actinomycetota > Acidimicrobiia > IMCC26256 > JANYLB01 > JANYLB01. Next base: position 9,534 of record JANYLB010000002.1, read on the forward strand.
CGGTCGCGCAGGCCGAACAGTTGCGCGGGAGTGTCGGTGATCATCTGCACCGCTCGTTCGACCGACACGAGCTTGCGGCCACGGATCATGTCGCCGAGGAACCGGGTGGTGTAGGGCGCGCCGCACATCCGGTCGAGGTGCGCGCCGGCGTCGGAACCGCCGAGCATCGCCCGCGGGTCCTCCCAGACCTCCTTGCGCAGCTCCCACGACGCGGTGTCGCCGTCGGGGGCTATTGGCCACAGGATGGTGCGGAGGTCGTCGTTGATCACGAGGTCGACCAGAGTGTCGAAGGACGACGTGCCCCGCTCGGCCGCGATCTCCGCGACGATCCTTCCCTTGAGGCCCTCGTTGGCATCCGAGTAGGTGTCGCCGAGCACATAGTTTCCCCAGTCGGCGAGGCGACGGAACACGCCGGCTTCGTCGCTGTGGGCCCGGTCGTTCATCCACGTTCTGGTGTCGGGATCACGGAGCTTGGCGATGCGCTCGGGCACGGGGAGGTTCATGACCTCCTTCCATCCTGGGAGCATGAACACCGCGCAGTAGGTGAGAAAGCTCATGTTCATCGGTACGAGCACCGGCATTGTGAGGGCAACGATGCGTCCGCCGGCGGCTTCGGCCCGGGTGGACGCGTCGAGCTGTCGGGTCACCCGTTCCGGTACCCGCGAGTCGACTGTGAGCACGTTCCAGTTCAGTGGTCGTTGAGCGGCAACCGACATCTTGACGAACAGGTCGATCTCGTCGTCGGCGAACTGGTCGAGACATCCGTCGACGATGCCTTCGAGAGTGGTGCCCTCGTGGTCGCGCACAGCCGCGCACAGCGCGATCACTTCGTCGTGGGTTGCCCAGCGCGACGGCACCGGGTTCCCGTCGCCATCCGAGTGTGTGTACGACAACGTGGTCGAGAAGCCGAGCCCGCCGGCTTCGATCGACTCGTGGAGTAGCGCCACCATCGCGTCGAGCTGGTCGGGCGTGGCCTCGTTGCCGACCGACTCCTCGCCCATAACGTAGCGACGTAGCGCGCAGTGTCCGACGAGAAATCCGGCGTTCACACCGATGTTGCCATCGAGGCGGTCGAGGTACTCGGAGAAGCTCTCCCAGTTCCATTTGACGCCGGTCTCGAGGGCGGGGAGGGGCATCCCCTCGACCTTGGCCATCATCTTGCGGATGTAGTCGGCGTCGTGGGCCTTCAGTGGTGCGAGGGTGAACCCGCAGTTGCCGTTGATGATCGTGGTCACGCCGTGGACATTCGACGGCGAGGCGACGGGGTCCCAGAACAACTGGGCGTCGTAGTGCGTGTGGGGGTCGACGAACCCGGGGGTGACGAGCTTCCCGGTTGCATCGACTGTCGCGGCGGTGGTCTCGTCGATGGTTCCGGGGTCGGCGACGGCGACGATCCGTCCGTCGCGCACACCGACGTCGGCGAGTCGGGGCGCGGTCCCGGTGCCGTCGATAACCGTGCCGCCGGAGATCAGGAGATCAAGCATGGTCATAGTCTGGCACCGCATCTGACGGGTCGTCAGGTCTAGGCTTCGACACATGTGGAGCGAGCGGTTCCCGTACCTACCTGTCCCGAATCGGCGAGCGAGCGGAGCGATCTGAGATGGATTTCACTGCTGAGACGTTCCCGAAGGTGATATCGGTCGATGACCACGTGATCGAACCACCCGGAGTGTGGCAGGACCGCCTACCGGCGCAATACCGCGAGATCGGGCCGCGGGTGGTCCGCACGAAGGTCGCCGAGATGACGTTCATCGGCGGCAAGTTCGACTACCGCGCCGCGCAAGACGGCGAAGACGGCACCTATTGCGACTGGTGGCACTACGAAGATCTCAAGGTGCCGCAGACGCGCCTGTCGGCCGCGGTCGGCGTGCCGCGCGAAGAGATCACGGTCAGCCCGATTACCTACGACGACATGCGGCCTGGTTGCTTCGATCCGCTCGAGCGCCTCAAGGACATGGACGTGAACTGGGTCGAGGCGTCGCTCTCGTTCCCGTCGTTCCCGCGCTTCTGTGGCCAGACGTTCATGGAGGCCAAAGACCGCGACCTCGCGGATCTCTGCGTCAAGGCCTACAACGACTGGATGTTCGACGACTGGTGTGCGGGTTCCGGTGGGCGCCTCATTCCGCTGCCGATCGTCCAGCTGTGGGACGCGGAGCTTGCCGCCGCTGAGGTGCGTCGCAACGCGGATCGCGGTGCACACGCCGTCTGCTTCACCGAGATCCCGCCGTTCCTCGGTTTGCCCAGTGTTCACACCGACTATTGGGACCCGTTCTTCGCCGCGTGCGCGGAGACCGAGACCGTCGTGTCGATGCACATCGGGTCGAGCTCGAAGATGCCGTCGACGTCGGCCGATGCGCCGGCTGCCGTCGGCTCGACGCTCACCTACATGAACGCGGCGATGTCACTCGTCGACTACCTCATGTCGGGCGTGCTCGAGCGCTTCCCGCAGCTCGAGCTCGCGTACTCCGAGGGCCAGATCGGTTGGATCCCCTACGTCCTCGAACGCGCCGATGCGGTGTGGCTCGAGAACCGCGGCTGGGGTGGCGTTGCCGACCAGGTCAAGCGTCCGCCGTCGGAGTACTTCCACGACCATGTCTACGGCTGCTTCTTCGACGATGTGCACGGCTTGAAATCACTCGATGTGATCGGCGTCGAGAATGTCACCTTCGAGACCGACTACCCGCACAGCGACTCGACCTGGCCGCACACCAAGAAGGTCGCGATGGAGATCATGAAGGATCTCAGCGACGAAGACATCTACAAGATCGTGCGTGGCAACGCGATCCGCATGCTCCGCCTACCGCTCGATCGGTAGCCCGACCTCGACGGGATCAGCGCGGCGATGACCCCCGCAGGGCCCGAGTCGGTTCACCCGGTATCGAGAAATAGAACGCGTTATAGTCCGCGCGCCAGTCAGCGACGAGATCGCCCAACACCCGGGGGTACCGGCCATGGTCGACACGGCCACGAGCACGACCGATTTCCGCTTGCTCATCGGCGACTCCTGGGAGTCCGGCGCCGACGGCACCTACGACGTCATCAATCCCGCGACGGAGGGCATTGTCGGGTCGGCGCCCGAAGGCTCGGCAGATCAGGCACGTGAAGCAGCCCGAGCCGCGGCCGAGGCGTTCCCCGGGTGGTCGCAGACGCCCCCCGAAGAGCGGGCAGCACTGCTCCAGGCCGCCGGCGACCGCATCCGCGAAAAGGCGGGCGACCTGCTGCCGCTAGTGATCGCCGAGACCGGTTGCACCGCGACAGTCGGTCGCACCATGCAGGTGCCGGTGACCGCGAGTCGCTTCGACCGCTACGCCCGAGGTGCGCTCGAGCCGAGTGTGATCCCGCTCGCGCCCCAGGAGGTGCCGGCTACCGCGCTCGCGCCGGGCGGGCTCATGGGCGCGCTCGCCCGCCGCGCGCCGGTCGGGGTCGTCGCGTGCATCACGTCGTACAACTTTCCGTTGGTGAACATGGCCGGCAAGATCGGTCCGGCGCTGGCGATGGGCAACACCGTCGTGGTGCGGCCCGCCGGCCAGGATCCGCTCGCGGTGATCGAACTGGTTCGCATCCTGAGAGACGTGGGCTTTCCGCCGGGCGTCGTGAACGTTGTCACCGGTTCCTCACCGGTAACAGGTGAGGCGCTCGTCGAATCACCCGACGTCGACATGGTGAGCTTCACCGGCAGCACCGGGGTCGGCCGTCGGATAGGTGAGGTCGCTGGCCGCACGTTTAAGCGCCAGTTGCTCGAGCTGGGCGGAAAGGGCGCCGCATTGGTGCTCGCCGACGCCGACGTTGCCACCGCGATCGGAATGATCGGCTCGGTTTGGGCGTTTCACTCTGGTCAGATCTGTACCGCACCGACCCGCGCCATCGTGCACCGTTCGATCTACGACCAGGTCGTCGGCGGACTCGCGAATATGGCATCTGCGCTGAAGGTCGGCGACCCGCTCGACTCCGACACCATCGTCGGTCCGCTCATCACTGGCGCGCACCGCGATCGGGTCGAGGGCTACATCACCTCCGGGCGTGACGAAGGTGCAGAGATCGTCGTAGGCGGCGGTAGGCCCGATCACCTCGACACCGGCTTCTATCTCGAGCCGACGCTCATCGCCGGCGCGCGCGCCGGGATGAAGGTGGTGCAGGAGGAGATCTTCGGCCCTGTGATCGTCGCGATTCCGTTCGACGACGATGACGAGGGCGTGGCCCTCGCCAACGGCACCGAGTTCGGCCTCTACGACTACGTGTTCAGCAAGGACTCCGCCCGCGCGATGAAGATCAGTCGCCGAATGCGGGCCGGCAACATCGGCATCAACACAGTGCAACGTAACCATGAGACGCCTTTCGGCGGCACCAAGTCGAGCGGTGTCGGCCGCGACGGGGGTTCGTTCGGCCTTCATGCCTATACCGATCTCCAGTCCGTCGTCTGGCCTGGCTGAGCCCATGACGGTCGGCGGGGGAACGCGCTGATGGAATTCGGAATGTTCCACTCGGCGCATGTGCCTACCCAGGCCAATGCCGACGCCCAGCGCCTCGTCGAGCATCGACGCCTCCTCGACGAGGTCGAGGTCGCGGTGACGGGTGATCGCGCCGGGTTCAAATACGGCTGGTTCACCGAGCACCACTTCCTCGAGGAGTACTCACACCTCTCGGCCAGCGAGGTCCTGATGGGTTTCGTCGCGGCGCGCACTGAGCAGCTGCACGTCGGGTCGGGGATCTTCAACATCACCCCGCCGGTGAACCACCCGGCTCGGATTGCCGAGCGGGTCGCGATGCTCGATCACCTGAGCGAAGGCCGCTTCGAGTTCGGTGTGGGCCGCGGGTCGTCGAGCACTGAGTACCAGGGCTTCGGCATCCCTGATCCCGAGACCACTCGCGACCTGTTCGACGAAGCGTTGCCCGAGGTGCTCCGAATGCTGGCCGAGGCGCGGTACTCGTACGCGGGAGCCGGGTTCTCGATGCCGGACCGCATGGTGCTGCCCCGACTGTGGACGGTGCCGAACCCGCCGTTGTGGCTCGCGTGCGGGAGTCCGGCGACCTTCGAGAAGGCCGGCCGGCTGGGAATGGGCGCGCTGTGCTTCACGATGGGGGAGCCCGAAGACCTCGCGCCGCTGATAGAGATGTACAAGAACGCGGTCGCGGAGTGCACTGAACCGATCGGTGGCTACGTGAACGACAACATCGCTTGCGTCTCAATGTTGCTATGCCTCGAGGATCGCGAACGTGCCGTCGACATCTTCACTCGGATGGGCGCCGCGCACTACCAGTCGTTGGTCGTGCGCTGGCTCGACTCCATACCGCTCCCTGTCGAGATCGACCGGGCGAGCTTCACCGTCACCGAACCGGGTCGCGATGAGCTTGTCGAGTCGATCGACGCGGGTCGGCGCAGTGTCGGCACCCCCGACGACGTCGCGCGGTCGGTAGAGCGGTGGCAGCGGGCCGGCGTCGACCAGTTGATATTCGGCGTGTTGAACAACACCCTTCCCCTCGAGGTCGCGCAGGAATCTCTCGAGACCTTCGGTGCCCAGGTCATCCCCGCGTTCGACTCTGATCCCGTCCACCGCACGACCCGCCAGCGCGATGAGCAGCTCGCACCATGAGCGTTCCGGTCATGGTTCTGCCGCGCCTGGCCGCGCCAACCTGACCAGAACGGAGATTTTCATGGCCGAGACGGCCGAGACGGTATCCATCATTCCCGACGGGCAGCTCGCGTATGGCGTGCAGCTACCGGTTCAGGCGCTCAGCTCCGTGATCGCGGCACCCTGGGAGCAAGACGCCGGCGTCGCCGAGCTGGTGCGTGCGGCAGAAGCGGCCGATCGGTCGGGCTTCTTCTACGTGGCGATCTGCGATCACGTCGCGATCCCGACCGCGTTCGCAGGGCCGATGTCGACGACGTGGTTCAACCCCGTCGCCACCCTGGGGTTTCTCGCCGCGGTCACGACCACGACCCGGCTCTTGACGAACATCTATGTCGCGCCGTTCCGTCATCCGCTCGACACTGCGAAGGCTTTCGCGACGCTCGACACCCTCTCGGCCGGCCGCGTGATCCTCGGCGTGGGCGCGGGCCACGTGCCGGGTGAGTTCGAGGCCCTCGGCGTGCCCTTTGCCGAACGCGGTCGTTTGCTCAACGAGGCGATCGACGGGGTGAAGGAAAGTTGGGCGGCGGAGTTCGTCGGCGACGTCGGTCTGAGGCCCCGACCGGTGCAGCAACCGCGTCCGCCGATCTGGGTCGGTGGTTCGAAGCCGCCGGCTCTACGAAGGGTGGCAGAGCGGGCCGACGGCTGGATTCCCCAGGGCACGCCGCGCACCGAGATGCCGGAGCAGATGGCGTACGTGCTCGCGCACCGAGACCAGGTACGGCCCGGCGCGGAGCTCGAGATCGGAACCATCACCGAGTATCTCTACGTGGGCATCCCCGACTGGGATGTTCCCGAGCCCACGATCACCGGTTCGCCCGATGAGATCGCGGCGTCGCTCAATGAGTTCGGCGCGATGGGCGTGTCGCATCTCCAAGTGCGCTTTCGGGCCCGGTCGATCGACGAGCTGTGCGACCAGCTCGAGGCATTCGGCACGCAGGTCGGCCCGAAATTGGGGCGCTAGCCATGCCCTTTCTCACCATGCGGCATGACTTCCGTGCTCCGGCCTTCGGACCGGCGACGCAGTCGGAGATCTACAGCTGCGCGCTCGACCAGTACCGCTGGGCCGACGAACACGGCTTCGACTTCGCCGTGCTGTCCGAGCACCATGGCCTCGACGACGGTTGGATTCCCGCGCCGTTGACGATGGCCGCCGTCGTGGTCGGCGCGACCAAGCGCATTCCGATCCTTGTGAGCGCGTTGATCATCCCGTTGCACGACCCGGTCCGGGTGGCGGAGCAGCTCGCGGTGCTTGATCTCGCGAGCGGCGGTCGCGTGTGGACCGTGCTCGGCGCGGGCTATCGCCGCGAGGAGTTCGACATGGCCGGCGTCGACATGAAGACGCGCGGCAAGCTGGTCGAGGAGTACGCGCAGGTGATGCTCGATGCGTGGACGGGTGAGCCGTTCGAGTGGCGCGGGCGCACGATCACCGTCACACCGAGGCCGCTGACGCAGCCGCATCCGAACGTGCTCATCGGTGGTGGAACCGAGTTCGCGGCCAGACGCGCGGCGCGGCTTCACCTTCCGATGATGCCGATGAACACCGATCCGCGTCTGCAGGAGTGGTACGACGATGAAGCCGCCAAGACCGGCTATACGACAGGGTTCGTGATGAAGCCCGACGGCCCTACGTTCATCTACGTGACCGACGATCCCGAACGCGCTTGGGCCGAGATCGGTCAGTACCTGCTGTATGAGGCGCAGACCTACGCAGGTTTTCAAACTCCGGGCCAGGTCTCGATGCCGAGGATCGATGCCGAGACTGTCGACGATCTCAAGCAGAGCTCCCAGATCGTGGTCGGGACCCCCGACGAGGTGATCGCAGCCGCGCGGCTCATCCCCGCGACCGGTGCGATGACGTTCAACCCCCTCGCCGGCGGACTCCCTCCAGCGCTGTCGTGGCCGAGCCTCGAGCTGTTCGCATCCGACGTGCTCCCGAAGATCCGTCCCGCGGCGTAGCTTGATCGTATGAAGCCGTTGGATGTCCATCACGTCTCGGTGTGCGTCACCAGCATGCAAGAAGCTCGGACGTTCTACGTCGACGTGCTCGGCTTCGAGGAACGCGCCGATCGACCCGACTTCGGGTTCCCCGGCGCCTGGTTCGACGTCGGCGGCCGTCAGGTGCACCTCATCGAAGTTGCGGATATGCCCGCGGGCGCGGGGAGCAACCACTTCGCCCTGCGCGTCGAAGACATCGATGCGGTCGTGGTTGAGATCGAGTCGCACGGCGTAGCCGTGAACCGCTCGGCGTACGTCCCCAACGCGGGGCAGCAGGCGTTCCTCACCGACCCGTCCGGCAACGGCATCGAGCTCAACCAGCCCGATCACTGAGCCTCGCGGGTCGGCGGAGGGCTTACACCGAGACCGAGTTGTGGATCGAGAAGTTGATCTCTTCGGGTGGTGAAGGCGGTCCGTTCTCGACCGTTGCGAGCCCGGGCATCAGCGTGCCGTCGCGGAACGCCTCCCAGGAATCCTTGGAATCCCAGAACGCGACGACGATGAAACCGTCGTCGGTTGGTCCGGCGAAGTGACAGGTCTGCCCCGGAGGAAGACCCTTGCCGCCGTCGGGGTGCACGACCTTGATCGTGTTCTCGTACTGCTCCATCGTCGCGCCCTTGAAGTGATGCGTGATGCCGAACGTCGCTGCCATTGCGTGCTCCCGTCATGAAGACCCGACTCGCATGAAGACCTGACTCGCGCAACCTAGACCAAGGCCTCGGCCGGGGTCGTTCTGAACGGGCACCTGTAGGGGTTCTCCTCGCTTCGACGACCGTGAGCAGGCACGATGTATCGGTGACGCCCCCTGATTCCGACGGTCTGGCTCCGGTCGCGACCCCTGATGCCGGAACGAAACGATCGCGTCGGTTGATCGAAGTCGGGTCGCTGATCGTCGTTGTGGCATTGGCGGCGCTCCTCGCGATCGTCCTCGCGGGGCGCGACCGGGACCCGAACCGTCGGCCGCGCGCCGAGGACCCGGCCGTCCGCTACGACACGACGACCACCACCGTCGCAACCAACGTTCCGGCGGCCGCGGCACCGCTGCCGGGCTCGGTCACGACTGTCGCGCTCGGCCAGACCGACTCACCGCCGGTCATCGGCGCCGGTTCGGCCTGGGTGGAGAACGGGAACGGGATCCAGCGGATCGCTCCCGGCACGGGCGAGGTGCACGCGACGATCTCGGTGCCCGGCCGCCCCATCGCGTTCGAGGGCGGGCGCCTCTGGCTGTTCGGGACCGACACCGATCGCCGATGTACGGATTCGCCACTGGCCGACTTCCCGTCGTACTCGCCGTAAACGGTGTCGGCGGTCGATCCCGAGACGAACGCCGTCGTCGGTGGGGGATCGATCTGGATCGATGAACCAGGCACGTGCAGCGCGTTCCGGATCGACGGATCCACCGGCTACGTCGCCGGCACGCTGCCGCTGAACGGCGGATGGGTCGTGGCATCCGATGCCGGTGGCGCGTGGCGGAGCTCACCGACTGCGGCGCTCCCGTATCCGACTGAAACCCCCTGCACTCCAGGAATCGATTGGCCGACGCAACTCGATCGGATCGACATCGGCGGAGTCGTCACGGCTTCAGATGTGCTCCCCGAGGCGACATCGATCCTGACGGTTGCCGGCGATGAACACGCGACGTGGGTCACTTACCCTCGCGACGCACGCCCGCCCGCCCCGAGCGCTGAACGGAAGGGGTGAGAGCGGGTCAGTGCAGGCCGAGGCGGACGAGCTGGTCGTCGGGCGCGCCGATCTCAATGAGCGCGGCGCGGAGCTGCTCCTCGACCCGGCGCTCGACCGCGGTTCCGGCGAGGTCGTGCTCCTCGCCGGGGTCGGCCCCGACGTTGAAGACCTGATTGCCGATGAAGTTAGTGTACGCCCAGAACGGCAGCGGGTCAGTCGCGACGAACGGTTGGCGGATCACCGGAACATTTGATCCGGGCATGTGGTCGAGAGCGGCCCGGTCGTCGGGTAGGGGCAGGCGCAGACCGGGTGCGGAGTGCACCGGCATCGTCGACCACCGGTTCGACCACATCGACAGCGGCTCGTTGGCCCCCGACGGTGACCGGATGTACTTGTACGAATCGGCGCCGTCGATGAGATGCACCTCACGCCCCCAGATCCCGCTCAACGCGAGTTCGCGCACGGAATTCGCGGAACCCTCGATCACCGGTACGAGCGATTGGCCGTGGGTTCGGTGCCGGCTCGCCGCACCGAACACGTCGAGGAGCGTCGCGTGAAGGTCGACGGCTGTGGTCAGCGCCGACCGTGAACCGGGTTCGACTCCCGGCCACGCGATGAGCAGCGGCACGTGACCGAGCGGCTCGTAGATCGGCGCGCCGGGCTTGCCCCAGATGTCTTTCTCGCCGAGGTAGTGACCGTGATCGGTGCACAGGATCACCGCCGTGTCGGCCCAGCGGTCGTGGGTGTCGAGCACGTCGAGCACGCGTCCGAGCCAGGCGTCGATCATCGTGAGCTTGGCGCCGTAGCTGGCCCGGATCTGGCGGGCCTCGCGCTCGGTGATCACGCCGTCGGCCTGCGCGCCGACCCGGTACGGAGGCCACACCAGATGCGGCCCCTCCCAGTCGGTGTCGTACATCGACGCGTACGGCTCGGGGGTGTCGAACGGCTCGTGGGGATCGAACTCGTCGACGAACAGCAGGAACCGATCGTGGGCGGGCGCTTCGTCGGTGAGCCAGCGCGCCGCGGCGGCCATCGTGCGGGGGCCGGGGAAGTCGCTCTCGTCTCGGAACCAGCCGCGCGAGTCGTCGTACGGCATGTGGCCGCGGCCGAAGCTCGGTGCACCCATCCAGCTCGGATCGGGCCGCGTGCGCCACCGGTCCGACTCGTGGCCGCGCTGGTAGTCCCACGCGCCGAAGTCGACGTGGTAGTTCTCGCCGCCGGTCTCGAATAGGTGGGGATGGTCGGTGACGAGCTTCGTCATCACGCCCGCGTCGCGCAGCGACACCGTGAGCGGTTCCTCCCAGATCTCGACCGACCCCCACGGCTTCCACAGGAAGTCGAGCGCGCCGCAAAGGATGTCGTGACGCGCGGGCATGCACGGCAACGACCCCGAGTAGTGCCGGTCAAAGCGGACGGAACGGCGCGCGAGCCGATCGAGGTTCGGCGTGTCGAACTCGCTGCTGCCGTACGGGCCGATCAGGTGGCGGTTCAGGCTGTCGAGCAACAGTACGACCGCGTTCCTGGGCGCACCGCGAGGCGACGCTTCCACTACGAAGGCGTTCGTTCGTCGATTCCCCAGGGCTCGCCGTTGTCGCGGAGCAGGTCGAGGAACGGAACCGAGTCGAACGCCTCGGGCCCGAGCACTCCCGCGCCCGACCACGTTCCCGACGCGATGAGCTCGAGCGCCACGACCGGGTTCATCGCGGTCTGCCACACCACCGCCTGACAGCCGTTCTTCGCCATGCATTCGTCGTTGTCGGACACGTGGTACAGGTACACCTCGCGCAGTGCGCCGTCTTTGCCGGTCCCGGTTACCCAAGTTCCGGCGCACGTGAGCCCATGCATCTTGTCGCCGAGGGTCGCAGGGTCGGGGAGTGTCGCGGCGACGACGTCGCGCGGTGACACCTCGATGTCGCGCACCTTCACCGGAGTGGTCGAATCGAGCCCGAGTAGGTGGAGCATGCGCAGCACCTCAATGAACTCGTCACCGAGTCCGTACTTGAACGTCACCCGTTGGCAGTCGACCCAGCGCGGGATGAGCAGCACCTCCTCGTGTTCGACGTTCACACATTCGACAGGCCCGATCCCTGCGGGGAAGTAGAACATCTCGGGTTCCGAGAACGGCGCGGTGGTGAACCAACCCCGATCCTTCTCCCAGATGACCGGAGGATTGAGGCACTCCTCGATGGTCGTCCAGATCGAGAACGTCGGAGCGAACCCGTAGCCGTCGACGGCGAGGCTCGCTCCGTCGCGCACCCCGATGTCACGGATCTCGGAGAAGAGATGATCGGACGCGTAGCGGGCGAACACATCGGAGATCCCCGGCTCGACGCCGATCCCGGCGAGGGCGAGCAGGCCCTTGGTCTCCCAGTCGGCCGAACGGGCGAACTGCTCGTCGCCGAGCATCACGCCGGTCTTGGTGTGGGGTTCGTCGGGGTGGGGTTTAGAGAGGCTCATCGCCATGTCGAGATAGGTGCATCCGGCTTCGAACGCGGCATCGAAGATCGCCATATTGAATCGGGGATCGCACGCGTTGACGATCGCGTCGATCCGTTCGGCACGGGCCAGTGTGACGATCGCGGCTTGGTCGGAGGCGTCAATGGCAACCGCAGCGAAGCGCTGGTCGGCCACGCGGTCGCGGGTGGCCTCGGCGCGGGCGAGTGTTACGTCGGCCACGACCGCGTGCTCGAAGAAGTCGCGCCGAGAGAGCCCGACGGCGATTGCGTTGCCGACGCCACCAGCCCCGATGATGAGGATTCGCACGCGATTCTCCTACCGCAACTTGTCGGTGTAGGTATCGGTTCCGGGCACTGTCGCGAGGAACGGTGACGCGAAGACGATCTGGCCGAGACTGCTGGCCCTGAAGTCGGCCCCGAGTGCGCTGAACCGCTCGTCGAACGCGCGGAGCGGATCGTCGGTGACGAACGCGAGCTGAAGGAACCGGTTGCTAACGATATCTCGGGGAACATCACCGGGCGCGTCGTCGAAGAGCGGGCGGGGGGTGAAGGTGAGGACGAGGTCGGCCGGGCACTCCCGCATGGCCGACCACGCGATGACCTCGTCGACGGTGTGCCCGTCGGCGATCTCACCGATGGTGGCGACGATTCCGGGATAGCGCCGGTCGAGCGCGAGCTCGGCGGACACGCCACCGGGGTTGGCCGAGCGCTCGTCGGCGAGCTCGTACATCAAAGTGTGGACATGGTCGCGGTCGAGGAACATGCGACCGTTGGTGTGGAGCCAGTTCACCTGGTCGGTTCCCCAGCGCATCCACTCGTCGAGCTTGCCCGCGAGAATCCAGTACAGCGCGAGGTACGAGCCGTTGAGCGGATCAGGAGCGATCGGGGAGTCGGCCGGGTATCGCTTGGCCTTGCACTCCCTTGTCGCCACGAATCTTGATCCGGCGACGGTCCAGGCCCCGATCATGCACCCGGCATAGAAGTGATCGCGCTCGTACCAGCGGTTGTATTCGACCTCGCGACCGGCGTGGGGCTCGACGAGGGTGAAGAGCATGGAACCGAGCTTGATCGGCCGTTCGCTCGAATCACCGGTTCCGACGCCTTGGATCGCGTCGGGCTGGATGTCGGTCACAGTTCCTCCTGGAGACGCGCGGCCAGCGCGCGCTTGTCGATCTTCATCATGGCGGTCACGGGCAGGTCGTCGACGATCACGAGCCGGTCGGGAGCTTTGTAGTCGGCCAGCCGATCGCGGCACCAGGCTCGCAGCTCGGCGAGCTCGGGCGCGGATCCGGGCGCCGCGACCACGAACGCGACGCCGATCTCGCCGAGATCGCCGTGGGTCACACCCACCACCGCGCAGTGGTCGACCGCCGGATGATCGGCGAGCACCCCTTCGATCTCGGCCGGGTACACGTTGTAGCCACCCCGGATGTACATCTCCTTGAGCCGGCCCACGATCCGGAGGTTGCCGTCGTCGCCGTACAGACCGAGATCACCGGTGTGGAGGAAGCCCGCGTCGTCGATCACCTCGGCGCTGCGCTCCGGATCACGCCAGTAGCCGCGCATCATCGCCGGCGACCGGCATACGATCTCGCCGACGATTCCCGGCTCCACCTCGCGTCCCTTCGGGTCGAGCAGCCGGAGCTCCACCTCCGGCGCCGGACGCCCGACGGTGTTGGCGACGATCTCGTCGGGATCGCCGATGCGGGTGCTCGTGCACACGCCCGCCTCTGTGCTCGTGTAACGGGCGAGAACCGGGCAGCCGAGCCTCTCGCGCATGCGACAGACCAGCTCAGGCGCGATCGACGCGCCACCGAGCCCGGCCACCCGCACACCCGAGAAGTCGGTGATCGCGAGATCGGGGTGGTCGAGGACCCGCTGCCACTGGGTAGGCACTCCTGTCACCATCGTGACGCCCTCGTCGCGGATCATCCGCAGATGTTCGGCTGGGGTCCACGGCTCGCCGGGAAGGATGAGCGTGGTCGCGTTCAGGAGCTCGTCCCACATGCGGGTCATGTAGCCCACGTGGGCGAACGGCAACACGCTGAGCCGTCGATCGCCGGGCGCGGTCAGCTCCCCCATGTTCCGGGAGATCGCGTTCTGCGCCGCGTGGTCGTACACGGCTCCCTTCGGCGCGCCCGTCGTCCCGCTCGTCCAGACGATGCAGGTCGGGTCGGTAACGTCGAGCCGCGGGAGTCGACCGCTCGCGGGCGGGCCGGCGGCGAAGGCGGGACCCAGCGCCGAGACGTGGAGCTCGATCCCGGGATCGACGTCGGCGGGGACCTCGGCGCCGTCGCCGATGATCGTGACGCTGGGTTCGGTCCGCCGAAAGATGCTGGCCTGCTCCATCCGCCCGAGGCGGAGGTTCAGCGCGGAGGTGATCGCGCCGACGCGCAGCGCTCCTAGGTAGCAGACCGCGAACTTGATCGAGGAGGACAGGAGCAGGGTGACGACGTCGCCTTTGGCGACGCCGAGGTCGAGCAGGGTCGTGGCGAACCCGTCGGCCGAACGGTCGAGCCATGCGTACGTCGCCCGTTTCCCTCCGTGGACGTAGGCCTCCCTGTCGGGGTGCGTCGCCGCGACATCTCGCAGGAGGTCGGCGGTCGTCGCAGGCGTGGTCACGGCTTCTGACACTATGCCGCCGTTGCGAGCCGTACCGCCGGGCCCTCATCGAGCCACGATGACGCGTGCGATCGCGATGTAGAAGATCAAGCCGGCCGCGATCACGAGCGCGTGGAACACCTCGTGGAAGCCGAAGACTCCGGGCATGGGGTCGGGTCGGCGTGCCGAGTAGACCCGAGCGCCGATCGAGTACACGACACCGCCGCAGAGGATGAGCGAGAACGTGAGCATGCCGAGCTCGTTCCACAGCACCGGGACGATCGCGATCGCTGTCCAACCGATGGCGACGTAGAGGCCCGCGACGAGCCAGCGCGGCGCATCGAGCCACAACATCTGCACCACGATGCCGGCCAGAGCCAGTGTCCACACGACGCCGAGCAGGATGCGCGCGCTGCGCTCGTCGAGCGCCACCACAGCGAGCGGGGTGTAGGTAGCAGCGATCCCGACCAGGATCATCGAGTGGTCGAGCCGGCGCAGGCGAAGCCGGGCGGATGGGCTCCATTGGCCGCGGTGGTAGCACGCGCTCGTGGCGTACATCGCAGTGATGCCGACGGTGTACACGAGTGCCGCCCAGCAGGCCGGCGTCGTCCGGGAGACGGCCACGAGAGCGACGCCGAGAACCGGGAAGACGAACGCGGCGACCTCGTGCGACGCACCCCGCCAGCGCGGCTTGAGCTCCAGTGCGGAGCCTTCCGAGTTCTCGGCTTGATTCACCACCCCAGTCTGGCCAACCGGACGTGGAATCTGACGATGCGTTAGATTCCGGGCCGAAAACCGCTGACCAGGGGGCGCACGTCGTATGGAATCCCGCTTCACCGACCGTGTCGTCTTGGTGACCGGTGCCGGATCAGGGCTCGGGCGCGCCACCGCGCGGCGCTTCGCATCCGAAGGCGCCAAGGTGGCCGTCCTCGATGTCGCGCTCGAGAACGCCGAGAAGGTGGTCGGCGAGATTGCCGAGGATGGTGGCGTCGCGAAGGCGTACCCCGTCGACGTGCGTGACCTCCCTTCGGTAGAGGCCGCGGTCGGCGCCGTCGCCTCAGATCTCGGCCGCCCGCAGGTGCTCGTGAACGCAGCCGGGATCCTGCGGTTCCAGCACAGCCACGAGGAGACCGCCGAGGGGTGGTCGAACCTCATCGCGGTGAACCTCACCGGCACGTTCTACATGTGCCGCTCCACGATCCCGTACCTGCTCGACGGTGGCGGCAACATCGTCAACGTCGCGTCGAACGCAGGTTTGATGGGTCAGCCGTACACGGCGGCCTACTGCGCGTCGAAGGCCGGGGTGGTCAACCTCACCAAGGCGTTGTCGACCGAGTACCTCGAGCAGGGCATCCGCATCAACGCGGTGGCGCCCGGCGGTATGCGTACCCCGATGACGAAGGGTCTCGACTTCCCCGAAGGCATCGACTGGACGCACGCGTTCGACCGGGTGAACTCCAAGCTCGGGCCGAGCGAGCCCGCTGAAGTCGCGGGGCTGATCGCATTCGTGGCGTCCGACGACGTTCCTAAGCTCACCGGCTCCATCCTGTCGCTCGACGGAGGGATCACGGCGTGAGCGCAGCGGTCGGCGACTCGTGGATCACCGAGCCGCGCACGCTCTGGGGGTTGATCGACGCGCGCGCCGAGGCCACGCCGATGGCCCGGATGCTGATCGACGAAAACGGCCGTGAGATGACCTTCGTCGAGTACCGCGCCGAGTGCGAACGGGTCGCCGCGGGGTTCCAGGAGCTCGGCGTCTCCGATGGCACTGCGGTGTCGTGGCAGCTCCCCACGTGGATCGAGTCATTCGTGCTCGTCGGCGCGCTGAGCCGCCTGGGCGCGACCCAGAACCCGATCCTGCCCATCTACCGCGAGCGCGAGGTCGGCTTCGTCGCTCGCCAGACCGGGGCGAAGTTCCTGATCGTGGCGGGCGAGTGGCGCGGCTTCGACTACGAGGGGATGGCGCTGTCGATCGCGAAGGACGCGCCGGGCCTCGAGGTGCTCGTAGTGAACCGGGGACTCCCACAGAGCGACACTGATCGACTGCCGCCCCCGCCCGACGATCCCGATGCCATTCGCTGGGTCTTCTACACCTCCGGCACGACCGCCGACCCGAAGGGCGCCAAGCACACCGATCCGAGCGTGTGGGCGTCGGCGTACGCGATGGTGTTGGCGTTCGAGTTCTCACCGGCCGACCGGCACGGGTTCGTCTTCCCGTTCACGCACATCGGTGGGCTCGGT
This sequence comes from Actinomycetes bacterium, assembly GCA_025363815.1. Lineage (GTDB taxonomy): Bacteria > Actinomycetota > Acidimicrobiia > IMCC26256 > JANYLB01 > JANYLB01. Next base: position 26,140 of record JANYLB010000002.1, read on the forward strand.
CTGCTTATCGCCGCGCTGATCTCGGGCTGTTCACACGCGATCGTCGAGGCGTTCGTTCCCGCGACGACCATCCCGTCGCTCGGCGGTCACAACGTCACCGTCGTCGGCGCGGGCACCGTCTTCCACCTTGCGTACCTCGATGCGCAACGCGCGCAACCGGGCGGTGAACCGATCTTCCCGCACGTGCGCGCGTTCGTGGGTGGGGGCGCGGCCAAGCCGCCTCAGCTTCACTACGAGGTGAAGCAGGAGCTGGGTGGTGTCGGCATCGTCAGCGGTTACGGCCTCACCGAGTGCCCGATCCTGGCGATGGCAAGCATCCACGATGCCGACGAGAAGCTCGCGAACACCGAAGGGCGGGCCACTCCCGGGGTGGAGATCAAGGTCGTGAAGCTCGACGGTTCAGTTGCCGGCGCGGGAGAAGAGGGCGAGTTGGCAGTGAAGGGTCCGCAGCTCTGCAAGGGTTACCTCGACTCGTCGCTCGACGCGGAGGCCTTCGACGAGGAGGGCTTCTTTCGCACCGGCGATCTCGGCAACCTCGACGACGAGGGCTACGTGTCGATCACCGGCCGGGTGAAAGACGTCATCATCCGAAAAGGCGAGAACATCAGCGCGAAGGAAGTCGAAGACGTGCTCTTCACCCACCCGAAGGTCGCGGATGCCGCGGTGATTGGCCTCCCCGACCCCAGGAGCGGCGAGCGGGCGTGCGCCGTCATCGTGCCGAAGGATCCGGCCGATCCGCCGATCCTTTCTGAGCTGTTCGAGTTCGGGAAGGCGGCGGGCCTCATCCCTCAGAAGCTTCCCGAGCAGCTCGAAATTGTCGCGGCGTTGCCCCGCAACCCCACGGGCAAGGTGCTCAAGCACGAGCTGCGCGCGAAGTACGCGAGCTAGTGCTTCCCGAGGAGCTCAAATCCCTCGCGGCGCGGGTCTCGAACTGGGGCCGGTGGGGTACCGACGACGAGCGCGGCACGCTCAACCTCATCGACGCGGCGGCGGTGTTGCGCGGCGCGGCCTGCGTGCGGCGCGGTGCATCGTTCGGGCTCTCGGTCCCAATGCATGTCAGTGGGCCCCAGACTGACGGGCCGGGCGCCCCCGGGCGGATGAACCCGACGTTGAAGATGAAATACGTCAACGTGTCATTCACCGGCGACACCGACGACTTCACGACCACCGACGATCTGCTCGAGCTGTCTCTTCAGGCAGCGACCCACATCGACGCGCTCTCACACGCCGGTTACGAGGGCCTCCTCTACAACAACATCGCCGCGAGCGAGATCACCGTCGATGGGGCGGCCCGGCTCGGAATCGAGAAGGTCGGTCCGATCGTCACGCGCGGGATTCTGCTCGACATCGCCCGCTCCTGCGGGGTCGATCGACTGGAGGCCGGGACCGTGATCGGTTCCGCTCAGCTCGACGCCGCGCTCGCTGCCACCGGGATAACGGTGGAGCCCGGCGATGCAGTGCTCGTCCGCACCGGACAGATGGCGCTGCTGGCCGAGGAGCGGCGGGACGATTACAGGATCATGGCGCCCGGGTTCGGTGTGAGCGCGGTGAGTTGGTTCCGTGACCACGACATCGCCCTGGTGGCCAACGACACCTACGCGTTCGAGATATATCCGCCCGAGCACAAGGGGGCGATGATGGCCGTGCACATGCTCGATCTCCGTGACATCGGTCTCACCCAGGGTCAGCTCTGGTTCCTCGACGATCTCGCGGCCGATTGCGTCGCCGACGGCGTGTGGGAGTTCCTGCTCTGCGCGACACCGCTGCCGGTCGTCGGCGCAGTCAGCGGGATGGTCGCGCCGACCGCAGTGAAGTAGCGATGTCACGAAACCGCGACTCGCGCCAAAATGTGCGGGCGGCTTGACCCGCCTGCGAGAGGAATGGGCACCATGACCGACAGCCTCACCACCGCACTCCAACGCGGTCATCGAGTCAGCGTCGATGATGCCGCGACAGAAGCAACGTACCGAGCTGTCGAGCGCTTCGGCGGCCTGATCGACATCGCGGTGGCGCCGTTCGACAGCCCGATCGGAACGCTCACGCTCGCGGCGACTCCCAAGGGGCTGGTTCGCATCGGCTTCCGCGACGAGAACATCTACGACGAGCTCGCGGCGCGTCTCTCGCAGCGCGTCGTCGAGGCACCCGCTCGGCTCGACTCCGTGCGTCGGGAGCTCGACGAGTACTTCGAGCAGCGTCGTTCCCGTTTCCGCATCAAGCTCGACTTCGCGCTCATCCATGGCGACTTCCGACGTCGGGCGCTCGAGGCCGCACGCCGCATCCCGGCTGGGGAAACCGCGACCTACGGCGATCTCGCGGCCGAGGCGGGGAGCCCGCGAGCAGCGCGGGCCGTCGGCAGTGCGATGGCGACCAACCCGATCCCGATCGTGGTGCCCTGTCACCGCGTTGTTCCGTCGGCCGGCGGTCTGGGCAACTACGGAGGAGGCGTCGAGATCAAGGCCTTCCTCTTAGATCTCGAGGGCTACCGGGGCTAGCTTGGCCGCCAACGCCTAAGCCGGTTATGGGCTTGACTCTCGCGAGAGCGTCACGAACGCGTCGAAGATCCGCTGCTGGGCGGGATCATCGGGAGCCGTGTCTTCGGGATGCCACTGCACACTCGTGACTTCTGGATGGTCGTCTACGTCGACCGCTTCGATCAAACCATCAGGGGCGCGGGCAACGACGCGCAGACCCTCGGCGAGCCGACCGATCACCTGATGGTGATGATGCGAGCAAACCGAGCGTCTGACGCCCATGATCTCGGCCAAGCGCGACGCCGGCTCGACGATTATCTCGTGCAGCTCGGCCCCGTTCTCCACCCCGGGTCGTCCGTGGCCGGGAAACCGGTCGCTGATGTGCTGGTCGAGGTCTCCACCGAGCGCGACGTTGAGCACCTGGTGGCCGCGACAGATGGCCAACAAGGGGAGCGACAGGTCGAGGGCGGCCCGCACGAGCGCGATCTCGAAGTCGTCGCGCACGCGCACGACCCCGTAGACGGTCTCGACAGCGCCCTGGCCATAGATCGATGGGTCGACATCGGGGCCTCCGATGAGAAGCAACCCATCGAAGTGCCCGAGGAGATCCGCCGCTTCAACGGGCGTGATCTCCGTCGGCCTGAGGATTGCCTCCTGTCCACCGGCGCGGCCGAGCGCGTCGAGGTACACCGTCGGGATCGCGACGGCAGGATCGATCCATTTCCCGACGCGCCCGGCCGGAAGGAGATACGCCGATGTGGCTATGAGCGGCTTGAGCACGGCTGTGATGATCTCCCCGACCTAGAACTGCACGAAGTTGCGACGGCGCTCCCAGTCGGTGACCGCCCGGTTGAACGCGGCCCACTCCTGCTTCGCGGTGTTCACGAGGTGAGCGTGCACGGCGGTGCCGAACGCGGCGTCGGCGACCTCGCTGCGCGCGAACTCTGAGATCGCTTCGACGAGCGTCCACGGGACGTGCGGGATGTCGGGCGCCTCATAGGCGTTGCCGACGAGGATCGGAGGCGGCTCGATGCCCTGCTCGATCCCGTGCAGTCCGGCCGCAATCGTGGCCGCGAACGCGAGATAGATATTGGCGTCGGCGCCGGGGATGCGTGACTCGATGCGGAACCCCTGGCCGTGTCCCACCAGACGGAACCCACAGGTGCGGTTGTCGCGCCCCCACGCCAACGCGGTCGGTGCCCATGACTCCGGCTGGTAGCGCTTGTACGAGTTGACCGTCGGGGCGAACATCCACGCGAGCTCCCGGCCAGTGGCCACGAGGCCGCCGAGCCAGCCGCGAAACGGGGTGGAGAGATGGTCGGGGGCGTCGCCATCCCACATCACGCTCGCCGTGCCGTCGGCGTTCCAGAGGCTGGAGTGGATGTGACACGACGAACCGACCTCGTCCATCGAGTACTTGGCCATGAAGGTGAGCGAACGCCCGTTGATTGCCGCGATCTCCTTCGCCCCGTTCTTGTAGATCACGTGTCGGTCGGCCATCGTCAGCGCGTCGGTGTAGCGCAGGTTGATCTCGTGCTGTCCCTTGCCGGCTTCGCCCTTGGAGAACTCGACCGGGATGCCCGCACCGTCGAGACCGTTGCGGATCTGGCGGATGAGGTACTCATCACGCGTCGTCTGGAAGATGTGGTAATCCTCGATCACCGACGAGTGGGGTGTCAGGCCGGTGAAGTCGAGCGCCTCGGCCTCGTCGTACGACTCTCGGAACAGGAAGAACTCGAGCTCCGAGCCGGTCTTCACCTGGTAGCCCAACGCCGCGGCCCGCTCGAGTTGACGCGCCAGGATCCGTCGGGGTGAAACCTCTACTGGCTCGCCGGTGTCGTCGTCGAAGAGGTCGCATAGCACCAACGCCGTCTTCTCCAGCCAGGGCACGACGCGCATGGTCGAGAAGTCGGGCAGGCAGCGGAAGTCGCCGTAGCCGGTCGACCAGTTCGCGAACTCGTAGCCGGGAAGCGGGGTCATGTCGACGTCGACCGCGAGCAGGTACACACACGCCTCGATCGCACCTCCCCGCCCCAGCACCTCGTCGCAGAAGAAGTGACCGGTTACCCGCTTGCCGACCAGGCGACCCTGGAGATCGGTGAAGCACACGAGCACTGTGTCGATCTCACCGTCGTCGACCAGCCGTATGAGTTCATCTGTGTCGAGCATCCCCTGGAGCATCAAGTCCTCCTGTCGCGGCGGCTCAGACTATGTGGCGCCAGTGATCGACGAGTTGGTTCATGCACGGATTCGTTCACCCCCAGGGTCCCAGATCGGATCCGAGACGACGGCGGCCTCGATCCACTCGCCGAAGATCTCGATCTCGACCCGCCGGCCGAAGTCGGCGACCTCGGTGGGCAGATACGCGAAGCCGATCGCACCGCCGACCCGGAAGCCGAAGTTGCCGCTGGTCACCCGCCCGACGACGGCACCCTCGACCCGCACGGGTTCCGAACCGAGCGGGACCGCCAACGGGTCAGCCATCCGAACGGTCCGCAACCGGCGGGTCACGCCTCGTTCCCTGGCGCTCCTGAGCGCTTCCCTTCCGATGAATGGTGATGCTTTGTCCAGTTTCACCGCGAAGCCGAGCCCGGCCTCGTAGGGGTTGTCTTCCGGAGTGATGTCGCTTGACCAGACCCGGTAGCCCTTCTCCACCCTCAGCGCATCGATCGCCCGGTAGCCGCCGGCGAGCATCCCGTGGTGGTGGCCGCCTTCCCACAGCGTGTCCCAGAGGGTCCGGCCGTACTCCGCCGGGCAGTAGAGCTCCCACCCGAGCTCGCCCACGTACGTCACCCTGATCGCGATTACCGGCACGGCACCAATGGTGATACGACGCGCGCTCAAGTAGGGGAACGCGTCGTTCCCGAGCGGGTCGGTGGTGAGCGGCGCCAGGATGTCGCGTGCTCGCGGACCCCAGAGGCCGAAGCACGCGTAGCTCGATGTCATGTCGGTCAATGTCACCGCGTCGCCTTCGGCGAGACGTTCTTGTTGCTTGGCGAGCCAACCGAGATCGTGGTTCCCGAATGCGGTGCCGGTTACGAGGAGGTAGCGGTTCGGTTCGAGCCGGGTCGCAGTCAGGTCGCATTCGATGCCGCCGCTTTCGTTGCAGAGCTGCGTGTAGGTGACCGAGCCGATGGGTCGGTCCATTTCGTTCGCGCAGACCCGGTCAAGGAACTCCGTAACGCGGGGGCCGGAAAGCTCGAGCTTGGAGAAGCTGGTCTCGTCGAACAACGCGGCGGTGTCACGACAAGCCAGCGCTTCGGCGCCGATCGCGGGGCTCCAGTGCTCACCGGCCCACCCGCGGGGTCGCAGCTCCGGGTCACCGAGCGGAGCATTGCACTCGAACCAGTTGGGCCGTTCCCACATGCTCTTCTCGCCGAACGTGCAGTCGAGCAAGGCGAGACGTTCGTACGCGGGCGAGCACCGCAACGGCCGACCGGTGAGTCGCTCCTCGTTCGGATAGTGGATGTCGTAGTAGGTCGAGTACACCTCGCTCGCGCGTGCCCGCGTGAGATCACGACTGGCGTAATGGGCACCGAACCGACGTATGTCCATCTTCCAACTGTCGATGCCCGGCTCTCCGTCGAGAATCCACTCGGCCATGACCTGGCCGACTCCGCCGGCCCCGGCGATACCGTGCGCGCAGAACCCTGCGGCGACGAAGAACCCGTGCACGTGGCTCTCACCGAGCACGAACTCGTTGTCGGGAGTGAACCCCTCCGGCCCGTTGATGAGTTGAACGATCTCTGCGTGCTCGAGCGCGGGGACCCGCCGCGTCGCGTTGGCCATGAGCGGAGCGAAGCGGTCCCAGTCTTCGTCGAGCAGCTTGTTGTTGAAGTCGTCGGGAACACCATGCACCGACCAGGGCGCGGGATCGCGCTCGTATCCACCCACCACGAGCCCGCCCGACTCGCGACGGAAGTACACGAGGTTGTCGGGATCGCGAAGGTGCGGAAGATCGATGTCGACGCCCGCGATCGGTTTGGTGATGAGGTACTGGTGGGCAATGGGCACGATCGGCAGGTTCACCCCGGCGAACGCCGCGACCAGCGGTGTGTACATCCCGCACGCGGCGACCACAGTCTCGGCTCGTACCCGACCGTGATCGGTGACCACGCCCGTCACCCGCCCATGTTCGACGAGAACGTCGGTTACCCGCACTCCCGTCTCGACGTCGATGCCGCGCGCCTTCGCGCCGCCGATGAGCGCGTAGGTGAGGCCACTGGGATCGAGATGACCGTCGGTCGGGAGCCAGAGTGCACCGAGCACGCCCTCGGGATCCATCAACGGAAAGCGGTCGTGGGCCTCACTCGGGCCAAGAAGCTCCATCGGTAGCCCGAAGGTCTTGGCCCAGCCGTGCTGGCGGGTGAGCTCCTCCAATCGCGGCGCCGTCGAGGCGATCCGGAGCGAGCCGACCTCCGACCATCCGGGCGATCGGCCGGTCTCGTCGGCCTCGGCCTGTAGACGCCGGTAGACCTCGACGCTGCGCATCATCATCCGAGTCAGAGGCAGGCTCGAACGGAGCTGGCCGACGAGCCCGGCCGAGTGGAAGGTCGATCCGCTGGTGATCTCGGCCCGCTCGACGAGCAGCACGTCGGTGCAGCCGGCTTCGCCAAGATGCCACGCGATGCTCGCACCGGCCACTCCGCCGCCGATGATCACCACCTGGGCCTGATCCTTCACACGAATCCTTCCGGTTCGGCCGCAGCTGCGAGGAGCGCACGGTATCCCGGCGCGTGGGCGCGTCTGAGCACGCGGTCGAGGTGCTCCTGGGCGTAGCCGACGTAGTCGAAGATCAGCGTGCTGATTCCTTGCTGCACTACCGCCCACATTCCTTCGCGCGCGTCGCTAACGAGCTTCATGAGCTCGAGGCGCGCGGCGCGTCGAGCGGTGACAGTGCCGAAGTAGGACCGGAGGAGATCGCCTTCTGCGTCGGGTTCCAGGTCGTTGTTCGTCGCGAAGTTGCCGAGGTCGAAGTAGCGGTCGTTCATACCCGCGTACTCCCAGTCGAGTAGCCAGAGCCGACCGTCGCTCGCCTCGAGAAAGTTGGCTCCGAGGAGGTCGTTGTGACACGGCACCCGCGGCTCCGGCGTGACGGCGAACGCACGCGCTATCTCGTGCACGATCGCTTCGATCTCGGGGTAGGCGGCGGGAGCAGCTACTCCGCGCGAGGCGGCGGCTGCCCGGTGACGATCGGGGATGAGGAAGGCATCGAACTCGCCGGCAAGCGGGCCGGAGCCGTGAAACTGCGCCAGCATCGCGGCGATGCGCCCGAGGGTGGCCGGCTCGCCGATCTGGCGGTCGATGAGGGGTTCGCCGACGACGAACCGGGTCACCAGGAATCCCTCGGGTTCGATGAAGGCGACGACCTCGGGGGCGAGCCCCAACGAGGCCGCTCGCTCGTTCGCCTCGCGCTCAAACGTCCGGTTGATCTCGAGCAGATGGGTGTCTTTGCCTGCGAGCCGGAGTACGAACCGCTCTCCGTCGACCTCGATCACGGAGTTGCGGTTGGTGATGCCTCCTTCGAGCGTCGCGACGACGCGGGCCCGGCCGGCCCAACCCGGTACCCGTTGCGCGACCGCAGCCGGATCTGGCGCGTCCGGATGCTCTTCGTCCGAACTTGCCTCGCCGGCCTCTGCGCGCCTTACGACGGGTCCCCGCCGCGGGTCCGTTCGTCGAGCTCGGTGTCGAGGCGCTCTTCCATGCGCTTGAACTCCTCGGGGCTCTTGCCGGCATGGACGGCAGCGAGCTCGCGCTCGATCGCGAGCAGCTCTTCCTTCGAGCCCTGGACCTGAGGTCCCTTGAACCAGTTGCGGGCCGAGGCCAGCCACCAGATCCCGATCACGACAAAAATCACCAGCATCAACGGACCCGACCAGTTGAAGTTGTTGAGGCCGACGTTGACGCCCCCGACGTAGTCGCCGGGGAGTGCCGGATAGAACTGGGGCAGGAAGAAGATGATGCAGATGAAGGCGACCCAGACGAACGCGGTCCAGCCGATGAGCTTGCTCCACCGCCCCAGGTTCCACGGCCCCGGTTGGAACGTCCGGCTCCGCAGTCGGAGAAACACCGGGATGATGTACGCGACGTAGAGACCCACCGTACCGACTGACACGATGGCGAAGAACGCGACGGAGTAGCCGGCGTTCTGGTACAGCGAAGGGAGCCCGAGCAGGAAGGCCAGTCCGACCGCGAGCCAGACGGAGTTGGTTGGTGTGCGAGTCCGCGGGTTGATGCGGTGCCAGATGCGGTGGCCCGGCACCGCGCCGTCGCGAGAGAACGCGTAGATCATTCGCGAGTTCGCGGTGACCGACGCCATGCCGCAGAAGAGCTGCGCCACGATCGAGATCAGGATCAAGGCCTTGCCTCCGGCGGGGCCGATAGCGTCGATGAAGAGCTGAAAGCCCATCGTGAGGGCAGGCACGGTGCCGGCAAGCTTGGTGTAGCCGCCCGGCTGGATCGCGTAGAGCATCGCCAGGTTCAGGATTAGGCCGGCGATCGCAGAGACGTAGATCGCCCGGACGATCGCCTTCGAGCCCGACACATTCGCTTCTTTGGTTTCCTCGGTTAGATGCGCAGAGGCGTCGAACCCGGTGATCGTGTACTGCGCGATGAGTATGCCGATGAAGAACACGTAGATGCCGACGTAGGGGAAATCCCAGCCGGTCAGGTTCTCCGACTTGAAGATGAAGTCGGGCGACTGGTGCGAGTCGGGGAGGAAGACGAGTGCCGCGAGGATGAGTGCGACGCCGGTGAGGTGCCACCACACGCTTATGTCGTTGAGGAGCGCGACGATCCGGATCCCAAAGGTGTTGAGCAGCCCGTGGAGGATCAGGACGAGCGCGTAGGTGAAGAGGATCCAGCGGGCCGTCAGCAGGTTCGAGTTGATGTACGACGTGATGAGGAAGTTGATGACGGTAGCGAGCCCGAAATCGATGCTCGCGGTTATCGCGACCTGGCCGACGAGGTTGAACCAACCGGTGAACCAGCTCCACGCAGCCTTGTTTCGGTTCGCGAGCTTCGCCGACCAGTAGTAGAGCCCACCCGCGGTCGGGTACGCCGAGCAGATCTCGGCCATCGCCATCCCGACGAGCAACGTGAAGAACCCGACGATGATCCACGAGAACGTCGCGGCGCGCGGGCCCCCGGCGAATACCGGGAGATAAAAAGTGGTGATCCCACCGGTGAGGATCGAGATGATCGTGAAGCTCACCGCGAAGTTGGAGAACCATCCCATCCTGCGGTTGAGCTCTTGCGCGTACCCGAGCTCGTGGAGCTCGTCGCGATCGCGATCAGCTATCGCCGATGCCGAAGTGTCCTGGGTCGCCATGCGAACCCCTCCCGCCGTCAACGCACCCTTACCCGCCGGGTTGATCTACCACGGGTTTCGCAGCTTGACCAGTGTTTTCGCGCGCATTCCGCGTGTTGCCACGCACCGCGCGCAACATTGGTCGCTATTCGGGGGTCACGTACGCCGCGGTGATGCCGCCGTCGACCACTAGCGAAGATCCAGTCATGAACGACGCATCGTCGGACGCGAGGAACAGCGCGGCTTTGGCCAGCTCCTCGGCTCGCCCGAGCCGCCCCATCGGTATGTGCACGAGGCGGCGCTGGCGCCGCTCTGGATCCGACATGAGCTCGGCGAGCAACTCGGTCTCGATGGGGCCGGGGCACAGCGAGTTGGCCCTGATGCCTTTGCGCGCGTATTCGACGGCGATCTCGCGCGTCATGGAGAGCACTCCACCCTTGCTCGCGGTGTACGCGATCTGCGCGGTAGCGGCACCGACGAGCGCGACGAACGACGCGACGTTGATGATCGACCCGCCGCCTGAATCGAGCATTGCCGGGATGCCGTACTTGCACCCGAGCCACACTCCCTTGAGGTTCACGTCGATGACCGTGTCCCATGTCGGCTCGGGGGTATCGGTGGTGCCGCCGTCGTCGGCAGGAAAGATGCCGGCGTTGTTGTAGAGCACATGCAGTGCTCCGAACGACTCCATCGTCGCCGCGACCATTGCTGCCACCTGGGTGGCGTCGGACACGTCTACGGGAACGAACACCGCGGTCCCGCCCGCGGCCTCTATTGCCGCGACCGCTTCCTCGCCGTCGTTGCGCACGCGGTCCGCCACCGCGACCAACGCGCCTTCAGCCGCGAACAGCTCCGCGGCCACCCGCCCCATTCCCTTGCCTGCGCCCGTGATGAGCGCCACCTTGCCGTCGAGTCGTCCCACTGATCTCTCCTGTTAGTTTCGGGTGAACTTAGAGGAGCCGCAGCGGAGTCGACCAGAGGAGCCTGCGTGAAGGTCTCGGTCACGGTGTCAGGCATGAGCCGACTCTTTGGCAATGATCTCGCCGCCGTTGTCGATGTGGCCCGAGTGGCCGACGATGCTGGTATCGACCAGATCGTGATGCCCGACCATCTCGCCATGGGGACCCGCACCGACCGCTATCCGTTCGGGAAGTTCCCGTACCCCCCCGAAGAACCCTGGCTCGAACCGCTGAGCGTGCTCGCGGCGATGTCGTCGGCGACCCGCCGGGTGCGGCTGGCGACCGGTGTGTTGATCGGCCCGCTTCGGACCGCGCTCAGTGTCGCCCGTACCGTGGCCACGATCGACGTGCTTTCCCGAGGCCGGTTCGACCTCGGAATCGGTACCGGTTGGCAGCGCGAGGAGTTCACCGATCGCGACCTGCCGTTCCAGGGTCGTGCCGCGAGGATGGACGACATGGTTCGCGCGTGCAGGGTGCTGTGGGAGCAAGAGCCGCCGGTTTCCTTCTCCTCCGACAGCGTCGAGTTCTCTGAGCTCTGGTGCGAGCCGCGCCCGGTTCAGCGACGTCTCCCCATCTGGTACGGCGGCGGTGCAACCGACGCCACGGCCGCCCGGATCGTGGAACTCGGCGATGGTTGGCTGCCGCTGGGTGTCTCCGACGACGACATCGCTCGATTCGTCGACCGGTTGCGAGCCGAATACGTGGAGCGCGGACGTGACCCTGCGACCCTTGGCGTGCGGATGACGATCCGGGTCATGACCAACCCGGCCGGGCGCGCCGACATAGGAGCGACGCTGGCTCCGATCCCGCGACTCGAGCGGCTCGGGGTCACCGGAATCTCGGTCTCACTAGGTCGGTTCATTCGGACGCGCGCCGACGTCGGTTCTTTCCTGCGTGACCTCGCCATGGCCCGGGCATAGCCTGGACCCGTGACCGCAGTTGAGATCCCCCGTGCCCTTCACCGTGGCGAATCCGACCTCCCGTTCGTCGCGCTCGGTGACGGGACCCATCTTCAGCTTCTCCAGGTAGATGTCGAAGCCGGCCTGTGGGTGATCCGCACGAAGTTCGAGCCGGGGGTGACTGTACAAACGCACCGCCACACCGGGGAGGTCTTCGCGTTCACACTCGCAGGGAGCTGGAAGTACCTCGAGTACCCCGAGATCAACCGAGCCGGTTCGTACCTCTATGAGCCGGCCGGTTCGGTCCACACGCTCACCGTTCCCGATGACCAGATCGAGCTCACCGACGTGTGGTTCGCGATCTACGGCGCCAACCTCAACCTCGACGCGGATGGCAATGTCGAGTCGGTCATCGACGCCGGATTCGTGCGCGACACCTACTTCGCGTTGTGTGGAGCAGAGGGCCTCGGGCATCCCGACGTGATCGGCGCATAGAGGAACTCGCCGGAGTCTTCCGAAGGGGGGCGCTAGTCTCGCCCGCCATGGACGACGCCAGCGACGCGCCCGCGACGGACGGAGGCGCGGGCGCGGCGGGTGGCTCCGAGCCGACGCCCGAAGAAGAGGCCGCGGCGGCCGAAGACTTCATTGCCGAGCAGCGCCATCTCCGCCTCGGAAAGCTCGACGCGATGCGCGCGGCCGGAGTTGACCCGTACCCCGTACGGTTCGAGCGCACGACCACAGCCGGCGCGATCCAAGCCGCCCACGGCGATCTCCAGCCCGGAACCGAGATCGACGAGAAGGTCTCGATCGCCGGTCGCCTGATGCTGATGCGCAGGCAGGGCAAGCTCAGCTTCGCCACGCTCGTGGACCGGGACGGCCCGATCCAGTTGTTCGTCAGCACCGCGGTGATCGGCGAGGTGGCCCACCACGACTTCGATGATCTCGACCGGGGTGACTGGATCGGGGTCGAAGGCACGATCATGACGACCCGTCGGGGTGAGCTCTCGGTGAAGGTCGCGGGCTTCACCCTCCTATCCAAGACCATCCGTCCGCTGCCCGAGAAGTGGCACGGCCTCACCGACACCGACACCCGGTACCGCCAGCGTTACGTCGACCTGGTGATGAACGAGAACGCCCGGCGGATCGCGCGGATCCGCATCCAGACGATCTCGCGAGTTCGCCACTACCTCGAGGGACAGGGCTTCTCCGAGGTCGAGGGACCAGTGCTGCAGAGCACCCAGGGGGGTGCCACGGCCCGGCCGTTCGTCACGCATCACAACGCGCTCGGCAACGACCTGTATCTGCGGATCGCGCTCGAGTTGCACCTGAAACGGCTCATCGTCGGCGGCCTCGACCGGGTTTTCGAGATCGGACGGGTGTTTCGCAACGAGGGAGTCGACACCACGCACAACCCCGAGTTCACGATGCTCGAGGTGTACCAAGCGTTCGGTGACTACAACGACATGATGGACCTCACCGAGGGGATCATTGCCGACGCCGCGCGCGACGTTCTGCCCGACATGAAGGTCACCTACGGCGGCGTCGAGCTGAACCTCGCCCCGCCGTACCGGCGCGCGACCATGGTGGCGCTCATCGAGGAAGAGCTCGGCGTTGACATCAACCCCGCAATGCCCGTAGAAGCGGCCCGCAAGGTGCTCGACGGGCTCGGAGTCGCGTACCGGGCCGACTGGGGGAGCGGAAGGCTCACGAACGCCGTCTACGACGAGCTCCTGCAGCACAAGATCGTGCAACCGACATTCGTGCTCGACCACCCGCGTGAGGTGTCGCCGCTCGCTCGACCGCACCGCGACGACCCGACCCTCACGGAGCGCTTCGAGTTGGTGATCTCGGGCCACGAGCTGGCTAACGCGTACAGCGAGCTCAACGATCCGGTTGACCAGCTCCAGCGTTTCGAAGACGAAGCCGCGGCCAAGGCCCACGGCGACGCCGAAGCCGGCGACGTCGACCTCGATTACGTGCGGGCGCTCGAATACGGGATGCCGCCGACCGGTGGCATGGGTATGGGCATGGACCGCCTCGTCATGTTGCTGACCGGAACCCCGAGCATCCGCGAGGTGATCCTCTTCCCGACGCTGCGCCCCGAGCCCGGTATGGGTGGGCTCACCGAGTCCACCCCGGGCCCGCGCGGAGATCTGTGACCCGCTACGTCAGCAGGCCCGCGATGAGAGCGGAGCGATCGGCAGCCAGTACCGACCGAGCGCCTCGACCGTCTGGCTGGTCGCAAAGGTGTTCACCGGCGGGAAGGCATCGTTCGCGCTGGTGATGTGCCCGTTCGCCGCCTGCTGGCTCCGCAGCCACGCGAGCGGGTTGGCGTACGGGACCCCCGAAATGATCGGCGCGACGGTGTTGCGCCAGCACACGGTGTTCACGTCGAACCCGGCCGCGCTGATCGCGAGGGCGGCGGACGCGGTCGAATTCGGGTCGTCGGAACCGAACGACTGCCACGCGCCGTCAGCCCGGTGGGTGGCGGCAAGGAAGATGAGGCCTTGAACGAGGTCGGGATCCGTCGGCGCGACCCGGGCCGCGACGAGCGCTTGGATGGCGAGCGCGGTGGTGTCGATGTCGACGTCTGCGCCGCTCGGGCTGCCGGTGTAGCTCCAGCCCCCATTCGCCTGCTGCGCGTTGCGGATGTAAGCGGTCGTCGCCGCCGACGGCGCACTATTGAGCGCGGCCTTGGCAATGGCGCCGTAGAGCGTCGCGTTGAACAGGCCGTACGACCCGTTCGGGAGGAGGCCCGCGTCCAGCGTCGCGACGAGGTTCTTGGCGCCGTCGGCCTGGGGATCGAACGCCGTCGGCGAGAGACCGAGCGGCTGGGCGACGAGAACGATCAGCTTCGCAGCCTGGCCGGCATCGATCGCGTTCGGGCCCGTGGCGTCGGCGAAGTTGTCGAGGGCATCAAGGGGGTTCTTGCCGTTCTTCAGGGTCGCGAGCACTGCATTGCGAGCGAGGGTCGGGTTCCATGTGGCGCTGATCTGTGCGCCGTTCGCGATGGCCTGCACCGCGTCGGGGGTCTCGAAGCCGGCGAACCCGGCCACCTCGAACCCGCCGTCGCTCTGTTGCTGGGTCTTCAGCCAGGTGACTGCCTTGGTTGTGGCCGTCTGCGACCCGACGTCGCCGTAGCCGGTGTAGCGACAAGCACCGAGTGTGACGACGAGACAGAGCGTGATCACCAGGACGCGCGACGATCGCTGACTCAACATGTTTTTCCTCCGTGAACCCCGGTTCTCGAGGGTTCGGTAGAAGCCGACGGTGCGGCACGGTGAGATCGTCGGGTGGGCCCGACGGAGCGAGGTGGGTGATCTGGCTCACGCGTCGCCCCCTGGTCGTGTGAGCAGGCGGAGAACACGTTCACAGTTGCGGGTCAGCGCCGGACTTGCACCGGTCTTCCCCCGTCCTCGAACGAAGCTGAATGTAGCAGGTCCAGTTCGTGAGCCTCCGGGATGGTTCCGGCGCGCCTGCACCGACCCGACACCGGAACAGGTCACGGCGTGTGTCAACGTGGGGCATGGGTGCTGGCACCAGCCGCCGTCGACCGCGCCGCGCCCTTGTCGTCGCGCTCATAGCGCTCGTGGCTGTCGCGAGTGGGCTCCTGGTGTCGTGCACCTCGACGGGAGGTTCCAGGGGAACCGCCACCGGTGCCGGGAGGACAGCCCCGTCGACGTCGCCTACGTCGCCTCCAGGATCTAGCAGGCCCTCGGCGCAGCGGATCGTGTGGTCGTCGTGCGACGGCGGCGAATGCGGTCGGCTCTCAGTCCCACTCGACGGAACCGGAACCGCGGCCGTGGGTACAGGCGCCCGGACCATCAACCTTGCGCTCCTCCGCGTGCCCGCACGCGTCCCCGACAAACGCATTGGCTCCCTGCTCGTAAACCCGGGCGGGCCCGGCGCGTCCGGGATCGATCTGGCCAGGGAGGCGGGCCGGTTCCTTCCCGGGAAGGTCTTGGACCGATTCGACGTGATCGGTTGGGACCCCCGCGGTGTCGGCGCCAGCACGTCGATCGACTGTGGTCACCGGCTCGACTATCTGTTCTCGGGTGACACCTCGCCCGACGACGCCGCGGAATGGTCGGCACTCGATGCCGTGAGTCGGCGGTTTGCCAACGCGTGCGGTACTCGGACCGGAGTCCAGCTGCTCGCGAACATCTCGACCCTTGCGACGGTGCACGACATGGAACGCATTCGTGAGTCGCTCGGCGAGGAGCAGATCACATTCCTCGGCTTCTCCTACGGCACGGAGCTCGGTGCTGTGTACGCGACGTTGTATCCGGGGCGCGTGCGCTCAATGGTGCTCGACGGCGCGGTCGATCCGTCGCTCTCTGGCAAGGAGTCGGCGGTGCAGCAGGCCGAGGGGCTTGAACGTGGTCTCGATCAGTTCTTCGCTCATTGCGCAAACGACACCGGGTGTCCGATCCACGACGATCCTTCCAATGCCTACACCGACGTTATGGCGAGCATCGAGGCCGCGCCGATACGCGTTCGCCACAATGGCGAAGACCGGCTCCTAACGTCATCCGAAGCCGACGTGGCGGTAGCGGCGGCGCTTTACAGCCAGAGCTCGTGGTCGGATCTGGCGCGTGCACTCGCGAACGCGCAGCGGGGGAAAGGCGGCGGGATGCTCGATCTGTTCGACACCTACATGCGCCGCGAGCGCGGCGGCAAGTACGGGAACGAATGGCCCGCGTTTCTCGCGATCACGTGCCTCGACGGGCCGAGCCTCGGCGGTCCCGAGGTCTACCCCGCGGTCGAGGCCGAAGCCGCGCTTCGAGCGCCCCGATTCGGAGCGGCCAACGTCGGCCTCGGTCTGGCGTGCGCATACTGGTCGGCCCCGACCGCGGCGCCGCTCCCGCCGGTGTCGGCGCCGACGGCGGCGCCGATCGTCGTGATCGGAACGCGCTACGACCCCATCACCCCGATCGAATGGTCGCAGTCGCTCGTCGCTCAGCTCGGCGGTCAGGCGCGCCTCGTCGTGTCTGAGGGTCAGGGGCACACGTCGTTCGGTTCGGGGAGCCGGTGCCTCGACACCCCTATCGCCGACTACCTCGTCGATCTCGTCGTCCCTCCCGCCAATCTCGACTGTCGTGGATGAGCGGCCGCACTTCTGCTCTCGGCCCCGCGCTCCTGACCGGCTCGTCGGGTGCTGGCGGTGTGGCCTCGTATACGATCTGACGACCCGTCAGATCTGGAGAACGCGTGGCTGAGCTCCCGAAGATCGTGAGCGTCGACGACCACGTCGTCGAGCCCGCACACCTGTGGCAGCGATGGTTGCCCGAGCGGTTTCGGGCCGAGGGCCCGAGAGTGGAGCGTCGGGGGATCGGCACGATGCGCCACATCGGTGGCGGCGCCTATGAGCAGAGCTTCGACCCCGACGGACCGAAGGCCGACTGCTGGGTCTACGAGGATCTCGTCTACATCAACAAGCGGCATGTGGCCGCAGTCGGCTTCGATCGTGACGACATGACCATGTCGCCGATCACCTACGACGAGATGCGCCCCGGTTGTTACGAACCGGCTGCGCGCGTCTCCGACATGGAGATGAACTGGGTCGAGGCGTCGCTCTCGTTCCCGAGCTTTCCGCGCTTCTGTGGCCAGACGTTCCTAGAGGCGAGCAACCGCCAGGTCGCCGAGGCGTGCGTTTACGCGTACAACGACTGGATGGTGGAGGAGTGGTGTGGCGACAGCGGTGGCGCGCTGATCCCGCTGTGTCTCATCCCGCTCTGGGATGCAGATCTGGCCGCGTTTGAGGTACGCCGCAACGCCGAGCGGGGAGTGAGGGCGGTGTGCTTCAGTGAGATCCCGCCCCACCTCGGCCTGCCGAGCGTCCACTCCGGGTACTGGGATCCGCTCTTCGCCGCGTGCGAGCAGACAGGGACCGTCGTGTGCATGCACATCGGCTCGAGCTCACGCATGCCGGCGACGTCGGCCGATGCACCTGTAGCGGTCGCCGCGACCTTGAGCTTCGTAAACGCGATGAGCAGCCTGAGTGACTTCCTGTTCTCCGGTGTGCTCGTGCGCTTCCCGACGCTGAAGCTCGCATACTCCGAGGGTCAGATCGGGTGGATCCCGTACATTCTCGAACGGGCTGACGATGTGTGGCGCGAGCATCGGGCGTGGGGTGGAGTGCGTGACATCGTGCCCGAGCCGCCCTCGACCTACTACTACCGTCAGGTGTTCGGCTGCTTCTTCCGCGACCGTCACGGGATCGAATCACTCGATCGCGTCGGCGTCGACAACACGACATTCGAGACCGACTACCCGCACACCGACTCGACTTGGCCCGACACCAAGAAGCTCGCCGAGGAGTACATGCAGGGTCTCGCCGACGACGTGGTCTACAAGATCATGCGTGGCAACGCGATCCGCATGCTCGAGCTCGACCTCGACAGATCATGAGCCGGGAGTGAATCGTCTGATCGAGCTCGAAGGGCCCGCCAACTTCCGTGACATGGGCGGGTACGAGAACCACGATGGTCGCTCGGTGCGGATCGGCCGGGTCTATCGGAGCGACTCGCTCTCGTACATGACCGGCTCCGACGTGCGCCACTGCGTCGATGATCTGGGCATCCACACTGTGATCGATCTCCGGGCCGGCCGTGAAGTCGACCAGTTCTCGCACGGTCCACTCGAAGCCACGGGGGTGGTCTTCCTCCACCGCCCGGTCATCGATGAGACCCGCGCCGAGCACATACAGCGTGATGCGGATCAACCGCCGTCCCAGCTGATGTCGCCCGCAGCCATCTACCTGATGATGTTGGAACGGTTCGCCGACCGGCTCACCGATGTCGTTCGGCTCATCGCCGACCCCGCGAACCACCCGATTGTGTTCCACTGCGCGGCCGGAAAGGACCGCACCGGGATCGTCGCCGCGCTTGTTCTCGGCGCGCTCGGCGTCGGCGACGAGACCATCGTCGACGACTACGTGCTTACGGCCGAAAACATGCCGCTGCTCGTGCAACGCCATCGGGCCGTGGCCGCAGCGCGGGGTGTCGACGCGGAAGTCGGAGATCCGCACTTCGCGGCTGAGGCCGAGGCCATGCGTGACGTGCTCATCGGACTCAGGGAACGCTATGGAGGAGTGGAGGAATACCTCCTTGCCAATGGCCTCGAGCCAGAAGCGATCGTGATGCTCCGCGCTGCGCTCCTCGCCTGAGCGCGTGGGTGTTTCGAGCCCGAACTCAGCGAACCGCGAGCGGTACGTGCTTGATGCCGGCCATGTAGCTGGACCGAAGGTGGTGGACCTCGCCATCGAGCTCGAGACGGTCGAGGTGCGGTCGGAGCTCGTCGAAGGTGATGGCTGCTTCGAGGCGCGCCAGGTGCGCACCCAGGCAGAAATGCGGTCCGCCACCTCCCAGGGAGACCTGCGGATTCGGAGACCGTCCGATGTCGAAGACGTCGGGCCGGTCGAAGGCCGACGCATCACGGTTGGCCGATGCCGCCCAGAGGCGGACGGCGTCACCCGCTCGGATCTCGGCGCCTCCGACCTCGACCGTCTCGTCGGCGTGTCGCCCATCCCAGAGCACGATCGTCGCCCACCGCAGCATCTCCTCGACCATGAGGTTCGCGGGCACCTCGCGGTCGACGAATCGGCGTCGCTGTTCGGGGTGCTCCAGCAGGGCGATGAGGCCGTGGGAGATCAGCTGGCGGGTGGTCTCGCTTCCTCCGACGGCGAGGAGCAGCACGAACTGGCTCAGCTCGTGATCGGTGAGCCGTTGGCCGTCGAGCTCAGCCTCGACGAGGCGTCCGAGGATGTCATCGGCGGGGTTGGCCCGCCGCGCGTCCACCAACGCCGCGCCATAGTCGAGCAGCGAGGTGCGCGCGGCCAACGCGGTTTCAGGTGTCGGACGATATTCCGCGTCTTCGCTCGGCACGATCGCGTTCGACCAGCGCAGGACGTCGGCTTCGTCGGCCTCGGGAACGCCGACCATGAGAGAGATCGCGCGCAGTGGAATAGCGGCCGCGACATCGGCCACGAAATCACCGCCACCGCGAGAGATGAACGCCTCGACACGAGCGTGCGCGGTGGCGCGGATCATGGTTTCGAGATCAGCGATGGCCCGGGGCGTGAACGCCGAGCTCACCAGGCTGCGGTAGGCGGTGTGAACGGGAGGATCCATCGAGATGAGGATCTGGCCGTTCCCGGGTGGCGCCTGGCCCGGGTCGTCTGGCGGCACCGGGCCGCCCCGGTTCGAGAAGCGTGCGAAATCGCGGGCGATCGCCCGCAGCTCCGCGTGGGTGGACACCACCCAGTAGCCCCCGCCGCCCTCGTTCCACCAGACCGGCGCCTCGGCGCGGAGGCGAGCGAGGAACTCGTGGGGCACGCCGTGGGCGTAGCTCTCGCACGAGTCGAGATCGACGGTTGACGACACCGTTGTCGCGTTCCTGGCCAAGGGAGTCATGGCGATGACCGTAATGATCTCTGTGGGTCGCAGAGCGCATTCATGGCCGGGGTCGGGGAGGTTCAGACGACTTCGACGGCGGGTGCCGCGAACTGGGCGTTGTACAGCCTGGCGTACGCACCGTCGAGCACGAGCAGATCGTCGTGCGATCCCTGCTCGACGATCTGGCCGGATTCCATGACCAAGATGATGTCGGCGTCGCGGATGGTCGAGAGTCGATGGGCGATCACGAAGCTGGTGCGGTTCGATCGCAGCGCGGCCATCGCCTGTTGGATAAGGACCTCGGTGCGGGTGTCGACAGAGCTCGTGGCCTCGTCGAGGATCAGGATCGTCGGATTGGCCAGGAACGCGCGGGCGATCGTGAGGAGCTGCTTCTCGCCCGCGCTCACAGTGCCGCCCTCATCGTCGATCACGGTGTCGTAGCCGAGCGGGAGCGAGTGGACGAACCGGTCGACGTAGGTCGCGCGCGCCGCGGCGAGGATCTCCGCTTCGGTTGCCTCGAGGTTGCCGTACGCGATGTTCTCGCGGATCGTTCCACCGAAGAGCCACGTGTCTTGGAGCACCATGCCCATGTTCGAGCGCAGGTCGCGGCGGCGCATCTTCGAGATGTCGATGCCGTCGAGGGTGATCGCACCTTTGTCGATGTCGTAGAAGCGCATGATGAGGTTCACGAGCGTGGTCTTGCCCGCCCCGGTCGGCCCGACGATCGCTACCGTCTGGCCCGGCTCGGCTACGAGAGACAGGTCTTCGATGAGCGGGTTCTTCGGATCGTACGAGAACGACACGCGCTCGAACGCCACTCGACCCTGGGGATCGAGGTCGACGAGCGGGACGGCGTCTTCCTCGCGTTCTTCGGGGGCGTCGAGCAGCTCGAACACTCGCTCGGCCGACGCGATGCCCGACTGCATCACGTTGATCATCGACGCCAGCTGCGTGAGCGGCTGAGTGAACTGCCGCGAGTACTGGATGAACGCCTGGATGTCGCCGATGCTCATCTGGCCCGATGACACGCGCAGTCCACCGATCAGGGCAATCGCCACGTAGTTCAGGTTCCCCAGGAACATCATCGCGGGCTGGATCGTTCCCGAGATGAACTGGGCGCCGTAGCTGGCTTCGAACAGCTCTTCGTTCTTCTCGTTGAACCACTCCTCGACGTCGTGCTGGCGGCCGAACACCTTCACCAGCGAGTGGCCGGTGAACGCCTCCTCCACCTGTGCGTTCAACGATCCGGTGTGCTTCCACTGGTCGACGAAGCGGGTCTTCGAGCGCTTGGTGATGAACCTGATCGTGTATATCGAAATCGGGATCGTGATCAACACGACGATCGCGAGAAGCGGCGAGATCGTGATCATCATGATCGCGACACCGACGATTGTCAGCGCTGAGGTGAGCAGTTGACTCAGCGTCTGCTGGAGGCTCTGGGCGAGGTTGTCGATGTCGTTGGTGACCCGGCTCAGCATGTCGCCTCTGGGCTGACGGTCGACGTAGTGGAGCGGCATCCGGTTGAGCTTGTCCTCGACGTCGGAGCGCAGGCGGAACATCGCGCGTTGCACGACCCCGGCGAGGAGATACGCCTGGAAGTACGACAAAACGGCCGACGCCATGTAGATCACGAGCACTCCGAGGAGGATGCCGTGCAACTTCTCGAAGTTGATGCGTTTCCCGCTGGTTACGCCGTCGACAATGACGTTGGTGGCGCCGCCGAGGATCTTCGGCGCGATCACCAACAGCGTCACGCTCGCAATGGCGAGGATCAGGACCCCCACTACGCCGAGGCCCTCGGGCCGGAGTCGGGCGGCGAGGCGCCGAGTCGAGTTCTTGAAGTCCTTCGACCGCTCCAGAGGGAGTCCGGCCGCGCCCCAGCGACCGCCGAACCCGCCGCGTGCCTCCTCGGACGAAGGCTGAACGACCGCCGCTTCGACCTCTGCGTCGAGCTCCGATTCTTCGCTCACGCGGCTTCCTCTCCGGTGATCTGCGATGCCACGATCTCGGCGTAGGTCGGACAGGATTCGAGGAGCTCTCGATGGGTGCCGATGCCGACCTCGCGCCCGTCCTCGATCACCAGGATCTGATCGGCGTTGATGATCGTTGACACCCGCTGCGCGACGATCACGGTCACCGCGTCGCGCACGACCGGCGCGAGTGCGGCGCGCAGCCGGGCATCGGTGGCTAGGTCGAGGGCCGAGAACGAGTCGTCGAAGAGGTAGATGCCGGGGTGGCGCACCAGGGCACGGGCGATCGCCAGGCGCTGCCGCTGCCCGCCGGAGACGTTGGTGCCGCCCTGGCTGATCGGCGCGTCGAGGCCACGGGGCATCGCCGAGACGAAGGTCTTGGCCTGAGCGATCTCGAGCGCCTCCCAGAGCTCGTCGTCGCTTGCGTCGGGGTTCGCGTAGCGGAGATTGCTCGCCACCGTGCCCGAGAAGAGATAGGGCTTCTGGGGCACCAACCCGATGCGGCTCCAGAGAAGCTCTGGCTCGATGTCGCGGACGTCGAACCCGTCGACCAGCACGGTGCCGCCGGTCGTGTCGAATAGGCGAGGGACCAGGCTCAGCAACGTCGTCTTCCCTGCGCCGGTGCTGCCGATGATGGCGGTGGTCTGACCGGCAATGGCAGTGAAGGAGATATCGCAGAGCACCGGGAAGTCGGCGCCCGGATATTCGAACCCGACGCCGCGGAGCTCGAGCGAGCTGGCCGCGCCGAGCTCGGTGACCGGCAATACGGGGGCGACGACCGACGAATCCGCGTCGAGCACCTCATTGATTCGCTGTGCGCTCACCGAGGCGCGCGGCGCGAGCACCGCGACAAAGGTCGCCATCATGACCGACATGAGGATCTGGATCAGGTAGCTGAGAAACGCGATAAGCGCGCCGATCTGCATGTGGCCGGCCGCGATGCGATTCCCCCCCAACCAGATGGCAGCGACACTCGAGACGTTGACCACCAGTACCACGGTCGGAAACATGAACGCCATGAGACGGCCCGCGCGCAGCGATGTCATGGTGAGGGCGTCGTTGCTTTGCGCGAACCGTTCGGCTTCGTCGGGTTCCCGCACGAACGCCCGCACCACTCTTATGCCGGTGATCTGCTCGCGAAGCACCTCGTTGATCCGGTCGATTCGGATCTGCATGACCTGGAACTGCGGGACCATGCGGGCGATGACAAGCCCGATGGCGACGACCAGCACCGGGATGCTCACGACGAGCAACAACGACAACGACCCGTCTTGGCGTACCGCCAGGATCACGCCTCCGACGATGGTGATCGGCGCGGCGATGAGCAGTGTGCACGACATGAGAACGAGCATCTGAACCTGGGTGACATCGTTGGTGATTCGGGTGATCAACGACGGTGCCCCGAAAGCGGATACATCTTGCGCGGAGAAGTCGGTGACCCGGTGGAACAACGCCTTGCGCACGTCGCGGCCGAATGCCATCGCGACCCGGGACCCGAAGTACACGGCACCGATCGCGAAGACGATCTGTACGCAAGTGATGCCCAGCATGATCCCGCCGATCCTCCAGATGTAGCCGGTGTCGCCGGTCAGTACGCCTTTGTCGATGATGTCGGCGTTCAGGGCGGGCAGGAAGAGCGTGCACATCGTCTGCACGAATGTGAGCGCAAGGACGATCAGCAGCAGCTTGCGGTAACGGGCGAGAAAGGTGCGCAGCAGTCGGATCAGCATGGGTGGTCATTCCGATCG
Organism: Actinomycetes bacterium; assembly: GCA_025363815.1. Classification (GTDB taxonomy): domain Bacteria; phylum Actinomycetota; class Acidimicrobiia; order IMCC26256; family JANYLB01; genus JANYLB01. The sequence continues at coordinate 49,892 of JANYLB010000002.1, forward strand.
GATCGAGCGGGGGTGGAGTGCCGGACACCGTCGAGGAATAAGGACACGATCTCAGCTGACGACAGCGGCTCGTCGAGGATCAACGCGGGATGGGTCCCGGCGATCGTCAACCCGCGGAGGAGGTGGGCCGCGTCGAGTGGCTCGCGTCGGATCTGGTCGTGATCTGCCTCGAACAACGCGGCGAGGGCACTGAGATCTGGCGCGCGGTCACCGCCGGTGACAGCCGATGAGGTGCCGGACACCTGCATCATCCCGATCGCGGTTTTCAGCTGCAGGATGTCGGCGAAGCGCCGGCGAAGGATCTCTACGGCGGCGATGAGCCGGGGTTCGAGCGAGAGGGTCGGATCGATGGACGCGAGCGACGCGTCGACGGAGGCCATGTCGAGGGCCGATTCGAGCACCGCCTCGATGAGGCTCTCCTTGTCGGGGAAGACACGAAAGATCGTGCCCTGCGCGATTCCGGCGGCTTCGGCGAGCTGGCGGGTGGTGACCGCCGACCCGTGCGCCAACAGCAACGGAAGCGTCGCCGCGACGATCTCGGCACGGCGCTGTGACGCCGGCAATGCCGCGGCCCGGGCCCGGCTCCGCCCCGGTGTGCCGGGCGCGGTCTCGGGTGCGGGCGGGACGGAGGATCGGCTGGGCACCGCCCCATCTTAGATGAGTGAGCGCTCACTCATCTTATCGAGGGGAGTCGTGGGGTCAGGACGCGGTTGATCGAACGAATCGCTCGAGCGCAAGGTCCTGCAGCTTCGGCGGAAGGCTCCCCAACGCGTGGATCGCGTGGGCCCCACCACCGGCGATGTAGCGGGAGCGCGGGCGTGCCGTCTGGAGCGCGTGGGCAACGAGCTCCGACACTCGTCTCGGAGAGCAGCGGGGATCGGAACTGCGCCCGTCCATGCTCGAGAACGCCTTGTGGAGGAACGCCCGCTGGCCGGGATACGGGTTGTCGTCGGCAACGACGGTCGCGGCGTTCTGCGACACGAGACCGGTGTTGATGCCGGCGGCTTCGATCAGCACCACGCGGACCCCGAGCGGTGAGATCTCCCGCCTCAAGCTGTCGGCCCAACCTTCGAGCGCGCACTTCGACGCCGCGTATCCCGCGTTGAAGGGCAGCACTGTACGCGCCATGAGCGCCGAGTTGATCACCACGGTGGCGTGCGCGGCGCGGGCAAGAGGCAGGAACGCCTGGATGAAGCGGACCCCACCGAAGAAGTTCACGTCCATCATCGTCTGCAACACCGACATCGGTGTGCCCTCGCTCGAGGTGTCTCCCTCGAAGTGGGCAACTCCCGCGTTGCTGAACACGCCCGCGAAAGGCAGGCCGCCGCGCAGGAGGCCTTCGACCGCATCGCGCGCGGCATCGACCTGCGCATCGTCGGTCACGTCGAGCAGCAACGGGTGGAACCGCGTCGGTTGGCCAGCCTTGGCGCGCAGCTCGTCCCCGTCGTCAGATTGACGGATACCGGCGGCCACGGTGTAGCCGAGCTTGTTGAGAAATAGAGCCGCGTCCTCACCCATGCCGCTCGACGCGCCGGTGACCACGACGACCGGATGGTCGCCGACCTCCCTGAACTTTTTCGCCATGCGACTCTTTCGGATCGTGAAACCCCGCGGAATCTCATCGACCGGGTTCCTCGGCGACTTGATGCCGCGCCGCTTCGGGCGTCGCGTGATGTTCTCGCGCTAGGTTGGATTCCATGTCATCCATGGGAGGACGTTGGTGTGCTCGCGCCCGCTTCACCGCAGGGCTCTGCGTTGCCGCGGTCGTGATCACGGCCGGTGCCGTTGTCGGAAGCGAAGGCGCGGCGCAGGCGAAGGGGTCGACGGCTTCGCCGTGGGCGACGGAGCAACCCGGCGTGCAGCACCTCAAGTTCAAGTACGGGCCGATATTGATCCAGCCCGGTCAGAACAACATCACGTTCAGTCACGGCCAGGTTCCCAAGCCCACCGTCGACGGCTACATCGTCGGCATCGCGCCGAACCTGCGCAAGGCCGACGGCTCCGTCCCGCGCGTCGACGTCATTCATCTTCACCACGGCGTTTGGATAAACAACTCTGCCGGCCCTGACCGTGGGGCGAACACGTTCTTCGCTGCGGGCGAAGAGAAGACCATCATGAAGCTGCCGAAGGGGTACGGCTACACCTACAAGGCGAGCGACATCTGGACCATCAACTACATGATCCACGATCTCACGCCCGCGCCGTTCAAGGTCTGGATCACCTACGACATCGACTTCGTGCAGGCGGCCTCTCCGACCGCGGCAGCGATCATGCCCGCGCGTCCGATCTGGATGGACGTGGAGAATGGCAAGATCTACCCGGTGTTCGACGTCATCAAGGGGTCGGGCACCAACGGCACCTACACCTACCCCGACCAGGCGACCGACCCGTATCACGGACGACGCCAGCGCAACCTGTGGACCATCGACAAAGACAGCGTGTTGCTCGGAACCGCCGGCCACCTCCACCCGGGCGGCCTGCACGACGACTTGTGGCTCGAACGCGCCGGCGCGACCGGGCCCTCGTCGTCGAGCGCGGTGGTTACCCAGCCGGGAACCGCGCATCTCTTTCGTTCCGACGCGCACTATTACGAGCCCGCGGGCGCAGTGAGCTGGGACGTGTCGATGACAGGTACTCGACCCGACTGGCAGGTCCAGGTCCACAAGGGCGACGTGCTGCGGGTCAACACGACCTACGACACGAAGCGGGCGTCGTGGTACGAGTCGATGGGGATCATGGTCGTGTGGGCGGCCGACGGGACGACTGGCCGTGACCCATTCACCACAAAGGTCGACCAGGCTGGTGCTCTCACCCACGGGCACCTGCGCGAGAACACCCACCACGGCGGCGTCAAGACCACGCTGGCGAACGCGACGAAGTTCCCGACGACCCCGGCGTCACAGGTTCCGATCACGGACTTCCTGTACGGCATTGGCGACATGACGGGGCAGAAGCAGATCCCGGAGGTAGCCGCCGGCCAGACGCTCACCTTCGTGAACAACGACGCGCCGAAAGGGAATGGCATCTGGCACTCGATCACCGCCTGCAAGGCTCCGTGCAACAAGGAGTCGGGCGTCGCGTACCCGCTTGCCGACGCCGACGTGCAGTTCGATTCCGGTCAGCTCGGCGTAGCCGGGCCTCCGACCGCGGGCCGCATCACATGGCAGACACCGGCAGATCTTCCTGTGGGTACCTACACCTACTTTTGCCGGATCCACCCGTTCATGCGCGGCGCATTCGAGATAGCTCCGCCGGCATAAGACCGACACTCATCCTGAAAGCGCGCCCGGATCGGCGGGAACGTCGACAGCGTGTTCCGCCAGCACGGTGAGTGGAATGAGATCTAGCGCCCGTTCGTGGGTGCAGGCGAGCACGATCGGAGCTGCCGCGCCGTCGTGGTGGGCGCGCAGCCAGTTCCTCGCGGTCACACACCAGCGATCGCCGGGCACCAAACCCGGGAAATGATACTCGGGCATTGGCGTGCTTAGATCGTTGCCGATGCGGCTCTGGTGCTCGAGGAACTCCGAGCTGACCACCGCGCACACGGTGTGGCTCCCGACGTCTTCGGGTCCGGTGCTGCAACAGCCATCTCTATAGAAGCCGGTTAGGGGGTCGGTTCCACAGGGCTCGAGTTCCGTGCCGAGCACGTTGCGATCGCTCACCCCACCAGTATCGCCGGTCGCGGGCATCGGGTTGGACGCCGGCTGTCGGGAGAGCGGCCAGACTCTGCGCCGAGCGCGTCGAGGCGGCGTATCGCGAACACTTGGAGGAGGAACACCATGACGCAGAGCACCGATCGGATCATCGTCTGGGGGACGGGCTACGTCGGCAAGCGGGTAATCGCCGAGATCGTCGATCACCCGCGGTTCGAGCTCGCCGGGGTGATCGTGGCTGATCCCGACAAGAACGGCCTTGACGTGGGCGAGATCTGCGGAATCGACCCTGTTGGCATCGCCGCGACGACCGACATCGACGCCGCGCTCGCTCTCGAAGCCGATGCAGTCGCCTATTACGGGCCGACAGCCGAGCAGGCCCGGGACAACATCGAGAACATGTCCAAGGCGCTTCGGTCGGGCAAGGACGTCGTCTCGACCTCTATGACGAACTTCGTCTGGTGGCCGACCGCCGACCGGTGGATGCTCGAGCCGATGGAGGCGGCGTGCGCCGCGGGCCAGACGTCTTGCTTCACGACAGGAATCGATCCCGGCTTCGCCAACGACCTGCTCCCGATGACTCTCATGGGGGTCTGCGGCAGGGTCGACAAGGTCACGGCCAGCGAGATCCTCGACTACGCGACCTACACCGGGGACTACGAGCCGATGGGATTCGGGAAGCCGGCCGAGTTCCGGGCTCTGCTCGAGATCCCCGAGATCCTGATCATGGCGTGGGGCGGAACCGTTCCGATGATGGCCGACGCGATGGGCGTCGAGCTCGACGGCATCACTACGACCTACGACAAGTGGGTGACACCCGAGCGCATCGAGTTCGCGAACGGCTTGATTGAGCCGGACATGGTCGCGGCCGTCCACTTCACGATCAATGGGATGCTCGACGGCGAGGCTCGCATAGTGCTCGAGCACGTCAACCGGATTACGAATGACGTCGCGCCCGAGTGGCCGCGAGGTCGGATCGCGGAGAATGACGTGTACCGGGTCGACATCGAAGGAAGCCCGACGATCCGCCAGGAGACGATCTTGCGCGACGCCGACGGCGATGCTGTCGCCGGTGGATGCCTCGCGACGGGCCTGCGCGCGCTGAACGCGGTACCGGCCGTGCGGGCCGCGCCTGCGGGGATGCTCACCGCGCTCGACCTCCCGCTCATCGTGGGCCGGGGTGCGATCCGCTAGGAGACCGCCCGTCTTCGAGAAATCTGGGACCTGTGCCCATGAGAACCCGTTTCTTCACACCAACAACTCGCATCCAGGTCCCATCTGACGACCCGTCAGGTCTGTCCCGTACACTTGGTGTCCGAAACGGCCCCGAGGAACGGACGCGTCGGCGTGGATCTGCGGTACTCAGACAGCGACGAGGAGTTCCGGCGCGAGCTGCGCGAATGGTTGGCGGCTGAGCTGCCGAAGCTGCCGTCGGCGCCTGCCCGCCACGACTGGACAGCGCGCCGCGGCTACGACACCGATTGGCAGCGGAGGCTCTTCGACGCCGGCTATGCCGGGATCAACTGGCCGAAGGAGTACGGCGGTCGCGGTGCGTCGCCGAGCGAGCAGCTCGTCTTCTTGGAGGAGACGGGCCGCGCGCGTGCTCCCTACGTCGGTGTGAACTTTGTCGGCCTGCTCCACGCGGGCCCGACGATCATCGCCGAGGGCTCCGAAAAGCAGAAGTCCGCACACTTGCCGCGGATCCTGCAGGGCCAAGAGGTGTGGTGCCAGGGCTTTTCGGAGCCGAACGCGGGGTCTGATCTCGCGTCGTTGCGAACGCGAGCCGTTCGTGACGGCGATCACTACGTGGTGACCGGCCAAAAGACGTGGTGCAGCTTCGGTCACATCGGCGACGTCGGCGAGCTGTTGGTGCGCACCGACCCCGACGCGCCGAAGCACAAGGGCATCACCTGGCTGATGCTGCCGATGGACCTGCCTGGAATCGAGATCCGACCCATCGAGACGGTGCTCGGCTCTTCGGAGTTCTGTGAGCTGTTCCTCAACGAGGTTCGGGTCCCGGTCGAGAACCGTGTCGGGGCTGAGAACGACGGTTGGCGCGTCACCAACGTCACGTTGTCGTTCGAGCGCGGTACCGCGTTCGTGAGCGAGCTGGTCGATGCTATGCAGCTCATCGAAGACCTCGCTCCGATGATCGTCGACCTCGGGCAGCGCCGGGAGCTGGGCCACATTGCCGCCGAGCTCGACGGGCTGTGGGCGTTGACGCAACGTAACGTCACCCAGGCCGAACGCGACGGCAAGATGGGCCCAGGGGCGATGATGTTGAAGCTCGGCTACACAGAAGCGCGTCAGCGCCTCGGCGAACTGTCGCTGCGGGTGTTGCAGCGCGGTTCCCTCGATCTCGGCGAGCCTCACGGTTTCGTCGAGGAGCGGCTTCGCACCCTTGCGCTGACGATCGCCGCGGGTACGTCACAGATCCAACGAAACATCATCGGCGAGCGCGTTCTCGGGCTGCCTAAGGAACCATCGGCAACCGGGCCGACGCCAGGGAAGGCGCGCTGATGCACTTCGATCTCAGCGACGACCAGCGTGATCTGCGCGATGGCATCCGTAGCCTGCTTGCCGGTTCGTTCCCGATCGAACGTGTCCGCCGCGGATTCGACCGGTCGATGTGGGAAGAGCTCGTCGGAGCCGGAGTGTTCGGACTGCTAGCCGACGGGTTCACCTGGGCCGACGCCGCGGTCGTGTTCGAGGAGCTCGGCCGGGCCGTCGTGCCGGGTCCACTGGTGTGGGGCCTGCTCGCGTATGACCCGACGCGTCCTACGCGCATCGTCGGCGGACTCGAACGTCCGGCGGTGGCTACGCCCGCGATGGTCGAGCACCTCGGGGAGATCGATGTGCTCGTGGTGCTCGACCACGACGGCGTGGCCGAGGTGGACCCCGCAAACGTCATCGGCGGCGCTATCGAATGGCCACTCGATCCACTGACTCCCGTCACCAGGGTCGCTGAGGTTCCAGCCGGCGCCCGGATAGCCAGGCCACGCGTCGCCACTGAATGGTTGATGCAGGGCGCTGTGCTCAGTGCCGCTTACGCGGTCGGCATGGCCGAGGCGTGCTGCGACTTGTCGGTCGCCTACGCGAAGGAGCGGGAGCAGTTCGGCCGGCCGATCGGATCGTTCCAGGCGGTGAAGCACCTCTGCTCCGACATGGCGGTGCGGGTCGAGGTGGCGCGCGCCGCAGCCCATGCGGCCGCGGTGCATCTCGACGATCGTGGGCTCGGAGGAACGGAACGCGCGGTGAGCGGTGCGAAGCTGCTGGCCGGTGAGGCCGCGATCGCGAACGGGAGGTCGGCGACGCAGGTGCACGGCGGCATGGGCTTCACCTGGGAGGTCGACGTACACCTCTACCTGAAGCGGGCCTGGGTGCTCGACACGGTCTTCGGGAGCGGCGACGTGCACGCAGATCGCGTCGCCGCGGCGCTCGTCCGGTGAGCGAGCTGGAGCCCCACGACGACACTGCGGATGCCGACGGGTGGAAGCCGTTGCTCGAAGACCTGGACGCGCGTCACGCCGAGGCTCGGGCCATGGGTGGATCCGAGCGCCTCGAGCGTCAGCACGAGCGGGGGCGACTCGACGCCAGGCAGCGGGTAGCGCACCTGCTCGATCCGGGCAGCTTCATCGAGCTCGGGGCGTTGACCGGGTCGGTGCAGCGGGGTGTCTCGCCGATTGCGCCGGCCGACGCGCTCGTCGCCGGTCACGGAACGATCGACGGCCGTCCGGTGCTGATCGGAGCCGAGGACTTCACGGTGATGGGCGGTTCGATCGGTCTCGCCACGAGCGCGAAGCGGCACCGCCTCACCCAGTTGGCCGGCCAGGAGCGGGTGCCGCTCGTGATGCTGCTCGAGGGGGCAGGTGACCGGGCCCAGAACGCGTTCGAGCGACGCGGTCGCGCGCCGAACGATCTGCAGGCACTCGTGTCGTTGTCGGGGCTGGTTCCGACGGTCTGCGTGGTGATGGGATCCTCGGCCGGGCACGGCGCGCTGACGGCACCGTTGATGGACTTCGTCGTGATGGTCGAAGGCGCCGCGCTGTTCAGCGCCGGTCCGCCGCTCGTGCACGCGGCGATCGGCGAGCAGATCGCGAAGGAAGCGCTCGGAGGCACGCCGGTCCACACCGTCGTGAGTGGCGTCGCGCACAACCAGGCATCCGACGATGCCGGCGCGCTCGATCTCGTGCGCCGATACCTTTCGTACCTCCCGTCGAACGCGTGGGCGCATCCCCCCACGACCGAGGGTGGTGATGCCGGCCCTCGCCGGCTCGACACGCTGACCGAGCTGATCCCGGCTGATCTGCGCCGCGCCTACGACGTGCGAACAGTCATCGAGCTGATCTGCGACCACGGGACCGTGCTGGAGATCGCGCCCGCGTTCGGTCGCCCGATCGTGGTCGCGCTGGCGCGACTCGGTGGTGAGGTGGTGGCAGTGGTTGCGAACCAGCCGGCAGTGAAGGCCGGCGCTATCGACTCCGACTCCGCCGACAAGGCCGCCCATTTCCTCGAGATCGCCGACGCATTCCATCTGCCGGTGTTGTTCCTGGCCGACAACCCGGGCGTGCTTGCCGGGAGTGTGTCGGAGCGCAACGGGATACTCCGTCACGCCGCGCGGATGTTCGCGGCGCAGGCCAGGGTGACGAGCCCGAAGCTCCACGTCACGCTACGCAAGGCGTACGGGTTCGGAAGCTCCCTGATGGGGATGAACCCTTTCGACGGCCAAACGGTCACGTTGGCATTGCCGGGCACGCGGCTCGGTGCGATGCCGGCCGACAGCGGCGCGGCGGCGGCCAAGCTCGAGAGTGACGCTGCGATGGTGCTCGCCAACGCCGAGGTAGGGGGTGCCTACTCCGCGGCAGACACGATGAGCTACGACGATGTCATCGATCCACGCGACCTGCGAGATCGTCTCCTGGGTGCGCTCCGTTTGAGCGCGGCCCGACGCGCACAGCCCGTCGCACCGGTGGAGCACCGCGGCATCCGCCCCTGAGCAAGCTCGGCCCCCACTTGGCCGCGCCGCCGCCGAACCGGGCTGCGCGCGGGTGGATCAGCGGGTCTTGCGGGCGGTCCAGATCTCCTCGGCGGGCCAGCGACGGGACCAGCGATAGTCGACGAACTCGGTGTAGGTAGTCTCGGCGTGTTTCGGCGCGCGGAGATGGATCAGGTTCTCGATCTCGAACCGGTTGCGGTGCAGGAGGCTGATCCAGTCGCCGTAGGGCAGCTGGAACTCGGCGACACCGTCGGGCCAGGTGATCTCGTGGGTTCGAAACCACCCGCGCTGGAGCTTGCGGGTCGAGCCGTTGTCGTCGTCGGTGAGCCACTTGACGAAGCTCGACAGGCAGAACGCGAGCAGACCACCGGGTCGCAAGAGGCGGGTGGCTTCGGCCACGGTGATTTCCGGTTCGCAGAAGCTCATCGCACCGTGGTCGCAGAACACGATGTCGAACGAGGCATCACGCAGCGGAACTGCTTCGCCGCTGGCACACACGAGCGGGAGCGCGCTGTCGGCGTAGCCAAGTTGGACGTGCGACTGGTCGAGTCCGACGGGCCGGGCCCCCAGTGCCGCCAACGCTCGTGACCATTGCGCCGCGCCACAACCAAACTCGAGCACGTCGAGACCAGCGACGTCACCGAGGACGTGCAGCTTGTTCTCGGGGATGAACCACGCGCCCCAGGCGAGCGGTGCTTCGTCGAGTCGCGCGCCGTGCGCAGCTTGGTAGTCATGGGCGTCGGCATTCCAGAAGACACGGTTGTGCTTCTCGTGCTCGCCGGATCCAGGTGTGGGGCTCATCTGATCGTCCCCGCGAGCAGATAGACGATGAGTCGCTCCCGAGACAGGAACAAAGGGTGGCCTGTTGGCATCAGACGATCCGGACCGGGAGGCGGCTGAAGCCGCGGACGTTGGCGGAATGCACCCGTTCGAGACCGTCGTGGTCGATCTCGTACTCGCCGAGAACGGGGAGCAGTGTCTCGAGCGCGACGCGCGCCTCGAGGCGCGCCAGGCCAGCGCCGAGGCAGTGGTGGATGCCGTGGCCGAACGCGAGGTGACCGGCGGGGTTGCGGGTGATGTCGAGCTCGTCGGCCCGCTCCCATCGCCGTTCGTCGCGATTCGCCGACCCGAAGAGCAGGAGTCCCTTGCTCCCTTGCGGCAGGGTCACGCCGTGCAGGGTGACGTCTCGGGTGAGAAGGCGAGCGAGCGACTGCGTGCTGGTGTCGAAGCGGAGCACCTCTTCCACGCCGGCCGCGATCCGCGTCGGGTCGGCGAGCAGCTTGGCTCGTTGATCGGGAAAGGCGTGCAGCCAGAACACGGCGTTGCCGAGCAGCTTCGTCGTCGTCTCGTTGCCGGCGATCAGGAGGAGAAAGCAGAAGCCGAGGATTTCGCTGTGCGTGAGGTCGGTGTCGCCCTCGCCCGCGGCGAGCAGGGCACTCACGAGGTCGCCGCCCGGGTCGTTGCGACGATCGGTGATGAGATGTTCAAAGTACGCGTAGAGCTTCATCGCGCCGTCGATTCCGGCGGGGGTGATCTGGGAATCACCCGGCTCGCGGTGGAGCATGGCGTCGGAGTGGCCACGCAGCTCGTCCTGCTCGGCGCGGGGGACGCCGAGCATCTCGCTGATCACAGCCATCGGGAGCCGGGCCGCGAAGTCGCCGACCACATCGATGGAGTCGCGGTCGCGAAATGGCTTGATGAGTTCGGCCGACAACCAACGGATCGGATCTTCGAGGGCGGCGACCCGCTTGGGGGTGAAGGCCCGACTCACCAGGCCGCGCAGGCGCGTGTGGCGTGGCGGATCGGTTTCGATCAGCATCGGCTCGACTGCCTCGGCCCGTCGTTCGAGCGTGATTCCGCCCGAGGACGAGAACGTCAATGTGTTGTTCAGCGCGGCGCGAACGTCATCGTCGCGCGAGAGAGCCCAGAAGCCGTGCTCCGGATCCAGGTACGCGGGCGCGCCATCGCGCAAGCGACGGTAGAGCGGATACGGGTCTTCGTGGATCTCGTATGCGAACGGATCGAACCGAACGGGTTGGTTGGCGGTCACCGGGCCGACATCACTGGATCGAGAGCAGTCGGACTATTGCGGTGTAGTGGCAGGCCAACGCAGCGATCACGCACGCGTGAAAGATCTCGTGGTAGCCGAACGTCTGGGGCCACGGATCCGGCCGCCGGGTCGCGTGCATGATCGCCCCGCCCGTGTAGAGGACGCCACCGGCGAAGATGAGCGCGACCGTGACCACTCCGGCGTTGATCCAGAGATCGGGAATCGCGATCACTGCGACCCAGCCGAGCGTCACGTAGACCGCAGTCACGTATCCCTTGGGAGGATGGATCGGAAGCCACTCGAACGCGATTCCGGCGATCGTCCCCGTCCAGACCAGCACGAGCACGACGGTCGCCCACCCACTGCTCATTCCGATGAGCGCGACCGCGGTGTAGGTGCCCGCAATCATCAGGAAGATCGTGGTGTGGTCGAGTTGTAGGAGCCGTTCGGTGGCCGTGAGCGACCAATTGCCACGGTGGAGGAGGGCGCTCACCCCGAGCATCGCGCTCGCGGCCAGCGCGAAGACCGCGGCGGCGAAGCGGGGCACCCCGTTGGGCGCGTAAGCGACGAGAGCGATGCCGGCGATCACCGAGAATACGAAGCCGTACATGTGCAGGACCCCGCGGAGGCGGGGCTTGTTGGTGACCGTTAGTAGGGGGGAACGGTGTTCAGCCACGTCTCCGACGCTACCGGCTCCGTCAGTCAAGAGGGCGAGGCGCGACGGGTTGCACCTCGATCGTGTCGAAGTGCACCCCCGGCGGCGTCGTGACTGCGAGCACCACCGCCCGCGCGACATCGGAGGGGTCCATCACGCCCCAGTGGCGCTGGTTACCGAAGTGCTGCCAGCGTTCGACCAACGCGCCGAACTGTTGCGGGTCGCCCCACTCGGATGCGAAGTCGGTTATTGTCGGTCCGACCCGCACCGTCGTGACCCGAATCCCCGTCCCCTCGACCTCGTAGGCGAGCCCGCGGGCGATGTGTTCCGCCGCTGCCTTCGTCGCGCCATAGGTGACGAGCCCGGGCCGGGGGTTGTGCACGGCGTCGGAGGAGATGAACACCACATCGCCGGGAGCGTTCGCGGCGAGCAGGCGAGCGACCACCGCCCGGCTCGGGAGCAACGCGCCGAGCACGTTGGTTGCGAGCATGTCGCGCAGCCGGTCGGGGTCGACCGCGGCGATGTCGCCGGGCCAGGCGCAGCCCGCGTTGTTGACGAGCACGTCGATGGGCCCGAGCGCGTCGGTCGCGTTTGCGGCGAAGGTCTCCACCGAATCGGGATCGGTCACGTCGAGCGGCTGCACGAACGCGGTGCCGCCGGCGTCGGTGACCCTGGTCGCCGTCTCGCCAAGCGCGTCGATGCGGCGGGCGCCGACCGCGACCCTCCAGCCGAGCTCGCCGAACGCGACCGCGATGGCTCGCCCGATTCCGGCCGACGCACCCGTGACGAGCGCGGTCCGGGCCCGGTTCTCAACTGACGTCATATCCACGCCACGACCGGTCCGGCGGCTTCGATCAGGTCCTTCGTTCGGGTCCAGTCGACATCGTCTCCCCACACCTCGACGCGTATCGGATCGGGCGCGGCGTCGAGCACGGCACGGGTCGTTTCGTCGACGGGATCGGTGGTCACCGCGATCGCGTTCTTGCCGCGGAGAGTCGCCGCGAGCGCGAGGGCAGCGGCGATGCCGGGCTTCGAGACAGCAGGCACGCAGATGCTCCCGGGCTGGTTGGTCGGGAAGGTGCGGGCCAGCCACAGGCCGGCTGGGCCGGGCTGGCCGAACACGATGGCATCGGGATCGAGTGACTGCTTGAGGTCCATCACCGCGCGTGCCGGATGGCGCGGTAGCGATTCGTCGACGTAGCCAGGCTGAGCCACGGCGGCGATCCTTGCATAGAGATTGTTGGGTTCAATCGGGAGCGAACGCGGATCGGTGTACGTCGGGAGGGCCTCGAGGAACTTCGGAGGCACCTCGACCACCGGAGCGAGCGCGTAACGCTCGGGTGGTGACTCGACGGGGTCGATCCCTGTAGCGAGGATCAGGTCGTAGTCGGAGAAGCCGAGCAGCGTGAAATCGTCGGCCTGGAGCCCGCAGGTTCCCATGTGATGCGGGCTGTCCCATTCGAATGCGCCTTTGGCCCCCCAGGTATTCGCCACCGGCGCGTTGAAGTGCGCGGCGGCGGCTCGGAGCCCGGGAAGGTGGCCTCGGAGCACGCCGGGCCCGGCAAGGATCACGATCCGTTCACCGTGGATCGAGTATTCGACGAGCTCGCTGGTCCGGTACCAGGGTGTTCCGAGCGCGACGTCGAACGCGGCGGGGACCTCGACGTCGTCGAATTCGCGGGCGAGCTCGGGCGACAGGTCGCGCAGCAGGTCGCCGATCGTCATCGGGGTGGGCATCTCGATCGCTGCGCTCACTACCCGGCCGGTTCCGGGCGCGACGCGCGGGGGGCTCGCTCGCTCCACATGGGCCGAGGCTAGAGTCCCGGCCCGTGTCGCGCCGGGTATGTGTCGTGGGAATCGGGCTGTCCGACGGACCGAAGACGCCCGAGCTGACCGGGATCATGCTCGAGGTGCAGGCCTTCGGCCGAGCCCTCGCGGATGCCGGTCTCACCAAGGACGAGGTCGGCGGGCTGGCGTCAGCCGGCTACGGCGGCCTGCACGAGGTCCAGCTCGCCGAGTATCTGGGGATGCAGCCACGCTGGCTCGACTCCACGTCGGTCGGCGGGTCGAGCTTCGAGTTCCACCTGCTGCACGCCTACCGCGCGATCGAGGCGGGCGACGTCGACACCGTTGCCATCGTATACGGCAACAACGAGCTCTCGGCCGCCGGTCGTTCGCTCGGAACCGGCCGTAGCGGAGGTGGCGCGGGCGCGATGCCGTTGCCGATGAGCTATGAGTTGTCGACCGGACTCACGCTCGTCGGCGCGTACGCGATGGCCGCACGGCGCCACATGTACGAGTACGGCACGACGTCTGAGCAGCTCGCGTCGATAGCGGTGCAGATCCGAGAGCATGCGGCTCGAAATCCGAATGCGATGTACCGCGATCCCATCACCGTCGACGACGTGCTCGCCTCCAGGCTCGTCGCCGACCCGCTGCACAAGCTCGACTGCTGCGTGGTGTCCGACGGCGGGTGCGCCATCATCCTGACCACAGAGGACCGAGCGCGGGATCTGGCGCACCGCCCGGTCTATGTGCGGGGCGCGGCCGCGGGAATGACCCATCATTCGATACAGGCGATGCCCGACCTCACCGCCACAGCCGGTGCGTTCACGGGGCGCAAAGCGTTCGCCGACGCCGGAATCTCGGCGGCCGATGTCGACACGTTCCAGATGTACGATTCGTTCACCTACACGGTGCTCGTCTGCCTCGAAGACCTCGGCTTCTGCGCCAAAGGCGAGGGCGGACCGTTCGCCGAGTCGGGTGCGCTGCGCCTCGGTGGCGCGCTGCCGACCAACACCGACGGTGGTGGTCTCTCGGCTACCCACCCGGGGATGCGGGGCCTGTTTCTGCTGTGCGAGGCATCTCGACAGCTACGGGGTGAGGCCGGTGATTCTCAGGTCGAGGGCGCCGAGATCGCGGTCGCGCACGGCTCCGGCGGCTGGCTGTCGACCATGGGCACTGTCGTCCTGGGCACCGAGCCCGTCCGATGACGGGTCTTCCACCAACTCACGCGGGTGGAGGGTGACGGATGGCTGAGCCTGAGATCCCGAAGTACCTGATCCCGCAGATCCAGCCGGAGGCGGCCGAGTTCTGGGCCGGAACGGTGCGGGGCGAGCTGCGGGTCCAGCGGTGCATGACCTGTGGACTCCACCAGCACTACCCGCGCTCGGTGTGTTCGCACTGCGGACTGGGTTCACTGGACGCGGGCACGATCGAGTGGGTCACCGCCGCGGGGACGGGGATCGTTCACAGCTTCACCGTGATCCGCCAGCACGGCATCCCACCGTTTCGTACCGACGTGCCGTTCGTTGTCGCGCTCGTCGATCTGACCGAGCAGGGCGCGCGCATTCTCGGCCGCATGCCCTCGATCGATCCTGGTGACGCGCGCATCGCGATGACGGTGCGTGCGATGTTCCTGCCCGCGTCCGCCGACGTCGCGTTCGTCGAGTTCGAGCCGGAGGGCTAGCTCGGCGCGCTACCCGAGTGCGCCGGCCTCGCGCAGCGCCGCGACGCGCGCGTCGTCGTAGCCGAGTAGATCGCGTAGAACGGCGTCGGTGTGCTGGCCGAGCTCCGGGGCCTTGCTCACGGGTGGCTGGCGGAGTCCGCTGATCTTGATCGGAAGGGGGAGCTGGTCGGCCCCCAGCTGGCTCGCCGGCAGCCACTCGAGTCGGTTCCGGAACTGCGGATCGTCGGCAAGGGTCTTAGGCGTGTTCACCGGCGCGAGCGGCACATTGAACTCGATTCCGAAGCTGATCCACCCGGTGGTCGTCTTGGTCTTGAAGATCTCGGTCAGCTCGCGTTGCATCTCTCGGTTCCCACGGGCGTGATCGCCGTATTGCGAGCCCGGCCAGCGCTCGAAAAGCTCGATCCGACCGACGGCGTCGCAGAAGTTCTTCCAGAACGCTTGCTCCGACGCCATGAACAGCACGTAGCCGTCTGCCGAGGCATACACCTGGTATCTGACGCCACCGTGCATCCCTCGGATCGCCGGCTCCCGCCGTTCGTAGTTGTCGGCCTTGTTGCCGGTGACCTCCGACTCGGGGCGTTCGTAGGCGCGGTAGGTCTCACTGCGGTACCAGTCGAACGCGGCGGCCGCGTCGGACTGCGCGAGCTCCATCTGGCAACCATCGCCGGTCGCCCGGGCCGAGATCACGCCTGCGAGAATTCCGAGAGCACCGTAGAGCGGCCCGGCGAAGATCCCGATGCCGACGTGGTCGGGCATGGCGACGAAGCCCTCGTCGTCGATCTCGGGGGTGAAGATCCCGGCCCAGGCGTCGAACGCGATGCCGTGGGCGGCGAGGTCTCGGTAGGGGCCGGTGGCGCCATAGCCAGAGATGGTGCAGAACACGATCTTTGGGTTGATCTCACGCAGCTGGTCGAAGCCGAGGCCCCGACGGTCGAGGCCTCCCGGGCGCATGGCCTCGACGACAACGTCGGCCTTGGTGACCAGATCGAGGAAGATCGACCGGCCCTCTTCTGCGCGCAGGTCGAGAACGACGCTCTGTTTGCCTCGGTTGATGTGGAGGTGCATCAGGGAGACGCCCTCGACGATCGGCCAAGTCATCTGGCGCACGTAGTCGCCCGCTGGGGGCTCGATCTTGATGACGTCGGCACCGAGGTCGGCGAGGGCGCCGGTGATCGCGGCGGGTCCGAGCATGGAGACCTCGATGACGCGGACGCCCGCGAGGAGACCTCGAGAACCGGTTTCACCCATGCGTGCCGCTCTCGGCCTGTCGCGACTCATTGGTCAGATATCTGTGTTCGTTCACCGCGGGCACGTTAGCGACGAATCTGACGGGGAGTCAGATTCCTGCCTACGCTCCGCCGATGTCGAGCACGGATCCGCCAGTCGCGCTCGACGGACGGTCGCTGGGCAAACGCGGGGCATTGACCCGGCGGCGTCTTCTCGACGCGACTGCAGAACTGCTCGAGACCCACGGTGTGCGCGACGTGAGGGTCGTCGACATAGCCCGGTCCGTCGGCACGTCTCCCGCGACCTTCTACCAGTACTTCCGCGACGTCGAAGAGGCTGTGCTCGCGCTGGCCGAAGAGGTGGGGGAGCAGGCATCGCCCCTGAGTGAGCTGCTGGAGCGCCCATGGAAGGGCGAGGTCGGGCTCGATCTCGCCCGCGAGCTTGTCGACGCGTTCATCACCTACTGGGACCGCCACCGCGCGGTTCTGCGTACCCGCAACCTCGCGGCCCAAGAGGGCGACCAACGGTTCCGCGACGTGCGCAACGGCGCGCTACGGCCGCTCACCGAGGGTTTCGCCCGCAAGGTCGCGTGCGACGGGCCGCCGGAGCTGTCTCCATACGCGGCCGCGGCGGCAGTGGTGGCGATGATGGAGCGGCTCGCCGCGTTCCACGTAGACATCGGCGAGCGCTACGGCACGAGCCGGGCCGAAGTCGTCGAGACCACCGCGTGGATCATCTACCGGACGGTGACCCGAAGCCCGAGCTGAGGTCGCCGGTCAACCCGACGGGTGCGCGGTGATCTCGAGCTCACGCCCGAATACCTTCTCGAACAGCTCACGCTTGCGCCGGGCGCCCCAGAGCTCGAGCTCGGGGTCGCTGCCGGCCTCGAGCCGCAGGAGCACCAGCGATGGTCCGACACGCGCCGCGACATGCTCGACGACCTGGTGACGGCTGCGGTCGAGTCCGTCGGCGATCCGCAACAACGACACGAGACGCCGGACGCGGTCCCGCCGTTCCTCGTCGAGGGCCCCGACCAGGTCGTCGCTTGCCTTGGGCTCACCGCGTCGGTGCCAACGGACAAGCGCGGTGAGTATCACGATCTCTTCGGGGTCGAAGCCGCGGAGACCGCCGTGGTACACGAGATAGGCGGCGTGGCGGTCGTGGCCCTCGTGCGCAACATGCTCGCCGATGTCGTGGAGCAGCGCGGCGTACTCGAGCAGCTCGCGATCGCCGCCGCCGAGCCCGTGCAGCTCGCGGGTCTGGTCGAACAGCTCGAGCGCCAACGCGGCAACGTGACGCGAGTGCTCTTCGGGCCATGAGCATCGACGCGCCAGCGACTGGACAGCCGCACGCCGGATAGCGCGCGGGTCGTCGGACCAGTCGGCCGGATCGTGGCGACCGATCGCGTCGAGGACGATTCCTTCGCGCAAGGACCACTCGCTGACGGTCAGCTCGTCGACGTCGAACAGCTCGATCGCAGTGGCGAGAAACATCGAGCCGGCGACGATCAGATCGACCCGCCGGGCCTCGAGACCTTCCATGCGCTTTCGTTCGCTCGGCGTCGAGGCGAGAATGTCTTTGTGGAGCGCGAGGAACTCGTCGCTCGATACCGAGAGCTGGTTGAACGATGCCGGTACGTTCTCGGTGCGCCGTGCGGCAGTCATCTTGGCGAGGTCTTCGAGCGTGCCGCTGCTGCCGATGGTCATCTTGGTTTCGAAGCGGGCGACGGTGACTGCAATGGGCGCGAGCACGTCGACGAGGTGTCGGCGCAGGCGTCGGCGATCAGACTTCGAAAGCGGATCGGAGCGCACGTACTCGGCGGTCAGTCGGGCCACGCCGAGGCGCTCGCTGGTTCTCCAGGCGAGCCCGGTGGAGTCGCCGACCATGATCTCTGCGCTGCCGCCACCGAGATCGAAGCAGAGGGCGGGACCCGGGTCGATCAAAACGGCCGCGCGGACGGCCCCGAAGATCAGTCGCGCCTCTTCCAGCCCACTGATCACATCGACGGTGACGCCGGCCTCGGTCTCGATCCGGGCGACCACCTCATCGCCATTGGCGGCGGTGCGCAGCGCGCTGGTGGCGCAGGCCAGGATCTCCGTCGCGCCGGCGGCCTCTGCGAGCAGGCGAAACCTCCGGACGGTTCGCACCGCGGCGTCGGCCGCCTCGGGGGTGACGATGCCTTCACGGCTCACGACGTCACCGAGCCGGAGCATCTCCTTCTCCTGGACCAGGGCGACGAAAGTCGCGTTGGCCTCCACCTCGGCGACGACGAGGTGGAACGAGTTGCTGCCGAGGTCGAGGGCGGCGATCCGCACGGGCCGAGCGTAGGCCGGAGCTGGAGTAGGTCGATCAAAGCAGGAAGTGTTGCTTCGTCGGCACCGGCCGCGGAGTTAGCTGACACCAACGTCAGGCGGGTAGCGTGGCGGTGTTATCCGTGGATTGGGGAGCCCAGATGAGCATCGAATCGGCCGAGTCCCGGTTGTTGATAGACGGCGAGCTGACCGCCGCCGCTTCCGGCAAGACCTACGCGAACCTGAACCCGACGACCGAAGAGGTCGTCGGCCAGGTCGCCGACGCCGGCCCCGAAGACACCGAACGGGCGATCGCCGCTGCCCGTCGGGCCTTCGACGAGACCGAGTGGTCGACGAACCCAGAGCTGCGCAAACGCTGCCTCCGCCAACTCCAGGAGGCGCTGGCGAAGGAGCGCGAGACGCTGCGGCCCCAGATAATCGCCGAGGTGGGCGCGCCGCGACTCCTCACCTACGCAGTGCAGATGGACTCGTGCATCGACGACATGGCGTGGGACATCGAGGCCGTCGACCGTGTCAGGTGGGAGGAAGATCTCCCGGTGCACGAGTTCTTCGGCATGCGGAGCGCGCGGCGGATCCTGCGCGAGCCGATCGGCGTGGTCGGCGCGATCACCCCGTGGAACTTCCCGTTCATGCTCAACCTGTCGAAGCTCGTTCCCGCGCTCGCCGCAGGGAACACCCTCGTGCTCAAGGCGGCTCCCGACACGCCGTGGAGCGCGACGTTCATCGGCAAGCTTGCGGCCGAGGCCACCGACATGCCGGCCGGGGTGTTCAACGTCATCGCGTCCAGTGACCCCGCGGCCGCAGGTGAGGCAATCACCACCGACCCGCGCGTAGACATGGTCAGCTTCACCGGCTCGACTGCGGTGGGGAAGCGCATCATGGCCAACGGCGCCGAGACGCTGAAGAAGGTGTTTCTCGAACTCGGCGGCAAGTCGGCGAACATCGTGCTCGACGATGCCGACTTCGCGTCGATCATGCCTTCGGGCGCGATGGTGTGCATGCACTCCGGGCAGGGCTGTGCGATCACCACCCGCATGCTCGTTCCTCGGTCGCGTTACCAGGAGGCGATTGACATGCTCGTCCCTGCGTTCGAGACGTTCTCCTACGGAGACCCCAACGATGACGCCAACATGATGGGGCCGCTCATCAACGCGAAACAGCGTGACCGCGTGCTCGGCTACATCGAGAAGGGCAAGGAAGAAGGTGCGCGGCTGCTCGTCGGCGGCAAGCGGCCCGCGCACCTCGAGAAGGGCTTCTTCGTGGAACCCACACTCTTTGTCGATGTCGACCCCGACTCAACCATCGCCCAGGAAGAGATCTTCGGCCCCGTGCTCGCGGTGATCCCCTACACCGACGACGACGACGCCGTGCGGATCGCGAACAACTCGAAGTTCGGGCTGTCGGGCGCGGTCAACGGCTCGTCGCTGGAACGATCGCTCGGCATCGCCAAGCGAATCCGCGCCGGTACGATTGCAGTGAACGGCGGCCAGTACTTCGGTCCCGACTCGCCGTTCGGCGGCTACAAGCAGTCGGGCCTCGGCCGTGAGCACGGGATGCAGGGGTTCGAGGAGTACCTGGAGACCAAGACTCTCGGCCTGCCCGCGCCATCCTGACGCAATCTAAACTCGGGCCATGCCCACTCTCATTCTGCTGCGCCACGGGCAGAGCACCTGGAACGAAGAGAATCTGTTCACCGGCTGGGTCGATGTAGATCTGACCGCGAAGGGCGAGACGGAAGCTGTGCGTGGCGGGGAGCTCCTCGTCGATGCCGGCCTGCTTCCCGACGTGCTGCACACGTCGCTCCAGAAGCGGGCGATTCGAACCGCGGAGATCGCCTTGCGCGTTGCCGACCGCTTGTGGATCCCGGTTCGGCGCTCATGGAGGCTCAATGAGCGCCACTACGGCGCCCTCCAGGGCAAGAACAAAACAGAAGCACGCGAGGAGTTCGGCGACGAGAAGCTCGTCGAGTACCGACGCGGGTACCGCACTCCGCCGCCGCCTCTCGACTGGGACCCGTCGGAGGATCCCCGCTACGCGCAGCTCCCCCGTGACCTGATGCCGAAGTCGGAGTGCCTGGCCGACGTCATCGACCGAATGCTTCCCTACTGGTATGACGAGATCGTGCCCGACCTCGTTTCGGGGCGGGTCACGCTCGTCGCAGCGCACGGCAACTCGTTGCGCGGCCTGGTGAAGCACCTCGACGGCATTTCCGACGCCGACATCGTCGAGCTGAACATCCCTACCGGCCAGCCCCTCGTGTACGAGCTCGACTCCTCCCTGGAGGTCATCGAGCGCCGTTACCTCGACCCGGTCGCGGCGGCGGAAGCGGCGGCGGCGGTGGCCGGCCAGGCCGGGTGATCGAAAGGAACGCGGGTCGTCGTGACCAACGCGCCCACCCGTCAGCGGGAGAGGCATCGAGATCGGGGTGCTCGTCTGCCGGGCCGGACGGCGTTCACGGTACGCTCGGTGCATGAGTACCGCCGAGATCGCTTCCGAACGCCAACGCCGCAAGGAACGCCTCGCCGCCGCGTTCCGGCTGTTCGGCCGGTTCGGGTTCGACGAAGGTGTGGCTGGTCACATCACCGCCCGTGACCCGGAACATCTGGATCACTTCTGGGTCAACCCGTTCGCGATGAACTTCAAGCAGATCAAGGTCTCGGACCTGCTGCTCGTAAACGACGCCGGCGAGGTCGTCGAGGGCGACCGGCCGGTGAACCGTGCCGCGTTCGCGATCCACTCGCAGGTCCACGCGGCCCGGCCCGACGTGATTGCCGCGGCGCACGCTCACTCGATCTATGGGAAGGCGTTCTCGTCGCTCCGGCGCCTGCTCGACCCGATCACCCAGGACGCATGCATCTTCTACGACGACCATTCCGTGTTCGACGACTACACGGGCGTCGTGCTCGACCCGGAAGAGGGCAAACGGATCGCGTCCGCGCTGGGTGAGAACAAGGCCGTGATCCTGCGCAACCACGGTCTGCTCACCGTCGGCCATTCCGTCGACGAAGCGGCCTATTGGTTCATCAGCATGGAACGGTCGTGTCAGGCCCAGCTGCTCGCGTCGGCCGCAGGCGATCCGGTGCACATCGACGCCGAGATGGCCGCGCTCACCGCCGGCCAGGTCGGATCCCACGCTGCCGGTCAGTTCGGCTTCTCCCCCATGTGGGACTGGATCACCGAAGTCGAGTCCGACCTCTTCGACTGATCCCCGAGAACCGCCCCCGCAATCGCAATCGCTTTGGCGTCAGAAACCCCGAAATAGTTGGGGTTATTGACGCCAAAGTATTGGTGTCACACCTTTGCGCTTGACTGAGCGGCGATGCGGATCAAGGAGCTGAGCGCGCTTGCTGCCCGGCAACACGGGGTGTTCACGCTCGAGCACGCGCGGCTCCTCGAGATTCGCGAACCGGGATTGGCTCATCTCGTCGATATCGGAACCATCGACCGGGTCCATCACGGGGTACTCCGGTTCCGCGCCGCGCCCGGCTCGTGGCGAGGAGACCTGCTCGCTGCATGCTGGGCGGGTGGGTTTCGGGCCGTGGCGTCGCACAGATCCGCGGCCGCGCTCTGGGGCCTTGCCGGTGGTCGACGTCAGATCGCCGAGATCACTTGCCCGAGGTGGCGTCGCGCGCAGCACGAGGGCATCGTCGTTCATGAGAGTTGCGCGCTCGACCCGTCTGATCTGACGATCGTCGACGAGATTCCGGTGACGGGTCCGGAGTTCACACTGCTCGGGATCGCCGCGGTGTGTTCACCATCGGCGCTCGAGATGGCCCTGGACCGAGCGGAGAACCAGAGATTGGTGACGCCGACATCGGTCCGGTCGATGTTGGCACGGCTTGCACGGCCCGGCCGGCCCGGCATCCGCGCGCTGCGCGCCCTGCTCGACTCGCGATGTCCAGAGGGCGGAGTTCCCGAGAGCGAACGCGAGACGATGCTGCGGCAGGCGTTTCGTGCTTACGGCCTACCGGATCCAGTCATGCAGCACGAGATCTGGCATGCCGGAGTTCGTGTCGGAAGGGTCGACGCCGCCTATCCCGAGGCTCACATCGCGATCGAGTACGACAGCTACGAGCACCACGGTGGTCGGCTCGCGCTGGTCAAGGACAGCGATCGCCGCACCCGGCTGCTTGCTTGCGGATGGTCGCCATTCACCGCGACCGACGTCGAGCTGAGAGCCGGATGTCCGATCCTCTGCTCCGCGATCGCCGAGCTGCGCCGCCGCGCGTCCTGATCATCTCGTGCTTTGGCGCCAGAAACCCCGACAGTGTTGGGGTTTCTGACGCAAAAGCGATTAGGTATTCGTCTTCTGCCTGGCCCAGGCTATTGAGCCCTCGAGGAAGGCTCCGGTGTCGGGGAACTTGTTCGCGATGATGCCGGTGAACCACTCCGGTACGTAGATCTCGAAGGTTCCGGCGGCGAGCTGGTCGAGGACGGGCTGAACCATCGCGCCGACGGGTAATGCCTCGATGTCGGCCATCGATTCGTCGTTGTCGGGGAGATGGAAAAGGTCGGTGTCGATCACGCCGGGGTTCACGATGTGCACGCGTACGTCGGTCCCGGCCACCGCCAGGTCGACCTGCATCGACTCCGACCACGCCGTGAGCGCGGCCTTCGACGCCGCGTAGGCCGCCTCGCTCGGTGGGCTGAATCGGGCGGCGACCGACGAGACGTTGACGATGCGCCCGCCGCGCTCGATGAGACCGGGGAGCAGCGCGAGCGTGAGCCGGATGGGAGAGAAGTAGTTGATGGCCATGACCGACTCGACCACTTCGGGGGTTAGGTCCTGCACCCTTCGCCGTTTCGGGATACCGGCGTTGTTGACGAGCACGTCGATCCCGCCCAGCTCGTCTGCGGCTCGATGCGCGAACGCTTCGACACCGTCGAGGTCGGCGAGGTCGACGGTCCACGCGCGCGAATCGGGCGCGTGCTCACGCAGTCGACCGAGCACGACGTCGAGGCGGTCGGCGCGCCGGGCGCAGATCCCGACTGTCGCGCCCGCGGCCGCGAACCCTTCTGCGAGCGCGGCGCCGATCCCTGACGAGCCGCCGGTCAAGAGGACCGTCTTTCCTTGCACCGAGTAGCTCATGGGTTCTCCCACATCCGACGAAGCAATTCCTGACGCTGGCGTCAGGCTAACGTTTCTCGCCGTGACCCTCGACCCTTCGCCCCTCGGACCTGCGTCGATCTCGCTGGCGGGCCGCGTTGCCATCGTCACCGGCGCCGCAGTCGGAATCGGGAGGGCGACTGCGCTCGCGCTGGCGCGATTCGGTGCCGACGTAGCGGTGTGCGATCGCGACGTCGAGAACCTCGACGAGCTCGCTGGAGAGATCGAAGGTCTTGGCCGCCAGGTGGTGGCGGCCGGGCTCGACGTGCGCGATGCCGATGGCGTCGCTGGGTTCCTCGCGACGGCCCGAGACCGCTTAGGCCACGTCGACGTGCTCGTAAACAATGCCGGCGGCGGGTTCCGGGCCGGTTTCCTCGACGTATCGGAGAAAGGCCAGCGCTCCCTCGTCGACGAGAACTTCACGAGTGTCACCCATTTCGTGCGCGGGGTCGTACCACTCATGGCGGCCAAAGGCGGGTCGATCATCACGATCACGTCGATAGAGGCGCACCGCGCCGGTCCCGACTTCGCGGTCTACAGCGCCATGAAGGCTGCGTGCATGAGTCTCACGAAGAGCCTGGCGCTCGAGCTCGGACCCCGGATGATCCGGGTGAACTGCATCGCGCCCGACGTGATCCCTACTCCCGGGATCGGCACCGGGCTCGGCATTCACACGCCCTTGGCGCGCGCCGGCCACGCCGACGACATCGCGGGCGCGGTCGTCTTCCTCGCCAGTGACTCGCTCTCCGGCTTCGTGACCGGCACGACGATCCATGTCGACGGAGGCAACCTTGCCGCCGGTGGATGGCGACGCCTCGACGATGGGACCTACACGACATGAAGTTCGGGATCCCGCTCGGCGCGTTGAACGCGCACTTCCATATGGATGCCGCCGACGCGGCCGAGCGTCTCGGATACGAGTCGGTGTGGATGCCCGAACACCTCGTGCTCCCGGTCACGATGAAGGGGTCGCCCATCCCGGGCGACGACCACCCACCGGTTCCTCCTACGACGCCGGTCTTCGACGCGTTCAGCTACCTCGCCCATCTCGCGGCTCGGTGCCCGAACCTCCGGCTCGGGACGCACGTCTACAACATCGGCCTGCGTCATCCCTTCATCGCCGCGCGTGCGGTGCAGACGCTCGACGTGCTTAGCGGTGGCAGAGTGGAGTTCGGGATCGGCGCGAGCTGGCTGGCCGAGGAGTGGGACGCCATCGGGCTCGACTTTCGTACCCGGGGCCATCGGGTAGACGAAGCTCTCGACGTCTGCAAGCGGCTGTGGACAGAGCCCGAGATCGAGCACCACGGCGACTTCTTCGATTTCGCGGCAGTGGCGTTCGAGCCGAAGCCGGCGCAGAGGCCGTGGCCGCCGATCCTCGTAGGCGGCGAGAGCCCGGCGGCGCTCAGCAGGGCCGCGCGAACGTGTGACGGCTGGATCGGTATGAGCCACACCTTCGAGACCGCGGCTCCGCAGATCGCCGCGCTCCATCTGTTGCTCGCCGAGCACGATCGGACCGAAGACGGGTTCCAAATCTGCCTCGGTGGCCCAGTGACCAGTGCTGATGACGTCGCCCGCTGGGAGGAGTTGGGCGTCACGCGCCTGATCGTCGGACCGTGGAGTCGCTCTCCTGGAGCCGTCGAGGGCATGGAACGGTTTGCCGAGACCGTTGGTCTCAAACCACGGAGCTAGCAGCACCAAGCCGGGCTGTTGGCGCGAGCGGCTAGTCGCGCAGCAACGCGTCGGGATGATCGGCGAAGTCGCGGATCGAGCCGATCTCCCGTATCGCCACCGGCATGACCGTCGGCTGCATCGTGTAGCAGACGCCGGTCATGAGATCAGCCAGCTCGTCGGCCCGGCGGTAGCGCTCTAGGTTCATCCCGCGGCCCATGCCGATGTCGCACGCGCGTCGCAGCACGATCGCGGCTTCGGCGCTGTCGGGTTCGAAGGTCGCGTCGGCCCACTTGATGAAACCGCCACGCCACGGCGCGTCGGTATAGGGCAGGGGAGCCGTGAGGCCGGTGGCGTACCCGATCGTCCACTCGAGCAGGAGCTTGCCGTCGCGCCAGAGGCGCGGGACGCGCTCGCCCGATTCGCTCGCCGGGGGAACTTCTATGTCGTACTGGCGCTGCTCGGTCCGGCGCATCGCGTGGGCGATCGCGAGGCCGGCGAGATCGAACTGGTGCGTGCACTGCATCCGGGGGTTGGCCACCGCCGCGACCGCAGTGCAGCGGGGTGAGAGCTTCATGCCGACGAGCTGTTCGAGCTGCGCCCCGGCCTGGGGGCACGTGCTCCACGGCCAGCGGCCCGATGTGGCGGCGATCCCCGTGACCCGAGTGGCGTCGTGATGTATGACCACCTCGAACCGGTGGAAGTCATCTTCCAGCGCGGCTTGCGTGGAAGTTCGGTCGAGCGCACGCATCCGGATGCGCCTCCGGTAGGGGCCATCGGCCCGGCCGATCGCGACAACGGGTGCAGATGTGGTCATGGCTTCACGAGTGTCCCATAGGTCCGACGGCCGGGCGCGCGGCGGGGAGTCGTGCTGTTGGTCGGTTTCAACCCGGCGGCGCAGCTGCTCAACTGGGCTTGGGCGGCCTAACGTTGATGGCGAGCGTAAAGATCGCGGTGACTACGGGCTCACCGGTGGCGGCGTCTTTCCACGCCGTCTCCTGCACGTAGAACTCGAGCTTGCCGCCGCTCGACTTCTCCTTCTCGTACACGTCGGTCACGACGGGCGTGCCTTCCAGCACATCACCCACCCGCGGCCAGCGGTGGTACTCGAACGCCTGCTCACCGTGGAGGATCGCCCGCCCTGAGCCGCGGAGCTTCTCAATGGGCAGGCCGGCGGCGCCGCCCTCGCCCGTCGAGCCCCAGAAGGGCATCACGAACGGAAAGGTCGGGGGAACGGGAGCATCGTCACTGCCGTAGACCGGGTCGTCATCGAGCAGCGCCTGGGCGAAGACCCGCACCGGTCCGCGTTCGATCCGCACCGTTTGGGTCGCGCCCTTGGTGCCCTTCAGCTCGTCGAGTGCCACGGTGCCTCCGATGGTGATGCGGGATGTGATGACGTCGGTGTCAGGTTCGGGGAAGGGAGGTTATCCGCGGGCCTCCGGCGCCGCACCACCAAGGAGATCGCCCCAACGAGCGCGAGGAGGACAAGCGGCAGCAGGAGTGCGTGCGAGATAAAGATCTGACGGAAAGTGTCGACCGCGATGCGGGAGTCGCCGATGATGACGAAGCGCACCTGCGACCCGAATATTGGCTTGTAGCCCCGGTACGTGTGCCCGGCGGTCACGGTGACGAGCGCGAGCTGGCTCCAGGCGATCGCCTGACCGGTACCGGCCGCGGCCAGCGTGGCGATCGCGGCCGCGATGGCGAGCACCACCATCAGAACGCGTCGGGCCGACGCGAAGATCGCGAGCACGACGGCCGCGAAGATCACCAGCACGATCGCGAACGACGCCGCGCGGTGGATGGTGCGGATGGTGTCGATGCGACCGACGGCACCCGCGATCGGTTGCGCGTCGCTGCCGAGGAACCTGCCCGATGGCTCGTACTGAAAGATGAGCACGAGGCCGGTCACGATCAACACCGCGAACAGCACCGCCGATACGGTCGCGAACCCGACAAGCCATCGCCGAACAGTCACTCGCTGATAGTCACTGGCTGATAGTCACTGGGCGGTCACCGGCGGTCACCGGGAAAGCTTGTGCTTCATGACCTTGCCGGTGGCATTGCGGGGCAGCTCGTCGACGAACGTGATCTGGCGCGGCCGCTTGTAGTCGGCGAGGCGTTCCTCACAGAACTCGCTGAGCTCGGGCGCGCTCAGAGCCTCGCCCCCGCGCAGGACCACGAACGCGCCGACGTCTTCGCCGAGCACCTGATGCGGTACTCCGACGACCGCCGCCTCCTGCACCGACGGGTGCTCGAGCAAGACCGCTTCCACATCGGTCGCGTAGATGTTGTTGCCGCCACGGATGATCATGTCCTTCTTGCGACCCGCGATAAAAAGGAACCCGTCGGCGTCGAGGTACGCGAGATCGCCGGAACGAAGCCAGCCGTCTTCCGTCCAGGTGGCTGTGGTCGCGGCTTCGTCTTTGTAGTACTCCCGTTGGCGGCCGGGCATGCGGGTGAGGAGCTCACCGACCTCGCCGCTCGGGATCGAGGCACCGTCATCGTCGACGATCTTCAGCTCCATCCCGCCGACGGCCTTGCCCACCGAACCGATCCGCAGAGTCACCTGGTCTTTCGGCATCACGATGTACGCCGGACCGGCCTCGGTCATGCCGTAGGAGTTCGAGACTGTCGCGTCGGGGAGGCGTTCCTGCAGGGTCAGCAACGTCTGGGGCGCGAGTGGCGCGCTGCCGATCGAGACCGACGCGAGACTCGTCAGATCGGGCTCGGAGAATCGCGGGTGCGCCACGATCAGCTCTGCCATCGCCGGCACCAGGAACGACCACGACGGACGTTCTTGCTCGACGATGCGGAACCACTCGTCGACGTCGAACTTCGGAAGGTAGAGGCCGACGAGCCCGAGCTTCATCGGGTTGTAGATGAACGCGATGCCGGCGAACGTGAACATCGGCGCGCCGTGTAGCCACCCGCCGCCGGTCCAGTTTGGTTCGTTGTTCGGGACCATCGCGACGTTGCGGTGGCGGACCGCGACGCCCTTCGGCAGTCCGGTGGTGCCCGAGGTGTACATAATATCGGCGAGATCGTCGATGCCTACGGCGGCCTGGAAGTCGGTGGCGTCGTCGGCGGCGAGATCGGTGAATGGCACCTCGGAGATCAACCGCAACGAGGGCACGGCTCCGGACACCTCGTCGGCGGAGGTGCGTAGCTCGGGGCAGGTCAGCATCGCGACGATTTCGGCATGACCGAGGATCGTCACGAGCTCGGGCACAGAGAGTCGGGTGTTGGTCGGTACCGCGACGGCACCCGCCTTGTGGACGGCGGCGTAGGCGACGATCCAGTCGAGCGCCCGCTCGCTCGGCAGGTAGATCGATACCCGATCGCCATGATCCACCCCGAGGCCGACGAGGCCGCGAGCCAACTGGTTCGAACGGTTGTCCCACTCCGAGAACGTGATCGCCGTGCCTGCCCCGATGTCGCGGTAGGCGACTGTGTCACCGAACGTACGAGCCATGTGACGCAGCTGATCGACCTGTAGATTTCCCCACTCCGGCATGGGTGGGACACTAATCAATGTGCTGATCGACCTTCACGCCCACACCGCACCGCGCTCGAACTGCAGCACCACCACGCTGGAGGAGCTCGTGGCCTCGGCCCGTGCGCGCGGCCTCGATGCGTTGTGCATCACGGAGCACGACGTGCGGTGGCCCAATGGCGAGCTCGCCGATGCGTCTCGCCTGCTCGAGTTCCCGCTGATCCCAGGGGTCGAGCTGACGACCGACGTGGGCCACGTGCTCGCGTTCGGCCCGCTCGAGAAGCCCCTCTGGATGGGGTACCGGCTCGAAGAGCTGGTGGCCGAGACCGAGCACACCGGCACCGCGCTCGTCCTACCTCATCCGGTCCGGCGCACCGCAGGGGAGCGCGCCGTGTTGGGCGGCCGGACCCCTCCGTCACCCGAAGAGATCGCGGCGATGCCGCAGTGGTCGGCAGTGCACGCGATCGAGGTCGCGAGCACCCAGACCACGGCGCTCGAGCACACGCTCACGGCCGCCGCCCTCATGGTGGTCCCGCGCCCGGCGATCGGGGCGAGCGACGCGCACGGCCCGGGGCTCGCGGGGGCCTACGCGACCCGCCTCGACCGTCGGGTCACGACCGCGGCCGAGCTTGCGGCCGAGATCAGGGCGGGCCATGTGGCACCGGCCCGATTCTCCTGACGTCTTCGCAGGAGCCTGACGTCTTCGCAGGAGCCTGACGCCTTCGCAGGAGCCTGACGGGCCCGTCAGCTACGCTGATCGCCGGAATGCAGGCTTCGAAAGGGTTTCGTCATGGGTGACGCTGTCATCGTCTCGGCCACGCGCACGGCCATCGGCACGGCGATGAAGGGCACGCTGGTCGACGTCGACGCCGCCGACCTCGGGAAGTGGGCGATCGGGGAGGCCCTGAAGCGCTCCGGGATCCCTGCCGACGACGTCGACGACATCCAGATGGGTGAGGTGCTCCAGGGTGGTGGCGACCTCGCTCGTTACGCCGCAGTAGAGCTCGGGTTGCTGCACGTGCCGGGTGTCGCCCTGCAGCGCCATTGCGCTTCGGGGATGGCTGCGGTCCAGGGTGCAGCGGCGAGCATCATGGCCGGGATGGACACCGTCGTCATCGCCGGCGGCGCCGAGTCGGTGTCGAGCGCGCCGAGCTCGTTCAAGCGGGTGCTCGGTACCGACACCGCGGAGCCGTGGATGTCGCCCAGCCACCCCGAGACCCCCGACGCACCGGCATTCGACATGTCGATCACGGTCGGCTGGAACGCAGCGGAGAAGGTGAACGTCACCCGCGAGGAGATGGACTTCTGGTCGTATGAGTCGCACCGCCGTGCGGTGGAGGCGATCGATGAGGGGCGTTTCGACGACGAGATATTCGCCATCGAGGTCAACCGCCGCGACGGCGAGACGATCGTGTTCAAGGTCGACGAGCATCCGCGGCGGACGACCACGCTCGAGAAGCTCGCGTCGCTGAAGCCGCTGCACCCCGAGATCGAGGGGTTCAGCATCACCGCCGGTAACGCGTCGGGACTGAACGATGGTTCGGCTGCGATGGTGCTCGTCGACTCCGAGTACGCGAAGTCGAACGGCGTGGAGCCGCTCGCGACCGTTCGTTCGTGGGCGTCGGCGGGTGTTCCTCCGGCCGAGACGGGCCTCGGTCCGACACTGGCGATCCCGAAGGCGCTGAAGCGTGCCAGCCTCACTGTTGCCGACGTCGACCTGTTCGAGATCAACGAGGCGTTCGCGTCGATGTGCGTCGCGTCCACCCGCATACTGGGCATTCCGCACGAGATCACGAACGTAAGTGGGAGCGGGTGCAGTCTCGGCCACCCGATCGCGGCCACTGGTGCCCGCATGATCGTGACGCTGGTACACGAGTTGCGCCGTCGGGGCGGTGGCATCGGCGTGGCGAGCATGTGCGCCGGCGGTGGCATGGGCTCCGCGACGGTCATAGAAGTACCCGCCGGATAGCGCCTCAGGATCTACAGGAAGGTCGCGCCGGCGAGGGCGCGTTCTTCCCACCACGCCAGCTCTTCGGGATCGCCGAGCGCTTTCTCCCATCCGAACTCGACGAAGGCGCCCAGGAACGCGAGCGCGAGCGCGCGGTCCCACCACGGCTGCGTATCGATGCCGTGGCGCTCGAGCGCGGCGCGGTAGGCCTCGATCGCATCGTCTTTGCTGTGGCCGAGCGGGAGCCGCGCCCGGTTGAGCGCCAGGTACCAGGTGAGCTCGGTGACTCCGGGTCCGATGCCCGGGTTCGCCCAGTCGATCAGGATCGTCCGCCCGTCTGGGTGACGCCCGAGGTTTCCCATCTTCCAGTCGCCCTGCATGAAGGTCGCAGGGAGACCGTGGAGCGCCCTTACGAGCGGGTCGGGATCGATCAGCAGCGCAGAGATGAGTGGCGCCGACTGTGGCGCGACATCGCCGAAGCGCGCCCAACCGTTACCGACGATGCGGGGGACGGCTTCGGGGAACCCGAGCAATTCTTCACATTTCACCATCGAGGGGCCGAAGCACGTGTACCTATTGGCGAGGGGCGTCCACTCCGGCGAGTCGGACCAGCCCCAGAAGGCGGCGTGGAACTCTGCCATGTGCTCCATGAATCCGAGCTGGGCGTCGAGGGGTATCGGCTCATCGCCCTCGGGCACGAGCTCATCGCTGACGTCGCGCAGGAGGATTGCGGCACCCGAACGACCCGACCCCGAAAGATCGGTGCAGGCGCCTACGTACGCGGAGTCAATCGTCGCGGGGACCAGGTCGAGGATCCCGGAGCGCCAAACCTCGACCGGCTTGTAGCCGATGTCGCCGACGGCGCGCATGATCCAGTCGTGATCGCGCGACAGGTGCTTCACGACGTAGCGCTCACCGTCGATCGTCACGCGTTCGAAGCGGGCACCCGACTTGGAGTCGGTCGCGTGCATCTCCGTTCTATCGGTCACCTCGGCCAGCATCTCTTCGACGGTGGCCGCGACCGGGCGGGGAGTGAGCGCGGGCTCCACGCCGAGGATCGTAGTGTTCGGCCATGGCGCCGACACTCGACGAAGACCTTGAGCTCGCACAGCAGCTTGCCGACGCGGCCGACGTGATCACGCTCTCGCGGTTCCGAGCTGATGATCTGGTGGTCGAGACCAAGCCCGACATGACTCCGGTGAGCGAGGCCGATCGACTAGTCGAGGAGACGATCCGCGCCTCCCTTGCCACGGCTCGACCCGATGACGGAGTGGTCGGCGAAGAGTTCCCCGATACGCCAGGTGGGTCCGGGCGTCGCTGGATCATCGATCCGATCGATGGAACCAAGAGCTACGTCAGGGGCATTCCCGTTTACGCCACGCTGATCGCACTCGAGACCGACGGTGAGCTCGTGCTCGGGGTCGTGTCGGCTCCCGCGCTGGGGCGGCGGTGGTGGGCCACTCGCGGCGGCGGTGCGTTCCGTGACGGCGAGCCGATCAGGGTATCGGCCGTCGGCCGCATCGAAGACGCTCACCTCACCTACGACAGCGTCTCCGCGTTCGATGCCGCGGGTCTCACCGATGAGTTTCTGGCTCTGACCCGGCGATGCTGGCGGAGCCGTGGGTTCGGAGACTTCTGGCAGTATGCCCTGGTCGCCGAAGGTGCGGTCGACATCGCGCTCGAGCCCAGTGGGCTCAAGATTTGGGACCTCGCGCCTCTCCTTGTGCTCATTGAGGAGGCAGGCGGTCGGTTCACAGACTTCGCCGGCGACATGCGTGCCGATGGCGGGAGCGCCATGGCGACGAACGGTCTCCTGCACGACGCTGTTCAAGCCGCGATGCGCAGCTGATTCAGGCCGTCGCGAGTCGTTCGATCGTGGGAACCAACGCGCCGGGGTGGGCCAACGCTTCGAACTGATCGGCGAGCGCCCGAGCCGCGTCTGGAAAAGCTTGTTCGCCGAGCAGGCGAGCGAGGGCTCCGCTCACCGCCGACGGGTCGCAGTTATCCGGTTCGAGCGTGATGCCTGCGCCGGCAGAAGTCAGCGCGTCGGCGTTGTCGAACTGGTCGGCGGCGATCGGGATGCAGAGTTGGGGAATCCCGCGCGCCGCCGCCGCGAGCATCGTCCCCGCGCCGGCGTGTGACACCACGATCGCGACGCGATCGAGGAAGAGGTGCTGGGGGACATACGACTCGAGCTGCACGTTCGGAGGAGTCGGACTCAGAGTGCTCTGGTCGAACCGGGGCCCTGTCGTCGCGATCACGTCGATGTCGAGTTCGCCCAACGGCTCGAGCATTGCTCGCCATGGTGCGCGTGCCCCGAGCTCGGTTCCGAACGTCACGTATACGGCGGGGCGTTCGATGCCGACTCGGCTGATCCAGTCGGGCCCGACGTCAGGGGGCCCACCGTCGAAGTGGAGCGGGCGGATGGAACGCACCCGTTGCCCTTGCGGTGCTGCACCGAGCCCGGCCGGAAATGGGTGCAGGTAGAGGTGGTCTACCAGTCCGAGGTCGGCGGGCACCGTCTGACCTTCGGCGGCCCATACGCCGGCAACCTCTGCGGCTGCCCGTTCCAGCACAAGGCTCGGGAGCAGCCCACTGAACGCTACGGTGACATGAGGGACCCCCCGCGCGGTGGCCACCGGCGCGACTCCCAGCTCCGCGAGGTCGTTCACGACGAGTTGGGGTCGGAACCTCTCGAAGATTCCGATGAGGTCGTCGCGCATTCGGGGCGCGGCGACGCGCCCGAAGAGGCCCCCGAAGATCACCGGTCGGCGAGCACGCGGCGTCAGCTCCAAGTAGTCGGAGGTCGTTGCCAGAAACTCATCCATGCGCTCCGACGCGTTCACTCCGGCCGGTGTCGCGGTGAACCCGTGCCGCTCGACCAGCGCGCAGGAGTCGGAGGCGGTTGCCCACAGCAGATCGTTGCCGGCATCGGCCAGCGCTTTTGCAATAGATACCAATGGATAGATGTGCCCAGCACCTGGGGTCGACGTGATCAAGATCCGAATCGCAACCTCCCTGTGCGGCCGAGCGGGGCGGGCTTGGGAAGCAACCCGCGGGCGGTGGCATTCTGTCGCACGGTGTCTCCGAGCGACAATGAGCGCGGGCTCGCCACCGCGCCCGAGACAGCGGTGTGGCGTACAGGCGTACAGTCGTCGGCCATGTCGAAGGCAGCGTCTGAGATCACAGTCGGGATAGACATCGGGACGACGTCGGTGAAAGCCGTCGCCGCCGATGCCGATGGGAATGTTGTTGCCCGGTCACGGGTGCCGCACCGCATCCTCGTCACCGCGCCCGACCGGCTCGAGCACGATGCCGGCGAGGCGTGGCGGCGCGGCCCGGAACAGGCCTTGGCGGAGCTCGGCGACGTCGGCCGCGAGGCACGGGGCGTCTCGGTGGCGGCGATGGTCCCGTCGCTCACCGCGGTTGACGAGGCGGGGATACCGCGCACTCCCGGCTTGCTCTACGGCGATGCCCGGGGCGGGACCGGCGGATCCGGAAACCCGGCTCAGAGCGGCGAGCTAGTCGGCTTCCTGCACTGGAGCGCGCAGCAGTACCCCGACGCGGCCGGGTTCTGGCCCGCGCAAGCGGTGGCGAACCGCGCGCTCGGGGGCGAGGCGGTGCTCGACACGTCGACTGCGGCGACCGCGTTCCCGTTGTTCGACTGGCGAAGCTGGGACCCCGCGGTCGCGAGCGCCGCCGGCATCACCACCGACCAGCTCCCGCGCCTCGTTCCAACCGCGGCGGAGTGCGGCCGGGTCGGGGGTCCCGGCGGCCCGGTGCTCGCATCGGGTTGCATCGACGCGTTGGCCGAGCAGATCGTTGCCGGCGCCGACGCGCCTGGGGACGTGCTGGTGATCCTGGGCACGACTCTCATCATCTGGGTGGTCATCCCCGAGACCGAGGTCCCGAAAGACGCGGGCGGCTACTACCCGATTCCACACACCGCGTCGGGGAACTTCCTGCTCGGCGGCCCGAGCAACGCGGGTGGGCTGTTCGTCAACTGGGCCCTCGACGGTCTCGGCGCACGCGAGGCCGCGCCGACCACGGACCCGGGCGCGGTTCCAGTGTGGGCGCCGTATCCGCGCGGAGAGCGATCGCCGCTCGACGATCCGAGCCGTAGGGCTGTGCTCGCCGACCTCGACCTCACCCAGGGCCCCGGTGCGGTCCGGCGAGCGACGTTCGAAGCATCCGGGTTCGTCACCAGGCGGGCGATCGAGGCGAGCGGTCGATCGGCGCGCCGTATCGTCGCCACCGGGGGCGGAACCCGCGTCGACGAATGGGTCCAAGCGCTTGCCGATGGCACCGGGCTCCCCGTCGACTGCGTCGCCGTTCCCGAAGGTGGCGCCCTGGGGTCGGCCTTCCTGGCCCGGGTGGCCGCCGGGCTGGAGGAGTCGATGCTCGACGCCCGGCGGTGGGCGCGCGTCTCGCGAACGGTGGAACCCGAGCCCCGCTGGAACGAGGCTATGGAAGACCGGTACCGGCGCTTTCTCGAGCTCTCGCCCCGGTAGGTGGGCCGGCGGTCCTAGTATCTGACACACACGTCAGCAAACGGAAGGGGACCACCGGTGTCGACCAGTACGTGGGATCCAATGGCCCAGTTCGTCGGCACCGTCGCGGGCGACTCACGCAACCCATATCTCGGGTTCGACGCTAAGCGCCGCGACACCCCGATCGAGCGGCGCCGCAACGTGTCGTTCGACGGCAGCGACAACGGCGCCGATATGTACTACGTCTACCGCTACGACGACGTTGCCACCGTGCTGCGCGACAACATCACGTTCTGCTCGGGCAGCATCCGTGAGCTGCTCGAGGTGGTCATGGGCCCGTACCCGCTGGTCGGGATGGACGAACCAGAGCACAAACGCCTCCGTTCGCTCGTCGCGCAGGCGTTCCGCCAGAAGACGCTCGCGCACTGGAACGATGACGTCGTCGGGCCGGTCGTCGATGACACGATCGACACGTTCATCGAACGCGGCGAGGCCGAGCTCGTGCGTGAGTTCACCTACCTCTACCCGGTGCAGGTGATCGGCGCGCTCCTCGGTCTTCCGCGCGAGGACTACCAATACTTCCAACCCCGCGCGCTCGCGCTCACGAACGTCGCTGCCCAACCCGAGCCTGGCCTCATCGCCGCGGTGGAGCTGCGCGACTATTTCTCGGGCATCCTCGACGCGCGCCGCAAGGAGCCCCGAGACGACCTGATCAGCGAACTCGTCAACGCGGAGCTCGACGGCGAGGTTCTCGGCGATGAAGAGATCTTCTCGTTCCTCCGGCTGCTGCTACCTGCCGGCGCCGAGACCACCTATCGGGCCACGGGAAACTTGATCTACGCCTTGCTGACCCATCCCGACCAGTTCGAGGCGCTCAAGGCCGATCGCTCGCTGATGACGCAGACAATCGAGGAGCTGATCCGCTGGGAGAGCCCGCTCACGATCACGTCGCGCCAGTGCACGCGCGACACCGAGATCGGGGGCGTCAAGATCCCGGCCGGTGCCGACGTCGTCGCCGGTGTCGGATCCGCGAACCACGATCCGACCCGCTGGGAGAACGCCGACGACTTCGACATCTTCCGCCCGGTGATCCCGCACATCTCCTTCGGCGTCGGAGTGCACATGTGCCTCGGTATGCACCTCGCGCGGATGGAGATGGCGAAGGCCGTCGAGCGGCTGATCGATCGGTGTCCGAACCTCCGCCTCGACGAGGAGGCCGTCGCCCGCGACGACGTCCACATCCATGGCGAGAACTTCCGGTCGCCGACTTCGCTGCCGGTGCTGTTCGGTTAGATCGCCCGGCGATGAAGCTCATACCGCGCCACGTCAGCGTCATCGCCATCATGGGCGGCGCCGGTGTGACGCACTTCACTGCTCCGCAGTTCTACGATCCGATCGTACCGAAGTGGATGCCGGGCAAGGCTCGGGCGTGGGTCTACGCGAGCGGGGCGGTCGAACTCTCGTGCGCGGCACTGCTCATCGTGCCCCGGACCCGCAGGCTCGGCGGCTGGCTCTCCTTCATCACGCTTCTCGCCGTCTTCCCGGCAAACATCCAGTCGGCGATCGATGGCGGGATCGAAGGCGCAAAAGCCCCGTTCGATTCTGCGCCGGCTGCGATCGCCCGCCTGCCTTTCCAGATCCCGATGCTGGTGGAAGCATGGAAGATCGCGCACGCCACTTGACCCCTCGGCTGACCCGCGCGGGCTGACTCAGCGCAGGCTGACTCCGTGGGGGCTCTCGGGCGGAGGCAGCGGGTGGCGAAACAGGGCGGCCGCGTTCTGATATCCGATCTTCGCGGCGACGTCGGCGGGGAGTGAGCCGAACACCTGCTCGAAGACAGCCTGCGAGTCGGGCCAGGTGCCGTCGCCGTGCGGATAGTCAGTCTCGAACATCACGTGGTCTGCGCCAATCGTGTCGAGGGTGACGAGCGTCGACGGATCGTCGATCGTGCAGAACCAGAAGTTGCGGTGCAGCACCTCTGCCGGCCGCAGATCGCCCTGGAAGTAGCTGCCGTAGCCCGACCGTTCGACGATGTTCTCCAGGCGGTCGTGCAGCATCGCGACCCAACCGATTCCACCTTCGCTCATCGCGATCTTGATGTCGGGGAAGCGCACCGGAGCACCCGACCACAGCCATTCGGCGCAGGCCGTGAGCGATAGCTGCCCGAACAGCGTTGCCGCCAGTGGAACCAGCGGCGCGTCACTCGGCAGCGCGACGACGCCGGTCGAGCCGACGTGAAGGCAGATCACGGTCTCGGTTTCCGCGCATGCTGCGAGGATCGGATCCCACCAGCCCGAGAAGATGCTCGGCATGCCGATGCGGTGGGGTTGCTCGGGGAGCGTCACCGCGGTGAAACCGCGCGCCGCGTTACGTCGGATCTCTTGCGCGCCGAGCTCGGCGTCGCCGAGAAACGTGATTCCCATCGCAACGATGCGGTCGGGGTGGCGCGAGTACCACTCGTCGAAGAACCAATCGTTCCACGCGCGAGTTACCGCGAGGCCGAGCTCGGGATCCGAGCAACGCGAGAACACCGACCCGCAGAACCCGGTGATCTGCGAGGGAAAGTTCACCGACGCCCACACGCCGTTGAGGTCCATGTCGTGCACTCGGGCTTCGATCTCGAAGCAGCCGGGGCGCATCTCATCGAAGCGAGTGGGCTCGATGAGCCAGTCTTCGCGCGAGCGTCCGACGACGGCATTGACGCCGACCTGGAAGAAGATCTTGCCGTCGAACTCCCACACCTCGTGACCCTCGGCCGTCTCGACGACGCGGGGTGCGAGCGGTTGGAATCGGCGAGCTAAACGACCCTCGAACATCCCCGGTGGCTCGACGAGATGATCGTCTACGGAGATGAGAGTGTGAAGAATCGGGGCCGGTCGAGGGTCGGGGAGGAGAGCGTGGGCGGTGCTCTTGGGCCAGTGCAGCTCCCGCGGCGGCTTCTCGCTCGGCTCCATTGGGCTCACGTCCGGAGGGTAGCGTGAGTTTGTGTTTCCGTCGGCCGGCACAAAGCTCCGCCTCCGGAGCGCGATCACGGCCGGGATCGTGCTGGTCGCTGCCGCTTGCGGGGGCAACGACAAGGCTTCGCCGCCGCCTAGGGCCATAGATGCCAAGGTCGCGTCGCGGCCGGCGTGCTCGCTGCTCACCGCGGCCGATGCCACCGCGCTGTTCCTCGTGCCCGCGCAACCCAAGGCCGATGAGCAACCTAAGAGCGTCGCGTCGCAATGCATCTACGAATCGGTCGGACTCGACGGTCAGCTCGTGCAGTTCCGAATCTTCGACAACGACCGCTACTACTCGAAGAACCTCGTAGCCGGTGGTCGGGCGATCAGAGGTCTCGGCACGAAGGCGTACGTCGACGCCAACGGACCCGGTGGCATCGTCGATCTCCAGTTTGTGCGTGGTGGGAAGGTCTACGCGTTGGCGTATTCGAACTCGTCGGGCGACGCCGCGAAACGCGTGCCCAACGTCGAGGCCGTCGCTCGAGTGCTCGACGACCGGTTGTAGACTCGACGTAGGACGTCAGGAGATTGGGGACCGGTGGCACTTTCGATCGAGATCAACCGCGAGGTGTGCATGGGCTCGGGCAACTGCTCGTTCTGGGCCCCAGGTGTGTTCGACCTCGACGATGACGGAATCGCGATCCTCGTCGACATC
Source organism: Actinomycetes bacterium (assembly GCA_025363815.1). Classification (GTDB taxonomy): domain Bacteria; phylum Actinomycetota; class Acidimicrobiia; order IMCC26256; family JANYLB01; genus JANYLB01. The sequence goes on from JANYLB010000002.1 coordinate 88,617, forward strand.
GACGCCGCGCCGGAGGAGAAGATCATGCTTGCCGCCCAGGGCTGTCCGACCCAGGCGATCACCCTGCGCAAGGACGGCGAGAAGCTCGCCGGCGGGTAGCGGAGCGGGAGCCCACTCGTGACCGAACGCCTCCCTGCTTCCCGGGCCCGCGACCGAATCGTTCGCACCGCCAGGGCGAATCTTCGCCGCCGGTTCGCGCGCCAGCCCATTGCGTTCGCGATCAGCGGCGGCGGCTCGCAGGGAAGCTTCGAGGTCGGCGTCCTGCGGTATCTCTACGACGAGCTCAAGGTCCGCCCCGCGATCCTCTGCGGCAGCTCGGTCGGAGCGATCATTGCGGCCAAGCTCGCCGAAGGCGACGACGAGGCCACCGGCCGTCGCGCGATCGATGATCTAGAAGACATCTGGCGCGGCCTGCGTGGCAACGACGACATGTGGCTGGCCCAGCCGTGGCTCGACAAGCTGCGTTCCCAGGTCGCGTGGGCATCATCGCTGCGGGGCCGAGCCGGCGAGAACGGCACCGCCGGGAGCCAAACCCGTGTCGTGCTGCGCATGCTCGGCGAGCTGGTGCGTAACCCGCCCGAGGCCGACGGCACCATCGACGCGCTGCGCCAGGCGATGCGCGCGAAGTCGCTGCTGCGCATGGACCCCGTCCGGGAGATTATCGAGTCCCGGCTCGATCCTGAACGCATCGCCGCGTCGGGTATCGCTCTGCGGGTCGGTGCAGTGAGTCTGGAGACCGGAGAGCTTCGCTACTTCACCGAGACCGGTGAGATCTGTGACCGGGCGGGCGCCCCCCTCGACCTGCCGGCGGTTCCGCTGCGTGAGGCGGTGCTTGCATCGGCGTCGATCCCAGTGATCTTTCCGCCCACCCAGCTGAATGGCGAGCACTTCGTCGACGGCGGGGTGCGCGAGATCCTTCCGCTCGAGCTCGCGTTCAGCCGGCTCGGCGCAGGCCACATCTTCGCGGTCGTGGCGTCGGCCCTGGGAGTCGAGGAGATCGTCGACTTCGCCGACAGGGGGCTCCTCGACGTCGCCCGTAGGGTCGCGTCCGACATCGGCCCCGACGAAACGCTCCGTAAGGAGATGACGCCTCCACGGGGATGGGGGCACAAGGTAACGCTGATCGCACCCGAATTCGACGTGCACGACGCGCTGACGATCGATCCGGGTCTGATCGCGGCGTCGATCGACTACGGGTACATGCGCGCGGCCGACGTGCTTCTCGGTTTGAGCGACGAGCACGCCGCCCTCAGCGCGGAGATCGCCCGGACCCGGATGCGAATACGAGCCGCCGAAGGGCCCGTGCCCGGATTCGCGGAGCCGCCGACGGAGGTGCTCGCGCCCGATGAGGCCGCCGCGATCCTGGCTCGGGAGTCGGTTCGACTCGGTGAGCTCGTCGAGGCCCGGCGCGCCGCATCTGCTCCGCTACCCCCGGGTGACTGCGCGCCGGTCTCGGTGCCCGCCTAGGTGAAGTCTGCGCCGGGAGCGGGATCGGTCAGCGGGCGCCGCGCAGGAGTTGACCTGGACGAGCGCCAGTCTCCTGACCCTGCTCCATCGTGATCTCACCGCCGACAACTGTCGCGATGTAGCCGTCGGCTTTCTGGGTGAAGCGGCGGGCGTCGCCGGGGAGGTCGTAGACCATCTCCGGCGCGTGGAGCGCCATACCGGCGAGGTCCAAAATATTGAGGTCGCCTTTCATGCCGGGCCGCACCGTGCCGCGGTCACCGAGGCCGTAGAGCGATGCCGTCTCTGCCGTCATCTTGCGCACGACCCACTCGAGGGGAAGCCGCTCACCGACGCGATCGCGCACCCAGTGCGTGAGCATGAAGGTCGGGGTGCTGGCGTCGCAGGTGGTTCCGCAGTGCGCGCCACCATCGCCGAGACCCCACGCGCTGGTGGGATGGCGCAACATCTCGAGAACCGGGTCGAGGTTCTGATTCGAGAAGTTGAGCAGCGGCCGCATCACCAGCGCGCGTCCCCCGTCGGCTAGCAGGAGGTCGTAGTAGAGGTCGTAGACCTCGCGGCCCGCTCGTGCCGCGCGCGCCGCGATGCTGTCGGCGGGGTCGGGCTCGTACACCGGTGGGTCACCCAGGGGGAACGACTTCGCCGGGTCGATGAACTGCACCATCGTCGGGTCTAGATGGCGCGCCGAGCGAACCAGTCGGGACCGTACCTCGGGATCGCGCATGCGAGCGACGCGCTCGGGGAGCGGCAGGATCGCTAGCGAACCCCACTCTGGCGCGTAGGCGAACGGGTGAAATGTCTGCAGGCCGAGAAGCAGGGTGACCGGCCGACCTGCGACCTGCGGGCGGATGCTCGCGCCTTGCGCGACTGCATCGCCGGCGAGCCGGAGCATGTCGCGCCACGCGTCGGGATCGTGGTCGTTCTGGGTGAGCGCGAAGGTGATCGGACGCCCGATCTCGGCCGAGAGCTTGCGCATCCATGCCATCTCGAGCTCGGGCGCCGCGAGGTCCTCGCCGAGCGCGCCGGCCGGAGCGAGCTCGAAAACCGCAGTGCCGCGGTCGCCCAGCACCCGGCCGAGGCCGAACAGCTCGTCTTCGGCCGCGAAAGTTCCCGGGACCGGCTCCCCGTCGATGGCCATGTGCGCGATGGTCCGCGACGTCGAGAGGCCGAGCGCGCCGGCGTCAATTGCTTCGCCCACGATCGCCGCCATTGCGTCGATGTCGTCGGCCGTGGCGGGTTCGTTCTTCGCACCGCGTTCGCCCATCACATAGACGCGCACCGATCCGTGGGGGATCTGCGTGCCGACGTCGAGAGCCTTGGGCATACGGTCGATCGCATCGAGATACTCGGGGTAGGTCTCCCAGCCCCACTGGATCCCCGCCGATAGCGCCGCGCCAGGGATGTCTTCGACCCCCTCCATCAGCCCGATCAGATAGTCGTGCTGGTCGACCTTCACCGGCGCGAATCCGACGCCGCAGTTGCCCATCACCACGGTTGTCACCCCGTGCCAGCACGACGGCGTCAACGTCGGGTCCCAGGTGATCTGGCCGTCGTAGTGGGTGTGAACGTCGACGAAGCCCGGCGTGATGGTGAGCCCGTCGGCGTTGATCGTGCGCCGGCCGCTTCCCACGTCGTCACCGACCTCGGTGATCACACCGTCGTCGACCGCGACATCGGCCGGACGGGCGGCGTCGCCCGATCCATCGACAAGGATCCCATTCTTCACCACGAGGTCATGCACAAGAAGAGCGTACGGCGCCGGGCCCATTCCGCGCCGACCTGACACCGGGGTCAGGTGAGCCCGTATCCTGGCGTCATGCCGATTGGGATCACTGAGGAACACGACGCTCTGCAACAAGCGGTCCGAGGCTGGGCCGAACGCGCCTGCGCACCCGATGTACCCCGGGCGCTGCTCGATGCCGAGTCGGAGGGCCGGCCGGTGTTCTGGGACGCGTTGGCTGACCAGGGTTGGCTCGGATTGCACATCGACGAGGTCCACGGGGGCTCCGGATACGGGCTTCCCGAGCTTGTGGTCGTGCTCGAGGAGCTGGGCCGGGTGGTCGCGCCGGGTCCGTTCCTCTCCACCGTGCTGAGCGCCGCGGTGCTCCAGGCCGCCGGCAAAGACGTCGCCGCGGCCTACGGGCGCCAGCTCGCCGAGGGTTCCCTCGTCGGCACCGTCGCGCTCGGTGATTCCCTCGCGGGCGAGGAGCAGGCCGACGGAAGTCTGGTGGTCTCGGGAACGCTGCGTCCGGTGCTGTCGGGCCACCTCGCCGACCTCGTCATCGCCGATGCAGGCGGGACGTGGGTCGTGCTCGAGGCCGGTGATTTCGCCGCGGTCGAGCTGAAGAGCGTCGACCTGACGCGCCGCGTCGCGCAGGTCACCGTCGATGGCGCGTCGATCCCTTCGGCTCGTCAACTGCGAGAGATCGTGACCCCCGAGGTCCTTGACCTCGCGGCGGTGCTGTTTGCCGCCGACGCGGTCGGCGCATCGCAGTGGTGCGTCGACACTGCGGCCGCCTACGCGGCCGACCGCCGCCAGTTCGGCCGCCCGATCGGCCAGTTCCAGGGCACGAAGCACCGGTGTGCCAACATGCTTTCGCGCACCGAGCTAGCCCGAGCCGCGGTGTGGGATGCGGCGCGCGCGGTCGGCTCCGATGATGCCGGACCGCTGACCGCGGCGACCGCGGCGGCCCTCTCGGTCGAGTCGTTCCTCGACACCGCCAAAGACTGCATCCAGGTCTTGGGCGGCATTGGATTCACCTGGGAGCACGACGCACATATCTATCTTCGACGCGCTGTCGCCATCAGGGCATTGCTCGGTGGTTCGGGTTCGTGGAAGGCCCGGGCTGCGACGATCGCGATGAGTGGCGTGCGCCGTCGGCTCACAGTCGACCTGCCGCCAGAGGCCGAGGCCCATCGAGCCGAGCTCCGGGCTTTCTTGGAGGAGATCGGTCCGCTCGAGGCGAAGGAGCAGCGCATCCGCATCGCCGATGCCGGCTACATCTCACCCTCGTGGCCGAAGCCGTGGGGCCGGGAGGCCGACGCCGTCGAGCAGTTGGTGATCGAGGAGGAGTTCCGCCGGGTCAAGATGATCCGACCGAGCATCACCATCGGCAACTGGGCCCTGCCGCCGCTGATCATCTACGGCACCGAGGAGCAGCGGCAACGTTGGATCCCGCCGACGATGCGGGGCGACATCGAGTGGTGCCAACTCTTCAGCGAGCCCGGTGCAGGCTCCGATCTGGCAGGGCTGTCGACCAAGGCAGAGAAGGTCGAAGGCGGCTGGCTCGTCAACGGTCAGAAGGTCTGGACCTCCCTCGCGCATCGAGCGCAGTGGGGCATTCTCCTCGCCCGAACCGATGCTGACGCGCCGAAGCACAATGGCATCTCCTTCTTCATGCTCGACATGAAGACACCGGGCATCGACATCCGACCGCTGCGTGAGCTCACCGGCGAGGCGTTCTTCAACGAGGTCTTCTTCGACGACATGTTCGTTCCCGACGACTGCCTCGTGGGCCAGGCGAATGACGGATGGCGCGCGACGCGCACCGCGCTCGCGAACGAGCGCGTCTTCATGGGGAGTGGAACCACGATTGGCACCGGGGTCCGCAACATCCTCGAGATGCTGCGCGAGCAGGGCCGAGAGTCCGACACCGCGGCACTCGTCGAAGCCGGCGATCTTGTCGTGCGTGACTACGCGCTGTCGGTGCTCGGGTTCCGTTTGACGCTCTCGAAGCTGAGCGGTGCCGACCCGTCGGGATCGGAGGCTGCGGTTCGCAAGCTCCTCGGTGTGGAGCAGGACCAGCGGGTCAACGAGGTCGGGCTCGGGTTCATGGACGGTGAAGGCGCAATCGCCGATGGTCCTGCTGCGAGCTGGGCCCGCCAGTTTCTGTTCAGTCGCCAGCTCACGATCGCCGGCGGCACCAGCGAGATCCAGCGCAACATCATCGCCGAGCGCACTCTCGGCCTTCCCCGCGATCCCTAACCCGGATTCTCCGTGCGGAGCGCGGCGCGGAGCTCGAACTTCTTCACCTTGCCCGAGGGTGTGCGCGGGAACGTGTCGACGACGCGCACCTCCTCGGGCCATTTCTGACGGGCGAGTCCGGTGCGTTCGAGATGGACGCGGACCGTCGCGAGATCCGGAGGGGTTGCGTCGGTGAGCGCGCGCACGAAGGCGCACGCGTGCTCGCCGAGACGGACATCGGGCGCAGCGACCACGGCAACCTCGGCGACGCCGGGAATCTGGGCGAGCAGCTCCTCGATCTCAGCCGCGCTGATGTTCTCGCCTCCCCTGATGATGATGTCCTTGATCCGGTCGGTGATGGTCAGCGCACCGTTGTGGTCGAGCACGCCGACGTCGCCGGTCGCGTACCACCCGTCGGCATCGACGGCAGTGGCGGTCAACGTGGCGTCGGTGTAGCCGGCGAACAGGTCGGGGCCGCGGCTCAGGATCTCCCCGGGGGTCCCTGCGGCTACCGGGTGGCCGGCTTCGTCAACGAGCCGCAGCTCGACGCCGGGGAGCGCTCGGCCATCGGTGTAGCCGCGCATCTCGTAGGGGTCGTCGTGCGTGCTCCCGGTGGTCGAGGGATGCTCGGTGGAGCCGTACGAGCGCACGATCGAGATCCCGAGACCATGGGCACGGTCCACGAAGGCTGCCGGAACCGGTGCGCCGCCGAGGCCGACGTGGCCCATCAGCGCACGGTGCTCGGCGGTGCACGAGGGGTCGTCGAGCAGACTCTGGAGGAAGAACGTCGAACCCGCGCCCGAGGTGACTCCGGTCTCGAGCATCGCCGCGAGCACTCGGGCCGGATCCCACACGTCGGTGAGGTGCACGCCGAGGACCCGCACGAGCGGGAGCAGGAGGCCGGCCTGCATGCCGATCGCGTGGCCGACGGGCGCACCGGTGAGAATCGGCGTTCCACCGGTGGCACCCATGGTGGTGACCTGGTGGAGCTCGGCGACAAGCGTGCGGTGGGTGTGGATGACGCCCTTCGGCGCCGCGGTCGTGCCCGAGGTGTAGCCGACAACGGCCGGCGCATCGGGGTCGACCGGCGTAGGGCCGTCGACCGGATCGCCAAACAAATCGGTGAAGGCGATCGCGCCCGCCGGTACCGGACCTTCGCCGACGATCGCGACCGTTTCGAGCGCGGGGAGTCCGGGCCGCAGCTCCTCGAGCGCGGCTATGTAGTCGAGGTGGCCGAAGCGGTGGGTTGTGATCAACGCGCGAGCTTGGGACTCGCGCAGGACATAGCCGACCTCGTGCGGTCCGTAGAAGTGCACGATCGGCACGAGGGTCGCACCGGTGAGGGCGACGGCGTAGAAGGTCACCGCCGCTTCCAGCCAGTTCGGGAGCTGGAACGCGACGACGTCGCCGGGACCGACCCCTCGGGCTGCCAGGCCACCGGCGAGCTCCCTGGCCAGGACGGCCACTGCCCCGATGGTGGTCTGGGCCGGTCGGGTGTCGGACCAGATGCGGACCGCGAGATCAGGGTGGGTCTTGAACGCCGCGTCGACGAGGCCACCGAGGGTGTCGTCGGTCCACCAGCCCTCGGCTCGATATCGGGTCACGAGCTCGGGCGGGGTCCGTCGGAGCTGCCAGTCGGCGGGCATGCGCGCACACTACGTCGTCGGCCAAGAGTTGACACTCGTGTCAGGGAACTTGTATCAGTAGGGCGTGACTGAGCAGAAGCTTTTCTTCGAGGAAGTCGTCGAAGGGGCCACGGCCCCCGAGGTGTCCCATACGCTCACCCGAACTGATCTGGTGATGTACGCCGGAGCCTCGGGTGACTTCAACCCGATGCACACCAACGAGGTGGAGGCCCAGGCCGCCGGGCTCCCGAGCGTGTTCGGCCATGGGATGCTGACCGCGGGGATTCTCGCAACGGCGGTCACCGACTACGTCGGTGTCGCCAACCTGCGCAACTACAAGGTGCGGTTCACGAGCCAGACCTGGCCGGGGGAGATCCTGACGACCCGGGTAGTCGTGCAGAGGAAGTACGACGAGCGGGGCGAGCACCGCATCGATCTCGAGTGCAGCGTCGTGAACCAGGAGGGCGAGCCCAAGGTCACCGGTGTCGCGGTCGCGGCACTGCCCGCGCGGGCCTAGGGTCAGGCGATGACGAGATTCGATCTGCCGAGCCCCGATCTCGAGACCCAGCCGTTCTGGGACGCAGCGCGCGAAGATCGACTGCTGATCCGGCATTGCAACGCGTGCGCCAAGTACCACTTCTACCCGCGTCCGTTCTGCCCGAGCTGTTGGAGCGAAGACGTCGAGTGGTACGACGCAAGTGGGCGGGCCACGCTCTACACCTGGTCGGTCGTGCATCAGAACGACCTTCCCCCGTGGCCGGCGCGGGTGCCGTACGTCGCCGCGGTCGTCGACCTGGCCGAGGGGCCCCGCATGCAGACGAACATCGTCGAGTGCGAGTTCGACGCGCTGCGCGACGGCATGGAGCTCGAGGTGGTGTTCCACGCTACGAGCGACGATTTCACGATCCCGGTGTTCCGGCCCGTGGCCTCGAAGTGACCATTCCACCCGACGACTGGAGCTTTCCGTTCGAGGGTCCGTTGCACGAGGTGTTCCCGTCGTTGCACGAGGCCCAGAGCGCCTGGCTGAGCCAGATTGACTCGCTCCCCGCACCCGATCGCAAAACGCACGAGCTCATCCGCTTGGTATGCACGGTGGTCCTGCGGAACCACGAAGGGATCGTCCGCCACGCCGGTCTCGCTCGTGAGGTGGGCGCGACCTGGGAAGAGGTGTTGGGTTCGATCATGCTCACCACTCCCGGTTTCGGGATGCTCTGCGCGGTCGAGGCGATGCCCCATGCGCGTCGAGGCTTCGATGCCGCGCCCGTGCCCGAGGACAACGACTGATCCATGACTCTCGAAGCCGAGCTTCCGTTTCGTATCCTGCCCGAGGTCACCGACCGCAACCGTTTCTTCTGGACAGGGGGCGCCGACGACGAGCTGCGTTTCCTACGGTGTGACGACTGCCGCTACTACATCCACCCGCCGACGCCGATCTGTCCGAACTGCCATTCGAAGGCGTTGACGCCGGAGGCGGCGTCG
>JANYLB010000014.1 GCA_025363815.1 Actinomycetes bacterium
CGGCTGGCCGAGTACGGCATGGCGGAAGCCGGCGCCGAGCTCGCACGCGACGTCGTGTCCTGCCCCGGTGCCGACACCTGCAACCTCGCGGTCACGCAGTCGCGTGGGCTCGCCGCCGACATCGGTGACGCGCTCGAGAAAGCCGGACTGGCCGAGGTCGGCGGCGTGCGCATCAACATCTCCGGCTGCACGAACTCGTGCGGCCAGCACCACATCGCCGACATCGGGTTCCTCGGGCTCGAACGGCGGGCCCACGGGCGAGCCGCCCCCGGCTACCAGATGCTGCTCGGAGGCCGGCTCGGCAACATGGAGATCGGCTTCGGCGAGAAGGCCACCAAGCTGCCGGCCAAGGTCGCGTCGCAAGCCGTCGTGCGGGTCGTCGGGCGATTCGCGGGCGAACGCACCGCGGGTGAGACGTTCTCTGCTTGGCTCGACCGCTCCGGTGGCGCCGCCGCGGTGGGTACCACCCTCAAGGAGCTCGACCACTTTCCCACCCCCGAAGAAGCACCCGACTACTTCGTCGACTTCGACGAGACCGGGCCTTACGTAGCCGACGTCGGAGAAAGCGAATGTGCGACGTGACCGCCACTAAGGACACATTCCCCGATCTGGTCGGGGTTCCCGACCTCGGCGAGCTCGCGCAGGCATCACATCGGCTCGAAGCCGCGCCGGCATCAGCGGCGGTGCGCTGGGCCCACGAACGATTCGGCGACGGAATCGTGGCCGCAGCGTCGTTCCAGGACTGCGTTCTCATCGATCTCGCGGTGCGCGAGGTACCCGACCTCGAGATCGCGTTCCTCGACACGCAGTACCACTTCGCCGAGACGCTCTGGTACGTCGAGCAGGTAAGGCGGCGCTACAACCTCAACCTCAATGTCGTGAAGCCGAAGACCGCGCTCGACGACATGTGGCACAGCGACCCCGACGCGTGCTGCGGGATCCGCAAGGTCGAGCCGTTGCGCCGGGCACTCGAAGGCAAAGCTGCCTGGATGAGCGGCGTCCGGAGGGTCGAAACGCCGGCCCGATCTCAGACGCCGATCGTGAGCTGGGATCTCGGACGCGGCCTCGTCAAGATCAACCCGATCGCGACCTGGACCGACGGCGACGTCGAGGGTTACATACGCGACCATGACCTCCCGGTTCACCCGCTCGCCGAACGGGGCTATGCGTCGATCGGCTGCTGGCCGTGCACCCGACCCGTCATCGAAGGCGAGAACGCCCGCGATGGCCGCTGGGCCGGTTCCGACAAGATCGAGTGCGGCCTCCACTAGACACCCGCGCTTGGAACTTCGTTCCAGGCCGATCGGGCCTACAGCACCTCGTGGGGGGCTCTGTGATCGTCGAGGCGGTCGGCGGGTGAACGACCCGAGTCGATTGCGTCGAATGTCCAGTCGGGCTGCTTGTCGGCCTGGTGCTGATCGAGCAGCACACGCCCGTCGACAATGTCGACGATCGGCGCGATCAGCTCCGGCTCAGTGGCCTTTGCCTTGTGCTCCAGGTGGCCGTTCACGACCTCGGGGAACCGGTCGAGAATGCTCCCGATGACGCTCTGGTGCTGCGACGCGAGATTGCACCGCGCGCCATCGGCCACCGTCACGAGTCGCGCCGAGATGTTCGTCACCTCGACCGCGTGGGGTCTCCGTCCGACGAGCGTCGCCAGCTCATCGGAGATCACCCGACCGTCCTGCTTGCACGGGGTGCACTGGCCGCACGATTCCACCGCGAGAAAACGCGCGACCCCCGCGCCAACCGCGGCGAGGTCGCTCGATGCGTCGAAGACGATGAATCCGGCAGTGCCCAGACCGCTACCCGCTGCAGCAAAGTGCTCGTAGGAGAGCGGCAGGTCGAGGTCTTCCGGGCGGAGCAACGCGTTCGACACGCCCGTCATCACTGCGTGCACCTGTGCGATGTCGACACCACCCACCACTTCGAGGACCTCGCGCAAAGGAGTGCCCATCGCGAACTCTGCAACCCCGTGGCGCGGCGCCCGCCCGCTGACGGTGCAGACGATCGTTCCCGGTGAATCGTCGGTGCCAACAGAACGGAACCACTCCGCACCTTCGACGATGACCCCGGCAACGTTTGCGAACGTCTCCACGTTGTCGACCAGGGTGGGCGGCCCGAGCGTCTCACCATCGGGTCCGGCGAGCTGCACCTTCGCTGCCGATGAGCTGTTCGCTTCGACGTCACCCGCAGTCGCGAGCACCTCGTCTATTCCACGCCGGTAGGGAGGGGCGACGCGGGGGAACGGATAGCGACCGTCGAGCGCCTCGAGCAGCCCGGTCTCCTCTCCGTATAAATACTCCGACGGGCCGGCGAACACATCGATCGTCAGGCCTTCAGACCATCCGGCCGCTTGGGCTTGCGCGACGGCGTCACGGATCCGTTCGAGCTCGCGCTCGAAGGTGCGCTTCAGGGCGAACACGACCGTGTCGGCGCCGATCGCGCGTGCCGCGACCAGCGCGCCCTCGACAACGCGATAGGGATCGACCCGCATGATTGAGCGGTCCTTGAAGCAGCCCGGCTCACCTTCGGCGCCGTTGACGACCACGGTCGAGGCCAGCGTCGGCGTGCAGTTCGCCGCGACAGTGCGCCATTTACGGCCGGTTGGAAAACCCGCTCCACCACGACCGCGGAGCCCCGATGCCTCGATCTCGTCGATGATGGCCTCCCGTTCGACCCGGCGAGCAGCGTCGAGAGCTCGACCGCCACCGCCGTCGCGGTACGCATCGAGAGACAGGACCGGATCGGAGGCGAGGACACGCTGGTGAGTCGGCACAGGGTGAGTATTCCCCATGTCGGGCCGGGCATTCGGCCTCGGGACAACCGACGGAGCCGATCAGAGGCGTGGCGACTGCCAGAATGCAGGGATGCCGGTCCACGAAGTCGCCGCCTCCGGTTTCGATGCACAAGCCGATTCGTATGAACAGGCACGACCTTCGTACCCGCCCGACGCGGTCGCATGGTTCGTGGAGCACCTTCTGATCGCACCGGGGATGACCGTCGTCGATCTAGCCGCGGGGACAGGGAAGCTCACCCGGCTTCTCGAAGCGTTCGGAGCGAACCTCGTCGCGGTGGAACCGGTAGAGGGAATGACCCGGGTACTGCGAGCAACGTTGCCCGGTGTGTCCCTGGTCTCGTCGACCGCCGAGGCACTGCCGTTCGCCTCGGCATCACTCGACGCCGTGACCGTGGCCCAGGCGTTCCATTGGTTCGACGCCGACGCCGCATTCGCCGAGCTGCACCGCGTGCTCCGCCCGGGTGGACGGGTCGGTGTGGTGTGGAACGCACGCGACCGCTCGGTCGATTGGGTGAACGAGGTGTGGTCGATCATGGATCGTGTCGAGAAGCGGGCGCCGTGGCGCGATCACGATCAGCGGAACGACTCCGGGATCAGCGATCGGCCGGGGTTCGGCCCCGTCCACGAGGCGACATTCCACAACGAGCATCATCAGAGCCCCCGCGACGTCGTCACGCGCGTCCTGTCGGTCAGTCACGTCGCGGTCCTTCCGCCTGCGGACCAGGAACGAGTGCTCGACGAAGTGCGGACCCTGCTCGCATCGCATCCGGCTACACGCGGTCGCGATGTCGTCACCATTCCGTACCGAGTCGAGGCGTACTGGTGCGAATCCCTCTCTTGAGCCGCCGCGACCAACTCGCGGTCACCGCTGGACGAGCTGTCGGTTGGGCGTCACGCGCGACCGGTCGGGGCGCGGGCGCCCACCTCAGCGGACGGGTGATGCTGGCGGTCCAGCCCGGCCTTCTGGCCGACCTCGCCGTCAATGATCGCGTGACCCTCGTATCGGCAACCAACGGCAAGACCACTACAACCCGGCTGCTCGCCGCCGCGCTCGAAGCCGATGGTCGGCCGGTCGTCAGCAACCGCACTGGCGCGAACCTGGTCGCGGGCGTGGCCGCAGCTCTCGCGTCACCGCACTCTGGATCTGACGCGGTTCTCGAAGTCGACGAGCGGATCCTGGCCCTTGTGATCGATCCGCTCGACGCGCAACTGCTGGTGCTCGGGAATCTCAGCCGGGATCAGCTCGATCGCTTCGGTGAAGTGCGCGACCTCGCCGACCGATGGCGAGCGGTCATCGCCGCGCACCCCGACGTCACGATCGTCGCGAACGCGTCTGACCCGCACGTCGCGTTCGCTGCCGCTTCGGCTCGCACGATCTGGGTCGATCTAGGCGGTGGATGGCGCGGTGACGCGGCGACGTGCCCGGCTTGTGGTCGGTTGCTCCAGTGGACCGATGACGACGCGAGCGGTGACGATGCGAACGGTTCTGTCTCCTACTCGTGCCCGTGCGGGTTCGCCGAGCCGCTCACCACGAACCGCCTCCTCGGCGACACCCTGCATCTCGGCGACCGCGCCGTCCCCATCGACCTCGCGTTACCCGGCCGTTGGAACGTTCTGAACGCCGCGCTCGCGATCACCGCGGCCGCCGAGCTCGGCGTCGACGCCGACGTGGCTGCGGCCGCAGCGGCAGCGGTCACCACGGTGTCGGGGCGCTACGCCACCTACCGTCTCGCCGATGGCCGACCAGCCCGCGTTCTCCTGGCCAAGAACCCGGCTGGGTGGAGCGAAGTGCTCGCGTGGCTCGACCAGAACAACAATGGAGTCGTATTGGCGGTCAATGCCCACGTCGCCGACGGGCGCGACACCTCGTGGCTCTGGGACGCTCCCTTCGGCCGACTCCGGGGTCGCACGGTCGCTGCCTCGGGAGAGCGCGCTCTCGATCTCGCCGTACGGCTCGACTATGACGGAGTCGACTGCATCGTCGAACCCGACCCGATCGCGGCTGCGGCGCGGGTCGACGGTGCCGAGGTCGACATCATCGCGTCGTACACCCAGTTCACCGCGCTGACGCGGCGACTCACCTGATGGATCCGACATGAGTGAATCCCGAGTCCGCATCGGGCTCGTTTACCCGGAGCTGCTCGGGACCTATGGCGATCGCGGAAACGCGGTCGTGCTCACCGAGCGGTGCACGCGGCGAGGTATCGCAGCCGAGCTCGTCGAGATCGCCGCGAGCGAACCACTCCCCGACTCCCTCGACCTGTATCTCTTCGGTGGTGGCGAAGACAACCCCCAGTCTCTCGCGGCCGAACGCATGCGGGCATCGGCAGCCGCGTTGACACGCGCCCGGGCCGGCGGCGCGGTGGTGTTCGCGGTGTGCGCCGGCTTCCAGCTCATCGGTCACCAGTACCAGACCGGCGACGGGGAGATGCTCGAAGGGCTCGGCCTCGTCGACGTCACCACAGTAGGGGGAGCTCCACGGCTCATCGGTGAGGTGGTGGTGGAGCCGGACCCAACGCTCTCGCTTCCGACCGTTACCGGGTTCGAGAACCATTCCGGCCGCACCACCCTCGGCCCGGGTGTGCAACCACTCGGCCGGGTGGTTCACGGCGGAGGCAATGGCGACGGCAGCGACGGGGCGCTCGGGGAGCGGCTCGTCGGCACCTACCTGCACGGACCGGTTCTCCCCCGCAACGCCGCCCTCGCCGACTTCCTGCTCGGCTGGATCGTGGGTGCTGATGCACTGACCCCGATCGACGATCACCTGACCGATGCGCTCCACGCGCAACGGCTCGCATCCGCCACCGCCACCGGCTGGAGGGCCCGTATCCAGGAGCTCCGCACCAACCGCGGCTGACCCACCCACCCACCCACCCGCGCTTTGGCG
>JANYLB010000013.1 GCA_025363815.1 Actinomycetes bacterium
GCGACGACGACGTTCGCGCCCGCGTTCGCAAACGCGATCGCCGATGCCTGGCCGAGCCCCGACCCGCCACCGGTGACGAGCGCGACCTTTCCTTCCAGATCGAGGCTCATTGTCCGAAGTACTCGCCGCCGTTGACATCGAGCGATTGCCCGGTGATCACACGTGACATGTCGGAGGCGAAGAAGAGGATGGCCTCTGCGATGTCTTCCTGCGGGGGGATGAAGCCGAGTGGGATCGCTTCGGTGATCTCCGCGATCACCTCTTCACTGGTGACGCCCCGCTCGCTGATCTGCCAGTCGACGTAGAGCTGCACATTGGGGCCCCAGATCCATCCGGGGACCACCGAGTTGACCCTGATCCCGTCAGACCCGAGCTCGGTGGCGAGCGAACGCACAGCCACGAGGAGCGCTCCCTTCGACGCCGCGTACGAACCTTCGCGTTCACGGATCTTGCGCGCGCTCATCGAGTTGACGAACACGATGGACCCTCCGCCACGCGCCTGTAGGTGCGGCACCGCGGCCTGGGTGAGCTGGAGGGAACCCCACACGTTCACGTCGAACACCTTGCGCCACTTGTTCAGATCGGCTTCGGCGAAGGGCAAGCCGGGATCGCCGCGGAAGGCGCTGTTCACGAGGATGTCGACCCCTCCGAACTCCGCGACGACGGCGGCCATCGCCGCCACGCAGTCGTCAGGATCGACCACGTTGGTGGCGATCGCCAGGGCCCGTCCGCCCATGGCCACGATCTCGTCGGCAACCGACTGGACCCGCTCCTCGGTTCGGGCAGCCAGACCAACAGCGGCACCTTCCCTCGCGAGGGCGAGAGCGGTAGCCCGGCCGAGCCCCGGTCCGACTCCGGAGACGATGGCGACCTTGTCCTTCAGCAACATGGGGTGATCCTTCTGCAGTGAGGGTTGGGAATCTGCCAGGCTCTCGGCCTGTGATCAAACTCATTTGCTTCGTCGCCCGCCAACCATCGCTCAGCGTCAACGAGTTCCAGGATCTCTGGCGCAACGAGCACGCTCCGAAGGTCGCGGCCCACCCGGCGACCCAGGGCCGCCTCGTGCGCTACGAGCTCAACCGCCGCAAGGCTCGCGACTACGACCGCACCGACGTGGTCTACGACGGCGTCGCGGTCCAGTGCTACTCGTCATTCGACGACTTCGTGACAATGCTCGGCGATCCTGCCTACGCACAGCTCATGGAAGAGGAATCGGCGCTCATCGACATCTCGGCGTCGCTGGTCGTCTTCACCGAGCCGGAGCGAGTGATCATTGATGGCCCATCACCTCGACCTGACAACCTCACCAAGCTCTTCGCCGCGATCCACCGCCGGCCCGGCACGACCGTCGAGCAGTTCCGCGATCACTGGCGCAACGGTCACGCAGCCGTCAACCGCGATACCCCGTCGATCGCCCGGCACATTCTCCGCTACGAGCAGAACGTCGCCCAAGACGACGCCGAGTTCGACGGAGTCACGATCCAGTGGTTCGAGAACACCCGCGAGTTCTTCGCGATGGCGACCGAGCCCGAGTACAGCACCATCGTCGAGCCCGATGAGGCCGAGCTCCTCGACCAGAGCGCGCTGACTTGGATGCTCACCGATGCCGAGATCCAGATCGTCCCCGGGCCCGACAGCTAGGTCCCCCGGCAGAACCCTGCCTTGTCGGTGTTGACGGTGCCGTCGGCACAGACCAGGTTCGGGTTGTTGTGGCTGAACACCCCGGCCGGACTCTCCCAACCCGGCACCACCCACGCGTGCACCATCCACTGCGTGCGATCGATGAACGAGCCGCCCTTGCCGGCGCACATCGCCTTGGTGACGTCGGCATCTGCAGGGAACGGGATCTCTATCTTCCCGCTCGAGAACTTCACGCACACGCCGGTGTGGCGGTGCCAGTGGTCGTTGGGTCCGGCGAAGCCCTCTGGGGCCTGCGGGCTCCCACCCGGCGACAGGTACATCAGGCCCACGATGCGTGAATCGGGATTCGTGCCGTCGTAGATGAGCGTCGGTGGCTTTGCAGGGTCGAACGCACCGGATGACGCTCCCGCGATGGCCACATAATGGGCACCGACCAACGGAGCGAACTCACCGGCAAGAACAAAACCAGCATTCGTCGCGTCTGCGACCGTCGGGTAGCGCATCGCCGATTCGCGAGCCGAGACCAACTGCGCGGCGACCTGGTCGCGAGTCGCATTGTCGAGCGCGACGTCGGGCTGAAGCTCCGCATGCTCGTCGGCGTTGCCCTTGTGATGGTCGACGCCCGAAACCGGAGTGGCTGCCACGGTCGCCAGCGCGTCAGTCGCAGCGTGCGAATGGGTCGACGACGCGGCGAGCGCATCATCGGTTCCGCCAACGCTCGACATGAACCCGACGACGAGCGCCGCCAGGATGATTCCCACCAGCAACGCGATGAGCATGCGCCGGTCGATCTCTGTAGCCGAACCACCGTTCATCGTTCCCCCCCGGGTTGGTCGGCGGAAAGAGTAGTCCCTCAGCCGAGCACGAGCTCTGCAACCGTTCGAAGAGTCGCAGGATCGCCGTAGACCTGGAGGGTCGTCACGACAGACTCCCGCCACGCCTCGAGATCGTCGCGGATCTTTTCTTTCGGCCCGATCAGCGACGTCTCCTCTACGAGCGACGTCGGAACGAGCGCTGCCGCCTCTTCCTTCCTGCCGTCGAGGTAGAGCTCCTGGATCTTTCTGGCCTCACCCTCGTAGCCCATACGCGAGAACACGTCGGCGTGGAAGTTCATGTTCTTCGCGCCCATGCCACCTATGTAGAGGGCGAGCACCGGCTTCATGAAGCTCGCTGCCTCCTCGACGTCGTCGGCGATGATGATCGGCACCGTCGCCGCGACCTCGAAGTCGTCGAACGAACGGCGGGCACCGGGCCGTGCGAATCCTTCTGCGAGCGCGTCGCGGTAGAAGCCGTCCATCTTCGGCGAGTAGTAGATCGCTAGCCAACCATCGGCAATCTCGGCTGTGAGCGAGACGTTCTTCGGGCCTTCCGACGCGAGATAGATCGGCAGGTCTTCGCGCCGCGGATGCACTATCGACTTCACGGCCTTGCCAAGGCCGGTGCCGCCGGGATACGGCAGCGTGTAGTGGTCGCCCTCGTAGGTCACGGGTTCCTTGCGGGCGAAAATCTTGCGGATGATCTCGACGTACTCACGGGTGCGAGCGAGCGGCTTCGGATACGGCTGGCCGTACCAACCCTCGACGACCTGCGGTCCCGACGCGCCGAGTCCGAGGATGAACCGGCCGCCGGTCAGGTGATCCATCGTCATTGCCGCCATCGCGGTCGCCGATGGCGTCCGCGCCGACATCTGGATGATCGAAGTTCCGAGCTTGATCTTCGTCGTCGCGGATCCCCACCACGCGAGGGGGGTCAGCGCGTCGGACCCGTAGGCCTCCGCGGTCCACGCCGAGTCGAAGCCAAGCTCCTCGGCGACCCGCAGCTGCTCGGGCGCGCCCGACGGTGGCCCTGCACCCCAGTACCCGATCTGTAGCCCCAGCTTGAGATCCCGTGCGCTCATCTCGGTGAGCCTATGGGCTCCAACTCGCTGCCGTCCCGAGCCGATAGGAGGCTGACGCGCGAACCTCGCCGGCGACGGTGAACCAGAGCCGGGCCGGGTCGCCGCCCGAGTGGACGATCTCGACGTCGTCGCCAGGATCGATCCCGGCCCTGTGCTCCATCTCGATCCGCGTCACAACCGCGGTTGGCCGCGCCGCGAGGTCGTCTTCCACGGCAGACCAGTACACCGCGTTGTTCACGTGACCGAGCACGTCGAAGTCGGTGGATCTCAACGGCCACGCTCGACCTGCCACTCCCGTTTCCTCCGTTCTGGTCATGCCCACGCCGCCTCGAGCGACCCGATCCTGACCAGTTCGGGTTTGATGGGCGGGAGGCGGGGCGGGATGCTCGAGCCGCGCTCGCACCCGCCGCCTTGTGCCCTTGCCGTACACCTCGTGGAAGTTCTCCGGCACCGGGAGCGGCGACCCTGTCGCCTGATCGACGTGGACCCACACAGCCGCGAGCTCGACCGTCGCGCTACGCGCACCGACGAGTTGGGTTCGGCGTTCGGCCCACCGGGGACCCGAACCCCCGCAGAAGGTCGTCATCTCGATCATCTCGCCCAACGACAGTCGGCCCGAGAGCTCACCCACCAGGCGGCGCAGAACCCAGTAACCGGTGTCTTCGGTGAGCCCGCTGTCGGCGGAATCGTCGGTAGCGATGTCTTGCGCGTAGCGGGCGATCGCATCTAGTCGGAGCGAGCCGTCGGGGCGAACGTCGCCGAGCCGGGCGCGTCGTGAGCTGACGTAGCGCCGATCATGCTCCGGTATCGGAACAAACTCGGTCATGCGCGCAGACCCGCGAGTGCGTCGACCAGGTCGGCGGTGGCCTCGGCTCGTGCGTTCGGCCCGATGCCGCGGATGCGCGGCGGGAGCTCGAGTTGCACGCCCCCACCCCGCGCGAGATTCACCGGATTCATCGGATGGAGCCCCCGCAGCTCGCGCGGGATGCGCTCGAGGTCATCTATCACGTCGAACTCGGGCAACGAACGACGAAGGTGCGCGGCAACACTCGACGCGAACACTCGATCGTCTCCACCGGCGAGGATCCGGGCCCACCAACCTTCGCGGCCGTAGCCGTGGATCGACACCACGACGTCGACGTGATCGAGGAAGGCTGCGAGCGCGCTCGACGACTCGGGCCCGATCAGGTGCGACGGGAGGTGCCAGCGCAGGTCGGCCGGCTGCTCGACCGCGTAGAGCGACGCGCCGCCGGTATGGGCCGCCGCAGTCGCGATCTCGGCCGTCCCCCGTTCGAGCGAGCCGCCGTGTATCGCCATGAAGCCGACCTGCGACCGGAGCACCATCGCTTCTCGAACGCCCGAGCAGTCGAGAAGGTCGGCGAAGCTGCTCATCCCAGCGCTTCGAGCAGCCGGTCGATCTCGCCGAGGTCGGCCGACGTCGGAACGAGCACAAACTCCTCGCAGCCCGCCTCGGCAAGCCCGTCGACGGCATCGCGGATCGCGCCCGGATCGCTCAAACGGGTGAGACCCGCCATCGCCTTCGCGGCATCGTCGCCGAAGGTCGAGAGATATTCGAACGCGTACGAGAAAAGCCGTGCGGGAGCATCGTCACCGAGCGCGAACCAGGTGCTCGTGGTGAGCATCGGCTTCGTGATCCGTCCGGCATCGCGCCATGCGGCCTCTGCGGCGCGGAACTGACGGTCGACGCCAGCGGGATCGGGCGCGAGATCGAAGCCGGCGAGGCCCGAGGCCCATTGCGCGCTGCGAGCGAGCGACTTCGGCCCCATCGCCGCGCTCAGCAGCGGCGGACCACCCGGCTGCACTGGAGTAGGGCCGATCAATGGCACGCCTTCGACCGCGACCTCACCGGCCCACACCCGCTGCATGATCTCGACCTGCTCGTCGAGGTGGGCGAAACGACGAGCGAACGGAGCCCCGACCGCGGCGTAGTCCTGCTCACGGCCACCAACTCCGACTCCGAGGAGCAACCGCCCACCGCAGAGCACGTCGATCGTCGCGGCCTGCTTCGCGAGCCGAACCGCATCGTGGGTCGGCAGAACCGCGATCGTCGACACCAGCCGGACCCGCTCCGTCGCCGCGGCCGCGAAGGCCAACGTGGTGACGAGGTCGTGGCTCCAGTAGGCGATGCGCTCGCCGACCGCGAGACTCGAGAACGGCCCGTCGTCGATGCGACGACACCACTCGAGAATCGTTGCGCGATCAGTACCTCGCACGAATGACGGAAGCGTGAGCCCGATGTCCACAGAACGGCCTTACGCGTTCTTCGGGACATCCTTGAACGGCTTTCCCTTGTTCGGGTCGGGCTCCTTCGCCAGACCGAGCACCCGCTCACCCAGGATGTTCTTCTGGACCTGGTCGGTACCCCCATAGATCGACGGACCGGGCGAGAACAGGATCGACTCCTGCAGCATCCCGCCGCCACGGGAGTCGGCACCCATGAGCATCGTGTCGGCGCCGAGGATGTGAGTTCCGACCGCGCGATTCAAGGCCAGCATGTCGCTCATCATGAGCTTGGCGATGTTCGGACCCCCCGCTGCGCCTCCCCCACCCTTCGCTCGCAGCATCGTGAATTTGCCGAGCTCGCCGAGGGTGTAGAGCCGGGCGAGGCCCTGACGCACGACCGGGTCGTGGTTCTTGCCGACTTCTTTTGCGAGTCGGATGAGCGCGCCGGCCATGCCGCCGCCTCCGCCGCCGGTGCCCCCGGTACGGACCTGACCAACCGCGTCGCCTACCCGGTGGTCGAGCTGGCCGGCCTTCGCTCCGGGGAATGCCGCGCCCGCCGCACCGCTGCCGCCACTGCCGAGCCCGGACCGTTCGGCGGCGAGCGTCGTGTTGGTGACGGCCCACCCGTTGTTGAGGCCACCGAGGAGGTCATCGTTGTGCACTCGAGCACCGTCGATGAACACCTCATTGAACATCGCCCGGCCCGTCATCTCGCGCAACGGTCGGATCTCGACGCCCGGCTGATCCATCTCGAACTTGAAGTAGCTGATGCCGGCATGCTTGGGCGCGTCGGGGTCGGTGCGCGCGATCAACATCCCGAGATTGCAGATCTGCGCGGTCGAGGTCCAGACCTTCTGACCCGTGATCACCCATTCCTCGCCGTCACGCTCCGCCTTTGTCTGCAGTCCCGCGAGGTCGGAACCAGCGCCCGGCTCGCTGAAAAGCTGGCACCAGCTGTCTTGACCGTTGAGGATCCGCGGCAGCCACTCGCCCTTCTGGGCGGGAGTGCCGTGAGCGACGATCGTCGGACCCGCGAGGAGGTAGCCGAGGCCGGCGGGCGGGCCGATAGCACCGAACGCGCCGATCTCGCGGTCCACAATGTTGGCGAGGCCCCGTGGGTAGCCCTTGCCGAAGTCATCCTCGGGCCACGTCGGCGCGGCGTAGCCGGAACCAGCGAGGCGCTCCCACCACTGCGCCACGGTGAGGTCCGGATCCCAGTTCTCGGTCAACCAGGTGCGGACCTGTTCCGCAACCATCTCGTTGGTGACAACTGCCATCTCTACTTCTCCACTGCCAAGAGTTCGAGGACCTTCTCCGACGGGCGCGCGATGACAGCTCGTTCGCCGACGAACACCACCGGCCGCTCCATGAGCTCCGGATGTACGACCAACAGGTCGACGACCGCGCGCCGGTCGGCGTAGTCGCGCGCGTCGAGCCCGAGCTCGTCGAACCGCTTGTCTTTGCGGACGAGCGCCTCCGGCGGATCCGAGATCGCGTCGACGATGCGCTCGAGCGTCGCCCGGTCGGGCGGTGCCTTCAGGTACTCGACGACATCGGCCGCCACACCGTGCTCTTCGAGAATCGTGAGCGCGCCGCGAGACTTGCTGCACTTGGGGTTGTGGAACACGACCGCATCCATGATGGCCACATTACTGGTCAAGCCGTTCTTGAAGCTCAACGACCACAGCTTCAAACACCGCGACCTGGCACTTCCGATCATTGCGAGCCACACCCAGCGGGCTTTTCGCCTTTGCCAAGCCCAGGGAACTCGCTCAGCTCAGGTGCAGCTGCGGCCGAGCCAATGCATCGGCGAGCCGACTGAGATAGTGCTCTCGAGCGAGATCGACGGCGCCGAGAGAAACGAGGTGATCGGTCGTCCACTGCACGTCGAACAAGACGCCGCCACCGGCGGAGAGGCGTTCGACGAGAGTCATGAGCGCCACCTTGGACGCGTCGGTCGTACGGTGGAACATCGACTCACCGGCGAACAATCCGCCGATCGCGATCCCGTATACGCCACCGACCAGCTCGCCCAGGTCAGACCAGACCTCAACGCTGTGCGCCCAGCCGAGATCGTGGAGCAGGCAGTAACCATCGACGAAGCTCGCGTCTATCCAACCGTGAGGCCGGACCGGGTCGGCGCACGCCATCATGACAGCGCGGAACGCGGTGTCGATCGTCACCGAGAACCGTCCCGCCGAGCGACGAAGCGTTCTACTTACGTGGAACCCGTCGAGCGGCAGCACACCACGCGGATCGGGTGACCACCACGCGAGCGGACCGCCGGACGCGACGCGCATTGGGAAGAGCCCAGTCCGGTACGCGCCGAGCACCGTGCCTGGCTCGAGGTCGGCGCCGATCCCGACGATGCCATCCGCGTCGGCCCCAGACGGCGGCGGTAGCTCGTAGCGACTCGGCGGTGGCTCGATCGGCACGCGGCGTCAGGCGAGCAGAGCGCGAGCGATGTGACCTACCTGGATCTCATCGGTGCCGGCGTAGATCTGGAGCACCTTGGCGTCGCGACACAGCTGCTCGACCTCGTACTCGGCCATGTAGCCATTGCCCCCGAACAGCTGGACCGCCTCAAGGGCGACCTCCATCGCGGCCTGTGCCCCGTAGAGCTTGCACGACGACGCTTCCGCGAGGTTCATCGAGCGTCCGGCGCCACCCATCTCGATCTGGCGGAACACCATGTTCTGGAGGTTGAGCCGGGCAACTTCCATCTTCGCGAGCTTCAACTGGATGAGCTGGTAATCGCCGATCGGATGACCGAACTGCACCCGATCCTTGGCGTAAGCCACGCAAAGCTCCAGGCACCGTTCGACGATCCCGAGCGCCATCGCGGCGACGCCAGTTCGCTCCATCGTGAACGTCGCCTTGGCCCCGTCGCGGCCGCCTCCCGGCGCGTCTTCGGTCTCGCCCAGCAGACGGTCGCGGCCGACTCGCACATCGGTAACGAACAGTTGACCAGTAGGTGACGAGTGCATGCCCATCTTGCGCAGCGGCTTGCTCTGCTCGAACCCGGGCATGCCTCGCTCGAGCACAAAGTTCAAGATCTTGCGTTCCGACGGTGGGTTTCCCTCGTCGAGCTTGCAGATGAACACCGTCGTGTCGGCGTAGGGACCATTGGTGATGAACGTCTTAGATCCGTTCAGCACGTATTCCTCGCCGTCGCGTCGCGCCGTCGACTGCATCCCACCGAACGCGTCGGAACCCGAGTTCGGCTCGGTGATCGCCCAGGCGCCGATCTTCTCCATCGTGAGGAGGTCGAGCGCCCAACGCTCCTTCTGCTCGATCGTCCCCTTGCTCATCACCGCCGCCGCGGTGAGTCCCATGCTCACTCCCATTGCCGTGACCATGCCGGGCGAACACCGACAGAGTTCGATGATCGGCAACATCATCAGCGCTGAGTCGGAGCCGTCGCCTCTTTCGCGTGCTTCGACCGGGGCGGTGCCGTCGCGTTCGAGACGTTCGAGTTCGATGCGACGCTTGAACGACTCACGCGCCATCGCGTCCATCCCGAACGTTCGCATCAGGCTGCGGAGCAGGTCATACGGCGCGAGATCACCGAACTCCAACTCGTCGCGCTGCGGCCGGATCTCGCGATCGACGAACTCGCGCACGGCGTCACGCACCATCAGCTGTTCATCGCTCCACTCAAACACGGTGTCTCCTCGATCGATTCTCGTTTCGCCGGCCGGCGGACTTGCTCAGCAGGCCCCGCCCCACGGGCCGGTTCCCTGCCACTGGTACAACGTCCACGCCATGTCGTCCTGGTCATAGGCCGACGCCGCGTTCGGCGGGACTCCGACGAGGTCGGCGCGTCCGGCGTGCTGCGCGGTGATGTTCCAGGTGCTCTGCAAGAACTGGTACGCACCGAGGTAGGGCCCACTGGGGTTGACCACCGAGTAATCGCCATGACTCTCGCGGGCGCGCGTGCAGGAAAGGAACGGGTCGTCGTGGTGCGGATGCGAACCAGGGGTCGGCGTGTAGTCGATCCCAGGAGTCGTAGGCCCCGGTGGCGGCGCGCTCGGCGCGCTCGCACGGCCGGTGATCGGGGACGGCCGAATTTTCGCGGACGCGGCGGCAGCTTGCTTCGCCGCCCGATCAGCCGCGTCCTGGGCCGCAAGCCGCGCGACCACAGATTGCTGGTCGGCAAGCGCGGCCCGAAGGTTGCCGTCGATCTTGCGCTGTGCTCCGCGCAACTCTTCGAGCGCCGACGACTGTTCCTGACGACTCGCCTCGAGCTCAGCCCGACGACCGGCGAGGTCGTCGGAGAGGTTGCGTAGCTGGGCCACGTCATTGTCGTCCCGGGCGTTCGCCACCGACAGGAGCTTGGTCCCTCTCGCGACATCGGCGATGCCGGTTCCGTCGAGCATGAAATCAACGGAGCCCGCGCCACCGCCCTTGTAGGCCCGCACGGCTCGACGGGCCACGATCGCCCGAAGGCCGGTCAACTGCCTGCGGATGGCGGTCATCCGTTGCTCCGTCGCCGCGATCTCGCTCCCGACGACTTCGTAACGGTCGAGCTGCGCGAAGTAGCGGCGAGTGACCGACTCGGTCTCACTGCGGGCGGCATCGACGCGGGCCTGAGCTGCGGGCCCGTCGGGTGGCGGTGCCGCAAAGGCCCGCGGCGATCCGCTCCCGAGACCCAGCGCGACGCAGAGCGCGAGCAGGATCGCCGAGGCGCCTGCGAACAGGCCGACGAATCGAGCCGATCTCCGAACCGTCGCGCGATGCGCCAAGCTGCTCCTCCACCGGGGTATCCGGGAACGCTAGTCCCGAGGTCCCGTCAATCGTCGAGCCCGAGCGTATTGTCCGGCTTGCGAAGAAAAGACGGGGGTCATACCGTCATCTGGTCATTCCGTCATCTGGTCGCGCGGGCCACCGCCGACTTCCGGCCAAGGATCATCGGCGTGGAAAGTGGAAAGAGGAGCAGGGTGAATCGGTGTGTTCTCGCGGCAGTGGCCGTGGCGGTGGCTGCTCTGGGGATGGTCGCGTGCGGAGGATCGTCGAACTCCCCGATCCGCACGGTCAATGGTTGTGAGATCAAGCCCGTGACCAACTGCGCCGGAGCCAATCTCGCGGGTAAGAACCTGAACGGGGCGCGCCTCCCGCGCTCAGACCTTCGCCGCGCCAACCTGGCCAACGCCGCCCTGTTGAATGCGAACCTGAACGGTGCCGATCTCCGCCACGCCAACCTCCAGGCCGCGGACCTGCGGGGCGCACGCCTGAACGGCACGAAGCTCAACGGCGCGAATCTCACGTTCGCGAAGCTCGCCAAGGCCAATCTCGCCAACGCTGATCTCCGGGGTGCGCGCTTCATCGGCGCGGATCTCACCGGTGCCAAGGTGACCCGTGCTCAGCTGGCCGGCGCGACGCAGTGCCAAACCATCGGCACCAACGGCGTCGTCGACAACTCCGGGTGCGGTAGATCGAAGGCTAAGCCCGGTTCGTCGTCGGCGACGTCGACCACGGTGCCCCTCGCGGTCGCGCCCCTGCCGCCGCTCACAGTCGTCCGGTTCGAGGCGCCGACCACATATTCATGCGGGAGTGGTGGGGGCGGTGGCGGGACCGGCGGGACCAAGCGTCACAAACCCGGTGGTGGCGGTGGTGGCGGTACAGGTGGAAATGGCATTGTGACGATCTCCTGGTCGGTCCCACAGGCAGCCCAGGCCATCTTCACCTTGGACGGCATCCGCCCGTCGAGCGAGCTCACGAACCTGCCCGCGATCGTCACGAACCCCGCGGGACAAGCGGCCGGCGACATCACCGGCGGCACAGTGACGATCGCGTTCAGCTGCGATCGACTGCCCCATGTCGTTACATTCGTGTGGACTCAGGCCAACGCGCAAGGAGTTCCGATCCCCGGTGCTCCGGCGGCCCTCCGCACAGCCACCCTCGCTTACGCAGGCTGACAGGGCGTCAGGTCACTGAGGTAGCGTCGGCTCCATGCCTATGCCGACCGACATCGGGGTCGTCGACCTCATGATGGGGATCCCAAGTGGTGATCCCAAGCGCTGGTACGACTTCCTGCGCACCCAGCTCCTCGACCGGGAGTCGCGCGAAGACTTCGAGTTTCCGGCGGAGTACATGTTCAAGAACGTGCCCCACTTCGAGGAGCACTGGGACGATCCCGTCGCCTTCCTGCTCTCCGAGATGGACAAGCACGGCATCGCGAAGGCGATGGTGGGCACTTCGTTGAAAAACGAGCAGGCTCAGAACGCGATAAAGGAGCACCCCGACCGTTTCTTCGGAAGCTTCGAGGTCGACCCGAACCGCGGCATGGAGGCAGTGCGCGAGCTCGAGGCGGCGGTGCGCGAGCTCGGGGTCAAGGCGGCGACGGCGTTCCCAGCCGGCCTCACGCCGCAGGTGCCCATCAACGACAAGAAGTTCTATCCGATCTACGCGAAATGCGTAGAGCTGGATATCCCGATCTGTGTCTGCGCCGGTGTGCCGGGACCGCGGGTCCCGTTCGCTCCGCAAGACGTCGCGCTCATAGACGAGGTCTGCTGGTTCTTCCCCGAGCTGAAGTTCGTGACCCGCCACGGTTGCGAGCCGTGGGCCGATCTCGCGGTGAAGCTCATGCTGAAATGGCCGAACCTCTATTACTCCACGAGCGCGTTCGCGCCGAAGTTCTACCCGAAAGACGTCGTGCACTTCGCCAACACCAGGGGCGCCGACAAGGTGATGTACGCCGGGTACTTCCCGATGGGGCTCACCCTCGACCGCATCTTCGAAGACATGCCCGGCGTACCGTTCCGCGACCACGTCTGGCCCAAGTTTCTCCGCGACAACGCGACGCGCGTCTTCAAGCTCGACGAGTAGACGGGGTACGCGACGGTGGCTATGCCCCAAGGTCTGCCAATCGTCGACGCGTTCATGGGTATACCCGTGCCGGAGTCGGTTGCGGTCAAGAAGTACGAGTTCCTGAAGAGCCAGCTGCTCGACGAGGGCAGCAAGGCGATGGCGATGCCCGCCGAGTACATGTTCAAGGGCATCCCGAAATATGCAGAGATCGACGACCCGGTCGAGCTGCTCGTCTCGGAGCTCGACCGCTTCGGCATCTCCATGTCGCTCCTCAACATCGGCACCTCGGAAGACGGGCGACGTGCCGTTCTCGAGCATCCCGACCGTTTCTTCGCGGGGTGGGACGTCGACCCCAACCGCGGCACGGAAGCAGTGCGAGATCTCGAAGCGGGCGTGCGCGAGTTCGGCGTGAAGGCCGCAATCGCGTTCCCGTCAGGGCTCTACCCCCAGGTGCCGATCAACGACAAGAAGTGGTATCCGATCTACGCCAAATGCGTAGAGCTCGACATCCCGATCTGCGTGTGCGCGGGGGTCCCGGGCCCGCGGGTGCCATTCGCGCCCCAAGACGTCGCGCTCATCGACGAGGTCTGCTGGTACTTCCCCGATCTGAAGCTCGTGACCCGCCACGGTTGCGAACCCTGGACCGATCTCGCGGCGAAGCTCCTGCTGAAGTGGCCGAACCTCTATTACTCCACGAGCGCGTTCGCGCCGAGGCACTATCCGCCCGCGATCATCGACTTCGCCAACACCCGTGGCGCCGACAAGATCATCTACGCGGGCTACTACCCCTCCGGTCTCACGCTCGACCGGATCTTCTCCGAGCTGCCAGACGTTGCCTTCCGTGACCGCGTCTGGCCGAAGTTCCTCCACGAGAACGCGCGGCGCGTCTTCAATCTGGCCCCGGCATGAGCGCCAGCGGGAATCCCGCGTTCGACGCCGCGCTCACAGCCGGGGGCGCAATCGACACCGCGACCGGCATTCCCAAGTCGCGCGAGGAGATGTTCGAGTATTACTCCTACATCCGTGACCAGGCTCGTGATGCCGAGAGCAAGGCGGGCGAGGGCGGGCTCGAGATGCCCGCCGGCTACATGTTCAAAGAGGTCCCCAAGTGGGAGGCCGAGGAGCTTGGCGACCCCGTCGAGTTCCTCCTCGCAGAGATGGACCGCCACGGGATACGCAAGGTCGTCACCGGCGTCGAGGACCCGAACGGCGCGCGGGCGGTGCGCGACCACCCCGACCGCTTCGCGGCGTCGATCCACGTCGATCCGAACCACGGCATAGAAGAGGTCCGCAAGATCCAACGGTTCTCCGACGAGTGGGACCTGAAAGCGGTCGGCGCGTTCCCTGCGGGCCTCTATCCCCAGGTCGCGATCAATGACAAGAAGTTCTTCCCGATCTATGCCAAGTGCGTGGAGCTCGACATCGTCTTCGGTTCGACGATGGGCGTGCCGGGGCCGCGTATTCCGTTCGCACCTCAGAACGTCGCTCATCTCGACGAGGTGTGCTGGTACTTCCCGGACCTGCGGTTCGTCACCCGCCACGGATGCGAACCCTGGACCGACCTCGCGGTGAAGCTCATGCTCAAGTGGCCGAACCTGTACTACTCGACCACAGCGTTCGCGCCGAAGCACTACCCGAAGGACATCATCGACTTCGCGAACACGCGCGGCGCCGACAAGATCATCTGGAGCGGATACTTCCCGGCCGGCCTCACCTACGACCGGATCTTCTCCGAGCTACCGAACGTGGCCTTCCGGGACCACGTCTGGCCGAAGTTCCTTCACGAGAACGCGACCAGGGTCTTCAAGCTCGACGCATGACCTCGTCGCACCACTAGTCGAAAGCCTCGCCTAACGTCGCCCGGATGGGGCCTCTCAACGGCGTGAAGGTCATCGAGCTCCCGAACATCGGGCCGACGCAGTTCGCGGGAATGGCTCTGTCCGACATGGGTGCCGAGGTGCTCCGGCTCGACCGGACGACTTCAGTGGCCAGCGGTTCCGGCACGATGCCGGCCTCTCCCTACGCGAGCCTCGACCGGGGCCGCCGCTCGGCGGGCATCGACCTGAAGCACCCCGACGGTGTCGCCACCCTCTTGCGACTTTGCGAGACAGCCGACGTGCTCATCGAAGGGTTCCGGCCCGGCGTCGCGGAACGCCTCGGCATCGGCCCCGACGAGTGCCGCGGTCGCAACCCTCGCCTCGTCTACGGACGGATGACCGGCTGGGGCCAGAGCGGTCCCCTCGCCAACGATCCCGGCCACGACATCAACTACATCGCGCTGGCGGGGGTGCTGGCCCACATCGGCACGGCCGGCGGACCGCCGGTGCCCCCGATCAACCTCATCGGTGATTTCGGGGGCGGTGGACTCCTGCTCGCGTTCGGTGTGCTCGCCGCGCTCGTCGAGCGCGGCATCTCAGGCGAGGGCCAGGTGGTCGACGCGGCGATGGTCGACGGCAGCGCGTCGCTCATGAGCGTGTTCGTCGGTCTCGACGCGATGGGATTCTGGTCGGATCAACGCGGCACCAACCTGCTCGACGGTGGCGCGCACTTCTACGGCGTGTACGAGACCTCGGACGGGAAATGGATCTCGATCGCGAGCTACGAGCCCCAGTTCTACGCGGAGCTGCTACGGCTCCTCGCACCGCTCGGCCTCGACGACCTCAAAGCTGCCGACCAGATGGATCAGAACGCGTGGACGGGTCTGAAGGTGCGCTTCGCCGCGCTGTTCGGCACCCGAACGCGCGACGCCTGGATCGAGTTCTTCGCCGGCCACGAGGTCTGCTTCGCGCCTGTGCTCACGATGCGCGAGGCGCGGGCCCATCCGCACAACGTGGCCCGCCAGACGTTCATCGAGATCGACGGCGCCCCCCAGCCCGCACCGGCGCCGCGCTTCAGCCGTACCCCTGGCGCCGTCCAGAACCCACCCGTTGTTCCCGGCGCCGACACCGACACCGCGCTCGCCGACTGGGGCCTCTCTCCGGCCGAGATCACCGCGCTGAAGCAGTCCGGCGCCATCGCCTGAGCAAAACCCCGAACTGGTCAGGTTCTCGCCGCCAGGAGCGGCAGATTCCTGACCAGTTCGGGGTTGAAACCTAGACCCGCGCCTACTCAGGAGGGAGCGGCCGTGTCGGCGGCGCGCCAGCAGTACCAGGCCGCAACCGAACGGTTAGGTCGGTACGGATCGCCAAGCGGGAGCAACGCTTTGGCCGCGGGTAGCGCGGTCATCCCGTGCAGGAGCGCGTAGCCCTTGCGCACACCGAGGTCGTCGACCGGCCACACGTCGAGGCGACCGAGCTCGAAAATGAGGAACATCTCCGCGGTCCAGCGACCGATGCCCCGCACCGCGACGAGCTCGTCGACGATCGCGGCGTCGGCCAGCCCGCCCATGCGGTCGAGCTCGACGCTTCCGTCGAGCACCTTCTCCGACAGATCACGGATCGACGCGGCCTTGTTCCCAGAGAGGCCGACGCCGCGGAGATCCTCCAGCGGCAGCTCCAAGACACCTTCGGGCGTCGGCCCGGCGTCGAACAATGCCTCGAAGCGGCCGTGGATCGTGGCCGCGGCCTTCCCGGCAAGCTGTTGGAAGACGACTGCGCGCGCCAGCTCAGCGAAATGGCGACGCCGCGGGCGAACGCCCGGCAGCACCGGGGCTCCGGCCTCAGCGACGACTCCCGCAAAAGCCGGATCGACCGCCACCAGCTGCTCGGCGGCTGCGACCAACTCAGCGCGTCTCGTCATCAGCCTTTCGGAACCAGTTTGCAGACCCGCTCGGTGTACTGCTGGAGCCGCTGTCCGGCAGCCGTGACGCCAGGCGTCTGGATCGCCGCCGTCTGAGCCTTCGTGACCTTGCTCTGGTCCCATCCTGCCGCGGCGAGGAGCGGTTCGAACGCCTGGTATGCGCCGATCGTGGTGGCGATATCGGCCTTGATCTCGGCCGGTGCCAGCGTCTCAAGCTGTTTGATCGCGGTCACCTTCTTCTGGAAGTACGCCGCGAGTCCCGCCGGCTCCCTCGTTGTCGGCGCCTGCTTCGAGAGCTGGTCGTTCAGCTGAGCGTCTGCCGCGCAGAACTCCTTGCCGCCGGTGCCGCTGAACTCGACCCGTGTCGTGCCGGAGGTCGCTGCCGTCGACGACGCAGCGGGCCCGGCCGAGCCGCCGCTGTCGTCGCCATTGCTCAGGACTGCGAAGATGCCGCCCACGCTCCCGACGACGAGAACCAGGGCAAGAACGAACACAACTATCTTCTTCGCGTTCATGCGGGCGGCTTCATAGCCATCTTTCTAGCGCCTATCCGTCGGCGTGATCGAGCGCGTACTGCTTGGCC
>JANYLB010000039.1 GCA_025363815.1 Actinomycetes bacterium
AGTTCACCGCGGTCTCACCATGTCGTACCAGGATCAGCACCATCAGGCCTCCGGTCCTTGTGCTTCAGTCGTCGCGTGGAGGCGCCCGGTCGCGAAGAACGCCCGGCGCGGCGCAGGGAGATAGAGATCACAGAGACCGACGAGCCACCAGCAGGCGACGAGCCCGACGAACTCTTCGATCAGCACGACCCACCAGGCCCCCAAGAGGTTGCCCGGTGGGAACGACCACCCCAGCGTCGGCCACCACAGCAAGGCCGTGCTCGTCCACGCCCCCGAGAGCACGAGCGCGCAGAACGTGCCTATCGGCAGGCACAGCCACCGGCGACGAACGAGTCGCGGCCGGCCGACGGTACCGAGCATGACGCCCGCGAGCAGGACCACGCTGAACACGAGGGTGTGGAAGAAGGCGGGCCTACCGAACGGGACGTCGAGAATAAGCGGCGCCAGCGCGCCGAGCGCAACAAGGCGGTAGTCGATTCCGATGCTGCGGAACACCATGAACACGATCAGAACCGAGACACCTGCGTACCAGAGCAGCACCGTCGGCTCACTCGGTGACGTTGTTGGTCGGGACTCGGATCCGTTCGCTGACTGCGAGGAAGGCGTCGACGGTCATGTCGGGATCAGCTGCCTCAGGTAAGGACGAGGATCGCGCCGCAGTTGTCGCAGAAGTTCATCGCGCCGGTCGCGTCGCCTGCGAACGCGGCTCGACGCATCTGGTCGACCTCCGTTGACGGAACCGTGAGATGGCAGGCCTGGCACGACATGCCGACGAGCCGGGCCGCGCCGACACCGTTGGCCTTGCGGACCTTCTCATAAGTGGTCACGACTTCCGTGGGCAGCGTCGCCGCGGCCGCGGTGCGCGCTTCGAACTCGGTGACGAGCTCGCTGTCGATCGCGGCTTCGTGTTCAGTGATGACGCGCCCGAGCCGATCCGCTTCTTCCGCGCCGGCCGTCCGGGCCACGTCGAGGTCACTCATCTCCGCGTCGAGCTGCTCATGAGCCTCCATGAGCTCGAGCTCGCGATCCTCGAGCAAGCCCTGCTGCTTTCGGAGCTGCTCCACATCGGCCTGCATCGCCTGGAGCTCGCGGGGTGACGAGATCTCACCGGAGTACATCGAGCGTTCTACGCCGGTGGCCTTACCGGCGATCGAGGCCACCTCGTCGCCGATGCGGCGCTCGTTGCTATCGATCTCGGCCCTGCGAGATGCGAGGGCGCTTCGACCGGCATCGATCTCGGCCAACTTGGCCTCCACGGCCGTCAGCTCGGCGCGCTCGTCGAGGTGCTCGCGTCGGTGGCGGAGGCGATCGGCTCCGGTGTCGTGGTCTTGCACGACGAGCAACGTCTCAAGCGGCGATTCAGCCATCGTCGATTGCACCGCCGGTTCGCATACGGCGGAGACTAACCCGACCCATAGGCCCGCCTTCTGCCAGAGTCACGGTCCCGCGACGGTTGTGGTCGTTGTCGGTGGTGCCGTCGTCGTGGTCGTGGTCGACGCCGCCGGCGGCAGGGTCGTCGCTGCCGCATCGGGAACAGTGGTCGTGGAGCCGGAATCGAACGAGCGCTGTGAGGGGTCGGAGACGCCACGCCCCTTCACCGTGATGAACCGACCCGAAGGCCAGAGGCTCTGGTCGGGTCCGGTGAAGTCGATGACCGGCTCGCCGTCGAGCGCGTCGATCATGAAGTTGTGCCAGATCAGGGCCGGGTAGGTGCCGCCGAAGATGGAGCTGAACTGACCGATCGATCCCATCGGCCGCTCGCCCTCGGGGTTCCCCATCCACACGACCGCCGTGAGCTGGGGAACGTAGCCGTCGAACCAGGCGTCGACCTGGTTGTCGGTCGTGCCGGTCTTGCCCGCCGCCGGTCGGCCGATCTGCGCGCGTGTTCCGGTGCCACCGGTGATGACACCTTCGAGCAACTTGGTGACCGTGCGCGCGGTCTGTGCAGAGATGATGCGCACTCCCGTGGGGTCGCTCCTATAGAGCACTTTGCCGTCGGAGCTTTCGATGCGCTTGACGAACACCGGGTCGTGACGGATCCCGTCGGCCGCGAGCGTGTTGTAGACGGTCGCCATCTCGAGCGGCGTCGCCGCGACCGTGCCGAGGGTGAGCGACGCGATCGGATCAGGGCGTTTGCGGATCCCGAGGCTGACGGCCATGTCGGCGACCTTGTCGGAACCGACCGCCTGCTGCAGCCGCAGAAATGCGCAGTTGACGGAATCGGCCGTCTGCTGGAACAGGTCGCCTACGCCACCCTCGCCGTCGGATGCGTTGCGCCCAACCCCTTCGGCTGTGGTCTCGTACCCAGGGATCTCGCAGCGGTCGCTCCCGTCGACGGTGTCGTTCGGGGAGAAGCCGTTCTCAAGCGCGGTGGCGAGGGTGATCGCCTTGTAGGTAGACCCCTCCTGGCGCCGACCTTGGGTCGAATAGTCGTACTTGGTCTGCGCGAACGCGGCACCATTGGCGGCCGCCGCCACATCGCCGTTGGCCGGGTCCATCGCTACGAGCGCAGCCGAGGCACCATTCGTGTCACTGGGCAACGTATCGTGGATCGCGCGCTCAGCCTTGGCCTGCATCTTCGGGTTGAGCGCGGTGTAGATACGCAGTCCACCGCCGAGAAGCTTGTTGGTGCGTTCGGATTCGGTGGTCCCGAGGCCGAACTTCGCGTCCTTTTCGATCAGTTGCTGGACCTCTTGCACGTAGTAGTTGTCGGGTCGGAGCTCAGCCGACGGCCTGATCTTCGGCAGCGGAGTGAAGACCGCGGCCCCGGCCACTGCGGGCGTGATATAGCCCTTCTCGAGCATGCGCCGCACCACGGAGTTCCGGCGCGTCAGCGCGCCCTTCGGATTCGAGAAGGGGTTGTTGCCGTTCGGGTTGGAGATCAGCCCCGCGAGCAGCGCAGAGTCGGCGACCGAGAGCTGCGACAGGTTCTTCGTGACCGGCGCGCCGGTCGCGGGATCGGGGGCGATGAACAAGCGCTCGGCCGCGGCCTTAACGCCATAGGAACCCGACCCGAAGTACACGGTGTTGAGGTACTGCTCGAGGATGTCGTTCTTCGAGTAGTTCGCGCTGATGCGGAACGCGAGAATCGCTTCGCGCATCTTGCGGGCAAGGTCCTGCTTGATCCCGACGATGCGGTTCTTGATCAGTTGTTGGGTGATGGTCGAACCACCTTGGCGGATGCCGCCCGAACCGAGGTTGGTCGCCAACGCCCGGACCGTGGCCTCGAGATCGACACCGGGGTTCGTATAGAAGCTCGCGTCTTCGGTGACGATCACCGCTTCGATGAGCGACTGGGGGACCTCGCCGAGCCTCGCCTGTGAGCGGTCCTCGCGGCCGAGCCTGCCGATCTCGGTTCCGTCGGCGGCAAAGACGAGCGTGCGCTCGTCGAGCGGCTTCAATGACTTCGCTACGTCGCCGGTGTAGTGGTTGCCCGAGACGACGGTGGCCGCGCCTGGGATCAGCGCCGCGACGCAAATGCCGACACCGACACCGCCGAACGTGAGGATCGCGCAGAAGCGCCAAAAGGTGCGCACAGGAATGTCCATCGTCGCACAGCCGCCCGCGGGATTGGCGGCGCGAGCTGAGAGTCAGCCGGCTGTGACCCGAATCGACGAGCCCCGGGAGCCTTTGACCACCTCGATCTGCGCTGTGACCCGGCTACGGAGATCGCTGACGTGGCTCACAATGCCGACGGTTCGACCACCCACGCGCAGCCCGTCGAGGACGTCCATCACTCCGTGCAGCGTCTCGTCGTCGAGGCTGCCAAAGCCCTCGTCGATGAACATCGTCTCCATCTGGATGCCACCCGCCTCCGCCGCGACGACGTCGGCGACCCCGAGGGCCAGTGCCAAAGACGCGAAGAAGCTTTCGCCCCCCGAGAGGGTGCTGGTCTCGCGCGCTGTTCCCGTCCACGCATCGACCACCCGGAGTCCGAGGCCGCCCTTGCGGCGACCGTCACCATCGGCGTCGGTGTGCACGATGGTGTATCGATCATCGGACATGCGGCAAAGCCGAGCACTCGCGGCGTCGGCGACTTGCTCGAGGCGCGCCGCGAGCACGTAGGTGGACAGGCGCATGCGGTTCTCGATCTGCTTATCGTCACCGTTGGCAAGATTCGCCAACTGGCGTGTGCGCTCGGAGGTCTCGGCCAGCGGGGTCAGGGCACTGAGACCGAGGGTGGCTTCGGCGAGCTTCAACTCGAGCCCGGCCACGATTCGCGACGCCGCATCGGCGGCCGCGGCGGTAGCGCGCCAGTTTTGTTCCGCGGTGTCGATGGCCTCGACGTAGACGGCGAGATCGACCGGGGCCAGCGCGGCGGCCGCGACCAGCTCGGGCCGCTCCAGCTCACCATCGACCTCGGCGACCCGCTTGTTATGAGCCGCCACGGCCGCCTCGAGCCCGACAACCACCGAATCGTCGCGAGCGGCGAGGCGAACCTGGTCGACGTTGGCGAAACCCCGGGCCTTGGCCGTGGCCTCGGCCTCGTCGAGCGTCACCGCGGCGCGGCGCCTGGCCTCTCCTGTATTGGACAGCGCGTCGACGACAGCATCGACGGTCCGGCGCTCACTCGTGAGGGCCTCCCTGCGCCGACCCAGCGTGGTGAACTCGCCACGGATCGAAAGGATTCTCTCGCGGATCCCGCTGAGCCCCGCGTCGACGACGCTGCGTCGCTCACGCGTGCGCCCCAGAGTTGTGGTCAGCGCGTCGATGGTCGCGGTGAGCATCTGGGCTTCGAGGTCGAGCGCATTCCCACGCTCCTCGAGCCCTTGGCATCGGCTCGCAAGCGTTCGCGCGTCGGCCAGCTCGCCCTCCGCCTTCGCTCGTGCCGCCGCCAGATCGACGACGGTGTCCTCGCCGGAACGTGCTCGGGCTGCGGCCAGTCGCGCCTCTAGCTCCGACCTCGCTCGTTCGCCGTTGTCGAGGGTGGTGCGCGCCCGCTCCTGCGCGACGCGAGCCGCTTCGATGGAGTCGTCGGAGACGAGCCCGGCCGCCGTGGTCGCGAGCTTCGGATGGTCGCGACCGCCACACACCGGGCAGGGATCACCGGATTCCAGGTCGGCGGCGAGGGCAGCGGCACGGGTGCCCGTCTGGGTGTCGAGTAGGCCGAGCCATCGCTCGTAGGTGGTGCGCACCGTCTCGATGAGCTTTAGTTGGCCCGTCGAGTCTTTGCGGGCCTGGAGGTCGAGGTCGTCGCGCGATCGAGCGGCATCGTGGCGCTCGCCGACGCGGGCGAGGTCGGCGGCGAGCACATCGGCGCGCTGACGGGCGTCGCGCGCGACCTGCAACTCGGCCCGCAGCGCCGACGATTCGTCGGGAAGCAGGGTCTGGCGCTCCGTGAGCCGAACGAGCTCCGGGCCGGTGTCGCCGAGGACCCGATCGAGCTCGGCCAGCTCCACTTCACGCGCAAGCATCTGCTCTTCATCGACCAGCACCGCGTCGATCGCACTCACTTCGCGGATCAGATCTTCGACGCGCGCGCTGAGCGTAGGGACGTCGACAGTAGAGACGCCTGCTGAGATAGTCGCGAGAGCTGAACGCTCCCGGTCGAGCTTCCGGTCGGCGACGGCCGCATCGGCGACGGCACGGGTTGCGACACCGAGGAGCGGCAGCACGGGCATCGCTCGTCGTGCGTGTCCGAGCTCGGCGACGCGCCGGGCGTGCTCCTCGAGCTGGCCGTTGAGCATCGCCCGTTCGCGACCGGCGACGGCGTAGCGGCGCTGTCGCTCGTGCAACTCGGTGGCAGCCATGCCACGCGCCTTGGCGCTGGTGTGCAGACGGCGCGCCGCCTCCTCACCGGCCGCGGCGACCTGGCGGTGCTGCTCCGCATCGGCTTGGCGCTCCTTGAGCCAATCGAGCGCCTCGACAACCGGCGCGTCGCCGGAGAAGGGCTCGGCTCCGGCGATCGTCGCGGCGACGGCGACCGTGCGTCGAACCTGTTCGGTGACTCCATCGATCGCGGCGCCGGCCTCGTCGGCCCGCTCCTTCAGCCACTGCTCAACATCGGCGAAGCGATGGGTCGCGAATAGCTGCTCGAGCACGGCACGGCGCTCCTCTGGGCGCGCCCTCAGGAACCTGGCGAAGTCGCCCTGGGGGAGCATGACGATCTGGTGGAACTGCTCGGGGCCCATGTGCAACTCTTCGGCGAGCAACGGGTCGGCTTCGGTGGGTCGGGTCGCGCGTACTTTCCACTCTCCTCCCACCAGCTCCTCGACAGTCGCCTGCGCCGGGTGCTCGCGCGCACCGGTGCCGCGCTGCTTCGGCAGCTCCTGGCGGGGTCGGCGCATGATGCGATACCGGCGCGATCGGATCGTCACCTCGAGGCAGACCTCGGTGGGAACCGAACCGTGGGCATGATCGGAGCGCAGGCCGCCACCCGAGGTGCGAAGCCCCGAGACCTTTCCGAACAGAGCAAACGACACCGCGTCGAGAATCGTGGTCTTCCCCGCACCGGTGGGGCCGTGGAGCAGGAAGAGCCCGGCATCCGACAACCGGTCGAAGTCGACCTTCTCGGTTCCGGCGAACGAACCAAAAGCGGTGAGCGACAGCGCGTGCAGACGCATCAGCGTGCCGCCTCGACCTGGAGCGCCCCGACCCTCAGCGCCTCGAACGCCTCGCGCAGGAGATCGCGCTCGTCGGTGGTGGCCGGGCGGTCGCGCATGTCTTTGACAAATTGCTCGGCGGTGCCCAGATCATCGAGGCCCGCGAGGCGCTCGCCGTAGCTACCGTCGACTGCAGAGCTTCGGGTAGTGACGGTGAGCTGGAGCACTCCGGAGAAACGCTCACGCAGGCGACCCATGGGTTCGGTAGGGACCTCGGCGTCAGTGAGGGTCACCGAGAGCCAGTGATGCTCGTACTTCGACCACGACGCGTCGGTGAGCAACGCCGCGAGTGTGCCGCTCACACAAGCCAGAGGACGGTCGACGGGGCACGAGATCCGTTCCAGCGAAACCGATCCGTCGGCGGCGAGCTCGACGATGGTGACTGATTTCGTGGCCCGCGCCTCGGAGAACGAGTACGCGAGCGGTGAGCCGCTGTAGGCGACGCGATCGGCCAACGGCCGTTGAAAACCGTGCAGATGACCAAGCGCGACGTAGTGCGCACCGTCGAACATCGCGGCCGGGACGATCGCGCTCCCACCGACCGTGATGTCTCGCTCGCTGGCGGACAGCTCCGCCTCTGCGATGTTGCCGACGAACGCGTGAGCGAGCACGACTGTGCGGGTTCCCGATGGTTGCATCGACGCATCGGCCCGCACGCGTGCCATCGCGGCGTGCAACACCGCATCGTGGCGAGGGGCCTCGGCACCGACGGTCGTCCACGCGAGCTCCGGCTCGAGATACGGGACCGGGTACACGGCAACCGGTCCGTGCGCGTCGGCGAAGAGCACCGGAGACGCGTCGGCGGGATCGGTACGGATGTGCACCCCGGCAATCGAGAGGAGATCGGCAGCGAACCCGAGGCGGGAGGCGGAATCGTGGTTGCCGCTGATGACCACGACGGGAACGCCCAGACCCACCAGGCGCCGGAGCGCGTCGTCGAACAGCTCGACGGCTTCCACCGGGGGAATCGCCCTGTCGTACAGATCACCCGCTACGAGAACCGCTTCGATGCCCTGGTCAAGGACCACCTCGACGAGAAAGTCGACGAATCTTCCCTGGGCATCGAGCAGAGGCTGTCCGTGCAGGGAACGGCCCAGGTGCCAGTCGGAGGTGTGGAGGAAGCGCACAGGCCGAGAGTACGCAGAGGGTGGGACAGTTTCGGCGGATGCCTACCCTTTACCCGCGCACGAGAAGGCCGGATCAGGGCCAGAGGCGGGATTGCAGCCCGGAGGCCCGGGCGACGGTTCGAGCGACGGCGCCCCGGATCGCGGCTTCGTCGGCCACGATCGTGAGCTGCTCCCGGGCCCGGGTGATCGCCGTGTACAGCAGCTCCCGGGTCAGGATCGGCGAACCGGCCCTTGGGAGCGAGACGACGACATGACGGAACTCCGAGCCCTGGCTCTTGTGGATCGTCATTGACCACCAGGTCTCAATCGAGGAGAGCTGCGAAGGCTGAAGTAAACGGGTCGCGTCGGGCGCGTCTGCGACCCCGCGGAACACGACCGCCGAACCATCCTCGGTCGCGACGACGAGGCCGGTGTCGCCGTTGAACAGAGCGTTCAGATAGTCATTCGCCGTCACGATCACGGGGCGGCCGATGTACCAACGCCGGCCGGTCTGGGGCCGCGGCTCGGCCCGGCCAAGATGGCGTTCGATGCGGTCGCTCCAGTCATAGGCACCGAGCGGACCCCGACGGGTCGCCGCGAGGACCTTGATGTCGCCCATGGCGTCGAGCCCTGCGCTTCGATTCCCTTCGAGTGCAGCGCCGACAACCTTCAGGGCGCTCTCGGTGACCGTCTGTTCGACCGCCCGCACCGCGCTCACGTCGTCGGGGCGGACCCAGGTGACGTCGGGGCGCTGGGCGCCGAGAAGCTCGAGCATTGTGTCGGCGTCGCCGTTTCGCACGGCGTCGCCCAACGCCGCGATCGTCGAGTCTTTCGCGAACCGGTGCACCCGTTCCAAGACGACGACTCCACCCGACAGTGGCCCCAACGGCGGCTCCCCGCCCCAACCGGCGGCCGCGGCCGGCCCGACGATATCGCCGAGCACGGCTCCGGCCTCGATGCTCGCGAGCTGGTACGGGTCTCCCACCATCACGAGCCGGGCGTCGGGGCGGACCGCGTCGAGCAACCTGGCCATCAGCGGCAACGAGACCATCGAGGCTTCGTCGACAACGACGATGTCGGCGGCGAGCGGATCGTGGCGGTCGTGGCGGAACTCGAGCCCTGCGGTCGGTCCGAGGAGACGGTGGATGGTCGACGCCTTCGTCGCGAGGAGCGGCTCGGCCAGCGCCGGCGGAAGCTTCGCCGCCACGATCTCGTGCCGAACGGCTTCCGTCATCCGGGCTGCCGCCTTGCCCGTTGGCGCGACGAGCGCGACCTCGAGTGGCTTATCTGCATCGAGCGCTACCTGATGTGCGGCCGCGAGCAGCCGCGCGACCGTGCGCGTCTTGCCGGTGCCGGGACCACCGGCGATCACGACGATGCGCCGCGCCAGCGCGGCCTCTGCTGCGCGGCGCTGTAGATCGGGACCGGCTTCGATCACCATGTCGGGTGTCGTCGCAAACAACTGTTCGAGGATCGCCGGGGCGACAGCATCGCTCGCCACCGATTCCGCATCGGCGGAAGCTCGCTGCAGCAGGTCATCGCCGACGGCTCGTTCGAAGCGCCAATACCGCTCGAGGTAGAGCCGCTCGCCGTCGAACACCAGCGGTCGGATCGTGCCGTCGGGACCCAACGTTCCGTCGCCGACCACCGGACTCGTTCGCAACGCCTTCGTCCAGGCTGTCGCCTTCGGCCACAGCAACGTCTCGACCAGGATCGCGCCGTCGTCGCCGTCGTTGATGACAAGGGACAGCGGTACGTCGG
The DNA here is from genome assembly GCA_025363815.1 of Actinomycetes bacterium. GTDB lineage: Bacteria > Actinomycetota > Acidimicrobiia > IMCC26256 > JANYLB01 > JANYLB01. The sequence goes on from JANYLB010000039.1 coordinate 9,470, forward strand.
CCAGCACGACGCATACATGCCCGAGCCGGGTGGCGCGCACGGCGAGCGCGACGGCCAGCACCACCGGGTCTTCGACGTCTCCGACGATTCGCGCGATCGCGGTCGCGACATGGATGTCGGCGTGGCCGAAGACGCCGGCATCGACGAAGGGTTGAAGAAATGCGACCTGTGCGGCCACGAACGCCCGCGGAGCCTTCATTCTGTCGCCTCGCTCGTAACTCTCGTTCGACCATCGAGGAGATCACTCAGCTCCTCGATGAGCCCGGCCGGCACCGACCACGAGAACACGCCGTGCGGGACCCCCTCGACCAGGGGTGTGTCGGGCCCCACCATGCCGCGAACGAACAGATACGCGACCCCTCCGAGATGGACGTCGGGGTCGTACTCGGGCAGTCGCCACCGAAGGTAGCGGTGGAGCGCGACCGAGTAGAGCAATGCCTGGAGCGGGTAGTCGTGCCCCGCCATCGCGAGCGGGAGACGTTCGGGGTGATAGTCACCGACGGTCGGCGTCGTGCCCCGCTCGGTGAGGTTGTTGGTCTTGTAGTCGACGACGACGAACCGCTGCGGTGAGCCGGGCTCATCGACCCGCAGCACCGCATCGATCGATCCGACGAGGTGCCCGGCGAGCACCGCTCCGAATCGACCCGCGGCGAGACCCTCGGCCCACGGGCGGAGCGGATCATCGGGCGAGAGGTGCGCGAGCACCAGGCGCCCCACATCGGCATCGTCGCAACGCTGCCCTTCTTCGCCGAGCGTGAGCTCGAAGTCGAGCTCGACAAGCCGGTCGCGGGGGGCCAACTCCGAGAGTGATCGACCGTCGAGCAGAGGTCCGAGCGGTGTGGTCACCGATGCCACGAGACCCAGAGTGAGGGCGTCGACGTCGACGGCGAGACCTTCCCAACGCACCGCGTCGACGACCTGGGCGCGCAGCGCCGCCTCGAGATCGGTCGCTGCGAAGTCGACGTGCTCGAGGACCCGGTGCACGAGGGTTCCGAATCCGGTGCCTCCCGGGAGGGCGCCGAGTGGGATCGGACCAGACGGCTCGGGAACCGATACTTCGGCCACCAACCGTCCCCGGTCGTGTTCGACGAGCGCGCTCACATCGTCGATCGAACCTTCGTCGCCGGCGCCCGCGTCGCCGAGAGTTCCATCGAGAGGATCGGCAACGGCCTCGTGAGCACGAGCGGTGATCGCGGTGAACGACCAGCGTCTCCGACTGCGATCGAGCGCGTGGTCGAGGGTCGCAATGCTCAGCTCCGGGCCGGAATCCGGCGCGGGGTGCGTCCATGATCGGGGCTCGCCCTGCGGTTCACCAATCACGAGAAGCTCGACGTTGCCCCCACCGGCCGCGACGACGGACGAGAGCACGGCGCCGGCCATATCGTCGGCCGGCATGACGACCTTCTCCCCGACGAACGCTTGGGCATCGATCCCCGTCTCGTCACGCGCGAAGAGCACGCGAGCCAGGCCCGTCTTGTCACTCGATTGCGCGCGGGTCCACCAGAGCAACGTCTGATGCCGGGCCCGGGTGAGCGCGACGTAGAGCAGCCGGAGGCTCTGACCGACAGCCTCGCGATCGGCCAACTTCCTGCGATCCTGCGCCTCGCCCTTCGTGGGCCAGTCCGCGCTCGGGGCGACATCGATTGTGCGCTTCCCGTCGGCGGGATCCTGGTAGATCACCGAGTCGACGTTCCGCCACTTCGAGAGTGATGGACAGCAGACGATCGGGAACTCCAGGCCTTTCGACGCGTGCATGGTCATGATCTGGACCGCGTCGGCATCGGACTCGACCCTACGGGCGGCCAGGTCGACCTCTACATCCTTCGTCGCCGCCTCGATCGTGAGCTGATCCAGCGTTGCGAGGAGACCCGCCGGGCCCGTCCGCCGCGCCGCGGTGGCTGCCAGCAGCTCCGCGAGATGGTCGAGGTCGGTCATCGACCGGTCACCGTCGGCAGTGGCGAGGACCCGGGCCGCGACACCACTCTCCGACCAGACCGAACGGAAGAAGTCGGGAACGCCCCGGGCCGCGAGGATCTCAGACCAGTGGTGCAGCTGTTCCTGCACCTGCGCGAGCGCGACATCGTCTGCAGCCACGAGCGCATCGGCGGTCCAGCCGATGAACCAACCGAGTGCGGCGGTCCGGGCCCGTTGGGGATTGGCCGGTTGGGCCACGGCCTCCAACAGCCAACGCCATTGCACCGCGGCAGGGGCTTTCAACACACTCTCGCCCCGCGCGATCACTGCCGGCACGCCGACCGCGGCGAGTGCGTCGCGCACCTCGGGCGATTCCGAGTGGGAGAAGACGAGCACGGCAATGTCGTCGGGCTGGACCAGCCGACGCGTCTCGCCGTTTGGCACCGTCGCCCGTTCGAGCAGATCTCGCACGGCATCGGCAAGGTCGGCGAAGATCGCGCGCCGCGCCGGCGCCGCCTTGATCTCCTTCGGGTTCTTGACGTTGCGCGGAAGATCAGCTCCGAGCGCGAGCCGGACCGAAACGCCCGGCAGCGGGTCACCATCGATGGTCTCGAGCCGGCGGCCGCGGTTCCCGGGTTCGGCCTCGACCGGTTGGAAGGAGATGCGGGAATCGCCGAACGTCGTTCCGCTGAGGAGCGCGCCCAAACCTTTGAGCAGGGATACGTCGGACCGCCAGTTGGTGCCGAGCGCCGCCCGCACGGTGCCGGGCATCTCGATGGCATCGAGATACGTGTGCACGTTTGCGCCGCGGAACCCGTAGATCGCCTGCTTGGGGTCACCGACGAGAACAAGGGTAGTTCCACTCCCCGTCTCGCCGAACAGCGAACGGAAGATCTCCCACTGCACCGGGTCGGTGTCCTGAAACTCGTCGATGAACGCGACCCGGAACCGCCGGCGCAAGGCATCGCGGGCGCCCGACGCCCCCGAACCTACGAGCGCGTCGCGCAGCCGAGTGAGGAGATCGTCGAACGACAGCGTTCCCGAAGCCCGTCGACGCCGCTCGATCTCTGCGACCACCCGGTCGACAAGACGGCGGCGGAGCGCTGCCGGTTCGTTCGACGCATCCGGATCGGGGCCGGGTACGGGTCGAATCCCCGGGTTGGCGGTTACGTCGCGCGCCGAGCGTACGAGATCGTTCTGCGTCGGCAATCTGTCGCCTGCATCCGGGTGGTCCAAGGCCTCGGCGACAAGGACGTCGGAGCACACCTGACGCAGCAGCTCGCCACCATCATCGGCAAGGGTTGCATCGAGGTCGCCGCCCGCCGCGGTCCCCAGCGTTCCGAGCATCTGCTGCGCGAACCCGTGAATGGTCGTGATGGTGGCCGAATCGAAGTCGGCGAGCGCCGCCCGCGCGCGTTCGAGACGAAGCACAGCGTCGGTGCTGCAGAGGTGCACGAGCAGCGGGTCGTCACCGATGGGCTCGCGACCTGCGACGATTGCGGCGAGCGCGTCGGCCGCGCCCGAGAGCCTGCGCCGGACGCGATCGCGGAGCTCAGCTGCCGCGACACGGGTGAACGTGACCACCAGGAGCTCACCGACCGCCACACCGTCTTCGAGCACGAAGCGCGCCGCGAGCGCCGCCAACGCGTAGGTCTTTCCCGCGCCCGCGCTCGCCTCGATTGCGAGCCGCCCACTAGGCAGCGGACCGGTGAGATCGAACGGCACGAGGTCGACGTTCATGCGTCGTGGCCTTCGTTCGGCCCGACCTCGACCGACCCATCGGACTCGACGACCGACTCGTCCATCGCGCTCCACAGCCATCGGGCGAAACGCTCGACCCGTTTGGTTGCCGATCCGGGTGGGTCGAACGACTCAGCCGGGATCTTCAACAGGCTCTCGTAGTCGTGCTCGCCGAAGACGAGCGCGTTGGCGGTGTCGTCGCCATCAGCGAAGCCCATGAAGCTCTCCCAGTCGGTGGAACCCGCCTTCCCGGTGTGCAACTTCTTCGACAGCACGGAGAACAACGGGATCGGCTCAGTCTCGGACCGGCGATAGCAGTCAACCGCGACCCTCAGCGCCGCGACCGCCCGTTCGCGCTGCTCTTTGCGGTCAGAGCCCGAAGGCCGGTACACGAGTCGTTCGATCTTGGACCCGTTCTCGGCTCGATTAACGATCGCCGACTGCCAGTCAGTCGTGGGATCATCGGCCACGAGCGCGAGGAGATCGAGCCACGGCGCAATCGTGCGCTTCGCCTTGAGTCGGCTGTAGCTCACCCGAACCGGCCCCGGGCGGTCTACCCGCTCGACGCGCACGGTCCCGACCAGGCGGGTCCCGGCGTCGAGCGTCAGGTCGATCGGGCGCAACGTCGCCTCGCCGGGCACATACCCGAGCTCGCGTGCCGATGCGACCAGCTGCTTCACGGTGTCAGAGACCTGTTCGACCGCGCGTTCGCCCAGGGCCCCCGCGGGGAGGGTTCCCCGCGCCTTCTCGCGGCGGAGCCACTCCTCGGTGGTCGCCCCGCGGAGCGTGGACTCGAGCAGACGTTCTGCAACCTTCCACGCGTCCAGCGGATCGAGGGTCGTTGGAAGATCGTCGGAAGTGACTTCCACCTCGCGCGGGATGTGGAGCTGGAGACGACCGCGAAGAAACCCACGCACGGGGTGCTCGAGCACGCGCTGGAGGTCGCCCAGATCGATGACTTCGTGCGCCTCCGCGCCCAGGGGAGCGCTGAGGAACGGTGGTGGAGGGGGTCGTTCACCGCACCGCGCGGCCGCGCCGCCGCGCGCGACGGGGTCGAAGCTCCACGATCCGGAAACGACGACTGCACCGGGGGTGAAGTTCTTGGTGTCGAAGATCTGACGCGGGTGCTGTATCTCGAGTCGCGCCGAGAGGCTCTCGCGAAGCTCCTGAGCAACGACATCGAGCACCGCCTCATTGAGCTCCGCGAGCGGGACCGCCGGTGGAACCCGTTGGTTCGTCACAACGTTGAAACCGGTACGGGTGATGAGCAGAGCGTCGCCGGCGGCGAGGACGGCTTCGAGCAGGGCCTGACGGGTCTCGGCACGATCATCGCGGTCACCGAGACACGCGGCTGCGGCGACGAGATCATCACCGTCGGCGCCGGTTGCCCCGAACGCGCCGTCGTCCATCCCGAGGATGCAGATGACCCGGTACGGAACCCCGCGCAGCGGAGTCAGCGAGGAGACGGTGATTCCACCTCGGAAGAAGTCGGGTCGTCGCGGCGCCCCTCCGAGACGCTCGGCCAACACGCGGCGCACGTCGGCCAGCGAGAGCTCGACCGGGTGGTCAGGCGATGACCCGGGCGGCGGCGTCGATTGATCGGCGATCTCCTGCACGAGCCGAGCCAGCGCCGCATGCTGCCACGGAGCGTCATCCGGCGCGGCGAGAAACTCATCGCCGGCGGCGGCGAGCAGCTCACACCAGCCGGCGATGGTCCGGGGCTGCGCCACCGCATCGGCCAGATCGGAGAGCCGCGCGATCACGTCGGCCAGCCGGCCCGCGGTCGAGATACCACCACCCTCGACTCCGAGCGGCAGCACATCGCCGACGCCGAGTGCGACATCGTCGTCACTGACTCCCACGCCGACGAGAATCCGGTCTAGTACCGCCCGCCAGGAACCGGGCGCGTAGTCGCCCGGAATCCCCCACCCGACACGGTGGGCACCATCGAGGCCCCATTTGACCTCGGAGTCGCCGGCCCAGCGCGCGATGGTGGCGAGGTCGTCGTCGTCGAGATCGAAGCGGAGCCGAACCGGCGGGAGCGCGAGGAAGTCGATCACCGCGGCCGACGCGAACCGACTGCCGGCGAGATCGACGAGCGCCGCGAGCGCGCCGAGCATCCCGTAGGTGTCGCGCAGCGACCGGTCGGTGATGCGGTACGAGAGCTGCGGGGCGCCACCACCTTCTCCGCCCGAGTTCTCGGTGTCGGCGGTCGGCCCGAAGATCGCTTCGACGAGCGGGGCGAAGGCATCGATCGCCGGGCACACGACGAGGACGTCGTCCTCACGCAAGGTCGAATCCTCGGCGAGCCGATGCAGGATCGCGTCGCGCAGCACCTCGACCTGGCGGCTCGGACCGTGGCACGAGTGAATTTCGATCGAATGGTCGTCGGCAGTGGGAACGAAATCGGCGATTGGTGCCGAACCGGCGCGGAGATCGGCCTGCAGACGACCGAGGAGCGAGCCGGGTACCGCAACGGTTGAAGGCAATTCATCAGTTGGGGGTACATCGCCGCGCGCTTCAGCGGCGGAGAGGAGCGCGACGGCCTCCCGATTCGGTCGGGCCCACGAGCGCACGAGCGGATGACCGACGAGGTCGGACGACGAGTCCTCGCTACGGAGCGGCCCGAGCGGAGTACGACGCCCGACGACTCCACGTCGGACGACGCCGGCCAGGCCCGGCGAAGGGAAGAAGAGCAGCAAATGCACTTCGTGACGGATCGCGACCGCGGTGACGAGATCGAGGAACGGTGCGCCGCCAGGAAGAGTCGTAAGCCCCAAGAACGACAGCCGCGGGGGAAGATCGAGACTCAGGTCACCGCCGCGCAGACGATCGGTCAGGTCAGGGAGCTGCTCCGCTGGGCTCGGCCGCCCGACCCGCTCCCTGACCAGCCGCCAGAGGTGCGGCTGCCACATCGCTGCCTCTGCGATCACCTGACCACTGCCGTCGACGTCGGCGCCACCGGCCCACGAGCACACCATGTCGGGCCGGTGAACCCCGTAACGGTCGAAGATGTCGGCGATGCGACGCGCACGGCCGTATCGCGTCGCACCCTCAGCCAACACGGTGACGTGCGCGAGCCGAGGGTCGTCGCGATGGTCGGCCAACACGGCCAGCACCGTCCATACGAGTCGATCGATCTCCCAAGGATCGGCCTCGTTGTCGGGCCGGCCGGCGGCGAGCACCGCATTGCGGAGCGCTCCCGGGAAGCCGATGCGAAGGTTCGCGGCCACGCCGTCGTGGCGATCCGCCGACGTCGCGCCGAGAGATCGCGCGAGCCGGAGCTTGAGCCATCGCGCCATACCTTGCGACGGTACGGCGATCCATTCGGCCTTCATCGCGTCGTCGAGAGGGTGCGCGATCACACCGGCCAGCTCATCAGCCAGCACTTCGAGAGCATCGGCCGACGACGCGTAGAGCACGCCCGGGACCGTATCGGACCGTAGGGACAGTTACCCCGGAGCGGACCCCGACCACCCCGTCCACCGAGCGATTCGTATCCCTACCACCGGCCCGTCCGGTCGCACCTCCCGGTACTGCTCGTACTCGGCAACCAGTTTCTCGACCGCGCGATCCCGACCCGCGCCGTCGAGCTCACGAGCGAAGCCGTCGGCCCGCACCCACCACAACTCCGACCAGTTGTCGGTGTAGTGGTCGCCGAGCACCGTTACCCGCGGGTCACGGCGCAGGTTGCGCAGCCGTGCCAGATCCGTCGTGGTCTTTGGCTTGTGATCGATCGCGAAGACCAACTCGTCGGCTTCGAGCGCGAAGGTGATCGGAACGAGATGCGGCGCGCCGTCGGGACTGAGCGTCGCCAACCGAGCGACGGGAACCGCGCCGAGGCGGGCCCGGCATTCGCCTTCATCCAACTGCATGTGGGGATCGTAGGTGTCGTAGGCTCGCGATCGATGCGCCTCCGGTTGCTTGCGCTCGGCGGCATCATCGGTCCGGTGGCTTTCGTCGCCGCGTGGGCGTTCTCGGGCGCGGCGACATCCGGCTACTCCCCCGCCGAAGATGCGATCAGTCGTCTCGCCGCGGTAGGCGCACCGACCCGCATCACCATGACGACCGGATTCGTCGTCTTTGGCGTCGGGGTGATCGCGTTAGGATTGGCGCTGCGCGCGACCCAATCCGGGCCGGCCTGGATGGCGGCCATCGGGACAGGGGCGTCGACACTCGGCGTCGCGGCGACGCCCTTGGGCGGGCCGCTGGGCGCCACCGCGCACGCCGCCTTCGCGATCTTCGGATACGTCACTCTCGTCGCAATCCCGCTGCTCTCGGCGACGCCGCTGGCGCAGGCGGGCCGCAGCCGCTGGGCGCGCTTCGCGTGGCTCGCCGCGGCGGTATCGGGAGTCTGTCTCCTCGCCAGCGCCACTGGATCCGCGCATGGCTTCTGGCAACGCGCCGGACTCGCTGTCGGCGACGTCTGGATCGTCGCCCGCGCCATCGCTCTCTGCTTCTTCACCGCACCGATGCGACCGGTTCGGGCCGAGTCGACGTCGTGACCCGAGACGGGCGCGACAACAGTTGGGCATACGGCCTCGCCGGCCTCCTCCTCGTCTCCGGCGTCGCGCACTTCGTTGCGCCCGACGGCTTCAACGACATCGTTCCGCACCTGCTCCCCGGACCCGCCCGGATGTGGACCGGGCTGAGCGGAATGATCGAACTGGTTCTGGCCGCCGGTGTCGCGTGCCGACGCACGCGCTCGTCGGCAGCGGCGGCCAGCGCGATCCTTTTCGTACTCGTGTTCCCGGCCAACGTGCAGATGGCGATCGACTGGTCGTCGCGGTCGGCACCGCAGCCCGCAATCGCGCTCCTCCGACTTCCGCTGCAGCTCCCGCTGATCTGGGGGGCGTGGCACGTCCGCGTCCTGGCGCGTCGAGCCTGAAAACCCGTCAGCTCAACGCTGACGCTGCGCTTCCACCATGCGGCGCATCCCGTCACGCCAGTCGATTTCGGTAGCGCCGACCAGCTCGTGCATCTTGGTGGTGTCGATGACCACGCTGCCGATCGTCTGCTCGGTCTCGACGAAGGTGACCTCGTTGCCGGTGAGCTCACCGACCAGCGCGCACCACTCCTCGAGATCGACCGATTGGCTTCCACCCCAGTTGACCGTCGTCGCGGGAACGCTCGCGACATCGAGGAGCCGCGGGACCATACGGATGATGTCGGACTCGTGGATCGGGTTGAACCGGTTCGGACGATCCGGATGCACCGGCACCGCTTCGCCGGCTTCGATCATGGCCAGGTGGAACGCGGGCCAGCCTCCGTTGTCGCCGTAGGGAACGTTCAGCCGCGCGATCGTCACCGGGAGGTTCCATTGACGCGCCCCTAGGCGCGCGACCGTCTCAGCCGCAATCTTGGAGATTGAATACGTCTCCATGATCGGTCGATGGTTGTCGCCGAGCGAGTCTGTCTCGGCCCGCGGATCGAGTCCGGCCGGCTGGTACACGCCGGTCGACGAGCACTGCAACCACGCCTTCGCATTGCGACAGCGCGCCATCAGCAATCCGGTCGCTTCGGCGTTGGCCGCGAGATCGATGTCCCAGCGGTTGCTCTTCACGACCGCGAGGTTCAACACGTAGTCGACATCATCGGGTACACCGCCAAACTCCCCGGCGGCAAGATTCGTCTCGATGCACCTGACCCCGGCCGACTCGAGCCGCGAACGCGCGGCAACGTCTCGAAAACGTGCGATTCCGATCACGTCGTTGTCAGCCGCGAGCGCGAGAGTCAGAGGCAACGCGACCTGGCCCGTGGGGCCGGTTACCAAGATCCGTGCGTCGGTGAGCATGGGAGCATCCATGGCTCTCACCGTATCGAAGGCCACGCGGACGCCGCGGCACACGGGAACGTCTGATCGTTCGTCAGTCGGTGATGCGCAGCGCCACCGCCGGTCGGATTCTCGCCGCCTGTTGCGCCGGACTGGCCGTTGCGAGGAGAGACGCCACGAACGCGCCCACGAGCCACGGCGCGAGCTGGAGAAACGGCACCCCGAAGGTGAGGCCGTTGCCGAAGCTGTTGCTGGACACGAGCTGCCAGCAGGTGATTAGCGCGAGCGTTGTGCCGATGATGATCCCTTCGAGGGCGACAAACGCCGATTCCGCCACGAACGCGCGCCGCACCGCGACCCGACTGAAGCCGAGGGCCCGCAGCACGCCCACCTCGCGCCGCCGCTCCCTCACGGCCCTCACCATGACCACGCCGAGACCAGCGATCCCCACGAGCAGACCGAGCGCCACGTAACCCTTGATGAGCTGGAAGAACTGCTGCTGCTGCGCGAACTGCACGCCGACTAGATGGTGGAACGAGTTCGCGAGGGCGCCGTTTGCAACGTAACGGCCGCTGATGGTCGCTGCGAGAGCATCATCGTCGGTTCCCGATCTTGTGCCCAGGTAGGCAAGGTTCGGGGTCGCGCGGTCACCGAACACCTGTTGCGCGGTGACACGCGATACGTACACATGCTCAAATCCACCGTAGCGACCTTCCGCCACGATGGCCCCGACCGTCAGGAACCGTTCGTTCCCGGTGATCGGATCGCGGACCACGATCCGCCGGCCGACCACCAGCCCTCCCCCACCGTCGGGGCCGCCGCGTCGAACGCCGCCGGGAGTGAATTCGGAGCTGACGACCACGGTTCCCGGCGTCGCGAGCACCGATTGCCAGGTCTCGTTGGCCGTCGTGGTCCCACGGGCCTTCGTCTTGATCTCTGGGGCGCCGTGGCCGATGAAGCTCTCGTCGAAGCCGATGACCCTGACCGGCTGGACGTCGGTCGAGCCGGCCTTGGGGAACTCGGCCGTCGTCGCCGAGGCCACGGCGACGTGCGTGACGCCGGGCAGGTTGTTCAGCTCCGTCGCCGGGATCGGGTCGGACGCGTTCGACTCGACCACGATCGCGGCTCGGCCGCCAATCTTGGCAATGAACTGCGCCTCCTGGCCGGAGAACAAGCTGCTTATCGTGATGAGCAGCGTAAGCACGAACACGACGATCGCGTACATGCCGAGCGTGAGCCCGGTGCGGAACCTCTTCGCAAGGGGGTACGCGAGTCCGAGCCGCATCGACATGTTGCGCGCCCCGCCGCCGACCGCTCTGACGCCCGCGCCGATCATCTCCTGGTTCTGAGAGACGAGCGCGATCGCATAGCCAGTGAGAACTACTCCTTGCACGACGAACACCACGAACTCGGTCTTGCCACCGACAACGGTGATGCCGAAGACCGACCACACCAGCACCGCAAACGCGACGAGTGAGATGACGATCCGGCGGCTTCGCCCATCACCGCCCAGGGCGGTGATCACTCCGAAGCCGGCCAGCGCGGGCCCGATCAGGCCGAGCACGGGGATCGAGCTCGCGATCGCGCCCGCTGTCATCACCGCGCCCAGCACCCCGAGCACAATTCCGAGAATTCGTCGACCGGTCCGCTTGCCCCGCGCGGTCGGCTCGGGGAGGTCGCGGATCGCGCGGATGATGTTGAGGCGGGCGATGTAGAACGACGTGATGACCACGGTCGCGAGCGCGATGACGAAGCCCAGCGTGAACCCCGATCGAATGCTGTTCGTCGTCACCGCGAAGTGCAGCCTGAGTCCGCTCCCCGCGCCTCCACGGCCCTGCTGAAAGATGCTCGATGCGGCGATGACGACGAGCCTGCCGACACCGATCCCGACGACGGTGCCCGCGACGGCGGCGCCGAGCGCGTACAGCCAGCCTTCGAGGGAGAACGAACCGATGAGACTCGCCCGGCGCAGACCGACCGCGCGCAGCATGCCCAGCGTGTTCTTCCGCTCCTGGGCGAGCATCACGAAGATGTTGACGAGAAGGAGGATGCCCGCGAGGACGCTGAAGTAGCCGAAGTTCTGGAAGAACGAGGTGAACTGGTTGCCGACACGGTCCGCGTTCGAGAGCAACGTCTCCTTCGCGGTCACCACACGCGCGGGAAGTCCGCTGACTGCAGCGCCGAGCCGGCGACTCACCGCTGCGGTACCGTCGGCTCCCGAGATCACGTCGCCCCGGTTCGACACCGCGAGCAGCGACGTCGGCGGTTGGGCAACCCGGTTGGTCCCGCTCCCCGCCTGCTCCAGTGCCGCAATCGTTCCCGGAGCTACGAAGACGTTCGGTGAGCTGTTGGAGTTGGAGTCGAAGGTGAGGAGACCGGCGATGCCCTTCTGCGGAAGCACTCGGACCACCCGCAGGTTCTTAGATGCGCCATACGCCCGAACCGTGATGGTGTCGCCTGGCTTCACCCCGAGGGTGCGAGCGAGATCGACGCCGACCACGCCATCACCGGCCCCTGGAGTGGGCCCCGATATCCCCGTCGCCGAGGAGTCACCGCCGAAGGCGCGGGCCTGATCGAAGTCGGTTTCCAGGACCTGCGCGCGCGGCTCCGCCTTCGCGCCCGAACCTTGGGTCGCCACCGACGCGACAAGCGTCTGGATAGGGAGGATCCCGTCGATGCCGGTGATGCGCGCGCGCTCGACCGCCGCCCGGACGGCCTCCCCCGACTGCGCGCCGCTCGACACGATGACCTCGTCGACCGGTCCGAGCTGGGTGTAGGCACTCTGGCGGATGGAGGTGCGGAGTGTGTCGCCCACCACGTATGAGCTGGTGATGATCGCGGTGCCGAGCAGCGCGCCGAGGATGACGAGCATGGTCTCGCGCGGCCGGCGGGCCGAGTTGCGGAGCGCGAGGCGGCGCAGGATCGGCTTGCGGGCGAGCATGTAGAGGAACGGCAGCGACAACACCAGCGCGGGGATGCCGACGAACCCGGCGGAGACGGCCGCGAGCCCCGCTGTCAGCCCGACCAGCGCGAGGATCCAGCCGAGCCACTCCCGAGTCGGTCGTGGCGGACCCCCGGAAGCGTCGACGACATCGCGCCGTGGCATAGCCGTTGTCGTCACCGGAGGCGTTCGTCAGCAACGATCACGCCGTCGCGAACGACGATCTTGCGCTCGGCCTGAGCACCGATGTCGGCGTCGTGGGTCACGAGGATCACCGTCAGGCCGTCGCCGTGGAGCTGGTGCAGGAGGTCGAGCACCTGGGCCGCGGTCTCGCTGTCGAGGTTCCCGGTCGGCTCGTCAGCCCAGACGATCTCGGGCCGTCCGGCCAGCGCCCTGGCGATCGTCACCCGCTGCTGCTCACCACCAGAGAGCTCGGCCGGCCGGTGGCGCAGCCGGTGTCCGAGGCCGACACGCTCGAGCGTCGCTTCCGCCGCCCGACGGGCCTCGCGGGCCGGGGTGCCGGCGAGCAGCAACGGGAGTTCGACGTTTTCGGTGGCGGTGAACACCGGGATGAGGTTGAACGCCTGGAAGATGAACCCCATCGACGACGCGCGGTGGCGCGTCCGGTCGGCGTCGCTCATCGCGACGATGTCACGACCGCCGACCAGGATCGAGCCGCGGTCGATGTCGTCGAGGCCCGACAGGCAGTTGAGCAGTGTCGTCTTCCCCGAGCCGGAGGGACCCATCACCGCGAGGAACTCACCCGCGTGCACCCGCAGGTCAACGTCGCGTAGCGCGACGACCTCCTCGATGTCGGTCCGGTAGGTCTTGGTGACGCCGCCGGCGTCGAGGATGAACTCGTCGGCTGCCCCTCCGGGGGGACTGGCTGACGCGCCGTCGGTGTCGATGAGCACGGTTCTCGCCTTCTTCTGCGCGGGAGCAGGATCGTTGTTCGAGTGATCGTCGCCGGGTCGGCGCGGCGGTGGGATCTGCGGGCGCCTGATCAGCGGGCGAACATCGCTACGAAGTCACGCGAGTTCCCACTCAGGTAGCTCCCCGGAGGTCGCTCCATGTTGGCGAGGAGCTTCACCCCCGTGATGGGACCAGTTGCGTCGCCGCCGATGTAGGTGAAGTAGCTCACCCACGAGGTGTTGATGTCGAGCTCCATCGCGCGGACCGCGCCTGCTTTGAGCAACACGTTCGCGAGCGTTGTGACGTTCAGGCCCGGGCCGCCGACATAGATCAGGTTGCCGTGGGCATCGACTCCGAGTCCTGATCGCCACACGTAGACGCCTCCTCCTAGCGTCGCTCCCCATCGCGAGGTGTCGTTTACGTCACCCGCGGCGAGGTTCTGGCCGTTGTCGACCAGCAGGTCGAGGTTCTGGCGGACCGACGCGATTGCCGGACTCATGACCGCGTCACGACCCCACATCCCGACGGTGGCGCTTCCGTCGGCATTGATTACGAGAGATGCTCGGCCGCCGACCAGCGGCCGCACGGTCTGGCCCTCGGTGTAGTAGCCACCCCGAGACACGTCGAGCTTGAAGGCTGAGTTGAAGCCGGCCACTAGCGACCGCTGATCTTCGGGTGCGATTGCTGCGCCGCGTTGCCACGGCCCACCGCCCGGGAGTTGGATCCCGTTGTACAAGGCCGCGCGCAGGAGGGTCGCGTCCATCCAGGCGACGCCGGTGACGAGACTCGTATGCACCGGGTCCGGTCTGAGAAACGTCTGGAAGATCGCAGCGCGACCTCCGATCAGCTTCCCCGTCGGGGCCCAGACTCCCTCGTTCGGCAGAGGGACCGCCGCGATCGGGGGGATGTTGGCCGGCACCAGCTGCGGCGGAACCGTCACGGTCGTGCTCGACTGCACGCGAGCCACAGTCGGCGCCTTCGCGCTGGGAAGCTTGCCTCCCTTCGGCACGCCTCCCTTCGGAGGCGGGTTGTTCGTGTACCACCAGTTCTCGAACCCGTCGACGAACCCGTTGCCTCCGTGGTCTCGCACCCACTCCACCAACCGGACTCCGGTGGGGTCGTTGCCCGCGGCCGTAATGGCCGTCCCGATCGACCAGGCGAGCCAGACCAACGCGAGCGCGAACATGACCCCGATCGTGCGGCGCACAATCCGGTTGCGTCGCGTACGGCGCTGCCTCCTCTCACGTCGACTGGGACGCGGCTCCGGCTCAGCAATCGGCTGCTGCTCGGGGACGGATCGGGTTTCGGTATCGGTCAGCATGGGAAGGGAGGCTTCGCGGCGCGCACCGCGGGTCCGGCCACGTCGTGACAGTCCAGACGGGACAACGAGCGCCCGTTCAGTATAGAAACTTTATCTGAGCCCTACGGGTCAGGATCGTGGGAAACGCCCAGTTCGGCAGTTCGGCGGAATCTGATTGCGCCCGCGGGTCGAGCGCGAGATGGCCGCTCAGGTACCGACAGTCACGAACGAGCCCCGGGTAGCTGCTCCGGCAGCTCGCCCGGCGGTACCGGCACAGAGGGAGCGCCCGATCCGGCCGGGCCGGCGGCGACACGTTCGCGCACCCACGCCAGGCTGTCGGGTCCGTTCATCGCGTCGGGCCATCCGGCCAGCACCTGCTGCACCGCGTCGGGCGAAGCGATCTTGCCCAGCACCTCGACGACAACCATCTTCGACGGCATCGGTACAAGGTTCTCGTCACCGAGGCCGTCACTGATGATGGAGCCCGACGGCTCACTCATCGAGTACAGCTCACCGGTGTCATTGACCCACGAGATCTCGTAACGGACGCCGTCGGCGTCGTGCCACTCACGCCCGAACTCCGATTCGTCCGACGCGCGTCGCCGTGGGTCCTTCTCGTAGAACTGCTCGATGTCCATCTCCACCTCCGGCCGGGGATCCGCATCCTGCCACGGCGGCTCACCCCGGCGGGTCGAGAGATCAGACGGTCGGAGGCTCTCTCGGAATTCCTACGAGGGTGACCACGTGACCGAGAACTGCTGACGGGTGGCGTCGAAGCTCGACGGGGTCGCCTTCATCCCGGCGGGGTTCACTCCCGTGATCGGCTCCAAGTTCGCGAACGTCCCCAGCGGGACGCCGTTGCCCAGCGCGTCCGCGAACGACACGCTGGCGAAGTCCGCGAGGGCCAACACCCCGTTCGCCGCGGACGGTGCTTCCGCGATGACCTCGGCGGAGGCGCCGAGAGCCCGCTTGAGCTTTCGGATGGTGCTGAACGACTGGCCCGTGGTTGCATCGTTGATGACGAGCGCGAAGCGCCCGGCGCCGAGCGAGGCGACTACCGCGCGGTAGAGGTGAGACGGAACCACGGCCATGTTGGTGAAATGCGCCCGGCCCGGGAACATCTCCCACCACCCGAAGTAGACGGGCCGACCTGCGATGCAGTCGGCCTCGGTACCGAGCTGCTCGACGGTCGAGTCGTTGGCGCCGTCGAGGCCCACCCAGAACGACGAGTAGGTGTTGGTCGAGCCACAACGGACCGTGGGCTGAATCCAACTCGCGGACACACTGGTGAAGGAGCCCGGTGATCCGGAAGCGGCGTAGCCGGCCCAGTTCGCGCTGGTCCCCCGATGGAACCGCACGATCGGAGATCTGGATGGCGCAGGGGGAGTTCTCGTCGCGACCGACGAGATGCCGCCACCCGCGATTGCCGCTGTGACCACGAGTGCCAGGCCCGCGATCCACCGGATGCGTGTCAAAGGAACCAGCCGCATCTTCACCCCCAAGCTCCCTGGACGCCACCGGCACCCGCTCGCACATGATACCAACCGGCGCTGGGCAGAACAGTGGGCGCTGAACAACGCGAAAGTCACTCCGCCCCGATCGCGTGGGCTACTGACGGGTCTTTTGGCGCCCTATTCTGGGGCGGTGGTCGAAGGCCTCTTCTCGCCCTGGCATCTCCTGATTCTCGCGATCGTGCTATTCGTGCTGATTGGTCCTGTCAAGCTCGCCAAACATTGGCATCGGACCGGCGAGAGTCTCCGACACCTGACCGATGGAGCGGCACCCACTGCTCCGGGATCGGGGGACGCGGTTCACACACCCCCGGCGGACGACGCACCTTCGCGTTCTGTTGCCTACCGGATCGGTCGGCGCCTTCGACGCCGTCGGCGGTGAGCGCGGGTGCCGACCGTGATGGTGAAGTCTGCACCGAAACACGAAGGCATCGCCGCTGGTTTCAATTCAGGTGTAGTCGACCTTCCCGGCGCCCGGTGTGCCGAAAGCGAAAGCCAAGCCACGGAGCGGAGCGTTCTGACTGGCCGGCCAAATGCTGTGTGTCGCGTCGGGCGGGATGCAGACGAGGTCGCCGCCGTGCACCTCGC
Source organism: Actinomycetes bacterium (assembly GCA_025363815.1). Classification (GTDB taxonomy): domain Bacteria; phylum Actinomycetota; class Acidimicrobiia; order IMCC26256; family JANYLB01; genus JANYLB01. Next base: position 26,149 of record JANYLB010000039.1, read on the forward strand.
GCTCCTCATCGCCGATCTTCATGATTCCCCGACCGGACAGGATGTAATAGAACTCATGGGTCGGGTGGGAGTGGGGATCGACCGCTCCACCGCCGGCGATCTCCCATTCACTGACCAGCTCCAGGAAGCCGCCCTCAGTCGCAGCTCGCATCTCTTGGGGTGGGACCAGCCACCAGACAGGGGTAGTCCCGTTGTGCTCGATGGCCGGGGCCATGTCCTCGCTCGACCGGACGTCCATGATCAAGATCTCCCTGGTTGCGTAATGGCAGCAACGGTAGCGGCGCGACGCTAGACCGTGGCGAACACGAAACCTCAAGGCTTCGACGGCGATGGCTACCGCCTCCGCGACGACCTAGCCCGCACCGACACCTTCGATGAGCACAGCCGGCAAACTTCGGTGAGCGCAATCATCTCGACCCACCAGGCATGGTTCTGCTTCGGAAGCGCTCGGTATTCGGGAAAGGAGTGTCAAAAGCACCCGTCGACGAAGGCGGCGACCTTTGCCGGCCCGAACACGATATCGGCGAGCGACGGAAGGCCGAGGACGGGCTTCTTGTCGACCCGGTAGCGCAGACCCATCGCATGGAGCTCCTCGCGGAGCGTCATCTCTGGCTTCGTGTCGCGACGAGATTTATGCTGCATCCGCGCCTGAACGTAATCAGACGACGCGGTCGGCCCCCGAGGAACGCTGCGAGGGATCTGAGCACTCAGGCCACTGAACCCTGAGACAGAACGGGGACGAGCGCCGACAGCGCTGCGGCGTGACCCAGTGGCATCGGAACCGCGTCTCCGATCCACTTGGCGAGACTCCTCTTCGATGGGAGTTCGCCGGGATCGAAGTCGTAAGTGTCAGGGAATCCCTGGAGGCGCGCGGCTTCACGAGCCGTGATCGCTCTGCGACGGGTCGGGTGGATGAACCGGCCTTGGCCCGGTGACATGAATCCCGTCGTGATGGTCGGTGCGGGCCGATCCGGGTACATCCGGCCGTACACCGCCATGTAGCGCGTCCCCGCCTGATGGCACTCCGGCCGTTCAGCGAGCGCGAGGTCGTACTCGTCGTTCTCGAACAGCCAATCGATACGGCGGCGGTTCTCCTCGCTGTACTCGGACGACTCCATCATGAAGTCCGTTCCATCATCCGACAGGTCTTCCATCGCCCACAGCGACGAGCGTGGTTCGTCTCGGAGAGCATCCATGACGTCGGAGATCGCGAGCGAAGTGCTGTCCTTGCACGCGACGAGGAAGAACCTGCTGCGCGTCTGGGGCCAGCCGAGTTTCGCCGCGCTCAACGTCCCCGTCGTCACCGAGTAGCCCGCTTCGCGCAGCAGCGCGATCGTCGACGCCACGACACCCAACCGATCGTGCACGACGGCCTGCACGTTCTCGATGATGACCGTGGGAGCACCGACGGCCAGCGCGATCGCGGGAACGGTGAGGTACAGCTCGTTCCGACGATCAGTCCTCCGAGCGCGATTGTTCAGATTGGAATGCCCTTGGCCGGCGGCCCGGCCAACACCACGTCGACGGATCCCGCGAGCTCCTTCCAACCCTCCTTCACGGTCTCCGGGGGATAGAGGAACCGCGCGGCGTCACGCGATCCGCGGACCTGGTAGTCGACGAGTGTGGACACCGAGTCGGTCGTCGGACGTGTCGTCTCGTGATTCGCTCGATACACGGCAAGCGCTCCCGCGTCCTGGTCGACCGCCGCCTCGGAGCTGACGCGCAAGCCCAGTTCCGCGCACGCTTGCGTGAAGCCGGTGGCAAGGCCGCCTGCTCCACAGAACAACTCCATCGTGCGGATCGGCTGCGAGATGTTCGTCTCGGCGAGCGGCCACCGGCCAGGGCCATGTCACCCCGGCGGGCAACCCGAGCCACGTCACGCTTGAACTCCAGCGCCTGCGATACTCGGACGACAATCGACTTCGTGTTGGCGACTAGGAAGTGACGATGGACGACCCGTACGACCTCGAGCGCTTCGTTGCCGCCCAGAACGAGGACGGTACCTACGACCGCGCCGTCGAAGAGCTGCGAGGCGGTTACAAGACAAGTCACTGGATGTGGTTCGTCTTTCCGCAGATCGCCGGCCTCGGACACAGCCAACTGTCGAGAAAGTTCGCGATCTCATCGCTCGAGGAGGCGAAGGCATATCTGCAACACGCCGTGCTCGGTCCACGCCTGATCGAATGTGTGGATGCCGTGTCGAACACTCCGGGTCAGACCGCGGAGCAAATCCTCGGCGATATCGATGCGGAGAAGCTGCATTCGTCGATGACGTTGTTCCTGCGAGCGTCGCCCGACGATCGGCGGTTCGGGCTAGTGCTCGACCAGTACTTCGACGGTCAACCCGACTCGGCAACCGACGAGCGCATCTGATCTCAGCGCAACGGGCCGCGACCAACTTCAACGGGGTCAGGCCATGGGGAACGGCACCAGCGGGTCGACACATCGGACTTGCGATTGACCACAGGTGGTCGCTCGGGCCGGCGTTGGTGGTGTCGTGGCATGGGTGCCGAGCCCGGCGAAACGGCCCAGCGCGACACGGCGAGCGTTGGATACAAGGTGTGCCCGCCCGATCGCAGCGACTACAGGCCAGCCTCGACGAACGTCCTGAGGAGCGTTGCGCCCCCTCAGCAACGCTTCGCATACCAACCCGGCTCCGAAAGAGGTGGAGCACCGACTGCAGTTGAGGGCTCGACGGATAGGTCGTACAGCGCCATTCACGGATCCCTCTGAACAAACTCGGTGAGACCCGCCGACTGTCCATTGAAACCGGACGGCGACCCGTCGAAGCTCGTCGCGGCGAGATCTTGGTACAGATCTTGGTATGGCCCCACATGCCCCAGCCCGGTATGAGCCGTTCCAGATCTCTGACCTCGTCTTTCTCGTGGGCGCTGAGGGACTCGAACCCCCGGCACCCCTCTTTCCCGAAAGAGGGGTGCCGGAAAGCGCGGCGCGAGCACAGAAAGAAATCGGCTCTCCCCGCAGTTTTGGTCGCGTCCTCTGATTCCTCGACTACCGCTCAGGAAGGCATCAGGAGGTGTTGTCCCGTCGCGTCGGCGATTCCCGGATCGAGGTAGGCGTTCAACACCGTGAGCTGATTGTCGGTCCGGCGATAGTCGGTCCAGTCGACGGCGGCCGCCCAACGTTGCGCGTACTCGAGGACAGCGATGAGCGATCGGCCTGGGTCGGCTCCGTTCGAGATCGCGGTGAGCGCGACGAGGTAGTTGGTGCGATACACGGACGGAATGACGAGTCGCACTTGGCCGGCTGCGCTGAGTTCAGCGTTTGCCATCAGCCTTGCCAGGCGACCATTGCCGTCATCGAAGGGATGGGTCTCGGTGAGCAGCAACATCATGGCGACGGCGCGCGCCAGAGGATCGGTGAGACCGTCGACGACGGTGAAGCCGTGTCGGAGGGTTCCTTCTACGAGGATGGGATCAACGAACCGATACCCGCCAGCGAAGTTCGCGACTTCCTTGAATTCTCCGGGCCGCTTGTCGGGGCGTGCAGCCATCAACCTCGCGTGGCGTTCCTGGAGCAGTTGCACGAGTCCGTCGGCGCTCCGTGGCACGCTCACTTGTTCGCCGGGATCTGCCGCGAGCCGGTACGTCGCGGCGATGTCGTGTGCGTCTGCAGGGCGGGCATCGGGAACGAAGCCGTCGATCGCGATCGCACGCGCTTCATCGACCCCGAACTCGGTGCCCTCGATGAAGTTCGAGAAATATGCCTCGAAGAACGGGAGCCACGCCCAGCGCGCAGGGGCACCGGAGATCGGCACGGGGCGCGGCGCCCGCTGTTCGAGCACGTCGGCGAGATAGCGCATCATCACGAGCCGCTGCTCGTCGTATGGCATTCCGGCCAGGCGAGCGCGCAGCTCGGGCGACTGCACCTTCGGGGCATTGTTCGTCCCGAGGACCGCCGCAAGCCTCACGCGAGTCGCCTCGACCGCCGACGCGTCAAAATGACCGGCGATCACATCCAACTGCGCGAGCGTGTTCTGGATCCGACCGGCACCGCCGGACCGTGCGAGTTCGTCGATCCGAGTCTCCACCACTCGGGTTCCAGCACGGCCTGCATGTCTGCGACCTCGGACGTCGATGTTCTCGATCAGGGTCCGCGCCGGTCCCGACAGGTGCAGCCCGGCGACGAAGTCCATGTCGCCGGGGAGCGGTGCGGGGCCGACCGATGGCTTGACGGTCACGCCGGGGAGTCGCAGATCGCTGGTGCGACCGAGTTCGGGGAGACACACGTACAGTCGGTCGTCGTCTGGCTGTCCTCCAGCGAGAGCGGTGCGTCCCCAGAGCACCGCCCCGGGCCAGCGATGCGCGACGATGTCGTACATGTGGTGTCGGACCGCGTGTTCCGGATCTAGCGTTGCGTCCTCGATGTAGATCCCGGGGGCGAGACGGACAGCTCGACCCGCTTTTGCTCGGCGACTGAGTTCGGCGGCTGTGGCCGGGGTCACGAAGCGAAGGCTTCCTTGGGGTGGGTTCGGCGCAAGATTCATAGGGTGAAAGGTGCCGAGTACCGGCCCCGACGCAAGAATTTTGCCCTTAAATCGCCTTCCACGCAACTATCTAACCGCTTAATGGCAGGGATGATGCCTAACGGCGACTCTGTCGGCGAGCGGCCTACTGCGTGCTGGACGCCAGGCGGAGCCCGACTACCAACCCAGATCCATTCCGGTGTCGAGAGGCTCTGGCGATCGGGCGGCGGCTGGTGACCTCGGCAGCCGGACGACAGCGAGCTCCTTGGCTTCCGATCTCGAGAGGCTTGTGAGCAGACCCTCGATGGGGTCGCGGTGGTCATGTTCAGGGGCGTGCGCGTCGTCGCATTCTTCGAGTTCGGGCCCGACGATGTAGAGCTGGTTCCGTGTTGTCGATCTGTGCGGTCGGGGCCGATGGCGGGGTGCGCCCGCACTCGGCAATACGGGTGGCAAGCGGGACACCATCGACGTGCCGACCGCAACTCGGACCTCGCGTTGTACGGACACATGGGGAGCACCAGATGAAGTACTGGGTAGGAGTACTCGGCGGTGCGGCAACCGCCGTCGCCGTCAACATCCTGTTGGTCATGCGAGCAATGAACGACACGAGCAACCCCAACGCGGGTGAGAACGCTATGGGCTACGCGTTCGTGCCACTCGCCGCAATCCTCAGTGCCGCTGTCGGCGTCATCGTCGTGATGATCTGGTCGGGCATCAAGGGGCAGGAACGGGCGACGTAAGGCTCCCCGCCCCCTGTCTGAGCCCACCCCAACCCGATCGAGGCGCCGCAACTGGTTGACCGACTCGCGAAGCAGGGCAGAACTGCGTGTCCGAAACACTTGGGGGTGATCCACTACCCGAGGGGTAGTCCGCAGAGGTCGTGCACGGTTGGGTGAACAGCACGACGAACGATGGGGCTCGTGCATCATCCCTGCCGATCTGGCGCGCGAGGTCGCGGCTGAATCTGCTCAGAACCCGCGGCCTTCGGCGGCGCTGCCGGCCCGACCCGGCGCTACTTCGGTGGGAGCGGGAGGCGTCGAACCCGGGCGCGATCGTCGGTGAACACCACGACGCTTCCGGCTTCGAGATCGACCTGGAGCTCGACGAGGTTCTCCAACACCAGCCGCGCCTGCTGAGCGGCGCGGCGCTCACCTCGCTGACAGAACAGGAGGAACGAGGGCTCCGTTGCGCCCGAGCGGGCAAGGAGCATCCCGAAGTCCGTGTCGCCGGAGACGAGGACTCGCCCGTTGCAGCCCGCGCTCCCGGACATGGACCGCGTCGTGGCCGGCTGCCACCAAACGCGCGGCCAGCTCGGGCGAGAGGTTCTGATCGATCAGGAACTTCACGCGCCCCGACGGAGGGGCAGCTCACGCTCACGCACGGCCTCAGCGGCGTAGCGGAGGGCCTCAGCCACGTCTTCGACTTCGAGGTCAGGGTGCTCAGCGACGATCTGCTCGGCGGTCATGCCGTCAGCGACCATCGCCACCACGGTGGCGACGGGCATGCGCAGCCCGCGGATGCACGGTCGGCCGCCCATCTGCGCCGGATCGATGGTGATGCGTTCGAAGCCCACGGCGTCCTCCTGTCGCCACGAGCGTACGCGAGCGCAGCGTCGGAACCGCCGGTGCGCTCCTCGTCGTGGCACGATCTTGGTACAGATCTTGGTATGGCCCCACATACCCCAGCCCGGTATGAGCCGTTCCAGATCTTTGACCTGCTCTTTCTCGTGGGCGCTGAGGGACTCGAACCCCCGACCCCCTCCTTGTAAGGGAGGTGCTCTAACCAGCTGAGCTAAGCGCCCGAATGGAGCAACGGTACCGGGCCGGGGATGGAGCCGGTTCCTAGATTGACCGCCGGCAGGCCGAGGTTCGCCGTCGGGACGCCGGGGGGATTGAACATCCCGACGAACACGTTGCGTCGCCTCGGCCTGCCATCTTGGCGGTGGCCTTGCCGGAGTGGGAGATCACGCCGTACGGACGTTGATCTCCCACTCCAGGATCTCGGGCGGGCGCACCTTGGGTGGCCGCCCCCGTTTGCGCTTCTGGGCGAGGACCTTGCCGCTGACGATGATCTCGCCGCCCCACACGCCCCACGGCTCCCGCCGGTCGATCGCGGAATCGAGGCACTCCTCACGCACCACACAGCCGCGGCAGAACGCCTTGGCCCGCGCGATGTCGTCCAGCTGCTCGGAGAAGAACAACGTGGTCAACGCGGCAGACCCGTCTCGACAGCGGGCCTCGTCTCGCCACTCTTCGTCTTCGAACTCGACTGCGTACATCCCCGTACTTCCCCTGAATCGTCTCGGTGTCTGGCGGGTGATCTGGTCGCGCTGGTCGCGCGGGTCGCTGGAAAGACGCCCGGACAGCAGAAAGGCCGCCGGGTTGCCCCGACGGCCTGGTGAGCTCCTGTGCAGCTTGGCTGCTTAGGGAGATTCCACCGGACGCCGGGGCCGCACGTGCTTGCGGTCGGCATTCACACCAGTGAACGGCGTGATCGACCACGAGCACGGCGCCATGGCGAAGGCTCCCGAGACAACGACGCGCGCGTCCGACACGGGGGCCTCGTATTGCGGCCGTGCGTCGTAGGTGCTCATCGTGCAGGTCTCCGGTGCGGTGGCGGGTGAATCGAGGCTGAAGCTTACAACGACACCCGGGATGACGGACTTGAACAGTGCATCAGACCGACGGGTTCGGGTCAAACGATTTACTGACGTCGGAATTCCGTGGCCAGACCGGGGCGGGCCGGGTGCCCACATGGAGATGGTGGGGATGGAGATATCCCCGGTCGAGCGCGACCTCCGAGACCTCCAGCCCGCACGCTTCCAGCCACGCCCGCATCTCGATCGGGGGCACAAACTCGAAGCCGGTCGATTCGCTCGCGGTCAATCCAACGACCTTCACCGCGAGAACCTCTTGCGCCTGATTCCAACGCGCTTTCCATGCCGGAAGTGGTGCCATCTCCTTCACCAGAAGTCGGCCGCCGGGCGCGAGCTGCGCGGCCGCTCGTTCGACTAGGTCGCGCTGCGCCTCGGCGCCAAGGAGGTACAGCACGTCGACAATGGTGATCGCGTCCCACGGCCCGTCGGGGACCGCGCCACCCGGCGCAACATCGAGCTCGAGCGTCCCACCGCGTTTGCGCACCTTGTCGACCACCGTCGGCGCGTCGGCGAGTTTGCGCTCGTCTATGTCGACACCTACGACTCGACGCGCGCCCGCGTCGAGCGCGAGATACGACGCGAAGAGGCCGTGTCCGCACCCGATGTCGAGCACCGCTCCGCGCGTCGGAACGCGCGCCGCGACCTCCGCCAATGGACACGTGCGCCAGCGGGCCTGCACGTGGAATCGCATCGCGAGCGGTGCATCCGCGAACAGCGCGAGCGCGGCGCGACCCGCGGGTGGCACCCGGGTGAGCGCGCTCACGCGGTCAGTGCGAGGTCTGCGAAGGTGCCGAGCGTGAAGCCCTGCCTCGCGACGACGTAGCGCGCAGCCGGCCCCGTGAGCACCGCGAGTTCGTCACCCCAGCGGTATCCCCACCGGTAACGAACCCGCTCGGGGTCCCGACGTTCACCAGGATGCGACCACAGCTCGAGCGTCGGATGACCGCTCGCCGAGAGTCGATCGAGCGCCCGTGCGAGCGCGGCACCGTCGAGCGGGCCCGACGGATCGAGCCCGGCAGATGCTTCGGGATATCCGATCCCGATCTCGTCGGCCCGGCGCTCGAGCGCGACCGCAAGACGGTCGGTGCCGAGCGAGATCACCCGGCCACCACTGCCATAAGGCACCCGTACCGCGGCTATGGCCTTCGCCCCGGCGAGCTCGAGCACAACCTCTCGCACGATCGGCCAGAGATGGAGGTGCTGGTGGGTATCGAGGTGCGTGATCGGGATGCCCAGAGCCTGCACCCGCTCGAGCTGGGCCGTGAACTCCCGGCGGAGGTCGTCGGGATCAACCCTGCCGGCGAACGCGAGCAGAGTGAACTGGCGCCACGAACTTGGCAGCCGACCCTTGCGGTCGACGAGCGTTGGGATCTCGTGGGCAGCGAGCAGGGGCGGGTCCTCACCGACCGCGGCGAGATGGACACCTACTCCGAGCTCCGGTACGCCACCTAGGAGAGGAGCCGTCCGTTCGAACGCCGGACCCACCGCCAACACCGAAGTGCTCGTGACGATCCCCTCGCGGTGGGCCTGGAGGATCCCGTTTGAGATGCCGGTCGTGAGGCCGAAGTCGTCGGCGTTCACGATGAGAAGTCGGGAGCCCGGGTCGGGTCGTGGCGCCGGGGGCGTCCGGGCGCGATTACGAGCCGCCGCTCGTGGCTCCGATGACGGGTTCTCGACGGTCGAACCCGGAAGGGGCCGGAGGCGCGCCAGCTCGCGGTACGAGCCCAGCAGGTCGCCCACCATGGCGAGGATGTCGGGTGGTGACGACAATGTGGACACACCCCGCTTGCGCGGGAAGTAGTCGACGCCGAACTGGATGATCCGGAAACCGCTGCGTTCGGCCCGTACCGCCAACTCGGTATCGACGAACGACTTGTCGCTCGAGAGCTCGAGCTGGTCGAGCATCGAACGTCGGCACAGCTTGAACGGGAAGTTCACATCGCGAACCCCGAGACCGAACGCGACCCGCACCAGCCCGTTCCACGCCACCGAGTACACGTACTGACGCGGACCCTCACCCAGTCGGTTGTGTCGATACGCGCTCACGAGGTCGGCGCGATGAGAACGCATCAGCCGCAGCGCGCGCTGTAGCTCCACGAGATCGCAGGGAAGATCGGTGTGGGTGTAGAGCACCAGGTCGCTGGTCGCGGTATTGAATCCGGTGCGGAGCGCGCCGCCGACCCCGCGGTTGTCGTCGTGGTGCACGACCCGTACCCGGTTCTCGTTCACCGCGATCTTGTCGACGATCTCGCCGGAAAGATCACTGGAGGCGTCATCGACGACGAGGACCTCGAAGTCGGCGATCTCACCGTCGGCAACGAGCGACTCCCCCACCTCCAGGGCCGCCTGCATCGTGGCGGGGACGATCGCTTCCTCGTTCCACATCGGGAACAGGATGGTGAGGGTCTCTCGTGACGGCTCCAACGATCTCCAGGATACCGACCGGCCGGGTCGGCGGCGGGGAAGGTCAGGGAACGGTCAGGACAGATACACGGAGTGGGAGTACAGCGTGAGACACGTCAACATCAGGACTCCGCTGACGCCGAAGTAGACCGCGGCGAAGGCCGGGCGCCGCTCGAGCCACAGACCGATCACTGCCAGGCACGGAAACACTGCGAGCCCGTATCGACCCATCCCCGCGAAGTCCTTCGTCGAGATCGCCGGAAGGAGCACGATCGCCAGCGCGTAGGCCCCGTAGCCCCAGCCGAACCGACGGACGACGGCCGGAACCAAGAGCAACAGACCGAGCGCGATGAGTGCCTGACCGAATAACGCCACGTCGAGGGTCCCATAGGGCGGATGCACGATCCGCGACCCGAGGCCGAGTTTCAGCCAGGTGTGGAGCCCGGGAGCCTGTTCCCAACCCTTGGCCCCCTCGACCTTGGCGAAAGCGAGCGGCTGACCGAAGCGGTTTCCCAGGTACACCATGTATCCGACGAGGCCGAGGCCCGAGAGCAGAACTCCGAAATCACGCGCGCGCAGACGGGTGAGGTCGACTCGGCGCGGGAACCACGCGATGGGCGGAGCGGGCTCTTCGACCGAGTCGTCTTCGGCCCTCCCATGGCTCGGAACGAGCCGCGCTCCGACCTCGCGGACGCGCGCGAACGGCGACCCTACGAGGACCCCCTCCCGTTCGAGCACGCGCACGACTAGGCCGACTAGCACCGCCGCGCCGACCGGGCGCGTCGCGGTTGCGACGATGCCGATGATCCCGGCGAGGACCGGCTGGTCTTTCTCGAGCAGCAGAAACGCGCCGAGCACGGCGGCGATGAACAACGCGTCGCCATATACGGCGCCGAAGAGATAGAAGGAGAACGGGTACGCGAGCAAGACACCCAGGGCGAACGCGGCCGAGCGGAAGCCGATCCGCGTCACACACCACCGGAAGAACATCACTGCGATCCCGAGCCCACACGCCAGCGTCACCATGATCGCGGCGCGCGCCTCGTCGCCGATGAGCCAGCCCCCGGCACGAATCGCCAGCGGGTAACCAGGGAAGAACGCGACCGACGACTGCACCTCGGGGCCGTGGTAGCTGTATCCCGACCGTGCAATATCGAAGTACCAGCTGGCATCCCATCGGGTCCACCCGTCGAGGAAAGGACGGTGCGGAAAGACGGGAGGGACCGCGGTGAGGTGCGCGGGGTTGTGCCACCACAGGTCTACGGAGACGCCCATCGCGACCCACGCGATCGCTGCGAACGCGACGAACATCACAACCGGGAACCATCGTCGGGTCAGCATCGTGGGGAGTTTCGTGCCAGCCATCGAGACTCAGCTCGGCGATGGGAGAACGGGGCCCGGCGGAACCCGACGAACGATGTCGAGGATCCGTTCGTGCACCCGGGGGTTCCCGACCACAATGTTGCCGCTGTCGAGCCAAGCCCCCCGATCGCCGGTCCAGTCGCTCACCCGACCACCGGCCTCCTCAACCAGCAACGCGCCGGCCGCTACGTCCCACGGGCCGAGGGCCAGCTCGAAGTAGCCGTCGAACGAACCCGACGCGACCCACGCGAGATCGAGACTCGCGGCGCCGACGCGCCGGAGGTCCTCGAACGCATCGAGCGCCGCCTCGAACGACGGGAGGTAGCCAGAGAGCAGATCGGCTCGGCGGAATGGGAACCCGGTCGCGCACACCGCCTGCTCCGGCCCTCGTGTGCTCACCGCGAGTCGGTGGCCGTTGCGGTGCGCTCCCCCATCACGCACTGCGGTGTAGGTGTCACCCAGCATCGGCGCGTGCACCACTCCGACGATCGGCCGGCCGTCGGCCACCAGCCCAATCGACACGCCGACGACCGGGAAATGGTGCAGGAAGTTCGTAGTGCCGTCGAGGGGATCGACGAGCCAGCCGAGTGCAGCCCGTTCGCCACCTTCTTCCTCTCCGAACACGGGGATCGTCGGGACGGCCTCGGTGAGGATTGCCCTGACCGCGCGTTCGCTGCTCGTGTCGACATCACTCACCCAGTCACCCACGGCTTTCGCGCGCGCTACCGGTGGGTCGTCGAACGACCGAGCGACGATCTCGCCGCCCGCAGCCGCGGCGGAGACCGCTACCGCGAGCATCGCGTCGAGATCAAGGGCGTCGGTCAACCCATCACCGCCGGCGTCAGCGCGTCGATCAGTGCAGGGGTGCCGGCTGCGAACAACTGGCGGCGGACGGATCCGTCGACCACGTCGAGCGACAGCCTCCCGGCATCGCGCACCATGGCTCCCGCCTCACGGCACAGCATCACGCCACCGAGGTAATCCCACGGTGCGTGCCACGAACCCATGTCCATGAACGCGTCGAGGGCGCCGGCGGCAACATCGGTCAATGCGAGCGCGGCCGAACCCAGCACGCGGCACTGCTTCCACGGCAGCTGGACCGTGGGCAACCCCGAGAACGCGACGAAGGCATCGTCGACGCGGACCACACTCGACGACACCAGCCGGCGGCCGTCGCGCCAGGCGCCGGCACCGCGGATTGCGGTGGACGCGACTTTCGTCGCCTGGTTCACAACCGTCGCGGCCAATGGGCCCTGAGCGTCGACCGCGCACATCGAGGTCGCCCAGTACGGCAGGTCACGGGCCGCGTTGCTCGACCCGTCGACCGGATCGAGCACCACCGTGATCGGGGCGTCGGTCGGGCCGGTGCGACCCGACTCCTCGCTCAATACCGCGAGGCCTGTCCCCCGAAGATGGCGCAGCGCGATCGCGTCGGCAACGAGATCGATCGAGTACTGACCGGGTTTGGCAGTTCGTTCCCGGCGCGCCGAACCGACGATCGGCAGGAGCGCATCACGGATGCCATCACCAATCCGTTCGAAGAGCGCGAGCAGCTCAGCAGGAGTCATCTGCGGGCCACGATCTCGACGACGGTGTTGTAGTCGGGCACGCCCGAGGCCTCGCCACGGCGCCTGCCGGCCAACAGCACGTTGACCTCCGGAAAGCACGCCTCGACGTTTCCCGGGCGCATCGCCGACACGCGGATCCGAGCAGTCATCTCGCCGTGCTCCGACCGGGCCACGACAGCGTCACCGTCGCGAAGTCCGAGATTCGCGACATCGTCGGCCGCCATGAACAGCGCGTCGCGCGTCGCTCCGGTCAGTGGATCACGGTTCGCCTGCACCATGGAGTTGAACTGTTTTCCTCTTCGCGTAGTCAGGAGGAACTTACCTTCGAAAACGTCGCGGCTGCGCGCGGTGACCGGTGTGAACCGGGCGCGGCCGTCGGGCATCGGGAACTGACCGTTCTCGCAGAGGCGCGTGCCACCCCATTGCACCGCGTCGCCCGTCTTCTCCATGCTCTCGATCCCGGCGTACGACGGGACGATCTTGGCGAGCTCATCGCGGATCTGGCCACCGCTTGAGAAATCGACGAGATGGGCCCGGTCCGGATAGGTGTGCTTGGCCAGTTCTAGGTATATCTCCCATTCGCTGCGGGCCTCGCCGATCGGCACGTCGGCTATCTGCGGGCTGAAGGCGATCCGGCGTTCGGTTGTGGTCTCGGTTCCGCCGTCACGCTGCTCGTAGCGCGTCGCCGCGGGGAGCAGGAGCACCGCCTCACCGGGATCGACGAGCATCTGACTCGAAAGAATGATGTCCTGGTGGACCCGGAGCGGCACCCGCTCGAGCGAGTGTTCCACGAGGTCGGGATCGGGCAGCACGTCGAGGAAGTTCCCTCCGCTCGACCAGAGCACGTCGATGGACCCACCTCGCGCGGCTTCGATCATCTCCTCGGCCGAGAGGCCCGGCCGGGGCGGGATCGGGAAGCCGTACTGCTCCGACAACTCTGCCGCGCTCTCGACGTCGATCGTGATCCCACCGGGGAACGCGGATGAGGACGCGCCCATCTCCGAGCCACCCTGGACACCCGAGTGACCCTGAATCGGCATCAGGCCCGCGCCGGGTCGGCCGACGTTGCCCCGCGCCAGCGCGAGGTTCACGATCGCGCACACCGTGTCGACGGCGTGCTGGTGCTCGATGATCCCCGTCGACCAGATCAACACACTCGACGCTGCGGCACCGTAAAGCTGGGCGAAGCGAACCATGTCGCCGTGCGACGCACCGGATGCCCGCACCAACGAGTCGAACGACGCGGCCTCCAGCTCCACGAGGACCTTGTCGAAGTCGGTGGTGTGCTCACGGACGAACTTCCGGTCGATCGTGCCTTCCGCGAGCATCACCTTCATCACGCCATTGATGAACGCTGCGTCGCCACCTACATGTACGGGGAAGAAGTCGTCGGCCATCTTCGTGCTGAACATCGCGCTCTCGACATTGCTGGGCACCAAGCAACGCTCGAGACCGGGCTCGCGTAACGGGTCGACGACTACGACCTTTGCGTTGCGCTTACGGGCGAGAGACAGGTACTTCATGAACACCGGCTGCGCGTTGGCGACGTTTGCACCGAACAGCACGATCAGATCGGAGCCGATCACGTCGGTGTAGGAGCAGGTGGTCGCGGCGACCCCGATCGTGCGCTTCAACGCGGTCATCGACGGTGCGTGGCACACCCGCGCCGCGTTGTCGACGTTGTTCGTGCCGAGGAACCGGGCGACCTTCTGCGCGGTGTAGTACACCTCATTCGTGATGCCGCGGGCGGTGAGATAGAAGGCAATGCGATCGGGTGAGACCTCGCGGATGCGGGCTGCCGCGATTGTGAGCGCTTCTTCCCACGAGATGCGGGTGAATCCCTCCTCGCCCTTCCGCCGCAGCATCGGGTACGGCAGGCGGCCAAGCTCGCGGAGCTGGCGGGCGTCGAGAGTGCGGAGCTTCGCGACGTCGGCGAGCAGCTTCGGGTCGAGCGCGTCGGACGTGTTCAGCTTGAGCAGCTCGAGCCGAGTTGCGCAGAGGTGCACGCCATCGATTGTCCAGTCGTGGAACCCGGCGACGCCCAGCGAGCAGCCGTCGCAAACTCCCTTGCTCAGGATCTTCCACGCGTATGGCAGATGCCGACGGTTCTGCCACACCACCTTTGCCATCGACGCGTAGTGGTTCGGGGCTTTGATGCGAGCAGAGCTCTTCCAGGCCATCGATTCCCTACGTGCTCACGAGTCGAGGTCGAGTCGGTGCGATGGGTGTGCACCACGAAGCGCTCGCCTCACAGGAACCCGACAAGCGTCCGGAGCCGGATCTCCATCGGCTCCTCTGGAGTGGGTTGCCTGGCGGCCTCGTGCCCTACCGCTCCATGGCTGTCGAGACCGGTCGATCGCGCCCCGCCATTCATTGCTCGACCCTACCGGCGCCGGCATCGTCGCCCCGACGAACGCGGGCCAGGTCAGCGGGGGTGTCGATGTCGGAGAAGACATCGAGCGGCGCCACTGCGCTCCAGATCGATTCGTCGAGCAGATCGTGGTCGATCCGGCCGAGAAGCCCGCGCAACGACCGCTCCCCCGAAGCGAGCGCGACGATCGCCTCGTCGAGCGCAGCCTTGCCGTACCTGGCGCACACGGGTTGGCGCCGGCCGCCGGCCACGGGCACAACCGTTGATCCACCCGGCCACAGCGCGACTAGGCGCACGAGCTGCTCCTCGACCGCGGGAAGGTCACACGCTAGAAGGACCACGCCGGCCGAGGCGGCGGTGCCCAACGCGGTGGCACCGGCGACGAGCGCCGCGAGCGGCCCCGAGCCGACTGGGTTCTCCCGGCACACAGGAAGGCCGGTGATGCCCGGCCCGACCTCGACGATCGGCCCGCACACCGCCCCCAGGACGCGAGCCGCGTGATCGGCGAGGCCCTCACCAGCGACCACCAACGTCGCCTTGTCGAGACCGAGCCGGCGACTGGCTCCACCGGTGAGCAACACACCTGCGGGTGTCACGCTCAGGGAGTCGAAGCCGGTTCGGGCCGAAGCATGTAGGAAACGACGCGCCACGCGCCGTGGATGCGCTGCATCCGGATCTCGTTACGCACCGGCGGCCCGTCGCGCAGATCGAGCCGGGTGAGCACGCTCGCGGCGCGCTCGTTCTGCTGCGCTACGGCCTCGATCTCGACGTGTTCGACCACCGCCCGCAATCGGATCTGGCCCCTGTAGGCCGCCTTCTTGTCGACCACAAAGTCGTTGCGGCTGCGGCCGTCACGCAGCTCGCCCGACGACAGCGACCAGAGCGTCGTGAAGTCGTGGCGGTCCCACGCGAGCTCGTACGCGAGCGCGACGTCACCGGGAGTCGGGCCCCGCTCGAACGCGACCGCGAGCACCAAGCCGCCCACGGC
>JANYLB010000041.1 GCA_025363815.1 Actinomycetes bacterium
CACGTAGAGGAAGAACGGGCGCCCGACGCCGGAGCTCAGGTGATCGCGCACGTCGCCGATCGCGTGGTCTACGAGGTCGGTGCTGAGGTGGTAGTCCTGGGGCTTTTCCAGCTGGATCGGCCTGTTGTCCACGCACAGCTCGGGGTTCCACTGGTCAGTGAGCGCGCCGTGGAAGCCGTACCAGCGGTTAAAGCCCTTTCCGAGGGGCCAGTTGTCGTGCGGGCCAGCCGCGCCATAGTCCGCGATGTTCGTGAGGTGCCACTTGCCGATCGCGTAACTGGAATACGCATGCGGGCGCAGCACCTGCGGGATCATCGCGGCTTCGCGCCCGACCTGCCCGCTATAACCCGGGTAACCACTCGACCACTCGGCAATGATGCCCACGCCCACCGAATGCGCATTGCGCCCTGTAAGCAGGCCCGCGCGCGTGGGCGAGCACATCGATGTGACGTGGAAGTTCGAATAGGCGGCGCCTTTCGCGGCGAGCTGGTCCATGCGCGGCGTCGCGATCTCCGAGCCATAGCAGCCCATGTCAGAGAAGCCGACGTCGTCGAGCACCACGAACAGCACATTGGGCGCGCCGGGGGGCGGGTCGTTCGGATCGGGCCACCACGGCGTCGACTCCCAGTGATACCGACCAATCTCTCCGCGAAACGCTCCTGGCTCCACGCGCCGGAGACTAGTCAGCGGGGTGGCCGCGCCGCGCTCAGCCCATGCCCGGCGCGCTTACGCCGATTTCTCAACCGAGAGTGACGAGTCGGCGCAGACCCAGCGCATCTAGCAGATCCGTGAGTCGCGCGGTGAGGAGCTCGAAGCGACCGGACACGAGCAACACCCCGAACCCAAATAGAAACGCAGCCGACACGAGCGTGATGGCCTTCGAGTTGCGTTTCACCCAGCCGAGCGGTCCGGCGAAGCGACCGAGCCCGAGCCCGACAAGCAGGAAGGGGAGCCCGAGGCCGAGGGAGTAGGCAACCAGCAGCGCGACGCCGCGCACCTCGTCGCCCGATTGCGCGGCCACGCCGAGAACCGCCGCGAGCACAGGGCCGATGCACGGCGTCCAACCCAGACCGAACGCGGCCCCCGCTACCGGTGCGGCGAACGGGCCGAAGCGATCTAGATGCGGGTGGAACCGGGCCTCGCCGTAGAGAGCCGGGGCGCGCACGAGCTGGGAGCCGGCGAGGTACAACGCCATCGCGATGACGAGCAGCCCCGACACCCGGGTCAAAGTCTCCTGGTTTCGCAGAACCGTCTGGCCCAGTGCAGTCGAGATCAAGCCGAGGATCACGAACACCACCGTGAACCCCGCGACGAAGAGCCCGGTATCGATCACGATCCGTCGGAGTTGCCCGCCGTCACGGCCCGTCTCGGTCAGCTCACCGATGGACAGCCCGGTAATCAGGCTGAGATAGGCCGGAACGATCGGTAGCACGCACGGCGAGAGGAACGAGACGACGCCACCGCCGAAGGCGATGAGAACGTTGACGTTCTGCTGCGAGATCTCGGCCAGCACATTCCTGAGGCTACGAGCCTCCCGTAGATCTCCCGAGTCGGGCCCGCCGGGCAAAGAAGATCCCGGCTCCCAGCACCGTGAGAACGGCGACGAACCCGACGATGGAGAGCGTGGAGCTTTCTCCCCCGCCGCCCGCATCACCGCTGACGCTCGCCCGTTCGGCGGCGACCTCGGTCTTGGCGACGTGCCGTGAGGTACTGGTCGTGGAGGAACCGGCGGCGGCGGCGGCCGGTGGGACGGGTACGAGAGTCGTGCCCGTCGTTGCTCCCAATGCACCGGAGGTGACTCCGGTGGCCGGTGGCGCGGTCGCCGCCCCTGGGTCCGCGGGCGGAGCGGCCTGCGGTGCTGTCACCGCGGGAGTCCCGGGAGCGGGCGGCGCGATCGGCACCGACCTCGGAGGCTCTCCGGTGCCGTAGCGCCAACCCTCGACGTCGCCGTCGTGCACCCTGACCGACCCGGCGCCTGCGCGCGAGTAGGTCGACTGGTTGAAGCCGATCTGCCCGGCCGGAACGTGCCAATACGCCCAGAACCTCGGGTCGCTCGGCTCGCCCAGGCACGTCGAGCTAGTCGCCGGGTGACCCACTCCGTAAAGAGAACACACTGCACCACCCAGCCCCGAGAAGCCTATGACCGCGGGATGCGCGCCCGCGAGTTGCAACGCTTCGAGCCCGCTGATCGAGTCTGGGAAGAACGCTACGACGACCCGACTCGGAGCGGTGGTTCCGCCGGTGTCGACGACGACGGTTGCATGATGGGCACCGGTGGCTGCAGCCGGTCCGGGAACGCCGCCGAGCACGAGTAGCAGGCTCGAGAGTGCGACGAGCGCGAACGAGACCAAGCGCCGACTGTGAGCGCCTGACGGAACTCGGGACATGGGAAATCCTCCGGCGGCCCCGTTCCACGAGGGCCGATATGTACCGCTCGATGGCGGTCCCGATGCAACACCGGATGGAGACCCGGTGAACGGCGGTGGGCGTTCTGGCTCCCGAAGGCGAACCCCAACGGGTTGCGCTTTCGGTCACAGTTGCGGGTCAGCGCCGGATTCGCACCGGACTTCCCCCAGCCGCTGTCAATTACGCACAGTAGAGATGTGTGCCACCACTGGCAAACTGTCGGGCGATGACCAGTCGCTTCCACGCCATCGCGTGGCTCATATGGGCACTCGCTGCCGCGATCACGCTCCAGCTCGCGCCCAGCCCCCTCTACGTCGCCGTCGTGATCGGCATCGCCGCGCTGATCGTCCAGCTGCACGGCAGCGGCGGCCCCTTCGCGCGCGCGTTCCCGGTCCTGCTTACGCTCGGGGTGATCTTCATGGGCATCCGCGTCGCCCTCACCGCCGCGACCACTCACACCGGAATCGGAACCGTGTTGTTCACGACACCGTCAATCACCCTTCCTCAGCTCCTGGGCGGGTTCACGGTGGGTGGGCCCGTCGAAGCCGAAGTCCTGTTTCTCGCCGCGGCAGAGGGCTTCGTCGTCGTCGGCGTCATGGCGGTTTTCGGCGCGTTCAACGCGGTTGTGTCGCACTACGAGCTCGTGCAATCGACGCCGCGTGCGTTCTACGAACTCGGCCTTGTCGTCACAGTCGCGCTCGCGTTCGTGCCGTCGACGATCCATGCAATCGCGGCGGTGCGCGAGGCCGACCGGTCGCGAACCGGAGGCCGCGTCGTGCGCAGGGGCCGACTGGTCCGCCAGGCGATTCCCGTGCTCGAGAGCGGAATGGAACGCGCGGTGTCGCTGGCCGAGTCGATGGACGCCCGTGGCTTCGCCTATGGCGGCGCGTCGCCACTGGATCGCGTCGCGGGATGGGCCGGGTTCGCGGCGCTCCTCGCTCTCGGAGGCTCCTTCGTCGCGCTCGTGGGCCAGAGGTCGCTGCTTGCCCTCGTGCTCGCCGCGGTGGGTACCGGGATGCTCCTGGTGGCGGTGTGGGCCGCATCGGCCGCTCGTCACCGCAGTCGCTACCGCCCACGTCATTTCACCGCACCCGATGCCGCGATGGCCGGACTCTCGCTCCTCGCTCCGCTGGGGATGGCTGCCCTCTCGGGGTGGGGAGATCCGACACTCATCTGGGCCGCGAGCCCGCTGCACTGGCCCGGATTCACGGTGCTTCCCGTTGTCTGTCTCGCTGCGCTTCTGGCTCCACTCGTACGGGTTCCGCTCCCGGCTCCGCGCGTCCAATCCGCCGACGAACGGGTCGAGACATGAGCGGAGCTACATGAACCATCACGACGGCAACGCGTTGATCTACCGCGAGGTCTCGTTCCGCTACCCCGACGCGCCTCGGTCTGCGCTGCACAAGGTTGACCTGCACGTGGAAGCAGGAGAGATCCTGCTCGTCACCGGCGGGTCGGGCTCGGGGAAGTCGACGTTGCTGCGCGCCGCGAACGGGATCGTGCCGCACTCGAGCGGTGGACGTTTCGGTGGCGACGTCGTCGCGTTCGGGCGTTCGACGCGCGCCAACAAACCCCGCGACCTCGCCGACGTCGTTGGATTCGTGCATCAGGACCCCGAGGCTCAATTCGTCGTCGATCACGTCGAGCGCGACCTCGCGTTCGTGCTCGAGAACCTCGGTCACACTCCCCAGGCGATGCGTCGACGGGTCGAAGAGGTGCTCGATGCGCTGGGCATCGCGCACCTGCGCGAACGGGCCCCGAGCTCGCTCTCGGGGGGTGAGCGTCAGCGGTGCGCGATCGCGGGTGCGCTGGCGGCGGCTCCCGCCGCGCTGGTGCTCGACGAGCCCACCTCCCAGCTCGATCCCCAGGGCGCCGACGATGTGCTCGCAGCCATCGGCCGGCTCAACGCCGACTTGGGCACGACGGTGCTGCTCGCGGAACACCGGCTCGAGCGAGCGGCGCCGTTGGCCGACCGCGCCGTGATCTTCGAAGTCGGTTCGATCGTCGACGGGCCGGGCTCTCCGTCGGCTGTCCTCGCCGGGTACGCGGGCGCGCCGCCCGTCACGCACCTCGCCCGACTGCTCGGATGGGAGCCGCTCCCCCTGACGGTGCGCGAGGCGAGGCGGCTCGCATCCGCAGCCGGGCCGCTGTCGGTTCCCTCCGCCCCCAATTCTTTCGATGTCACGGTCGGCACGGCCGCCGATACGCCCGGCGAGCTCCTCCTCGACGCGAGGGGCGTGAGGGTGGACCTGGGCGGCCGATCGGTGCTGGCCGGGGTGTCGATGTCGGCCCGGCGGGGAGAGGTGATCGCGTTGCTCGGACGCAACGGCGCCGGCAAGACCACCCTCCTCAGAGTGTTAGGCCGACTGCTCAGCGCGCGATCTGGCACCGTCGGTGGGTCGGGGAGCGTGGCCTACGTGCCTCAGGATCCCAACGCGTTGTTGTTCTCGCCGAGCGTTCGGGCCGAGCTCAACCAGACCCTTCATCTCCTCGGGCGCAGCGATCAAGGTGAGGTGGACCACTGGCTCGACGCGCTCGATCTGTCGGATCTCGCCGATCGTCATCCCCGCTCGCTTGCAGGTGGTGAACGCCAGCGGGTCGCGGTGGCAGCCGTCGCCGTCGGCGGCGCCGACGTCCTGCTCCTCGACGAACCAACGCGCGGAATGGACGCACCTTCGCGGGCCGGTCTCGAGCGGGCGCTGCATGCCCACGCGGCAGCCGGAGGCGCCGCGGTGCTCGCTACCCATGACGTCGAGCTCGCAGCCCGCAGCGCGAGTCGCGCCATCGTGCTGGGTGATGGAGACGTCGTCGCGTCGGGGCCGGCTCGCGACGTCTTGGCCGGCTCGTTGTTCGCGCCACAGGTGCTCCGCGTACTCCCCCCGTTCCTGACGGTCGCCGAAGTCGCCGCGTCCCGCACCGCGAGGATCACACCGTGACCATCGCCGCAGCCGCGTTGCGACAGCGACTCCGGCGCTCGGGCACCAGGCAGGCCCGCCCGATCGCGGTCTATGTCCTCACGACCGCACTCGGAGCCGCCGCCTTCCTCTACCCGTTCTGGATACCGGGACGCGCCCTACCCAACTCCGCCCACGCCGGTGACGCGCCGCTCGTCGCCGCTCTCGTCGGAGCCCTGATCGTCGCCACCATCTCGCTCGAGGTGCGGCGAGGGACCATGAACGGGGCCACGATCGCGATCCTCGGGGTGCTGTCCGCCTTCGCGGGCCTCGGGCGACTTCTCGACCTGCCCGGGAACAACGCGGGGATGCTCTTCTTGGTGGTGCTGGCCGGCGCCGCGTTCGGTGCGCGCTTCGGTCTGCTCCTCGGCATGTGCACCATGGCCACGTCTGCGTTCATCACCGGCGGGTTAGGGCCGTGGCTACCGTTCCAGATGCTCGCGCTCGGCTGGATGGGCGCGTGCGCCGGCCTTCTCGGGAACGCTACGGCACACTTCGACGCGCGGCTCGAGCTCGTGACGCTCGCTGCTTACGCCTGGCTCTGGGGATTCTTTTACGGAGCGATCATGAATCTCTGGTTCTGGCCGTTCCAACGCGGTGGGTCTTTGTCATGGCATCCGGGCCTCGGATTCACCGACACTCTGCACCGCTACTGGTCGTTCTACGTCGCCACGTCACTCGGATGGGACGCCGCGACCGCGCTGGCAAACGCGCTGCTCGTCCTGATTCTGGGCATTCCGCTCCTGCGGAGCTTGCGCCGATTCGCGCACCGCCTGAACCCAGTTGTCGAGCTGTCCGATCACGATGTTTCGTGAACGTTCTTCTCAGTTTTAAGGCACGACGACGGTCGTGACCGCCCGAGTCCGCTCCCTCCTATTTCACATAGTCACAAAGTGGCTTGGAACTGTCGGTCAAGTGGAGATCGCCTGCCCTTCTGTCTACCCGCGTCTTTTGCTCTAGTTCGCGTGCGACTCGCGCATTTCAGTGAGCGCACGGCGCCATCCGCTCGCCAATGAGCGTGGCGTCGGCCAAGCGATGAGGGGAGACTCATTGGCAAGCAAGAAGAACATGGCCAAGGTCGGAGCAATTCTGTTCGCGGCTGGTCTGCCGTTGGGACTGTTCGCCGGCACCGCAGTTGCGGACTCGGGTTCACTCGACAACAGCAGCTCGGCTGACGCGTACGTCGACCAGTCGACAAGCGTCACCACGACCCAGGACGCGCAGGCCGACAGCGGCAACAACGCCGCCGAATCCGGAGTCTGGGGCATGAACGACACCACCCAGGGCAGCGACGCTTCGGCGAGTGGCGGCAACGTCTCGGCCGAAGACAGCGTCGGTGCAACCACCGGCAACACGGGCGGGACTGCCGACCAGACGTCCGGCTCTACGAACAACGGCACCAGCAACGCCACGATCAGTACCGGTCCGGCCAGCGCCACCAACGCGTCGACCACGACCATTGGTCAGTCCAACAGCGGTGGATCCAGCTCCACACAGAACCTCACCCAGGGCAACATCAACATCGGCGGCCACGGTGGCGAACTCGACAACTCGTCGTCGTCGCACCTGATGGTCACCCAGGGTGCGGATGCAACCACCACCCAGACGGCATCGTCGAACAGTGGCAACAACGCTGCATCGTCCGGTGTCTGGGGCGGCAACGGGACCGGCCAGACCACAGACGCTTCGGCGAGTGGCGGAAGCATCAGCGGCGACAGCGCCGTTGGTGCCACGACCGGCAACACGGGTGGCTCGGCCACCCAGGGCTCCACGTCGGCCAACACGGGGAACAGCACCGCCGCAGTCACGACGGGCGCTGCAACCGCGGGCAACACATCTTCCACGTCGGTCACGCAGACCAACAGTGGCGGATCGAGCTCCAACCAGACGGCCAGCCAGACCGGTATCAACATCGGCTGAGCAGCACCGGCTGATTGATTCAGCTCAGTGACACCGCCGGTCTCGACCGGCACTGCGACGAGGGAACTCCGGGTGGGGAGACGCAAGTCTTCCCACCCGGATCCCTCTTCCTGCGGGAAATGGATCGCACACATGGACGTGCGCGATCCGAGCATCTCTCGGCACCAAGGAGCACAAGATGAGCCCGATCATCACCCAAGCCCCGGCGAGCGGCGGGAAGCGCGCCCGCCGCGGCGCCAAGGCGGCCGTCGGATCCGCGGCCTTCGCCGCCGGCGTCTTGCTTCTCACCGGAACCGCCTACGCGACCGACGATCCGTCGGCCCAGGTACCGGCACCGACTCCCGCCCCTGCAGGCGATTCGCTGTGGATCCCGGCAACGCCTGCACCGGATGCCGTAGTCAATCCGGCACCCGCCCAAGATCCCACTCCCGTCGCGGCAACCGACCCCGCTCCGACCCCGGCGCCGCCGGCTGACTCGGTCGCGGCCCCCGCCCCCACGACCGACACGACGGCTCCGCCTCCCACCAGCCAGACCGACCAGACCACGACCGTCGGCTCCACCGGCACCGGCGTCGGCAACACTGGCGGCAACACCGCTGTGGGCAACACGACCGCCGGAGGCGTCCAGGCGCAGCCCTGCCCCTCCAGCGGTACCCAGATCGCGCTCATCTGCACCACCACCCCGACCGGCGCCGCGGGCGTCTCGAGCGGAAACTCCAACGCACAGGGCACCAATTCCACCGGCGGGATAGCGCAGCTCACCAACATCGCGGCCACCGGTAATGGCCAGGTCGACGTCCTACAGGTCGCGCTGATCATCAACATCGGCGTCGGCCTCTCGGATTCGGGAACAAACGCGGCCGGCGCGGCAGGCGGCAACTCGCTCGGCGTCGCCGGTCAGGCCGGCATCGGAACCGGCAGCGCCAACGTCACCGGCCTCCTGGGCAACACCCAGGTCTTGCAGGGCGTCACCGTTGTCGGAGGTAGCGCGAGCGACCAGAGCGTCACGATCGTCAACATCGGCATCGGAGTAGGCAACACCGGCCTGAACCTCGCAGCCGGATCGGTGCTCGGCGGCGGCGTCCAAGAGGTCGCAGCAGGCGGAGCTCCCGGAAACGGGCTCGCCGAGATCGGCACCGGCAACACGACCGCGGTCGGCGACCACTCCGGTTCGCTGATCATGCAGATCGTCACCGTCACCGCATCCGGCGACGGTTCGATCACCGTCACCCAGCGGGCAGTGATCATCAACTTCGGACTCGCCCTGGCGAACTCGGGCGGCAACACCGCGCTGAGCGCCATGAACGGCCTTCCCAACGCCCAACGCACGATGATCGAGGGTCTGATCGCCGCGCTGTTCGGGCTCGACCCGGCACTCTTGTTCGGTGGTGGCTCCGCGACAATCGGCACCGGCAACGCGAATGCGGTCGGAAACCAGTCGCAGTCGGGCATCGCCCAGACCGTCAACGGAGCGGTCTCGGGGACCGACACGGCCACGGCCAACCAGAGCGCATGGATCGGCAACTTCGGCGCCGCCCTCGCGAACACCGGCTTCAACGGAGCCGTCGGAACGATGGCCGTGCTGCCCGACGGCTCACCGATGGCGAGCGCAGAGCAGATGGTCGCCCGTTTTCTGGCGCTGCTCGGCAACCCCGCTTCTCTCGCCAACGGCAACACCGACATGGCGAGCGCGCTCAACCTCGGCTCTTCGCTACTCAACGTGAAGGGCGACATCAGCGCCACCGAAACCCTTGCCGGCCTCGACGAAGATCGGGTCTTCGAGACGAGCCATGGTGGTGTCCGCATTCGCCAGATCACGGGCGTGCTCAACATCGGTATCTCGTTGGCGAACTCCGGCGACAACGTGGTCGAGTCGGCGGTCAAGGGCTCCAACCCGGTCACCCTTGCCCCCGGCGCCAGCCAGGTTCTCGGAAGGGCTTCAATCCTGACCGGTCCGGTCGACGTCATGGGTCTTCGCAGCACCGTGTGCGTCACTCAGGTGGTCGGCGCCGGCGCCG